>NZ_JAHTBI010000054.1 GCF_019168305.1 Pseudomonas aegrilactucae
GGGGTTTATGGATCGCATACCTTCAAATTCGATGGTATACACCACGCCGTCTGGAAACTTTTTCAGAAAGTCGCCGTGACGTACCTCGTATATACCGACAACCCATGCCTTGCTGCCCGGGCGGGCAGAGGAGGGGGCTGTGTGGGTGGGTTTGACGATGTCGTCATAATTGAACAGTGGCATGTTCAAGTTTGCTTCACGGTTCGACGTTGAAGATGTGACATATTGCATTCACGGTGTTGCGGGGCTGTTTGCTCGATCAATTCGGAATATGCCATAAGGTCCATTGATGGAAAAGTAGTCGCCGCTTGGGTTTTTTGCGATGAAGAACAAGTAGCGCCCTCCTTTTTCACAGCACCGGGGTCGAGACTCTGAAAGGGTCCCGTTGAAGGCTACCCTGATGTCACTGCTCACGGTGCCTTTGAGAACAGTGAACGGCGTGATCACGGCTACATCGTAACCGAAGTCGCCAGTGTGTCTGAGGGTACTGATAACATCGCCGATGATGACGAGTTCCGAACGCGCTACTTTTTCGTCGAGGGTGATTTCGTTGACTTGAAAGGCGCTCGCTATACCGATGAGTGAGAATGAAAGAAATATAACCAGTATCTGGTGCCTGATGCTTTTGTGCATATGCCTGTTCTCTGAAGAGGACGCTGTCGCTGTGTACGTTCCCGTTCAATGTCGCGGTGGTGTGCCAGCGAAGTCGACCAAGGCGGATTCAAAGTTTCAGAATTGATTCTGGCTTTTGTGTTGTTGTCGCCGTGGCGCGATCGCAATAGATACGAATGTATTCGTCATCGCAGAATCGTAATATCAAGTGGTCTTCAGGCGCGGATTTTCGCTGTTCGATTAACCAGTCGAGGTCAGTGTCATCAGGGTTTTTATACCCCATCTCCTCCAGGTAGGGTTCTCTCAGATTGAATATGTTTTCGGACACGCTCACGGTCGTAATGTTGCTGAATTCGAGTGTGATCAGCGTAGTGGGTGCGTTCGGTGGATACGTTTGTGAAAATATGATCTCGAGCGTTCTGGTCTGACTGCAGTGTGTGATCGTTTGAACACGGTAGCAGTTGTGCAGGTCGGGTTCCTGTCCGTCAAACTTAAGGTTTACTGACGAGGAAATAATGAAGTTTTTTATCATGTGTGCAGGTTGATGCCGTGTTGAGTCGACTGTTTGTCAGAACGTACGGGGATTTCATTTGAGGTTTGAAGCGATCAAGTGTTGCACAGTATCGACCAGTGCAAGTTGATGTCAGGCGACAGTGTCAGCCTGGCGTGCGCCAATGAGTTGTCAATATTGAAGCGTATTCGAATGCCATCAGCCTGCGGGTCGTGAAAGATATCTATGGTTTCCACGCCTTCGGATGAAAGGGTTGCTAGCACCTGGTTGCCCAGGCACATGGATACCTGAAACGAGTTCATGATTTCGCTGAAAGAAAAATCGAACACCACCCCGGAGGTTCCGGACTTTACCAAGTAGCGGGACATTGCGATGCTTGAGTCTACTTCGGTAGGCTCAATGCCGAAGCTTTCCAGGAAGTCCAAGGTGCTTGGGTATGCCATTGTCGCCTCTCTCATTACACGGACGTGCACCACACGACGTTAAGTGCCAAGGCAAAAATAATAGTGGCAGACGAATGCGAGTCAATAAAAATCCTTATTCATAAGGATTATTCGAAGCGTTGGGAATGTTTTCCTTTTAGATGTTATGTGACTGAAATGGAACACATCGGGATTAACGGCTTCGCTCATGCCAACGTAGGCTCCCGTTAAGGCGCGGGCGTACCACCTGTGGGCCGCGTCTGCGGCCCGGGCATTACGCCGTTAGTCGCTTGCCGCTTTCGCCTCCATGCCATCAAGTACCGATTCGATCAACGCGTTACTGCAGTTGATAGGGTGGCGGCTACGTGGGGGTCTGCAAGACCGGGGCAAAAGGAACCCGGCAGACCCGAATATCTCCCCCACGCAGCCACCATAAAACGAAACCACGGACACAAAAAAGCGCCGATGGTGGGTAGGGGGCTGATCGTGGTGGGCTTGCTGTTCGTGTTCCGCAAGCCCGCCGTCAAAAAGGTCGGTTCAGTGGATCAGTCGCTCGCCCTTTGAATGCCGACTTGCCCGGTGCTCGACCCAGCAGGCTCCGGGCAGTTTGACGGACGATGGGGACTCTACTGTTTAAGATCGTCCCTGAAGTTGCACAAGATGGACTCCTCAAGAAAGGTCAGTCGGCGCATGAGGCGTTCGGCCATCACAGGGCTGGCCGGTACATTGACTGGGATGAGTTGTGCAACCGATTCGCCCTTTGACGCGGCCTCTGCCCGGTCGTAATTGTAATCAGTTGGCGTTTTTTAATCTGTTTTCTCACGCTAGGATTTGTTCAGAGGCGTGTCAGTGGCGATCAGTATGTTGAACTCCAATGTTTTTCATTACGCATAACGTGATTTTTCTCGACGAATTTATTTCATTGAAATGTTCCAGAAAACCACAGAGCTCGCTGCCCAGAAAATAATCTATGTCCCACCGTTCTTCGCTGGCTTGGTCGTGCGGTAAGTTATGTATCAGATTCAGTATCAACCCCGCACTGCGGAAGTCGGTTCGTTCAATTTGAAGCAAGACCTCTGCGAGACAGGTTTCCAGAATGGCACGGATATAAGGCAATTCGACTTCACTCAGTGCGCTCAGTGCTAGTTTCAAGCAGGGCTCGACATGCACGTTAGGTCTGCCATTTAGCAGCATGTTTCGACTTGAGGTTAGATGTTCAAAAATCGTACTTTTATTTTTCATCAGTAACCACTTGGAGTGTAGGTTAAATCGTTCGGGGTTTTATACGCTCCCCACGGTAGCTGCACCTCATTAACGGGGGCTTCTGATATCCCTGCTCGAGGAGCTGCTAGTGCACGGTGATGACCGTCAAGGGATCACGCCCAAGGTGGTGTCCGACGGCAGCAGTGCGCGGCAGATCACCGATGAGTATCGCCAGCAGTTGCAGTTGATGCAGCCGTTGGGGGAGGGGAGTTGAGGAGCGCCCGTCACCGGCAAAGCCGGTGACGGGCGCGAAGGGCGTTAAGGTTCAGGCTTCGCGCCAGAGAATGGAACGCGCCGTGGCAGAGAAAATACCTTCAGCGTTTTCCTGTGCAGAGGCAACAAACGACAGGTCGCCATCTTCCAGACGCTCGATCCTTACCGTATTGATGATGCCATCACGATGTGCGTCTCTGGCGATGACCTGAAGGCACTTCAAACCGAGGAAAAGCAGCTCAACGGATTTGACATGTGCTGACTGACGTTCAAAGGTGGCCCGCAGTTTCTGGTCGGCGGCGAACGCTGGCGGCGGGTAGACAATGCACAAATCGTCATCGACGTGACACTCGCCCCAGCTTTCATGTCGGGTCAGGATGCAATCGCTGAAGCCGCCAAACGTGTTGATCAACTGGTTCACGGCCTCTTCGGAGTCCAGCGTGGTCCAGTCATCGAGATTCACTTGAGTTGGCAGTACTGGCATGGCGGGCCTCTCCTGATTGATCCATCGGGTTTACTGTCCCAGTTGTGAGCATGGTCGCCTAACGGTTGCCCATTGGTACCTACGTGATTACCGTGACTGTGATCATAATCGACTTCAGGGCGACCATCCTTGCCAAAACGGCGCCCGTCAGCCGTTGAGCCGTCTTCGCGTTTGCCCGGCCAGAAGTCACTGTTAGGTGAGCCTTCGTTTGGCCGAGAGGTACTTTGTCTGGAACGGTCGGGTGTGTCGGTTTTTTCGTTGTGGACCCGCCCGCTCTGCGGTTGCGTTGTGCTGTCGATATTGCTGCCGGGATACGCCATACCGCCTGCGTTGAAGCCGTTGGCACCCGGTTGAGCCCCCCCTTTCATCACTGTATCGATGGTCACCGCAGCGGCCAGCGCAGTGACCAGGTAGATCATCGGTTGGATGAGGAAGGCATAGTTGCCGTCCGGGTCGACGTACTTGTACGGATTGTTGTTGGTGTAGGTATAGCGATTGAAGCTGTGCAGGTTGTCTTCCTGGAAGCCGACCGGATCGACACCCATGAACCGCCCCAGTGCCGGGTCATAGTAGCGTGCGCCCATGTACGACAGCCCCGATCCGTCGTCGTACGCCTTTCCATGAAAACCGATCCTGTTGCCGGCACTGGCCGGGGACTTGGTCAGCTTCTCACCGTAAGGCTTGTAGTTCTCCGTCCACAGCAGGTTGCCGGCGGCATCGGTGGCGGCCAGTGGCGTGCCTGAAATGTCGTTATGGAAGTAGGTGGCAGTACCTGCGATGGCCATGTTGGTCATGCTCAGCGTGAGCAGCGCCACGCCAAGTTGCTTGCCGATTTTTTTCAACGCATCCATGCGGGTTGCTCCTGTGCGCAGGCTCATGGGGTGACCTCCTGTGCAATGCGTTTGTCACCCAGGTAGAAATACTCGGTGAGTGTGCTGCCGTTCAGTTCGATCAGTTGCCGGCCTTTGGAGTCGTGCATTTCATACAGAGCGGCGCCCGCCCTGGTTACGCTGCTGCGGTGGTCGAGGCCGTCATAGCGGTACTCGATCTTGCCTGCCGGGTTGCTGCAGTTGATGCACACCAGGTTCGGCACGCCGTTGTAGGTGTAGGTATTGCCCTGGCTGCTGTTGATGTTGCCGTAGGCGTCGTAGCCATAGCTGTTGGCGCGCAGGCCGCTGACGGCACTCAGGCGGTTCTGTGCGTCGTAGCTGTAGTTGAGGGTGGACTGGCCGAGCGTCTGTTTGAGGATGTTGCCGCCGCCACTGTAGGCAATGCTGCCTTCGCCCCAGAACCCTGCGACGCTGGTCAGGCGGTTGATGTTGTCGTAGCCCAGGGTGCGATTGAAGGCGCTGTTGGCGGTATCACGGATAGTCGCCAGGTTGCCGGTGCCGTCGTAGGTGTAGCTGCTGTTGAGATACAGGCTACCCCCGGTTTTCTGGGTGTTGAACGTCGCTGGCCACAGGCGCGGGTTCTGCCCGTAGTTGCTCACCGTGCCGTTGGCATAGGTGATCTGCTGGATCAGCCCGCTCGGCCAGTATTTGACGTTGTTGACATAACCGCTGACGGTGGTGGGGCGGCCCAGGGCGTCCGGGGCGTAGGTTACCACCCGACCAGACTGCGGGTAGGTCACGCTACTGAGCTGGTCCAGACCGTTGTAGGCGTACTTGGCGGTGAAGCTTTTGCCGTCGAGTGCGAGGGTCTCCTGGATCAGGTTGCCAGCCGCATCGTAGGCGAAGCTGCGGTTGCCACCGGCTGCGTTGCTGGTCAGCAGCTTGCCGTTCTTGTTATAGGTTTTGGTCACCGCGGGCGTGGTGCCTGGGTAGGTCACCGAGGTAAGACGATTCTGGCCATCGTAGGCGTAGCGGGTAACGCCGGAAGCGCCCACGGCACGCGTGGTCATGTTGCCGGCGATATCTCGGCCATAGGTAGTCACACCGGTTTCCGGGTTGGTGACCGAGACAAGGTAGCCGTTGACGTTGTAGCTGTAGCTGCGCTTGAGACCGCCTTGGGTCACGGCGGTGATCTGGTCGCGGGTATCGCGGCTCAAGGTCACGTTGGCGCTGGGTTCGGCTGCGACAATCGCCATCAGTTGCCCCTGCGACGGGTCACCGTAATACCTGTAGGTGGACGTGCTGACCTTGCCGCGCTCATCGGTGACAGTCTGGGTGCCGGGGCCGTAGGCGGTTGACTGGAAGGTACCGTCGGCGTGGGTGGTGCGGATGACTCGGTTCATCGCATCGTATTGATAGCGGGTGCCGGTAGCAGCGCCCGGATGCGACACGAAGGTCTGTCGGCCCAGGGCGTCGTACTCGTGACGCGTGGTGATTGCGCCCAGCGTCATGCTGGCCACTTGACCGAACGGGTCATACCGGGTGGTTTCGATCTGCGCGCCGCGGGTGGAGGTTTTTTGCGTCGGTGTATAGGCAATGGTCGTGGCTGTTCCCGACGGTGGGGTGATTGAGGTTACGCGGTTGAGCCCATCGAACGTGTAACGTGTGGTCTTGCCTTCCCCGTTGGTCTCGCTGGTGATATTGCCGGTGTTGTCGACCACGCGGGTCAGGCTGATGCCCTCTGGCTGAGCTTGGGTTTGCCAGGCGCCATGCCTGTAGTTGCCATAGGTATACACGCGGTTGCCGGGACGGGTCTGGCTGGCGAGATTGCCCTGCGCGTCGTAGGTATGACCGGTGACTACGCCATTGCGGTTGATTGCCAGAACGTTGCCGTTGGTATCGAAGGTGCGAGTGACCGAACTGCCGGGGAACAGTTCGTCCTTGAGGCGGCCAATGATCCATTTGGTCGGGTCGTTGAAGTAGGTCAGCTTCGTGACGCGGCTGCCGCCATTGGGACCGGTTTCGGTGCGGCTACCCGGATTGCCGTAGGCATCGTAGCCTGCGTACTCGGTGGTGTAGGTGGCGCCATTGCGGGTGATGGTGTGTTTTTGCAGGTCGGCCACCCAGGACTGCTGGTCCCTGACCGTTCCCAGTTCGTGAACCACCGTCGGGGCGGTCGTCAGTAGCCGATTCTGCCAGGTGTAGGTCTCGGTTTCACCACCGGCACCGACCTTGCTGACTGGCGTACCGATACGCCATGCCGTGTTGTGGAAGCTGGCCGAAAGCGTGGTGGCGATGTTGTAGGCAGGGCCGATGAACGTGTAGGTCTCGACACCAATGGGGCTGGTGACTTTGGTGGTATCGGGCACACCTGCACTGCCTCGGGTGTAGCTGTAGTTCCAGGTTCCACCGTTGGACAGGGTTTTGCTGGCAACCCGTTCGTAGACTGCATACTTTTTGAATGGATGGGCGCCGTAATCCCTGTACTCCACTGCGTTCTTGTAGAAACCATAGGTGTAGGAAACTGATCCACCCCAAGGGTTGGTCACTTTCTGCAGCTTGCGCGCCGCAATGCTGACGGCGGTGAGGGGAATCGTCTGAGGAGGGACAGTGCTTGCGAACTCGCCCGGACCATAGGCATAGGACCAGGATCCTCCCGCCGGTGGCGTGACCTTGCTCAAGACCTGTTGGCCTTCCGTGCCCAGGGCGGCGTACTGGTAGCTCCATTTGCGACCCGTGTGGTCGGTCATCGTGCTCAAGCGACCATTCGCGGCGCTATAGGTGAAGTCGATGAATCGGCCATCCCCGGCACTGATCCGAGTCAGCGGAAAATCGGACGCCTCGATTTCCTTGAAATTGATGACTTCAGTGAAACCGGCGCCGTTGTTGACGCCCGGTACATTCCTTGGCGGTATGTGATTGGCGGGGTTGCGGTAGGTAAAGCTCAGCGTGTTGCCGTAGACGTCTCTGGCGGTCGTGGCCAGGTAAAAGGTCGTGCTCCGGCTGGGCAGCGGCATGTCGTAGTTGCCAGGCGGCTCCTGGTCTCCTCGGGAAATGGCGTGCAGGCCGACCTTGCGTTGTGCATAACTGCCGAAGTCATACGTGACGCCATTTCTCGAATATGCACGAAGCTGTCCCGATCCGCAGGTGATCTTCCATCCGCTTTTGGTCAAGGCATGAGTGGGGGCAAAGTAAAGCCGTTCGTCGTGGCCCGTGGGGAGTCGCAGGTAGGCTTTTACCGAAGACGAGTCGCTTGTGGATGGGTTCTGGCCCTTGCATAACTTGTCGATGCCATCGTCGGCATAGTACATGCGCCTCGACAGGTCGTAGAGCCGGAAGTTGTCATCGATCTCTATTCGCGGCGCCGCACTGATACGCCAGCCGGGGCCCAGTGCCGCCCATTTGAATGACTGGTTATGGGAAGAGGACAGGCCCGCCGAGACGGCAGCCAGGTCATAGGACCGCCACACTTCTATATCCATGCCGCCATTGCCGGGCAGGACAACGTCGCGATTTCGCAGCGTGAGGTTACCTGACGCCAGGTCGACATCGTTTTGATGGTCACTGCCCAGCTCCTGAACCAGCTGATTGCGCGTATCGCTTTTTTCAGTATCGGTGGCGGCTTGCGCGACGATACCGTAGCCGATGCAGCCAAGCGGAGTGCCCAGTGTGACAGTGAGTTCGAGTGCAGCGATCACGCCTGTTCGCGCGCGTGAGATGAATCGATCATCCATTGACCGTATCCTTGAGTAAGCGTCTTGATTGCTCGGTGCATCAGCGCAGCGCGCCAGGGCGTGGCTGATCGAGCGGGCGAGGATGTTAGCTGTGCAGCGCAGGCGTAATGAATGGACAGGCGAAAACATTTATCAAATGAGAATATTTATCGATTGATAGGTTTTGATCAGCGCACGATGGTTGTGGGGGAGGGTTGCGCAGGCAGAATTCCGTGGCTATATTCGTCCACAGTTCACCTCACCGAAGACCTGCCCATGCCAGCGTCCTGCCCCTCCACCGTATCCGCCACCGCGCCCGTCGCGGTAGTCGCCGTGTGTGGGGCCCAGCAGCCGGCCATGATCAGTCACTACCCACCACCTGTCAGTAGCCTCGTAGCGTGCGTTCTTGCACCACCAGGCGTGGTTGTAGTGCTGGGCTGAGCGGCCACTGGCTGCGCCCCACCACACCTGAACACTACTGAATACGGCCGGCTGCACCGTGCAGCCCGACCGTTCGGCTTACTTGCCCGAATACAGGTGGCATTTCATGTCAGTTATCTCGAAACACTCCGTGGCCGCGGCGGTCACCACCAGCCTGTTCGTCCTGCTCTGGAGCAGCGGCGCCATCGTCTCCAAGCTCGGCCTGGCCCACGCCTCGCCCTTTGCCTTCCTGCTGATCCGCTTTGCGATTGCCTTCGCCGGCCTGGTGCTGCTCGGCCCGCTGCTCAAGCTGCACTGGCCGCGTGGCCGTGGCCCGCTGCTGCAAGCGATCGCCACCGGTTGTGTGCTGCTCGGCGCCTACCAGATCTTCTACCTGCTGGCGCTGGACCTGAAGGTGACCCCCGGCATCATGGCCACGGTAATGGGCGTGCAGCCGATCCTTACGGTGGTGCTGATGGAGCGCAAGCGCTCGTTCAGCCGGCTGTTCGGCCTGGGCCTGGGGCTGGTCGGGCTGGTGATGGTGGTGTACCAGGGCATCGGCCTGGGCGGCATCTCGCTGGCGGGCATGCTGTTTGCGCTGCTGGCGTTGGCGAGCATGACGTTCGGCTCGATCATGCAGAAGCGCATCACCAGTAATCCGGTGGGCACGCTGCCGTTGCAGTACCTGGCGGGCCTGCTGATGTGCGCGCTGTTTGCGCCGTTCCAGCCGCTGGCGATCAATCTCAACGCCACCTTCGTGTTTTCGGCGCTGTGGATGGGGTTGGTGGTGTCGCTACTGGCAACGCTGCTGCTGTACCGGCTGATCGCCAAGGGCAATCTGGTCAACGTCACCAGTCTGTTCTACCTGGTGCCCGCGGTGACGGCGGTGATGGACTACCTGATCTTCGGTAACCGCCTCGCCGCATTGAGCTTGCTGGGCATGGGGCTGATCGTGGTGGGCCTGCTGTTCGTGTTCCGCAAGCCTGACGTCAAAAAGGTCGATTCGGTGGATCAGTCGCTGGCCAACTGAAGACGTTTGGCCGGCTTGAGCACCAGCCACAACGCCAGCGCAATCATCAACCCGCCATACAGGTGCGCCATCGACAACGGCTCGTCCAATAGCCACGCGCCCCAGAGCACGCCGAAGGCCGGGATCATGAAGGTCACGGTCGAGGACTTGACTGGGCCGATCTCGCTGATCAGGCGGAAATACAGGATGTAGGCGAAGGCGGTGCACAACAGGCCCAGGCCCAGCAGCGACAGCCACACCGACCAGCCGCCCCAGCTGGCCGGTGGCTGGGTGATCACGCTGAAGCCGAACAGCGGCAGCAACAGCAGCGTCGCGCCCATCATGCTGCCCAGGGCCGACAGGCGGCTGTCGAGGCCGCCTTGCTGGTCCAGCCAGCGCCGCGCCAGATACCCCGAAAAGCCGTAGCAGGTGGTCGCTGCCAGGCATGACAGTGCGCCTTGCATCAACTTGGCATCGAACGCTACCGGCCCCGCACCACTGAGGATGCCCACGCCGAACAGGCCCAGAAAGATGCCGCCCAGCTTGGGCAGGGTCATGGCTTCACGAAAGAACAGCGCGCCGATCAGTACGCCCATCAGCGGGGTGGTGGCGTTGAAGATGGCCGAGTAGCCGGCAGGCAGTACCTGTGCCGCCACCGAGTAGAGTGTGGCGGGGATGCCCGAGTTGATCATGCCCAGCACCAGGCAGGCCTTGAGTTTGCCCTGGAAATCCCAGCGCACGCGCAGCAGCGTGAGGATCACCAGCAGCCCGGCGCAGGCGATCGACACCCTGAAGAAGGCGGTGGGCAAGGTGCCCAGCACCGGCGCGATGATGCGCATGAACAGAAAACTGGCCCCCCACACGGCAGCGAGAATCAACAGGCGGGTGATGGCGATGGGGCTCACGGGGTTCTCCGGGTGTACAGGGGCAGGGGCGCGAGTTTACGGTAAAAGGAGGGCGGGGCTCGCCCGCTTTCTTGCGCTGTGAATTCTTGGTGGCCCCTTCGCTGGCAAGCCAGCTCCCACAGGTACGCCATTGGCTTGAGAGCGGCGCGGTACCTGTGGGAGCCGGCTTGCCGGCGAAGGGGCCAGCTCAGGCTATCGCTGCCCCCGGCGACTGGCTAAGCTCAGGCTTTGAAATTCCCGCAGAGGTCTTACCCATGCCCCAACAATGGCCGGCCGCCGCCATCGCCCGCAGGATCCTCGACGGGTTCGACAACTACCGCGAGCACTTTCGCCAGATCACCGACGGCGCCCACCAGCGCTTCGAGCAGGCGCAATGGCAGCAGATCCAGACGGCCTCTGCGGCACGTATCAACCTCTACGAGGAAAAGGTCAGCGAAGTCAGCGGCTGGCTACGCAGCGGCTTCGAACCCGACGTCCTGCTTGATGTGGCGTCCTGGCCACTGGTCAAGAGCGCCTACATCGGCTTGATCGACCCGCGCCTGGACGATGAACTGTCCGAGACCTGGTACAACTCGATCTTCTGCAGCCTGTTCAGCCATGACCTGATCAGCGACGGCTGCATGTTCATCCACACCACGCGCCCGGCCCTGCGCAGCCACGAGCGGGCGGCACAAACCCGCCTCTACCGTCCCGAAGGCGCGTTGGCACCGATGTTGGCGCAGATCTTCGCCGACTATGCGTTCCAGGCGCCCTTCGCCGACCTGCCCGGCGACCTGGCGCGCCTGGAGGCGCAGTTGCGCGAAAACCTGCCCGACTGGGTGTGCAAGGACCCGCAGCTGCAGGTCGAACTGTTCTGCTCGGTGCTCTACCGCAACAAGGGCGCCTACCTGGTGGGTCGGCTGTTCACCCAGGACGAGCAGTGGCCGCTGGTGATCCCGCTGCTGCACCGCGAAGGCCACGGCATCGAGATAGACGCGCTGATCACCGATGAAGCCGACGTGTCGATCATCTTTTCCTTCACCCGCTCGTACTTCATGGTCGACGTGCCGGTACCGGCCGAGTTCGTCGGCTTTCTCAAGCGCATCCTGCCGGGCAAGCACATTGCCGAGCTGTACACCTCCATCGGTTTCTACAAGCACGGCAAGTCGGAGTTCTACCGCGCGCTGATCAATCACCTGGCCAGCACCGATGACCGCTTCATCATGGCCCCCGGCGTGCGCGGCATGGTCATGAGCGTGTTCACCCTGCCGGGCTTCAACACGGTATTCAAGATCATCAAGGACCGCTTTTCACCGTCCAAAAGCGTCGACCGCGCCACGGTGATCGAGAAGTACCGCCTGGTGAAAAGTGTCGACCGGGTGGGGCGCATGGCCGATACCCAGGAGTTCGCCGACTTTCGCTTCCCGCTGAGCAAGTTCGAGCCCGAGTGCCTGGCCGAACTGCTGGAGGTCGCACCTTCGACCGTGGCGCTGGAAGGCGACACGGTGCTGATCCGCCACTGCTGGACCGAGCGGCGCATGACCCCGCTCAACCTGTACCTGGAGAGCGCCAACGAAGCGCAGGTGCGCGAGGCGCTGGAGGATTACGGCTTGGCGATCAAGCAACTGGCGGCGGCGAACATCTTCCCGGGCGACATGCTGTTGAAGAATTTCGGCGTGACCCGGCACGGGCGGGTGGTGTTCTACGATTACGACGAGATCTGCTTTCTGACCGAGGCCAACTTCCGGTATATCCCGCCGCCGCGCTTTCCCGAGGACGAGATGGCCAGTGAGCCGTGGTACTCGATCGGGCCGCTGGATGTGTTCCCCGAGGAGTTTCCGCCGTTTCTGTTTGCCGACATGGGGCAGCGGCGCCTGTTCAGCCAGTTGCATGGCGAGCTGTATGACGCCGATTACTGGAAGAGCCTGCAGGCGGCGATCCGGGCGGGGAAGGTGATCGATGTGTTTCCGTATCGGCGCAAGGCAAGGGATAGCTGAAGCTCTTCAGGATTTGAGGCACCTGAGCTGGCTGAAATCCTGCCGCACCTTGGCCAGCTTGTCCTGCAGATGCTGGCGTTGCTGCTCGGTGCTCTGCGCCATCAGGTCCACCAGCAAGCGTCGTGCCTCCTGCTCGGTACGCTGGTAGGCCATACGGTATTCGGGCGTCCACAGTTGTTCGCGGTGTTTGAGCAACTGTTCCAGCCGCGGTTCGAACCCTTCGCTGCGCCGCTGGTCCATGGCTGCACTGAACTGCGCCTGCCAGTGCGCCCGGTTGGCGATCCATTGGCGGTTCTGTTCGCCCAGCGCCTGCGACCACTGCGCCACCCGCAGCCGCTGTTGCGCGTTGAGCTCGCCCAGCCATGGTGTCAGACGCTTTTCCATGCGCTGCTGACGCTGCTCGATCTGTCGCGCCAGCGGCGTCTTCACGTACTTGGCCTGGCGCTCGCGAATATCGTCGGCGAAGGCCTGGCGCATTTCACTCACCTGGTCGTCATCCAGCCCGCGCAGCAGTTGCGCCGCCGAAGGCGTGATCTGATCGGCCACCTGGGCAATGGCCTGCTTGGCTTGCCGGGTGCGCGCCTGCAACTGCTGATCGGTCACCTCATTGCTGGCGACCATCTGCTGGACGCCATCGAGCCACGTCAGGTAACCGGGCAACTGGGTGCGGCAGTGCCAGGCCAGGTGTTCCTTGAGGCGCTCATCCAGCCAGGTTTTCTGCTGGCGGTTCATGTCCAGGTAATCGCTGAGCGACCAGGGCACCAGCACGTCGAGGTTGCGGTAGGCCAGGTCGATGCGGCTGCAGGCGATGCCCGCGCCGCATAGCAGTATCAGCAATGACAGATGGACGAAGTGGCGCAGCCGGGCTGACATGAGCGAATCCTTGCAGGGTGTCCTTGTGGTTATAGAACAATGCACGCCCTGGCGGTTCCCGCCAATCAGAACAGTGCGCGCTCGGCCTTGAAGGTGAGCATGCCGCTGCAGTGCGGGTCCTGCCCGGCCCAGGCCTGGCAGCCGCTGTCGGTCAGGCTCGAGTCGCTGTAGATCAGGTCCAGGTCGATGCCCAGCCACGGCCGCGAGAAGGTCAGCGACCAGTCACTGAAGGCCTGCACGCTGTCGTGCTCGCCAAGGGTGAACGGGGTGTTGAGGGCGTAATGGGTGAGCTTGAGGCTGACCCCGAGGTCCAGTGGCCTGAACTGGCCCAGCTCGCTGAACAGGGTACTGGTACGCCGGTTGCGGTCGGTGCCCAGGGCCACGCCGAAACGGTGGCCCTGCAGGTTCAAGCCGGCATACAGCGCCTGGCTGTCGGCGTCGCTGAGGTTGGGGTAGCTGTAGTGGATCACGCCCACTTCGTACCCCAGGGTATGTTGGTACGGCTGCTTGTAGCCGACATAGGAGTCGACCTGCAGGTTGCCGGCATTGCTCAGGCCCATGCTCGGCGCCCACTGGCCGAGGTACCAGCCGCTGTCGTGGGCCAGGTCCAGGCCACCGTGAAAGGTGCCCGAGGTGGCAGGCTTGACCAGGCCCTGGGCCATGCTGCGCGAGGGTGTGGAACCCAGGCTCAGGTCGAAATCGCCCAACTCGCGCTTGAGCAATTGAGCGTGTACCGGCAACTGCCACCCCACGACAGCAACCAGCAACCAGGCATATTTGGGCATGCATCGCCCCCAAGAGGCTTGATCCAGAGCTGTCAGAGCATAACGGCCCAGGCGTTTGCGGGGCGACCGTTCATCGGTTTTGCGCGTGATAGGCCGGTTTGCAGCGCCAGCGTGTAGAATGCCAGCCTCGCAACGAGGATTTCCGGAAATGGCTTTAGTTGGGCGTTACAACACTTTGCAAGTGGTCAAGCACACGGACTTCGGTCTGTACCTGGACGGCGGGGCGGACGGCGAAATTCTGCTGCCCAATCGATACATCCCCAAGGACACGCCCACCGAGGTCGAGGACTGGCTGAACGTCTTCATCTACCTCGACAGCGAAGACAAGCTGATCGCCACCACGGAAAAAACCAAGTTGCAGGTGGGCGAGTTCGCCAGCCTCAAGGTGGTGGAAATCAACAGCATCGGCATCTTCCTCGACTGGGGCCTGCCCAAGGACCTGCTGATGCCGTACTCCGAAGAGAAGCGCCAGATGAAGGCGGGCGAGTACTGCGTGGTGCATGCCTACCTCGACAAGCGCACCCGCCGCATCACCGCCACCGCGCGTCTTGACCGCTACCTGGACAAGCTGCCGGCCAACTACAGCGTGGGCCAGGAAGTCGACCTGCTGGTGGCCGAAGAAACCCCCATGGGCTTCAAGGCCATCATCAACAACAAGCATTGGGGCCTGATCCACAAGAACGAGGTGTTCAAGTTCCTGCGTTCGGGCAAGCAGGAGAAGGGCTACATCAAGGAGCTGCGCAGCGACGGCAAGATTGCCCTGAGCCTGCAGCCGATCGGTCAGGCCCTGGCCAGCACCCTCAATGACAAGATCCTCGACAAGCTCAAGGCCGCCAACGGCGTGCTGCCGGTCAGCGACAAGAGCGACCCGCAGGTCATCAGCGACCTGTTCGGGGTGAGCAAGGGCAACTTCAAGAAAGCCATCGGCGCCCTGTACAAGGACGGTCGCATCGTGATTCACGCCGACCGTATCGAACTGGTCTGATCAGACCTGCACGAAGGCGGCAAAACTCAGGTTGTCGCCGCCTGGACGCAGGTCCTGCAGCAACGAGTCGCGATCGGCGCTCAGCGCCAGGCTGATGGTCGAGCGGCGCTTGCCTGGCTTGCGCACTTCCATTTTCTCAAGGTGTGCACGCAGGAAGTTGACCGGCACCTTCAGGTGCTGCACCTGGTCGGTTTCGGGGGTGTAGATCAGCAGGTTGACCCAGTCGGCCACGCTCTTGGGCAGCACCAGCTTTACCGGTACATCGAACCACCACAGGCTGCGCTTGGTATCGAGCACGGCGAACAGGGTGTTGTCGCTGTTGAGCACCGGGCGTTCCAGCGCCTGGTTGCGACGAGCGATGGCGGCGGGTTTGTCGAGTTTCATGCAGGTTCCTACGGGTGACGCTTGAAAGGTCGACCATTGTGCTGGGATTGCGCTGAAAACTAAAGCGGGGCCTGTCAGGCCCCTTCGCTGACAAGCCAGCCCCACAGGTAGCGCGCCGCCCTTGCGGTGGGTGACAGCCCTGTGGGAGCTGGCTTGCCAGCGAAGGAGCGCACAGCGCTCCCGCTGTATCAGCGCACCAACGGTTTGCTCAGCTCGGAGGTCGCCCCGTCGCTGCGGGTGACGGTCGCCGTGAAGGCATGCAAGTCATCGCTCTGCGTCACTGCATACTCGAATTGCCCTTCACCCTTGTCATCCGTCGCCACCTGAACCTCGCCAAGGTACTGCTCGGCCTCGCTTGCGCTTGCCTGCGCATTGCCGAACACCTCCACCCGCAGCAGGCTGCGTGGCTCCCCCTTTACCTGACCGAGCAGCCGCTCGCCCTTCAATGCCATCAGCACAGGTGCTGCCTGGTTATGGTTGGGCAATGGCTGGCAGCCTTCAGTCGGGGCTTTTTCAGCACAGATGATCGCGCGGTTGTTCGCCGACGGGTCCACACCAATCCCGCGTGACCCTACATACACCGCATGTTCAAGGGCCGGCACGCCGAACACGATTGCCCCCGTGCGCTGCTCGGGCACGCATGAGCCGCCGGCCTGGCAGCGGCGGATATCCTGGCTGTTGTTCCAGATCCGGTTGGCGCTGAGGCGGTTGCTGGTGGAAGTCGGCTCAGGGCGCAACGCGACGCCGATACGATTGCCGTGGATCAGGTTGCCGTCGAGGATGTTGCCCTCGCCGCTGACGCTCACGCCGATGGAGTTACCGGTAAAGGTGTTGGCGCCCAGGTAATTGCGCTGGCCCCAGTTGATCTGCAGGCCGTCGGAGTAATCCTCGAAGCGGTTGCGCACCACCGTGTTGTCATTGCCCCACAGGATCTCGATGCCCTGGGACGGTTCGGCATTGGCTGCGGTGGAGCGAAACAGGTTGTCGGCCACCAGGTTGAACGCCGCGCCGCGGGTCAGCTCCAGACCGTCGCCGTTGTCCACCAACTGGTTGCGCAGCACCTTGTTGTTGACCGTGGTGGTTGCAGTGGGATTGCCCTGGCCATCGTCGCCGGTGAGCATGATGCCGGCGCCGCCCTTGTTGGCAGTGATGCGGTTGTCCTGGATAACGTTGTGGCTGGCGCGATTGATCAGGATGCCGATGCAGAAGTTGCGCACGTCCAGGCCGGAAATCTGCACGCCCTGAGTGTCACGCAGCACCAGGCCGGGGCCAGTGGTGGTGCGCACGTTGGTGCCGAACTGGCCCGGCATCGCGCCAGGGCAAGCCTGGGTGCCGTCGCCCTTGATGTAGGCCGAGCCGTCGATGGCGATGTACTCGCCGCTGCGTTTCCAGGCCGTGCCTTCGATGCTCACCGGCCCCAGGATTGCTGGCAGCGCAGAGGCGGGCTTGATCACATAGGGCGCCTGGCCCACCGGGCGGATCTCGATCCGGTAGTTGCCTGGGGACTGGTTGTTGCGTTCGATGGCCCAGCGCAGGCTGCCGGCCTGGTGGTCATCGGCATACCTGTCGACCACCAGAGTGGTCAGTGCCGGGGGCTGCCGGGCGGGGGCAGCGTGCAGGTGCAGGGCGGGTACGGACAGCAGCAAGGCTGCCACCAAAGGGAATGTGCGCATGGATAAGGCTACCGCAAGGTCTGTTGTTTTTATTGCGCCTGGGGTGCAGGTCGCGGGTGTGCGATTTTAAGCAAAGCCATCTCGCCAGGGCGCAGGGCAAGCGCGATTGGGGGCGATATTCGCCCGCTGTTTATCTGTCGTGCAAAAAAACGCCTGAAAAAATATTTGAAACTCTCGCGAAAGGGCGTGTGTCCACTAACTGTCGACTTTGACAGCAAACCGTTCCCCTTCAGGAGAAATGCCATGAGCAGCACTTCGGACAAAGCAAAAGGCTTGGCCAACGAAGCGGTAGGTAATATCAAGCAAGGCGTAGGCAAAGTGACCGGCAACGACAAACTGCGTGCCGAAGGCAAGGCCCAGGAAGTCAAAGGCGAAACCCAGCAGGCAGTGGGTAAGGCGAAAGACGCCGTCAAGGATGCAGTGAAAAAGCCCTGACCGGCCCAGCCGGTAGCCCACAACGGCCATCTTCGGGTGGCCGTTTTGCTGTCTGCGGCAATGAATCGTAACCTCGCGTTTGTGGTCCATTAGACTACCGTGAGGTAAAAACACCCCCCAGCTCTGGACGACGGCCCATGACCGTCGAGCGGCGAAAGGAGACGCTATGATATTCCCCGACTTGCGCGGCTTGCCGCTGCACCGTGTACTGATGCGCACGGTGAGCGAATTTCTCGATGACGAGATGTCTACCTATGCCTCGGCGCTGGCGTATCAGATGCTGTTTTCGCTGTTCCCGTTCCTGCTGTTCCTGATCGCCCTGATCGGCTTCCTGCACTTGCCGGACTTTTTTTCCTGGTTGCGCCTGCAGTCCGAACTGGTGCTGCCGCCGCAGGCGCTGGAGCAGGTCAACCCGGTGATCGACCAGTTGCAGCAGTCCAAGGGGGGGCTGCTCTCGGTGGGTATCGTGATTGCGCTGTGGACCGCCTCGGCTGGCGTGCGCCTGATGATGAGCGCAATGAACGCCGCCTACGACGTGGTCGAAGGGCGCCCGGTGTGGAAGCGCATCCCGTTGTCGGTGATCTACACCGTGGGCATCGCCGGCATGCTGCTGGCCGCGGCCGCGCTGATGGTGCTGGGGCCGCAGGTGATGGAATGGATCGCTTCGCAGATCGGCATGCAGGAATTCATCGTCACGCTGTGGACCATCCTGCGCTGGCCGGCCATCATCGTGCTGATGATGGTGGCGGTGGCGCTGATCTACTACGTGATGCCCGATGTGGAGCAGCAGTTTCGCTTCATCACGCCAGGCTCGGTGCTGGCGGTGGTGGTGTGGATCATCGCTTCGCTGGGGTTCGGTTATTACGTGAAGACCTTCGCCGACTACAACGCGATGTATGGCAGCATCGGGGCGATCATCGTGCTCTTGCTGTACTTCTATATTTCCGCCGCCGTGCTGTTGCTCGGCGCGGAGATGAATGCGGTGATCGAGCACATGTCTGCCGAAGGCAAGGACCCGGGTGAAAAGCAAATGCCCGATACCCCGGCGCAGGAACATGATAAAAGGCATGTGTCCGGGTTGGGGCGTGATCACTCCATCAAGCCCGAGGCCGAACCTGAACCCCTGAGCAGAGCCCCGCATGATTCGTGACATTCTCAAAATGGGTGACGAGCGCCTGTTGCGCCTTTGCCCGCCAGTGCCGGCCAGTCTGTTCGGCAGCGCCGAGCTCGAGCAACTGATTGCCGACATGTTCGAGACCATGGCGCATGTCGGCGGGGTTGGCCTGGCCGCGCCGCAGATCGGTGTAGACCTGCAACTGGTGATTTTCGGTTTCGAGCGCAGCGAGCGCTACCCCGATGCCGAGCCCGTGCCGCAGACCATTCTGCTCAACCCGGTGATCACCCCGGTGGGCACCGAGCTCGAGGAGGGCTGGGAAGGGTGCCTGTCGGTACCTGGCCTGCGGGGTGTGGTCAGCCGTTATCGGCACATCCACTACAGCGGGCTCGACCCGCAAGGGCGACCGATCGAGCGGTTGGCCGAGGGCTTTCATGCACGGGTGGTGCAGCACGAATGCGATCACCTGATCGGCCGCCTGTATCCCTCGCGCATTCACGACTTCAGCAAGTTCGGTTATACCGACGTGCTGTTCCCGGGACTCGACCCGGCCAGTGACGACTGACACCTTGCCAGCGCAATCAACGGCTTGCTGCGCTGGTAGCGGGCCAGGCGTTCGTTGAGCTGCATCGGCATCTGCGCCGCCAGGGCAAACCCCAGCGGTTGGTAGAAGGCCTGCAGCTCGGGATGGCAGAACAGCCAGAGCGTGCCGGCCTTGGTGCAGGTTGCCTGTTCGATCAATTGACGTGCGACGTGGCGGCCACGCCAGTCGGGCGCCACCAGCAAGCCGGTCAACCAGAACCCGTCGGGCACCGCGCTCAGGTTCAACGCCGCGATGATCTCGCCCGCCCGCGCCACCCACGCCTCGCCCTTGGCGCTGGCACGCATGGCTGATCCTTCGGCACGATAGAATTTGTTCAACAGGGGGCGCTCGGCGGCGCTCAGCAGGCTGTAGCGTATTGGGTTCACATCAGGTTCCGACAGGGGCTCTGGGGCGGGCTTTTACACCGCGCGGTGTGCGCTGTCGAGCTTGCCGTAACGGGTATATTGTTACCGTTTTGGTAACAGTGAATGTCCGGCGCCCTGCTTCAACAGGCTGTTCAACCTTATAGACTGGCTCCATCCCCAGTCATTTGAACGTAACGGGATCGGTACTTCGTGTCATGTCCGGTTGATATGACAACTTCTCCGCGCCACCTCGGCTGATGAAGTCAAACACTGCGTTTGATTGCCTTGCAGGCCTATTATCATGAAAACCTTACTTGCACTCGTTCTGGTCGGTGTGTCTTCTTTTGCACTGGCTGATGAAGTAGAGACGGCGGCTGCCCAGCCGGTGCTTGAACAATACGACTATTCCACCCACCTGGACATTGCCAAGGTCATCAGCCTGTCGACACTGCCCAATGTGTGTGAAGTGGTGCCGGCCACCATGACCTACGAAGACCATCAGGGCCAGCGCCACACCATCGCCTACCGCGTCATGGGCGACGGTTGCAGCCAGGGCTGATTCAGTTGCGCTCGCGTTCGAGCAGCGCTTTTTTGCGTTCTACCCCCCAGCGATAGCCCGACAGGTTGCCGTCACTGCGCACTACCCGATGACACGGCACGGCCACCGCCAGGCTGTTGGCGGCGCAGGCCTGGGCAACGGCCCTGACTGCCTTGGGCGCGCCGATGCGCTGGGCGATGTCGGCGTAGCTGGCGGTGCTGCCGGGCGGGATGCTGCACAGCGCCTGCCACACGCGTTGCTGGAAGGCGGTGCCGCGCAAATCCAGCGGCAGGTCCAGGCCAAGGGCGGGAGCCTCGACAAACCCCACGACCCTGGCGACCCGTTGCTCGAATGCTGCATCGGCGCCGATCAGCTCGGCCTTGGGGAATTTGTCCTGCAGGTCATGCAGCAGCACCTCGGCATCATCACCCAGCAAAATCGCGCACACGCCACGCTCGCTCTGCGCCACCAGGATCGCCCCCAGCGAACACTGGGCAATCGCGAAGCGGATGCGTGCGTTGACGCCTCCGGCCCGATACGCACCCGGTGTCATGCCCAGCAGCGCCGCGCTGGCCTCATAGAAGCGGCTGTTGGAGTTGTAGCCCGCCTCGTACAGCGCGTCGGTGATCGAATTCGCCTGGGTGAGCTGGCTGCGTACCTTGTGCGCCCGATGCGCGCCGGCGTAGGCCTTGGGCGTCAGGCCGGTGGCCGCCTTGAACACCCGGTGGAAATGGTAGGGGCTCATGCTGACATGGGCCGCCAGCTGCTTGAGGTTGGGTTCGGTTTCGGCCTGCTCGATCAACTGACACGCGCGCGTGACCTGCGCGGCATGCTGTTCGGCCACCTGGCTGTGGTTGGCGCCACGTCGCCGGCTCGGGCGGTAGCCGGCGGCTTCGGCCTGTTCGGCGGTGTCGAAGAACTCGACGTTCTCGATGCGTGGCAGGCGCGACGGGCTGGACGCTCGGCAGTACACGCCAGTGGTGCGCACGCCATAGACGAACAGCGGGTCTGCGGCCGGGTCGCGGGCCAGCAGCGCTTGCCAGCGTGGGTCGGTGGCACTGATCGGGCGTTTGCGGCTCATGGGCTCTCGCTCGTGGCTGGGGTCGATGGCGTCAGGGTACGGAGTAGGTCGCGCGGCGACACTCCGGGTCTTGCGTTCGAATTCGTGCACTACCTCATCAGCGCGTGGCAGGCACACGCCACAGGTACCAGGCAGCCACCGTGCGGTAGGGGCTCCAGGCGGCACTCAGTTCCAGCATCTGTTTGCGTGTGGGCTGGGCAGGCAGGCTGAACAGCCGTCGGTAGCCTTCGCGCACGCCAAAGTCATCGGCGGGCAGGATATCCATGCGCTCCAGGGTATAGATCAGCAGCATTTCAACCGTCCAGCGGCCGACACCGGGCAGTTGCGTGAGGCGTTCGATCAGGCTGGCTTCATCGAGGGCGCGGGCTTGCGCAGGGTCGGGTACCAGGCCGTCCAGGCGCGCCTGGGCGATCGCCTGGACCGTCGCCAGCTTGCGCGCGGAAAAGCCGCAGCCGCGCAGTTGTTCGGGGGTGCTGGCCAGCAGTTGTTCGGGGCTGGGGAAGTCGCTGTCGGGGTACAGCGCCAGGAAGCGGCGCAGAATTGCCTCGGCGGCCTTGGCATGCAGTTGCTGGTAGGCGATGGCGCGTACCAGCGCCTGGTACGGGTCGCGGGTGGGCAACGGCTGGTGCAGGCACGGGCCGGTGCGCTCGATATGCTCGGCCCAGACCGGGTCCAGAGCGGCCAGGTGGTCGGTGGCCTGGGTGTAGAACAGCGGGTTCATGCCGGTTTCCGTGGCTGGGGGGGCAGGTTCAGTGTAGGTAAGGTAGTGGCCGTTTCACTCCGGATGTTGCGGTTGAATTCGCCGGCCACCCGCTCCAAGGCCTGCTTCAGCTCGACCCGGCTGCGTGCTGCCGACAAGCTGATGCGCACCGCCGGCACGTCACTCTGCTTAACCGCGAACACCTCGGCCGGCACCACCGCTACGCCTGCTTCCCGGCAGGCATCCGCCAGCAGGCCATGCACCCAGACATGCGGGGAGGGCATATCACCTGCCAGCGCCGACCCAAGCACACGCTTTGCCATCCGCCAGCGCTGCAGCACCTCTTCACGTTGCCAGGCTACCCGCCTTGCAGCGGTACCGTCATCGATCCAGCGGCAGGCGATCGCCAGATCAAGCGGTGACACCGGCCAGTGCGTTGCCTGGGCGTGGGGGTCGATACGCTCCAGCAGCGCCGGGCAAGCGACGATCCAGCCCAGGCGCAACCCGGCCGCGACACTTTTCGACAGGCTGCTGACCAGCACACCGCGCGCTCCCACCTTCGTCATCAGCGCGGGGGTATCGGTGAGGGCGCCGTACACATCATCTTCGATCAAGGTCAATGCGTGGCGCTCGATCACCGCTGCAACGGCCGCTTGCCGCGCTGCGCCCATGCACGCTCCGGTCGGGTTCTGCAGGGTCGGTGTCAGCACCACCACCCGTGCGCCGGTGGCCCTCGCGACCCGGTCGAGGTCATCGGGGAGGATGCCCTGGCCGTCCATCGCAATCCCATGCAGGGGCAGGCGCAACTGGCGACAGGCTGCCTTGATGCCGGGCGCCGTCAGTGCTTCGACCAGCACGGCGTCACCCGCTTGGCACAGCGACAGCAACACACTGAACACCCCGTGCTGGGCGCCGCCGCACAACAGCACCTGTTGCGCGCTGAGCTGCAGGCCACGCCGGTTCAGCCAGGCGGCGCCGTGCACGCGCGCCCTCAGCAGTTGCTCGGCGCCCAGGTAGTGCTCGAGCTGGTGGGTATCGCCTTGTCCTAGCAAATGGCGCAACGTGGCGGCCAGGTCCGGGCTTGCGTCATCTACCGCCGGTACGTTGGTCGACAGGTCGATCTGTGCAGGCTGCGGGCCGGGTTGCTTGAGGCGAAACAGCGTCGCTTCCCTGCTGCCGGCCAGCACATAGGTGCCGCGCCCTACCTCGCCCGCGACCAGATGGCGGGCAGCCGCCTCGCGGTAGGCCTGCTGGGTGGTGCTTGGGTTCAGGCCCAGGTTCCAGGCCAGGCGCCGTTGCGGTGGCAGGCGTTCGCCCACTTTCAGCTCGCCGCATTCGATCGCCAGGGCAATCGCCTCGACCAGGGCCAGGTAGCGGGGCAAAGCGGTGTCTGCGAGGGTCGGTGTCCACATTTTATTGTTGGCCATGCAATATAAAGTTTCACCCATACAATGCGGTGCGGCTAGCATCAGGTCAGACCCCAAGACCGTCGAGGTGATTCATGTTCGATCTGCCCGCCCTGCGTGAAGCTGCACGCCTGGTGCATGCCAGCATTCCCGCCACGCCGCAGTACGCCTGGCCGCGCCTGGCCGAGCGGATCGGCTGTGAGGTATGGGTCAAGCACGAAAACCATGCGCCCACCGGCGCGTTCAAGGTGCGCGGCGGCCTGTTGTATGTGCAGGCACTGCTGGCTCGCACGCCCGGCGTGCGCGGCCTGGTCACTGCCACCCGTGGCAACCATGGGCAGAGCCTGGCGCTGGCCGCCCGCAATGCCGGCGTGCCGATCATCATCGTGGTGCCCGAGGGCAACTCGCGGGAGAAGAACGCCGCCATGCGTGCGTTGGGTGCGCAACTGGTTGAGCATGGCGCCGATTTCGACCTGGCCCGCGCCGAGGCGGCGCGCCTGGCGCAGGTGCACGAATATGAGAGCGTGCCGGCCTTTCACCCCGACCTGATTCGTGGCGTGGCCACCTATGCACTGGAGCTGTTCGAGGCGGTGCCGGCGCTGGATTGCGTGTATGTGCCGATCGGCATGGGGTCGGGCATCTGCGGCCTGATCCAGGCGCGGGATCTGCTGGGGCTGCGCACCGAAATCGTCGGTGTGGTGTCGACCGAGGCCGACGCCTTTGCCCAGAGCATCGAGCAAGGCCGCATCGTCACCACGGCCACGGCCAACACCTTTGCCGATGGCATGGCCTGCCGCATGCCACTGCCCGAGGCGTTCGAGATCATCCGCCAGGGCGCCGCGCGGGTGGTGCGGGTCAGCGACGATGAAGTTGGCGCGGCCATGCGCATCTTCCACGAAGACACCCACAACACCGCCGAAGGCGCCGGCGCTGCGGGGCTGGCGGCACTGATGCAGGAACGTGAGCGACAGCAGGGGCGCAAGGTGGCGGTGATTCTCAGCGGCGCCAATATCGATCGGGAGCGGTATGCGCAGGTGTTGAACGGGCGCTGAAACGTCTTGAATGATGCCTTTGGATATTCGAACGGGCAGCGCGTGTCTGAGCACGGCAATTTCTTCCAATACACCGCCCCCCCTTTTGGTTCTAATAGCGCCTGTCCTTCATAGCCGGTAGCAAGCATTCATGCCTTTTTCCAACGGATTTCTCCTCAGCCTGTCGTTGTGCCTGGACATCGGCGTGGCCAACATCGCGATGATTACCCTGGCCATGCAGCGTGGCTTCTGGCAGGGGTTCTGGCTGGGGCTGGGGACGTGCGTGGGGGACTTGGTGTATGCCGTGGCAGCGTTGCTGGGCATGACCGTGTTGCTGCAGTTCAGCAGCGTGCGTTGGGTGTTGTGGGTGGGCGGCTCGGCCCTGCTGGTGTGGTTCGCGGTGAAGATGCTGCTGGCCGCCTGGCGCGGTACGGCGCACCTGGACACCAACGTGCAGGTGGTGCGTGAATCGCCCTGGCGCGAGTTTCTGCGCGGGATTTTCCTGGCCATGTCCTCGCCCAGCGCAATCCTCTGGTTTGCCGCAGTAGGCGGCGTGCTGATCTCGCGCTCCGGTGGCGGCAGCCTGCTCGAGGCGGGGCTGTTCCTGAGCGGCTTCTTCGTGGCCGGGCTGTTCTGGTGCGCCTCCCTGTGCACCCTGGCCAGCCACGGCGGACGCTTGCTGGGCGATCGCCTGCTGACCTGGTCGTACCTGGCTTCGGCGGCGATCTTCTGCTACTTCGCGGTGTACGTGATCCTGTCCGGCTACCGCGAGTTCATCCTCGCCGCGCCAACGGCGGCAGCCGGTCTATAATCAGTCAGTCACCGGCAAGCAGGTGTCGCGCTCAGCGGAGGGCCTGTCATGAAAGGTCTGGATGCGAAAAAATCGGTCAAGAAAAAACCCGCCAAATCCGCCAAGGAAAAACGCACGGCCAAACGCTCCAAAGGCGTCACGGCAGGGTTCCTGCCGCAATGATCTAGAAGGGCTCCGAGAGGGGCTCTTTGAGTCATGAGGGTTTGCAGGCCAGCCAGTAATGGTTGGGGGTTGCGCCCATCACCCGGCGAAAACTGTTGATGAAATGGCTCTGGTCATAGAAGCCCAGGCGTGCCGCCACGTCCAGCGGATGCACGCCCGCGCGCAGGCAGCGCCGGGCTTCGATCAGGCGCAGTTGCATGTGGTACTGCAACGGTGCCAGCCCGGTGGCCTTCTTGAAGCTGCGCACGAAGTGGTACTTGCTCAGGCCCGCCCGTTGCGCCAGTTCGTCCAGCTCCAGCTTGCGGTCCAGGGTGTCGGCCATCAGGCCCAGACTGTGGCGCAAGCTGGCCTGGTGTTCGCCAGGGGTGCCGGGTGCGTGTTCGAGCAGCTGTGCCAGCAGCGCCAGCAACGCTTCTTCCTGGCGAGCGGGTTCAAACCGGGTGCTGTGGGCGAAGTCGACGATCGCCCGGTACAGCGCCGGTTGATCGAACGCACCCTGTGCGAAGTGCGGGCGCGCCCGATGGCTGTCACCGGTAACCTGCGCCAGGGCGTCGGGGGCCAGGTGCAGGCTGATGTACTCCACGCCCTGCGGGCCGAACTCCGAGGCCTGCACCGCCAGCGGGTTGTACAGCGTGACCTGGCCAGGCGCGACGTCCAGGCTGCGGCCGTCCAGCCAGATCCGCTCGTGGCCGCTGAGGTTGGCGCCCAGCACATATTCTTCATGGGTATGGCGGGCAAACTGCGCGGCGCTGGCCTTCACCCAGGACGACTCGACCAGGCCGCAGGCATGCAGGTGTTCGGTGATCAGGGCCAATGGCAAGTACTCGTCGTTGCACGCAGTGCCCACGCTAGCGCAGGCGTGCGGTGGCGGCAAATGATTTGGTGTTTGCACGCGCGAGGCTGTCGATTCTGGCAGGCACCGTTCGACCATGCAGGACATCATCGATGGAGAGCGCCATGAAATACCTGTGCCTGGTCTACTGTGACGAAGGGCTGCTGCACAGCCTGCCCGAGAGCCCCGCCGACGCCGAGTGCATAGCGTATGCCGAGTCGATCCACGGCAGCGGCCGGATGCTTGCCGCCGAGGCGCTCAAGTCGGTACAGACCGCCACCACGGTGCGTGTCCGTGGCGGGCAGATGAGCCTGACCGATGGCCCGTTCGCCGAAACCAAGGAGCAACTGGCGGGCTTCTACCTGGTGGATGCCCGTGACCTGAATGAAGCCTTGAACATTGCCCGAGGGATCCCGGCGGCGCGCGTGGGCAGCGTCGAGGTTCGCCCGGTGCGTGAGCTGCAACCCTGACAACTACAAGGAGACACCCCCATGAGCCTCGCACCTGCCAGCCAGGGAACGGCGCTGCATGAACTGTCACTCAGTCGCCTGATTGCGGCGCCGCGAAAAAAGGTTTTTCGCGCCTGGACCGAACCCGCGTTGCTGGCGCGCTGGTGGGGACCGCACGGCATGACCACCCCCGAATGTGAAATGCAGCTGTGGGTCGGTGGCCTGTTTCGCACGGTGATGCGCGCCCCTGATGGTACCGAGTACCCCAACCAGGGTGTGTTCCTGGAGATCGTCGCGCCAGAGCGCATTGTCTTCACCGATGCCTTCGGGCCGGGTTGGGTGCCGTCGGCCAAGGCGTTCATGACCGTACAGGTGACCCTGGAGGATGTGCATGGGCATACCCAGTACACCGCCCGGGCGCTGCACTGGAGCGCTGCCGACTGCCAGGCGCATGAGCAGATGGGTTTCCATCGCGGCTGGGGCGAAAGCCTTGATCGCCTGGTGCACCTGGTCACCCGGCAGATGCCCGACTGATGAACCCGGCGCCGGACGTGAGGGCGACGCTGGAGGCGATCTACCGCGAGCAGTCGCGGCGCATCCTGGCCACGCTGATCCGGCTGCTGGGCGATTTCGATCTGGCCGAGGAGGCCATGCACGAGGCCTTCTACATTGCCGTCGAGCGCTGGCAGCGCGATGGTGTGCCGGCCAGCCCGCGCGCCTGGCTGGTGTCGACCGGGCGCTTCAAGGCCATCGACGGCCTGCGTCGGCGCGCCCGCTTCGAACGCTCGCCGCAGCGGCTGGCGCAGGCGCTGGCGGCGCTGGAGAACGAAGACGTGAACGACCAGGAGCTGGAGGATGACCGTCTGCGGTTGATCTTCACCTGCTGTCACCCGGCCCTGTCGGCTGATGCCCAGGTGCCCCTGACCCTGCGTGAAGTGTGCGACCTGTCGACCGAGGAGATCGCCCGTGCCTTTCTGCTGAGCCCGGCGACCATCGCCCAGCGCATCGTGCGTGCCAAGGCCAAGATCCGTGATGCGCAGATTCCGTACCAGGTGCCGTCGCTGGCCGAGTTGCCCGAGCGCCTGGACAGTGTGCTGAGGGTGATCTACCTGGTGTTCAACGAAGGCTACTCGGCCTCGTCGGGTGACAGCGTGGTGCGTGAGGAGCTGAGTGCCGAAGCCATCCGCCTCGGGCGTTTGCTGCAGCAGTTGCTGCCTGACCCCGAAGTGCTGGGGCTGCTCGCCCTGATGCTGTTGCAGGCCTCGCGTCAGCAGGCACGCAGCGATGCGCAGGGTGAACTGGTGCTGCTCGACCAGCAGGACCGCTCGCGTTGGGACCGTGGCATGATTGCCGAGGGCTGCCGGCTGGTGCAGCAGGCATTGCGCAGCCAGCGCTTTGGTGTCTACAGCCTGCAGGCAGCGATTGCTGCGGTGCACGCCGAAGCGGCCAGTGCCGGCGACACGGACTGGGCGCAGATCGTCGGCCTTTACGATGTGCTGTTGCAGGGCTGGCCGTCGCCGGTGGTGGAGCTCAATCGCGCGGCCGCCCTGGCCCGGCGTGACGGGCCGCAGGCGGGGCTTGCGGCAGTGGAGGCGATTCTGGCCCGTGGCCAGTTGCTCGATTACCACCTGGCACACTCGGCGCGGGCCGAGCTGTGCGTGCAGGCCGGGCACCTGGCGCAGGCGCGCGAGGCTTACTGCACGGCACTGGGCCTGACCCGGCAGTTACCCGAGCGGCGCTATATCGAGCGCCGTCTGAGCGAACTTCAGGCCATCAGCCGATCGTGATCGGTGGCGGGCTGACCAGCTCGACGCTTTGCTGCTTGCGCGGCGCGAGGATCTCGGCTTCGCCGTCCACCACCAGTTCTTCGTGCTGGTTGAACACGCGGGTGGCGATACGCACGCGGAACTTGGGCAGCTTTTCGAGAATTTCCAGGCGCACGGTCAGGGTGTCGCCGATCTTCACCGGTTTCTGGAAGCTCATCTGCTGGCCCAGGTAGATGGTGCCCGGGCCAGGTAATTCGCAGGCCACCGCGGCGCTGATCAGCGCGCCGCTGAACATGCCGTGGGCGATACGTTCCTTGAACATGCTCTTGGCGGCGAACTCGGCATCCAGGTGCACCGGGTTGTGGTCGCCGGACATCGCGGCGAACAGCTGGATGTCGCGTTCTTCGACCGTCTTGCTGAAGCTGGCGGTCTGGCCGACTTCAAGGGCTTCGTAGGGCGTGTTGCTGACCTGGGTCATTCAGGCAGATTCCTTAGCAGGGTTCGACAAGGTGCCTACTGTATCACTCGCTGCGGGCCGGGCGGCCAACGGCCAGGGCCTGGTCTAGCCAGGCGAGCAGTGCTGCGGTCACTTCGTCGCGGTTGGTTTCGTTGAGCAGTTCATGGCGCGCCTGCGGGTAAAGCTGCAACTGCACGCGCGGGTTGCCGGCATGGCGCAAGGCGCCTGCCAGGTCTTTGAGACGCTTGCCGGCACTGACCGGATCACATTCTCCCCCCATCACCAGAATCGGCAGGTTCGGGTCGATCTGCGCCAGGTGGCGTGCCTGGCTGATGTGCTGCAGCCCCGTCAGCAGGTCGATCCATAGCCGATTGGTGCAGCGAAAGCCGCACAGCGGGTCGGCGGTGTACTTGTCGACCTCGGCCGCGTCGCGGCTGAGCCAGTCGAACGCAGTGCGGTTGGGCTTGAACGCCTTGTTGAACGAGCCGAACGACAGCCATTCGATCAGCGCGCTGCGCCCTTGTGGCCCCTGGCGCCAGGCCTCGACGCGGGCGATCGCGCAGGCGGCGCGGTACAGCACCGGTGGCTGGAAGTTCGAACCGCTCAGGATCGCGCCATGCAGGCTGGCACTGTGGTGCAGCAGATACGCCTGGGCGATATAGCTGCCCATGCTGTGGCCGAACAGAAACAGCGGCACGCCGGGGTGCTGCTGGCCGATGTGCTGGCTGAGCAGTCCCAGGTCGTTGACCACGCTGCTCCAGCCATCGTGCCTGGCGAACTGCCCCAGGGTACCGACCTCGGCCGTGCGGCCATGGCCACGTTGGTCATGCGCATACAGGGCGATACCGGCATCGCTCAGGGCCTGGCCCAGGCGCTGGTAGCGCCCGGCGTGTTCTGCCATGCCATGGGCCAGCAGCACCACTGCCCGGGGCGCGGTGTCGGGCAGCCATTGATAGATATACAGGCTGCAATGATTGCTGGCCGGCAGCCAGAACGCGTCGTGGTGCATGGCGGTGCCCTGTGCGCAAGTCGCTGATGCAGCAAGTGTATAGCTGATTCAGCCGATTGAACGGACGATGGCAACACGATTCAGAATGTTAATGACAGGTCTTGGCGTGTTTGCCACCTGCGGCTTAACTGCTAACGTCGGCAGAATAGTTCTTTTTGCATGCAGGCAGCCCACAGGCTCAGGAATGAGGACAAGAATAAATGCAAGCTGACTTCTGGAATGACAAGCGCCCGGCCGGTGTGCCTTCCCATATCGACATGAGCACGTATTCGTCGGTGCTGGAGGTGTTCGAGCGTTCCTGCAAGCGCTTCGCCGACCGGCCGGCGTTCACCAACCTGGGTGTGACTCTCACCTACGCCGAGCTCGATCGCCAGTCGGCGGCCTTTGCCGCTTACCTGCAGCAGCACACCGACCTGGCGCCGGGCGAGCGTATCGCGGTGCAGATGCCCAATGTGCTGCAGTACCCCATCGCGGTGTTCGGCGCCTTGCGCGCCGGGCTGATCGTGGTCAACACCAACCCGCTGTACACCGCCCGCGAAATGCGCCACCAGTTCAAGGACTCCGGTGCCCGTGCGCTGGTGTACCTGAACCTGTTCGGCAAGCTGGTGCAGGAGGTGCTGCCCGACACCGATATCGAGTTCCTGATCGAGGCGAAGATGGGCGACCTGCTGCCGGCGGCCAAGGGCTGGCTGGTGAACACGGTGGTGGCCAAGGTCAAGAAGATGGTGCCGGCCTATCATCTGCCGCAGGCCGTCGCCTTCAAGCAGGTGATGCGCCAGGGCCAGGGCCATGCGCTCAAGCCGGTGCGGGTGGGGCTGGAGGATGTCGCGGTACTGCAGTACACCGGCGGCACCACGGGCCTGGCCAAGGGCGCGATGCTCACTCACGCCAACCTGGTGGCCAACATGCTGCAGGTGCTGGCGTGCTTCTCGCAGCTGGGGCCTGATGGGCAGAAGCTGATCAAGGACGGTCAGGAGGTGATGATCGCGCCGCTGCCGCTGTACCACATCTATGCCTTCACCGCGAACTGCATGTGCATGATGGTCACTGGCAACCACAACGTGCTGATCACCAACCCGCGCGACATTCCCGGGTTCGTCAAGGAGCTCAAGAAGTGGCGGTTCTCGGCGCTGCTGGGGCTCAATACGCTGTTTGTGGCGCTGATGGAAAACCCGGATTTCAAGCACCTCGACTTCTCGGCGCTGAAGGTCACCAACTCGGGCGGCACCGCACTGGTCAAGGCCACCGCCGAGCGCTGGGAGAGCGTCACGGGGTGCCGCATCGTCGAAGGCTACGGCCTGACCGAAACCTCGCCGGTGGCCAGTACCAACCCCTACGGCGCGCAGGCACGCCTGGGTACGGTGGGCATACCGGTAGCCGGCACGGCGTTCAAGGTGGTCGATGATGACGGCAACGAGATGCCGTTGGGTGAGCGTGGCGAGTTGTGCATCAAGGGGCCGCAGGTGATGAAGGGCTATTGGCAGCGGCCCGATGCCACCGCCGAGGCGCTGGATGCCGAGGGCTGGTTCAAGACCGGCGACATCGCGGTGATCGACCCGGACGGTTTCACCCGCATTGTCGATCGCAAGAAGGACATGATCATCGTGTCCGGTTTCAACGTGTACCCCAACGAGATCGAGGACGTGGTGATGGCCCACCCCAAGGTGGCCAACTGCGCGGCAATCGGTGTGCCCGACGAGCGCTCCGGCGAGGCGGTGAAGCTGTTCGTGGTGCCGCGCGAGGAGGGGGTGAGCCTGGAGGAGCTCAAGGCCTACTGCAAAGCCAACTTCACCGGCTACAAGGTGCCCAAGCACATCGTGTTGCGCGAGTCGTTGCCGATGACGCCGGTGGGCAAGATCCTGCGGCGCGCGTTGCGCGATAGTGCGTGACGGCAGGCCACGACGATCCTGCAGCAGATGCAGGATCGGCATGGCGCAGCCCGGAGTTTGCGAAATAGTGTTCTTGATCTAAAAATGACTAACATCTTTTGTTGAGTCATTTGTGTGACTTTTTGGCCCGCTTTAGCTCTAGTCGCCTCCTGGCAAAGCTGCTAATCTCGGCCCGCTTCTGATGCTTGGGTTTGTAATAATCCGTCATCACATATCAATAACAATCGCATCGACTGCGGTGAAGAATTCGCTGTGGCTGGAGGAGTGGGCTTCCATGTTCGAAAACTTTTGGAAGGATAAGTACCCAGCCGGGATTGCCTCGCAAATCAATCCCGATGAGTATCCGAATATTCAAGCGGTATTGAAGCAGTCCTGCCAGCGTTTCGCCGACAAACCGGCATTCACCAACCTGGGCAAGACCATCACCTACGGCGAGTTGTATACCCTGTCGGGTGCGTTCGCTGCCTACCTGCAACAGCACACCGACCTGCAACCCGGTGACCGCATCGCGGTGCAACTGCCCAATGTGCTGCAGTACCCCGTGGCCGTGTTCGGTGCCCTGCGCGCCGGGCTGATCGTGGTCAACACCAACCCGCTGTACACCGCGCGGGAAATGGAACACCAGTTCAACGATTCCGGTGCCAAGGCGCTGATCTGCCTGGCCAACATGGCGCACCTGGCAGAGAAGGTGGTGCCCAGGACCCAGGTCAGGCACGTCATTGTCACCGAAGTGGCCGACCTGCTGCCACCGCTCAAGCGCCTGCTGATCAACAGCGTGATCAAGTACGTGAAAAAGATGGTGCCGGCCTATCACCTGCCCAACGCCGTCAAGTTCAACGATGCGCTGAGCAAGGGCCAGGGCAAGGCCATCAATGAAGCCAACCCGTCCAGTGGCGAGGTGGCCGTGCTGCAGTACACCGGCGGCACCACCGGCGTGGCCAAGGGCGCCATGCTGACCCACCGCAACCTGGTGGCCAACATGCTGCAGTGCCGCGCCTTGATGGGCTCGAACCTGCATGAAGGCTGCGAGGTGCTGATCACCCCGTTGCCGCTGTACCACATCTACGCCTTCACCTTCCATTGCATGGCGATGATGCTGATCGGCAGCCACAACATCCTGATCAGCAACCCGCGCGACCTGCCGGCAATGGTCAAGGAACTGTCGAAGTGGAAGTTCACCGGCTTCGTCGGGCTGAACACCTTGTTCGTGGCGCTGTGCAACAACGAAACCTTCCGCAAGCTGGACTTCTCGGCCCTGAAGCTGACGTTGTCCGGTGGCATGGCGTTGCAGGTGGCGGTGGCCGAGCGCTGGAAGAGCGTGACCGGCTGCGCCATCTGCGAAGGCTACGGCATGACCGAGACCAGCCCGGTGGCGGCGGTGAACCCGGCCGAGCAGAATCAGATCGGCACCATCGGCATCCCGGTGCCCTCGACCCTGTGCAAGGTCATCGACGACAGCGGCCAGGAGCTGGCGCTGGGCGAGGTGGGCGAGCTGTGCATCAAGGGCCCGCAAGTGATGAAAGGCTACTGGCAGCGCGACGAGGCGACCACCGAGATCCTGGATGCCGAGGGTTGGCTCAAGACGGGTGACATCGCGCTGATCCAGACCGACGGCTACATGCGCATCGTCGACCGCAAGAAAGATATGATCCTGGTGTCGGGCTTCAATGTGTACCCCAACGAGCTGGAAGACGTATTGGCGACCCTGCCGGGCGTGTTGCAGTGTGCGGCGATCGGTGTGCCGGACGAGAAGTCGGGCGAGATCATCAAGATCTTCATCGTCGCCAAGCCGGGTGTGACCCTGACCAAGGAGCAGGTGATGGAGCACATGCGTGCCAACGTCACGGCGTACAAGGTGCCGCGCCTGATCGAGTTCCGCGATGCGTTGCCGACCACCAACGTGGGCAAGATCCTGCGGCGTGAACTGCGTGATGAAGAGCTGAAGAAGCTGGGCTTGAAGAAGATCGCGTGATCTTCAAGGCGACCGCGTCGCGGTCGTTCGCTGGCAAGCCAGCTCCCACAGGGTTTAGCGGTGTTCACACTACCTGTAGGAGCCGGCCTTGCCAGCGAAGGCCTCAACGCAGTTTTTCAAGCATCTGGTAGTACCACATCCCCGCCGCCAGCAGCGGGTTGCCCAGCACATCGCCCATCGGCACCTTGATGTGGCTGCAGCCGGCAAATGTATCGAACCTGCCCAATGTGCCGGTAATGGCTTCAGCCATGATTTCGCCCATGATATGGCTGGTGGCGATGCCGTGCCCCGAATACCCCTGGCAATACCACACGTTGTCCGACAGCTTGCCCAGCTGCGGTATGCGGTTGACCACGATGCCCATCGCGCAGCTCCACTGGAACTCGATCGGCACGCCCTTGAGCGCCGCAAAGGTCGCCTCGATGCAAGGGCGCAGCTCGCGTGCAATGTCCCGTGAGTCACGCCCCGAATAGTTGGCGCCCCCGCCGAACAGCAGGCGTCCGTCCGCAGTCATGCGGTAATAGTCGAGCACGAAGCGGCAGTCGTACACCGCCAGGTCCTGCGGGTTGAGTTGCCTGGCCAGCTCACCCAGTGGCGTGGTGGTCACGATGCCGCCCATGGCCGGGAAGATCTTGCCCTTGAGCTGGGGTTTTTCGAGCCTGTGGTACACATCGCCGGCCAGCATCACCTGGCGTGCATTGACGCGACCCTGGGCGGTGACCACCGCTGGCGTGTCGCCGTGCAGGATCTGCAGCACCTCGGAGTTCTCGAAGATCAGCGCACCCAGCTGGTGCGCCGCGCGCGCCTCGCCCAGGCACAGGTTGAGCGGGTGCAGGTGCAGGTTGCGCAGGTTTTTCAGTGCTCCCAGGTACAACGGGCTGTCCAGGTGCTGGCGTACGCTGTCGCGATCCAGCATCTGCACCTGTTCGCCCATGCCCCGGCGCTGTGCTTCGTCTGCGAAGGCCTGCAGCTCGGCCATGTGCGCAGGCTTCATGGCTGCGTGCAGGTGGCCGTGCTTGAGGTCGCAGTCGATGCCGTAGCGTTGCACCCGCTGCTCGATGATGTCATGGCCGCGAAAGCGCAGTTGCCAGATGAAATCGTCGACCTCATCACCCAGGCGCTTGCGCATCTGTTTGCGCATCGCCTCGTCGCCCGACAGGCTGCCGGTCACCTGGCCGCCGTTGCGACCACTGGCGCCCCAGCCGATACGGTTGGTTTCGACAATGGCCACCTTGAGGCCGCGCTCGGCCAGTTCCACCGCGCTGGCCACGCCGGTGAAGCCGCCGCCGATGATCACCACGTCGACCTCGACCGTGCCCTGCAGGGTCGGGTACTGGGTGGTGTCGTTCAGGCTGGCGGTGTAGTACGAGGCACTGCGCTGTGCAGGGCCATGATTCAGGGCTGCATTCATGTAGCGGTTCCTTGCAGAAAAGGGGGGTTACGCCTGGGTCAGGTACCAGCGCCAGTCCTGTTCGCCGACTTCGGCCATGAACTGGCGAAACTCCGCGCGCTTGACCGCCAGGTACACCCCCAGGAAGGCCTCGCCGAACGCTTCGCGGGCCCAGTCCGAGCGCTCCAGCGCCGTCAACGAGGTCAGCCAGTCGGTAGGCAGCAGGTGGGTAGCCTGGGCATAGCCGTTGCCCTCGACCGGGGCGCCCGGGTCGAGTTGCTGGCGGATGCCCTGGTGGATGCCGGCCAGGATCGCCGCTGCTGCCAGGTACGGGTTGGCGTCGGCGCCGCAGATGCGGTGTTCGATATGCCGGGTATAGGCCGGCCCACCCGGGACGCGCAGGCTCACGGTGCGGTTGTCGACCCCCCAGGTGGGCGCCAGCGGCGCGTAGCTGTTGGCCTGGAAGCGGCGATAGGAGTTGGCGTTGGGGCAAAACAGCAGCAGCGCGTCGAGCAGGTGGGCCAGCATGCCACCCACCGCCTGGCGCAGCAGCGGCGTGCCGGCCTTGTCTTCGCTGGCGAACAGATTGGTGCCGGCCGCGTCGGCCAGGCTGACGTGCATGTGCATGCCGGTGCCGGCCAGGTGGTCGAACGGCTTGGCCATGAAGCAGGCCTGCATGCCGTGCTTGTGCGCCACGCCCTTGACCAGCCGCTTGTAGCGCACCGCCTGGTCCATGGCCAGCAGCGCGTCGCCGTGCTCCAGGGTGATTTCCACCTGGCCGGGGGCGTACTCGGAAATCGCCGTGCGTGCCGGAATGCCCTGGGCCTTGCACGCGCTGTAGAGGTCGGCCAGAAACGGCTCGATCTGCTCCAGCTCGCGCAGGCCGTACACCTGGGTGCTCCGCGGGCGGCCGCCGTCGGCATCCAGCGCCGGCTGCGGGCGCCCCAGGTGATCGGGTTGCTGGTCGAGCAGGTAGAACTCAAGCTCGCAGGCCATCACCGGCTGGTAGCCATCGGCCTTGAGTGCATCGATCACCTTGACCAGCAGTTGGCGCGGGTCGGCGATGGTCGCCGGCAGCCCCTCGGTCGGGTGCATGCTGACTTGCAGCGCGGCGGTCGGTATCTGCCGCCAGGGCATGCGTACCAGGCTGCCCGACAGGGGATAGGCGCGGCAGTCGATGTCGCCCACATCCCACACCAGCCCGGAGTTCTCCACGTCATCGCCATTGAGGGTCAGGCCCAGGATGGTGCTGGGCAAGGGGCGCCCGCTTTCATACACGGCCAGCAGTTCTTCGCGGTGCAGCAGCTTGCCGCGTGGCACGCCGTTGGCATCAAGGATGAACAGCTCGATCATGTCGATATCGGGGTTGGCGGCCAGAAACGCCTGGGCCTCTGCTACAGGGGCAAACTGCATGGTGCACTCGCTCACGCCACGAAGGCGTACGGGATCACGCGCACGGCGGCGCGGCAATCGGTCGACAGGGTGCGGCCGCACAAGGGCGGCGCGCCGGTTCAGTCAGCGGCGCGAGCGGTATCTGGTGGGCGGGCATGGCGGCAATGCCACAAGGCCCAGAAGGCGAGGATCACATTGAACAGGGGATTTTCACCGGGGCGAGCCCGCACCTTCGGGAACGAAGGGCGCATCACGGGGCGGGGCATGCACAAGGGTGAAGTCATGCGCTGATACTCCCACGTGGCACAAGGTTCATTAAATCGGGCTTTGTATACCTTCAGTTGCGCGCTGGCTAAACATTGCCCCGAACGGTCGAACCGTGCCGTGGCGGGGCAAATCTGCGACAATCCCCGCCTGACAACGCCGATCATGTGAAAGCAGGCTCACCTGCATTATTAAAAAGACGTCATGACTGACCAGAACGCCGATATCGAGCAACTGCTGAAAAACATTGACCATGCCATGATTGCCGAGCGCCATCGCCTGCGCCGGCAACTGCATGAACTGCGCAAGCGCCCCGACGAGGCCAAGCTCGCCCAATGGGCGGCGCGGGTTCAGGCTTCCTGCGCACAGGTCACAGCGCGCCAGCACAGCGTGCCGCGTATTCACTACGACGACAGCCTGCCGATCGCGGCCAAGCGCGACGAGATCAAGAAGGTGCTGGCCGCGCACCAGGTGCTGATCATCGCCGGTGAAACCGGCTCGGGCAAAACCACCCAGTTGCCCAAGATCTGCCTGGAACTCGGTCGTGGCCTGCACGGCCAGATCGCCCACACCCAGCCACGCCGTATCGCTGCGCGCAGCGTGGCCACGCGGGTCGCCGAAGAACTCGGCACGCCATTGGGCGCACTGGTCGGTTACCAGGTACGTTTCGAAGACCAGAGCGACGCCAACACCCTGGTCAAGCTGATGACCGACGGCATCCTGCTGGCCGAAACCCAGCACGACCGCTTTCTGGAACGCTACGACACGATCATCGTCGACGAAGCCCATGAACGCAGCCTGAACATCGACTTCCTGCTCGGCTACCTCAAGACCCTGTTGCCGCGCCGCCCGGACCTCAAAGTCATCATCACGTCGGCGACCATTGATCTTGAGCGTTTCTCCAAACACTTCAACGATGCGCCGATCATCGAGGTATCCGGGCGTACCTTCCCGGTCGAGACCTGGTACCGCCCGCTCACCAGCGAGCAGGACGAGGAGGGCAACCGCGTCGAGGACGACCTGACCGTCGACCAGGCGATCCTCGCCACCCTCGACGAAATTGCCGCCCACGAGCGCAGCCTCGGCAAGGGGCCGGGCGATGTGCTGGTGTTCCTGCCCGGCGAGCGCGAAATTCGCGATGCCGCCGAGATGCTGCGCAAGGCGCAGTTGCGCCATACCGAAATATTACCGCTGTACGCCCGGCTGTCGCCGGCCGAGCAGCAGAAGATCTTCCAGTCCCACCCGGGGCGCAGGGTGGTGCTGGCCACCAACGTTGCCGAAACCTCGCTGACCGTGCCGGGCATCCGCTACGTGATCGACAGCGGCACCGCGCGCATCAGCCGCTACAGTTACCGCGCCAAGGTCCAGCGCCTGCCCATCGAAGCGGTCTCGCAGGCCAGTGCCAACCAGCGCAAGGGCCGTTGCGGGCGGGTCGAGCCGGGCATCTGCGTGCGCCTGTACAGCGAAGAGGATTTCAACGGTCGGCCGGCGTTTACCGACCCCGAGATCCTGCGCACCAACCTTGCGGCAGTGATCCTGCAGATGCTGCACCTGCGTCTGGGCGAGATCGATGCGTTCCCGTTCATCGAGCCGCCCGATGGCAAGGCCATCAGCGACGGCTTCAACCTGTTGCAGGAGCTCTCGGCGGTCAACCGCGAAAATCAGCTGACGCCACTGGGACGACAGCTGGCGCGTCTGCCGGTCGACCCGCGCCTGGGCCGCATGCTGCTGGAGGGTGCCAAGCAAGGCAGCCTGCAGGAATTGCTGATCGTCGCCAGTGCGCTGTCGGTGCAGGACCCGCGCGAGCGTCCGCCGGAGCGTCAGCAAGCCGCCGACCAGGCCCATGCACAGTGGAAAGACCCCGACTCGGATTTTGCCGCGCTGGTCACCCTGTGGCGTGGCTTCGAGGAGCAGCGCCAGGCACTGACCGCCAGCCCGCTGCGCAACTGGTGTCGCAAGAACTTCCTGAATTATCTGCGCCTGCGCGAGTGGCGCGACGCCCACCGCCAGTTGAGCCTGATCTGCCGCGACCTGCAGTTGAGCATCAACAAGGAGCCGGCCGACTACCCGCGCCTGCACAAGGCGATCCTCTCCGGGCTGCTCAGCCAGATTGGCCAGAAGACCGAAGACGGCGACTATCTCGGCGCACGCCAGCGTCGCTTCTGGGTTCACCCCTCCTCGGGGCTGGGAAAGAAGCGCCCGCAGTGGCTGATGACCGCCGAGCTGGTGGAGACCACCAAGCTGTATGCACGCATGGTCGCCAAGATCGAGCCCGACTGGATCGAGCCGCTGGCCGGGCACCTGATCAAGAAGAACCACTTCGAACCGCACTGGGAGAAAAAGCGCGGCCAGGTGGTGGCCTACGAGCAGGTCACGCTGTACGGCATGATCGTGGTCGGCCGTCGCCCGGTGCATTACGGCCCCATCGACCCACAGATGTCCCGCGAGCTGTTCATCCGCGAGGCGCTGGTAGGGGGCGAAATCCAGTCACGGGCCAAGTGCCTGGCGGCCAACACGCGTTTGCTCGAGCAGCTCGACGAGTTGGAAGCCAAGGCGCGTCGGCGCGATATCCTGGCTGACGAAGAAACCCTCTACGGCTACTACGAAGCGCGCCTGCCGGCTGAAATTCACCAGACGGCGACCTTCGACAGCTGGTACCGCGTCACCAGCCAGCAAGACCCGCAACTGCTGATCATGCGCGAAGAGGACGTGCTGGCGCGCGAAGCCAGTGAAGTCACCGCTGCGCAGTACCCCGATACCCTGCGCCTGGGTGACCTGAGCCTGGCGCTGAGCTACCACTTCGAGCCCAACCACCCGCGTGACGGGGTGACTGTGCGGGTGCCGGCGCCGTTGCTGCCGAGCCTGCCGGGCGAACGCCTGGAGTGGCTGGTGCCAGGGTTGCTTGAGGCCAAGTGCATTGCCCTGGTGCGCAACCTGCCCAAGGCCTTGCGCAAGAACTTCGTGCCGGTGCCGGACTTCGTCAAGGCGGCATTGCAGCGCATGACCTTCGCCGAGGGCTCGTTGCCCCAGGCACTGGGCCGCGAATTGCTGCGCATGACCGGCGTGCGGGTGACGGACGAGGCGTGGGCCGAGGCAGCGGCGCAGGTGGAAAACCACCTGAAGATGAACCTGGAGGTGGTCGATGGCCAAGGCAAGTTTCTTGGCGAGGGCCGCGACCTGACCGAGCTCACGGCGCGCTTCGTTGCCGCCAGCCAGGCTGCACTGGCCGTGCCGCAGTCGGCCAAGGCCCAGCAGCCGGTGGAGGCCAAGGTGTTCGCCGAGGTCGCCCAGACCGCCCAGCAGAAGATCGCCGGGCTGTCGATGACGGTGTACCCGGCGTTGGTGGAAGAGGGCGGCACCGTCAAGGAAGGGCGTTTCTCGACCCTGGCCGAAGCCGAGTTCCAGCACCGCCGCGCGCTGCAACGCCTGCTGCTGCAGCAACTGGCCGAACCTGCCAAGTTCCTGCGCACCAAGCTGCCCGGGTTGACCGAGCTGGGCCTGCTGTACCGCGAGCTGGGACGGGTCGATGCGCTGGTCGAGGACATCCTGCTGGCCAGCCTGGACACCTGCATTCTGGACGGTGAAAGCAGCCTGCCACGGGATGGCGCGGGCCTGGCCTCGCTGGCCGAGCGCAAGCGCGGCCACTGGGCCGACCACGCCGAACGCCTGGCGCGACTGACCCTTGATATCCTCAAGCTCTGGCACGGCCTGCAAAAGCGTTTCAAGGGCAAGATCGACCTGGCCCAGGCCGTGGCGCTCAACGACATCAAGCAGCAATTGGCCAACCTGGTGTATCCGGGCTTCGTGCGTGAAACCCCGGCCGTGTGGCTCAAGGAACTGCCGCGCTACCTCAAGGCCGTCGAGCTGCGTCTGGAGAAGCTCGGTTCGCAGGTACAGAAGGACCGCGTCTGGAGCGGTGAACTGAGCGGCCTGTGGGCACAGTACAAGGCGCGCGCCGACAAGCATGCCCAGGAAGGCAAGCGCGACGAGCAAGGGGTGCTGTACCGCTGGTGGATCGAGGAATACCGGGTATCGCTGTTCGCCCAGCAGTTGGGCACCAAGGTGCCGATTTCCGACAAGCGCCTGGCCAAGCAGTGGAGTCAGGTGGAAGCCTAATCGCCGAGACTTGTGGCACACTTGGCGAACTTCGCGGTGCGGCGCCGGCCCTGATTGGCCGGCGCCTGTCCCGCTACAGCATGCAGCACAGCGCATTGCCCCGCTTGCCTGGGGCGTTGCCTGTACAACTTGGTACTCACGTGCCATTTGACTGACCGAACAGGTCGTTGCCGGGCAGGCAATGGCCCCCGAACAGAGGAACGACCGTGCATAACGTCGTCATCAGCGGCACCGGCCTGTACACCCCGGCCAACAGCATCTCCAACGAAGAGCTGGTCGAGTCTTTCAACGCCTACGTCAACCAGTTCAATGCCGACAACGCCGCCGCCATCGAGCGGGGCGAGGTGCAGGCGCTGGCCGAGTCGAGCGCCGCGTTCATCGAAAAGGCCTCGGGCATCAAGCGCCGCTTCGTGATGGACAAGGCAGGCATCCTTGACCCGCAGCGCATGAAGCCGCGCCTGCCCGAACGCAGCAACGACGAGCCGTCGATCCTCTGCCAGATGGGCGTGGCGGCGGCCGAGCAGGCCCTGTCGCGTGCCGGGCGCACGGCGGCCGACGTGGACGCGGTGATCGTCGCCTGCTCCAACCTGCAGCGCCCGTACCCGGCGATTGCCATCGAAGTGCAGCAGGCCCTGGGCATTGCCGGCTTTGGCTTTGACATGAACGTGGCCTGCTCCTCGGCCACCTTCGGTATCCAGGCGGCGTGCAACAGCGTGCAGTTGGGCCAGGCCCGTGCGGTGCTTGTGGTCAGCCCGGAGATCTGCACCGGCCACCTGAACTTCCGTGACCGTGACAGCCATTTCATCTTCGGCGATGCGGCCACTGCGGTGCTGGTCGAGCGCGCCGACCTCGCCACCTCGGCGCACCAGTTCGACATCGTCAGCACCAAGCTGCTGACCCAGTTCTCCAATAACATCCGCAACAATTTCGGCTTCCTCAACCGGGCCGGGGAAGAGGGTGTCGATTCAGCCGACAAGCTGTTCGTGCAGGAAGGCCGCAAGGTGTTCCGCGAGGTGTGCCCGATGGTTGCCGAACTGATCGGCCAGCACCTGGGCGAGAACAACCTCAACGTCAGCGACGTGAAACGCTTCTGGCTGCACCAGGCCAACCTCAGCATGAACCACCTGATCGTGAAGAAGCTGCTGGGCCGCGACGCGCTGGTCGAGGAAGCCCCGGTGATCCTCGACAGCTACGCCAACACCAGCTCCGCCGGTTCCGTGATTGCCCTGCACAAGCATCAGGACGACCTGCCCACGGGCGCGCTGGGCGTGCTCAGCTCGTTTGGCGCAGGCTATTCGATCGGCAGCGTGATACTGCGCAAACGCTGAGTGCCGTTGCGTCATGCCAGACGCACAAGCCCGGTTGCTCGAACGCCTGCTGGCAGGTGAACAGCAGGCGTTTGCCGAGTTGGTGCAGACCTATCAGGGGGCGATGCGTGCGGTAGCCTACGCGATCGTGGGCAGCCGCCACGCCGATGAAGCGGTGCAGGATGCGTGGCTGGCCGTGGTACGCGCCTTGCCAGGCTTCGAGCGGCGCTCCAGCCTCAAGACCTGGTTGCTGACCATCACCGCGAATGCGGCCAAGACGCGCTATCGGCACAACCGCCGCGAGGTGTTGCTCGACGACCTGCCTGGCCCTCACGGCAGTGTCGGCGATGACCGCTTCGCCCGCGACGGGCACTGGTTGGCGGGGCCTGCGGCCTGGCACGAAGACAGCCCCGAAGCCCTGCTCAGCCAGGACGAGTTGCGCCAATGCCTGGAGCACACCCTGCTCAGCCTCTCGCACCTGCAGCGCAGTGTGCTGGTGCTGCGCGAGCGCCAGGGCCTGGAACTGCACGAGATCTGTAATCTTCTGGAGCTGTCGCTCTCCAATGTTCGCGTGCTGCTGCACCGGGCGCGCCTGAAGGTCTTTGCCACCCTGGAGCATTTCGAGGAAACCGGCCAATGCTGAGTTGCAAGGAACTGGTCGCGCGTTCCAGCGATTACCTGGATGACCAACTGACACTGGGCGATCGCCTGATGACGCGCCAGCACCTGCTGTTCTGTCGTCACTGCCGCCGGTTTCTGCGCCAGTTGCGCCTGGCCCAGGCGACCGTGAAAGCGTTGCCCGAGACGCCGGCGATCAATGTCGAGTCGTTGGCCGAGCGCCTGGCGACCGAGCGGCGCTCGGCCGGCAAATCCTGAAAAGCGACGTGAAAGGCCCTGCAACGGGGCCTTTTGCCTTATTCACAATCGAAGTAAAAAGTTCCCCTGTCACGAAACATTTATCTAACAGCCACTGAGCTGACATAACCCCCCGCCAAGATTCCTCCCCAGCACAAGTGGCCTGAGCCGCGTGTTTTTTCAACGTAATCAAGACCATAAACGTTTATGAACGTAGGGGAGTTTGTTCGATGATCCGTAAGCACTTCGCAGGTTTCGTAGCCAGCGCCTTGGCCATGGCCGTTACCGCCCAGGCTTTCGCGGGCACCGTGACTACCGACGGCGCCGATATCGTAGTCAAGACCAAGGGCGGCCTGGAGGTCGCTACCACCGACAAGGAATTCAGCTTCAAGCTGGGCGGTCGGGTACAGGCCGACTACAGCCGTTTCGATGGTTTCTACACCCGTGATGGCGACACGGCTGATGCCGGCTACATGCGTCGCGCCTTCCTGGAGCTGGGTGGTGTGCTCTACACCGACTGGGCTTACCAGATCAACTACGACTTCTCGCACAACTCCGGTGGCGACAACCGCGAGTCGGACGGCTACTTCGACGAAGCCTCGCTGGCCTACAACGGCTTCAAGCCCGTGTCGATCAAGGTCGGTCGTTTCGACCCCGAGTTCGGCCTGGAAAAAGCCACCAGCTCCAAATGGGTAACCGCGCAGGAGCGTACCGCTGCCTATGACCTGGCGGACTGGGCCAACGCACACAACGGCGGCATGGGCATCCAGGTGTCGGGTAATGCCGGTGACTCGCTGTACGGCTCTGCCGGCCTGTTCGCCAAGGACGCCACCGATCAGGACAAGGACGGCGACAGCACCAAGCAGTTCAACCTGCGTGGTGTGTTCGCACCGATGCACGAAGCCGGCAATGTCCTGCACATCGGCGTGAACTACGCCCAGCGTGACCTGGCCGACACCGCGTTCGATGGCCGTATCCGCAGCCGCCTGGGCATGCGTGGGGTGAGCACCGATGGTGGTCAGGATGCCGGTGCCAACGGTAACCGCCTGGTGCTGGGTGGCCAGAACAACACCCCGGTCGGTGCCTACGACACCGACAAGGCCTGGGGCCTGGAAGCGGCCTTCGCGGCCGGTCCGTTCTCGGTACAGGGCGAGTACATCAAGCGTGACGTGCAAGCCGATGACGCTGCCTTCTCCGACATCAAGGCCGACGGTTACTACGGTCAGGTGGCCTACACCATCACTGGCGAGGCGCGTGGCTACAAGCTCGGCAAGTTCGACGCCATCAAGCCTGCGAACAAGCAGATCGGAGCCTGGGAAGTGTTCTATCGCTATGACCACCTGAGCGTTGACGACAACAACGGCGCGTTTGCCGATGTGGGTGATATCGAAGCCAAGGTGCACAACCTGGGCGTCAACTGGTACGCCAACGAGTCGATCAAGCTCAGCGGCGTGTACGTCAAGGCCAAGACCGACAATGCTGAAAACACTGTTGGCGACGACAGCGGCGACGGTTTCGTGATGCGCGCGCAGTACGTGTTCTAAGGGTTACCCCTGCAACAACACTCCTTCATCCGTTAGATCTTCAGCCCCGCCCCCGCGGGGCTTTTTTTTTGCCTGCACGAAGGGGCAGACTGCGCGCATGCCCATTTCACGCCTGCCGCACCTCGCCGATATCGACGCCGCCACCTGGGATGCCCTGGTGCCGGATGACCAGCCATTCCTGCGCCATGCCTTTCTGCGCAGCCTGGAGGACAGTGGCAGCGTAAGCCCGCGTACCGGCTGGACGCCGGCGCATGCCTTGCTGCGCGATGCCGCGGGGCAACTGCGCGCAGCCATGCCGGCCTATGTGAAGACCCATTCCTTTGGCGAATATGTGTTCGACCATGGCTGGGCTGACGCCTGTGCCCGCGCGGGTATCGACTACTACCCCAAGTTGCTGTGTGCCGTTCCGTTCTCGCCGGTCAGCGGCGCTCGCCTGCTGGGCGATGCGCAGGCGGCCGGGGAACTGCTCGATGGCGTGACCGACAGCCTGTTCGAACAAGGCCTGTCGGGGTTGCATGTGAACTTCACCGATGCCGCCAGCGATGAGGTATTGCGCGGGCGCGAGGGCTGGATGGAACGCCTGGGCTGCCAGTTTCACTGGCGCAATCAGGGCTACCGGGACTTTCAGGACTTTCTCGACAGCCTCAGCTCGCGCAAGCGCAAGCAGATGCGCAAGGAGCGCGAGCAGGTGGCGGGGCAGGGGATCGAGTTCCAGTGGTACTGCGGCGATGAGTTGAGCGAGGCGCAGTGGGATTTCGTGTTTGCCTGTTACGCCAATACCTATGCCGTGCGCCGGCGTGCGCCGTACCTGACGCGGGCATTTTTCAGTCTGCTGGCCGAGCGCATGCCCGAGACGATCCGTGTGGTGATGGCGTGCCAGGGCGGGCGCGAGGTGGCAATGGCGTTCAGCCTGGTCGCTGGTGACAGTCTGTATGGTCGGTATTGGGGGTGCCTGGCGGAGTTCGACCGGCTGCATTTCGAGACATGTTTCTATCAGGGCATGGACATGGCCATCGCCCAGGGGCTGCAGCGTTTCGATGCGGGCGCACAGGGTGAGCACAAGCTGATTCGCGGGTTCGAGCCGGTGATCACGCGGTCGTGGCACTATTTGCTGCATCCGGGGCTGAAGACGGCGGTGCAGGACTTTCTGGCGCAGGAGCGGGTGGGGGTGATGGGGTATGCCGAGCAAGCGCGTTCGGCATTGCCTTTCAAACAGATTTGAGGGCCCCTTCGCTGGCAAGCCAGCTCCCACAGGGCCTGCGTACATCGGACCTGTGGGAGCTGGCTTGCCAGCGAAGCAGACGCCGCGGCCTTCAATCGACCCCGACAAAACCACCTGTCTGGTGATGCCACAGCCGCGCATACAAGCCCTGGTGCGCCAGCAACTCGGCATGGCTGCCCACTTCGGCAATCCTGCCTTTCTCCAGCACCACCAGGCGGTCCATGCGGGCAATGGTCGACAGGCGGTGCGCAATCGCGATCACCGTCTTGCCCTGCATCAGGGTTTCCAGGCTCTCCTGGATCGCCGCCTCCACTTCCGAGTCCAGCGCTGAGGTGGCCTCGTCCATGATCAGGATCGGCGCATTCTTGAGCAGCACCCGCGCAATCGCGATACGTTGACGCTGGCCACCCGACAACTTGACCCCGCGCTCGCCCACATGTGCATCCAGCCCCATACGGCCCTGGGCATCTGACAGCAGCGGGATGAACTCGTCGGCGCGCGCACGGCATACCGCTTCCCACAGTGCTTCTTCAGTGGCATCCGGCCGCCCGTACAACAGGTTCTCCCGGATCGAACGGTGCAGCAGCGAGGTGTCCTGGGTGATCATGCCGATCTGCGCACGCAGGCTGGCCTGGGTCACCTGGGCGATGTCCTGGCCATCGATGAGGATGCGCCCGCCTTCCAGGTCATACAGGCGCAGCAGCAGGTTGACCAGGGTCGACTTGCCCGCCCCCGAAGGGCCGATCAGGCCGATTTTCTCGCCCGGCCGGATGTCCAGGCTCAGGCCGCTGATGATGCGACTGCCCTTTTTGCCGTAGTGGAAGTCCACATTGTCGAAATGCACCGCGCCGCGCTCCACCTTGAGCGCCGGCGCATTCGGCAGATCGGTGACCGTCACCGGCTGGGCGATGGTCTGCAGGCCGTCCTGCACGGTACCGATGTTCTCGAAGATGCCGTTGACCACCCACATGATCCAGCCGGACATGTTGACGATACGGATCACCAGGCCGGTGGCCAGGGCGATGGCGCCCACGCTGATCAGCGACTGGGTCCACAGCCACAGCGCCAGGCCCGTGGTGGCGACGATCAGCAGGCCGTTGAGGCTGGTGATGACCACGTCCATGCTGGTGATCACGCGCGAGGCCAGCTGGGTCTTCTCGGTTTGCTCGCTGATCGCTTCACGGGCGTACTGCTGTTCGAAGTCGGTGTGGGCGAACAGCTTGAGGGTGGCGATGTTGGTGTAGCCGTCGACGATGCGCCCCATCAGCTTGGAGCGGGCGTCGGACGACACCACGGCCCGTGCCTTGACCCTGGGCACGAAGTAGCAGAGGGCACCGATGTAGGCGAGTATCCAGCCGGTCAGCGGCAGCATCAGGCGCCAGTCGGCCTCGGCGAACAGCACCAGGGCGCTGATCGCATAGATCAGCACGTGCCACAGCGCATCCACCGCCTGCACAGCCGAGTCGCGCAAGGCGTTGCCGGTCTGCATGATGCGCTGGGCAATGCGCCCGGCAAAATCGTTCTGGAAGAAGTTCATGCTCTGGCGCAGCACATGGGTGTGGTTCTGCCAGCGGATCATGCTGGTCATGCCCGGGCTGATGGTCTGGTGCACCAGCAGGTCATGCAGGCCGACGAATATCGGCCGCAGGACCAGCGCCACCACCAGCATCCAGATCAGCTCGCCGGCGTGGTCGCGAAAGAAATTCAGGTTCGGGGTGCCCTGCGTCAGGTCGATGATACGGCTCAGGTAGCTGAACAGCGCCACCTCGATCATCGCTCCGATCAGGCCGACCACCAGCAGCACGGCAAAGCTGGGCCATACCTGGCGCAGGTAGTAAAGGTAGAAAGGCAGGACTTTGCCCGGTGGCGCCGCCGTTGGCGCCTCACGGAAGATATCGATCAGCTTTTCGAAACGGCGGTACAGCCTCAAAACGGTAACTCCTGTCTGAATCGACCAGGCCGGTCATGGTTCACGTCCCTGTGAACCCGATGCTCAGTCGATGCGTTTGGCGGATTTGATCAGCACGGGGTCAACCGGCACGTCGGCCATGCCGTTCTTGCGCGTGGTGGGCGAGTTGACGATCTGGTCGACCACGTCCATGCCCTTGACCACCTTGGCGAATACGGCATAACCGGCATCGCGGCCCGGGTCCAGGAAGGCGTTGTCGGCCACGTTGATGAAGAACTGGCTGGTGGCCGAGTTCGGGTTGGAGGTACGTGCCATCGACAGCGTGCCGCGGGTGTTGTGCAGGCCATTGCTGGCTTCGTTGCGGATCGGGTCCTGGGTCGGCTTTTGCTGCATCTGCGCCGTGAACCCGCCGCCTTGCACCATGAAGCCCGGGATCACACGGTGGAAAATGGTGTTGGTGTAGAAACCGCTGTCGACGTATTGCAGAAAGTTTTTAGTCGAAATCGGCGCCTTGACCGGGTCCAGTTCGACCTCGATCTGGCCAAAACTGGTGTCCAGCACGACGTGAGGGGCTTTTTCAGCGGCCATCAGGCTGGTGGCGAAAACGACCGAGCAGGCGCCAAGCAGAAGTTTTTTCAGCATGAACTCAATGATCCTTGAGAGGGGGTTGAAGCTGTCGCCAGAAACTGCAGCAGGGTCTGGTTGAACAGCTGGGGTTGATCCAGCGGTGTAGCGTGCCGTGAATCGTCGATGACCGCCAGTCGTGCCTGAGGGATAAGGGCGACATAGCGCTGTTTAAGTTGTATCGGCGTGTAGTCGTGGTCGGCCGTGATGACCAAGGTAGGACAGCGGATCTGCCCAAGGCGTTCCTGTACGCCCCAGCCGACGATGGCATCGAAACTGGCCAGGTAGGCGCGCTTGTCGTTGCGCGCCCAGCGCTCGGCCATCGTGCGTCGCAGCTCAAGCTGTTCGGGTTTGGGGAACAGGCGTGCGGCCAGAGCCTTGCCGACGGCTTCCAGACTGAGCAGGCGCGCCAGGGTCCAGCGCTTGGCCCACTGCCAATAATCGTCGCGGCTGCGCAGCTTGACCTCGGGGGCGCTGTTGACGATGCACAGGCTGCGCAGCCAGGCCGGGTGATCGACGGCAAACTGAAACCCGATCATGCCGCCCATCGACAACCCCACCAGGTGTACCGGGCCGGTACCGAGGTGCTCCAGCAAGGCCAGCAGGTCGGCGCTGAACGTGGTGATGCTGTAGCGCTCGCGGGGCTTGTCGGAGCGGCCGTGGCCGCGCACGTCCGGCACGATGACGCGGTAGGTGCGGGCCAGCTCCGGTACCTGGTACTCCCAGTCCTGGCTGCTGGAGCCCAGCCCGTGCAGCAGCACCAGGGGCTCGCCCTGGCCGTATTCCTCATAATGCAGGGTGCAACCTTCATGTTCGAAATAGGCCATCGGCGAGTCCTGTCAGGCTTGGGCGGGGGCGGCGAACGGCACATCCAGCGGCGCGGTATCGAAGTTGCGCAGCAATTCGATGAGGATCTGTGTGGCCGGGCCCAGCGGTTTGTCCTTGTTGGAGTAAAGGTAGAACAGCGGGTGGCGACTGCCACCCTGATCCAGCGGCAGCGGCTTGAGCACGCCTTCGCGCAGTTCACGCTCGATCAGGTGACGCGGCAGCCAGGCAAAGCCCAGGCCGCTGCCGACGAAGGTGGCAGCGGTGGCCAGGCTGCCGACCGTCCAGCGCTGTTCGGCGCCCAGCCAGCCCACGTCACGCGGTTGCGCGCGGCCCGAGTCGCGGATTACCACCTGCAACTGGCTTTGCAGGTCCTGGAAGCTGAGTTCGCGGCCCAGGCGGTGCAGGCTGTGTTCGGGGTGGGCGACGGCGACGAATTCCACCGCACTCATTTCGGTGCCCAGGTAACCCGGGATGCTGTAGCTGCTGATGGCAAGGTCGGCGACGCCTTCGTGCAGCACTTCCTCGACCCCCGACAGCACTTCTTCGCGCAGGCGTACGCGGCAGCCGCGACTTTGCGGCATGAAGGCGGTGAGGGCGCGTACCAGGCGTGCACTGGGGTAGGCGGCGTCCACCACCAGGCGTACTTCGGCCTCCCAGCCCTGTTCCATGTGATGGGCCAGGTCTTCGAGCTGGCTGGCCTGCTTGACCAACTGCCGCGAGCGGCGCAGCAGCACGCCGCCGGCTTCGGTGAGCACCGCCTTGCGCCCGTCTATGCGCAGCAGCGGCACGCCGAGCTGGTCCTGCATGCGCGCCACGGTATAGCTCACCGATGACTGCGAGCGGTGCAGGGCTTCGGCCGCCTGGGCGAAACCACCGTGGTCGACCACTGCCTGCAGGGTTCGCCACTGATCCAGGGTAACGCGCGGCGCTTTCATCTTCGGCTCCTGTTGTCCTAAGCTGGCGCACTTTCATGGAGAGCGCCGTATGAAAAAAATCTGTGTTGTACTGCTGGCCTTGCTGCCGCTGACGGCCATGGCCTATCCCATCGACGTGGAAAAGACCATCGACGGGGTGAAACTCGACTACACCACCTACGACACCGACCGGGATATCGGCTCGATCAACCTCAACAACTACGGCGAGGTGGCGGCGCAGTGCAAGGTGACCTTCCGTAACGGCCCCGAGGCCCCGCGGGTGCGGCGTGTGCAGGTGCCGGCGAAGAAAAGCGTGGATGTGACCGCCAAGTTCAACCGCGAGATCATCAAGCTGCGGATCACACTGGCCTGCACCTCACAATAAAACAAGTTAACTGATAGGTTTCACCCAGTTTTTACGCTTTTTAATCGATAGGTCAATCATTAATCTTGTCTCCATCGACTTAGCGAATTTGCCGATGGAGGCAACCCCCATGTCCCGCGTACTGATCATCGAAAGCAGCGCCCGCCAGCAAGACTCCGTATCCCGGCAGTTGACCCGCGATTTCGTCAGCCAGTGGCAGGCCGCCAACCCGGCCGATCAGATCACCCAGCGCGACCTGGCGGTGACCCCGGTGCCGCACCTGGACGGCAACCTGCTGGGTGGCTGGATGAAGCCCGAAGCGCAGCGCAATGAGCAGGAACTGCAAGCGCTGGCGCGTTCCAACGAGCTGACCGACGAAGTGTTGGCGGCCGACGTGCTGGTACTGGCGGCGCCGATGTACAACTTCACCATCCCCAGCACGCTCAAGGCCTGGCTCGACCATGTGCTGCGTGCCGGCGTGACCTTCAAGTACACCCCGACCGGCCCGCAGGGGCTGCTGACCGGCAAGCGGGCGTACGTGCTGACCGCCCGTGGCGGGATCCACGCCGGGGCCAGCAGCGACCATCAGGAACCCTACCTGCGCCAGGTGCTGGCCTTTATCGGCATACACGATGTGACCTTCATTCATGCCGAGGGCCTGAACATGGGCGGTGATTTCCACGAAAAGGGCCTGAACCAGGCCAAGGCGCTGCTGGCTGCGGTGGCCTAGCCGACACCGATTTCCCCCCCCGCCTGACACCTTTTTGCTCCTTTGGGTGTGCCTGCCCGGTCAAGCCTTGCGCTGGCCGGGCTTTTTGTTGCTGGCCAAAAAAAACCAGGACCGTTGATAGCTCTGGCCTGAACCGCTAAGGTCGCCGCCTGAATTCAAGGGGCATACATGGGCTACTTACTGATCGTCGCATTGATCCAGGCATTTTCGTTCAGCCTGATCGGTGAATACCTGGCCGGCCACGTCGACAGCTACTTCGCCGTACTGGCGCGGGTGCTGCTGGCCGGGCTGGTGTTTTTGCCACTGACCCAATGGCGCAGGGTGGAACCGCGCTTCATGCGGGGCATGCTGTTGATCGGCGCCCTGCAGTTCGGCATCACCTACGTGTGCCTGTACCTGAGCTTTCGTGTGCTCAGCGTGCCCGAAGTGCTGTTGTTCACCATCCTCACGCCGCTGCACGTGACCTTGATCGAGGATGCCCTGAACCGGCGTTTCAACCCCTGGGCGCTGGTGGCAGCACTGGTGGCGGTGGCCGGCGCTGCGGTGATCCGCTTCGACAGCATCAACCCGGACTTCTTCATCGGCTTTTTGCTGCTGCAACTGGCCAACTTCACCTACGCCGCCGGCCAGGTGCTGTACAAGCACCTGGTTGCACGCTACCCCAGCGACCTGCCGCACTATCGGCGCTTCGGCTACTTCTACCTGGGCGCGTTGCTGGTGGTGCTGCCGGCCTTCCTGCTGTTCGGCAACGCGCAGCACCTGCCGAGCACCGACGTGCAATGGCTGGTGCTGCTGTTTCTGGGGTTGTGCCCGACGGCACTGGGGCTGTACTGGTGGAACAAGGGTGCCTGCCTGGTTTCAGGCGGCACCCTGGCGGTGATGAACAACCTGCATGTGCCGGTGGGCCTGCTGCTCAACCTGCTGATCTGGAATCAGCACGAGCCGCTGGGGCGGTTGTTCATCGGCGGGACGGTGATCCTGGCGTCCCTATGGCTCAGCCGTCTCGGCCACCAGCGCCCGCTGCTCGCGAACGGCGGTAGCCGGTAACAGCCCGGCGCGCAGGTCGCTGCCGCTGGGCTGCTGGTACAGGCCCAGGCCGAACTCGGGCATCACCGCCAGCAGGTAGTCGAAGATATCGCCCTGGATGCGCTCGTAGTCGGCCCACACGGTGGTGCGGGTAAAGCAGTAGATCTCCAGCGGCACGCCCTGGGCGGTGGTCTGCATCTGGCGCACCATGCAGGTCATGTTCGGCTGGATGTCGGGGTGGCTTTTCAGGTACGCCAGGGCGTAGGCGCGGAAGGTGCCGATATTGGTCATGCGCCGCCGGTTGGCCGACAGCGCCGCCACCGGCCCCTGGGCTTCGTTCCAGGCCTGCAGCTCGCTGCGCTTGCGTGCCATGTAGTCGGTCAGCAGGCGTACATTGCCCAGGCGCTGCTCTTGTTCATCGGTCAAAAAGCGCACGCCGCCGGCGTCGATGAACAGGCTGCGCTTGATGCGTCGCCCGCCCGATTGCTGCATGCCGCGCCAGTTCTTGAACGACTCGGACATCAGGCGCCAGGTGGGGATCGAGACGATGGTCTTGTCGAAATTCTGCACCTTCACCGTGTGCAGGGTGATGTCCACCACGTCGCCGTCGGCGCCCACCTGGGGCATTTCGATCCAGTCGCCCACGCGCAGCATGTCGTTGCTGGTCAGCTGCACGCTGGCCACGAACGACAGCAGGGTGTCCTTGTACACCAGCAGGATCACCGCCGACATCGCACCCAGGCCCGACAGCAGCAACAGCGGCGAGCGGTCGATCAGGGTGGCGACGATGATGATCGCGCCGAACACGAACAGCACCATCTTGGCCAGTTGCACATAGCCCTTGATCGAGCGGGTGCGTGCATGTTCGGTGCGGGCATAGATGTCGAGCAGGGCGTCGAGCAGCGCGCTGATGGCCAGCACCAGGAACAGAATGGTGAACGCCAGCGCCACGTTGCCGAGAAAATGCTGGCTGGTGGCACTCAGTTCCGGCACCAGCTTGAGGCCGAACTGCACCACCAGCGACGGCGTCATCTGCGCCAGACGGTGGAACACCTTGTTCTGCAGCAGGTCGTTGAGCCAGTGCAGTGCCGGCTGTCGGCCCAGCAGCTTGAACGCGTGCAGGATCACGAAGCGTGCCACGCGGCCCAGCACCAGTGCGATCACCAGCAGCAGGGTCAGGCCCAGGCCGGCGTGCAAGAGCGGGTGTTGATCGAGAGAGCCCCAGAGATCAAGGGCGTTTTGCCAGAACAATTGAATATCCATGCCGTACTGAAGGTGTCCGCAAAGAGAGTGGAGGCGCAATTAGAGCGCGGAAAGTCGTGACAATGCCAAAAGAAATTCGGCGTGGGCGCCGGAAAACGTTACCCTATGTGGCTGAATTTCTGCACTTGCCCGAGGTACACCCGTGTTTTCCCAATTCGCCCTGCACGAACGCCTGCTCAAAGCCGTGGCCGCACTGAACTTTGTCGAGCCTACCCCGGTGCAGGCAGCGGCCATTCCCCTGGCCCTGCAAGGGCGTGACCTGCGGGTGACGGCGAAAACCGGTAGCGGCAAGACCGCCGCCTTCATGTTGCCAGTGCTCAACCGACTGGTCGACCTGAAGCAGAGCCGCGTCGAGATCCGTGCCCTGGTGCTGCTGCCGACCCGCGAGCTGGCCCAGCAGACCCTCAAGGAAATCGAGCGTTTCGCCCAGTTCACCTACATCAAGGCCGGCATGATCACCGGTGGCGAGGACTTCAAGGAACAGGCCGCCATGCTGCGCAAGGTGCCTGACATCCTGGTCGGTACCCCGGGCCGCATGCTCGAGCAGCTCAATGCCGGCAACCTGCACCTGGAACATGTGCAGGTGGTGGTGCTCGACGAAGCCGACCGCATGCTCGACATGGGCTTCTCCGAAGACGTCGAGCGCCTGTGCAACGAATGTGCTAATCGTGAGCAGACCCTGCTGTTCTCGGCCACCACCGGCGGCGCCGGCCTGCGCGACATGATCGGCAAGGTGCTCAAGGAGCCCGAGCACCTGATGCTCAACACTGTCAGCCAGCTCAACGACGGTACCCGCCAGCAGATCATCACCGCTGACCACAACCAGCACAAAGAACAGATCGTGCAGTGGCTGCTGGCCAACGAGACCTACCAGAAGGCGATCATCTTCACCAACACCCGGGTGATGGCCGACCGTATCTATGGTCACCTGGTGGCCAAGGACATCAAGGCGTTCGTGCTGCACGGCGACAAGGACCAGAAAGATCGCAAGCTGGCCATCGAGCGCCTGAAACAGGGCGGCGCCAAGGTGCTGGTGGCGACCGATGTGGCGGCCCGTGGCCTGGACGTCGACGGCCTGGACCTGGTGGTCAACTTCGACATGCCGCGCAGCGGCGACGAATACGTGCACCGCATCGGCCGTACCGGGCGTGCCGGTAACGAAGGCCTGGCAGTGTCGCTGATCTGCCACGGCGACTGGAACCTGATGTCGAGCATCGAGCGCTACCTCAAGCAGACCTTCGAGCGCCGCACCATCAAGGAAGTCAAAGGTACCTATACCGGGCCGAAGAAGGTCAAGGCGTCGGGCAAGGCGGCCGGGGTCAAGAAGAAAAAGACCGACAAGAAGACCGACAAGAAAGCCGTGGCCAAGCGCAAGCCTACCGCCAAGCCGAAGCCTAATGCGCCGTCGCTGGTGAGCCAGGACGGCATGGCGCCGCTGAAGAAGCGCAAGCCGGCACCGGCTGCCGAGTAAGCTTCAGCGCCTGTTCGCCGGCCTTGCCGGCGAACGCATCACTCCCGACTCAGACTTTCTTCTGCGCCGCCTTCAATTCCTGCATGCGCTTGTCGATCAGTTGGCATTTGTCTGGCAGGTCCTTGCTCTCGGTACCCAGCTTCATCCCCTGCAATTGCTCATTGATCTCCTTGGCCTTCTGCGGGTTCTGCTCCGTCAGGCGGCTCACCTCCCTGGCCAGTTCCTCACGCTTTTGCGTCGCTTCCTCCAGTGTGCACGCCCAGGTGGGCAGGGCAAACAGCACGGTGGCCGCTGCAGTGATACTCATCAATGTCTTCATGGTCGAACCTCGTTTTCCATTACGGGCGAAGGTGTTCGGTGGAGGCATTGCGCCGCGTGAAAGTTCAGTCGAACCGCCGCGTTGCGCGTCGGTCACAACCTTACATTCCCTCGCTGGAGGTTGGACCGATGAGCACTACCTATGACTGGGACCTGATCGAGCGCCTGCTGCACGAAGTGCAGAACAGCGCCGGCCACAGCTTCACGCCACGCCCGTATGCCGAGCAGCACGCTGCCGCACTGGTGGCCAAGGGTGATCAGGTGCCGGACCTCGACCATCTCAAAACCACTGCCTGCGAGTACGAGAAGCTGTTGTTCGAGCGCGGCTTCATCGAAACTCGCCCCGAAGATCAGGGCGGCAATGGCGAGAACTTCGTGCTGACTGCCCGCGGTTCGCGTTTGCTCAGCCTGATCGACAGCAGTATTCCGGGTGATGCGCACCCGCGCCAGGTGCTCAACGACCAGGACGATCCTCTGGACGAAACCACGTTCGACGAGGTGGCGTCCAAGGCACAGATTGCCTGAGATCAGGCTGGCAATCGCCGGCTACTCATGCAGATAATCGGCGCTGGATCCACTGTCGCCGAGATAGCCCTATGCCTTGCCATCAAACCGGTTACCGCCCATGAGCGCATCCCGCCAGTCCACGGATGCGTTTGCCTTGCAGGTCATGGTCGGGCTATGCCTGATCTGGGGTATCCAGCAGGTGATGATCAAATGGGCCGCGCCCGATATCGCGCCGGTGATGCAAGCCGCGGCACGTTCCGGCATTGCGGCGTTGCTGGTGGCGCTGCTGATCTGCTGGCGCGGCGGCTGGGATCAGGTGGGTGCGACCTGGAAGGGTGGGTTGCTGGCCGGGTCCCTGTTCGGCCTGGAATTTCTGCTGATTGCCGAGGGTCTTCAATTGACCTCGGCCGCGCACATGTCGGTATTCCTGTACACCGCGCCGGTGTTTACCGCGCTCGGCCTGCACTTCATGCTGCCCAGCGAACGGCTGCGACCGTTGCAATGGCTGGGCATCCTGCTGGCGTTCGGCGGTATTGCGGTGGCGTTCGCCGGCGGGCTGTCGCTGGACAATCTCGACGGGCGCATGCTGCTGGGTGATGCCATGGGGGTGATGGCGGGCATGGCCTGGGGCGCCACTACCGTGGTGGTGCGCGGCTCGCGCCTGTCTGAAGCACCCGCCACCCTGACCCTGTTTTACCAGTTGCTTGTCGGTTTCCTCGGCCTGTTGCTGATTGCCTGGCTGACCGGGCAGTTCAGCCATGTGACGCTGACCCCCACCTCCATCAGCAGCGTGCTGTTCCAGGCCATCGTGGTGTCCTTTTTCAGCTACCTGACCTGGTTCTGGCTGCTGCGCCGCTACCTTGCGTCCAACCTGGCGGTGTTCTCGTTCATCACACCGTTGTTTGGTGTGACGTTCGGCGTACTGCTGCTGGGCGAACCGTTGAGCATCAACTTCATACTGGGGGCTGTCTGTGTGTTGCTGGGCATCACCCTGGTCAGTGCCGAACAGTGGGTGCGTGGGCGCCTGCGCAGCCTTCTTGGGCAGTAAGCGGGTGCAGACGACCGTTCATCCTGAAGTGGCGATGCGGGCCTGACTGAAATCAATAGAGAAATTTTTACCCGGGCGCGAAGGTGCACATCGGGCTATGATGAGTTTGTAGCGCCGCCGCTGAGTTTCGCCGCGCAGATGACCCGTGAGGGGGAGTTATGAGAAACGATCTGTTCAACTGGCTCCACGACCTGGCTGTGGCATTGGGGCTTATCCCGCCACCTTTGCAGCCTGTACCGATCCCTACCGATGAGGAGCAGCGCAAACGCCGACCCCGGCGCTAGCCAGTTGCTGAAACCGACGCATTACGCAATGCGTCGGTATTTTTTTGTGTGTTTTTCGACTTCCCTAGCCCTCCCCAAATGCCTATGAGCGGCTGTAAGAGCGCAAGAGGGCTTCGGGTGTCGATGGGGGTGCTGGATATGCTTGGTTTTATCTGGGCCACCGCTGTGGGCATCGCTTCAGAGACGGGGCATATCCAGCATCGGCAGATCCAGGCGCCTTACGCCAAATTCACCGCCCCTACCGGCCGACGCGACAGCAAGCTCACCACCACAAAACTCACCAACGCCACCGCCAGGCTGTAATAGATCGGCGTATTGGCATCCATCCCATCCTTGAACATGAACACCAAGGCCGTGACAAACCCCAGCGCCATGCTGGTGATCGCCCCGGACGTGGTCGCCCGCTTCCAGTAGATCGCCCCGATCAGCGGCACCAGCATGCCACCCACCAGCAGGTTGTAGGCCAGCGTCAGCGCGCTGATCACGTCCACCACCACCAGCGCAATCCCCAGCACCGCAAACCCGGTCAGGCACGTGAACAGCCGATTGATGCCCAGGCTCGACTGCTTGCCACCACGCAGCTTGGGCAGCAGATCTTCGGTCAATACGGTAGAGGCCGCCAACAACCCGGCACTGGCCGTCGACATCATCGCGGCCAGGGCCGCAGCAATCACCAAGCCGCGAATACCATCCGGCAGCGCCGATTTGACGATCGCGGCAAACGCATTGTTGGCATTGCCCAGGTCAGGCAACAGCACATGCGCGCACATGCCGATCAGGGCGCACACCAGGCCATAGATCACGCAATACACACCCGCCGTGGTGCCGGCGCGTTTGGCCACTTTCTCGTCACGGGCAGTGAACACCCGCTGCCAGATGTCCTGGCCAATCAGGATGCCGAAGAAGTAGATCAGGAAGTAGGTGATGATGGTGTCCCAGCCAATGGTGGTCAGGCTGAAACTGGTGTCAGGCAATTTGGCCACCAGTTCGTCCCAGCCACCTACCCGGTACAGGCAGATCGGCAGCAGGATGAACATCAGGCCAACGGTCTTGATCACGAATTGCACGATGTCGGTCAGGGTCAGCGACCACATGCCGCCAATGGTCGAGTACACCACGACCACGCCGCCGCCGAGCAGGATCGCCGCCCAGAACGGCAACTCGAACAACACCTGCAGCACGGTACCGATGGCCAGGGTCGAGGTCACGGCGATCATCAGCGCATAGGCCAGCATGATCACGGCGCTGGCCTGGCGGGCCATGGGGTTGTAGCGCTGCTCCAGCACCTGGGTCACGGTAAAGATGCGCAGGCGCAGCAACGGCTTGGCCAGAAACAGGTTCAGGGCAATGATGCCCAGGCCCAGCGCGGCACACAGCCAGAAGCCGGAAATGCCATGCACGTAACCCAGCTTCACCGTACCTACGGTAGAGGCGCCGCCCAGTACGGTGGCGGCCATGGTGCCCATGTACAGGCTCGGGCCCAGGTTGCGTCCGGCCACCAGGTAGTCTTCATGGGTCTTTGCCCGGCGCATGCCGAACCAGCCCAGTACCAGCATGCCGGCGGCATAGATCAGTACAACGAATATGTCCAAGGCCATGGGGTGTCTCCGATTATCTTTATTATGGTGAGATCGATCAGCTGGCGGCACGTGCGCCAGGCGTCATTCATCCGCTGACGGGCCGCTGGCGCGGCCTGTCCAAGGTTCCATCCCAGGGTGAAGATCCAAGACGCTGGCCGTTAGCGGTGGGCCACACCCGGCAGCACACAAAGCATTTCGTACAGCAGGTTGGCGCCGAGCAACGAGGTGTTGCCGGTGGTGTCGTAGGGCGGCGAGACCTCGACCAGGTCGCAGCCGATCAGGTCCAGGCCCTGGCAGCCGCGGATGATTTCAATCGCCTGGATGGTGGTCAGCCCACCGATTTCCGGTGTGCCGGTGCCAGGCGCCCAGGCCGGGTCGATGCCGTCGATGTCGAAGCTCAGGTACACCGGGCCGCCACCGACCTTTTCACGCACTTCGGCCATCAATGGCTCCAGCGACTTGTGCCAGCACTCCTCGGCCTGCACCACGCGAAAGCCCTGCTTGCGGCTCCAGTTGAAGTCTTCGGCGGTGTAGCCCTGGGCGCGCAGGCCGATCTGCACCACGCGGTCGCAATCGAGCAGGCCTTCTTCGACGGCGCGGCGGAAGGTGGTGCCGTGGGCGATTTTTTCGCCAAACATGTGATCGTTGACGTCGGCATGCGCATCAATGTGCACCAGCCCGACCTTGCCATGCTTTTTGTGAATCGCCCGCAGAATCGGCAGGGTGATGGTGTGGTCGCCGCCCAGGGTCATGGGGATCACGTTGTGCTCGAGAATCTCGTCGTAGGCTTCTTCGATGATGCGCACGGCGTCGAGCAGGTTGAAGGTATTGATCGCCACGTCACCGATGTCGGCTACCGACAGCGAGTCGAACGGGGCGGCACCGGTGGCCATGTTGTACGGGCGGATCATCACCGACTCGGCGCGGATCTGGCGCGGGCCGAAGCGGGTGCCGGAGCGCAGTGAGGTGCCGATGTCCAGCGGGATACCGACGAACGCGGCATCCAGGCCGGCGGCGCTGGGCAGGTGGGGAAGACGGAGCATGGTGGCAATGCCGCCGAAACGCGGCATTTCGTTGCCGCCCAGTGGTTGGTGAAGAATCTTGTCCACGGTCGGGCCTCACGGGTTGGATTGTTTTAGTTGTTTGAACCTGTCGGACCGGGGCGAACTTGCTCCCGCATGCCGCCTGACAGGTGAATTTGGGCAGAGTCTGCAAAAGGTAGTGGGTTAAGAGAATCGCTACAGGCAAATACTTACTTCAGGTTTTTATGAACTAATGGCGCGCTATGGGTAGACTGGCGCGTATTCGTGACTGCGTGGAAGTACCGTGCCATGGCTTCAGCCCTGCCTGATCTGAAATTGCTGCGCATCTTTGTCAGCGTGGTGCGCCACCAGGGGTTCGCCAACGCCCAGCGCGAGCTGAACCTGTCGACCTCGGCCATCAGTACCTACATGAGCCAGCTGGAAGCGGCGCTGGGCATCGTGCTGTGCCACCGTGGCCGCGGCGGTTTCAGCCTGACCAGCAAGGGCGAACTGTTTCATCAGGAAACCCTGCGCCTGCTGGCGGAGATGGACGGCTTCGAGCAATACGCCGCCGCCCTCAAGGGCGAATTGCGTGGCACCCTCAACCTTGGCGTGATCGATTCCACGGTGGGTGATCGCGCGTTGCCGCTGGCGGATGCCATCGGTGCCTACAGCCAGGAACATCCAGCGGTGCATCTGCACCTGTCGGTGTCGAGCCCTTACGAGTTGCAGTTGGGGGTACAGGACAACCGCCTGGACCTGGCGATTGGCGCGTTCTCGACCCGCATGAGCGGGCTGGTGTACCAGCCGCTGTACCGCGAACAGCACTGGCTGTATTGCAGCAACCGCCACCCGTTGTTTGCCGAGCGACGTGTCCCCGAGCAGGTGATCACGCAGCAGCGCATGGTCGGGCGTGGTTACTGGAGCCAGGCAGAACTGGCCCGCCATGGCTTCAAGCACAGCGCGGCGACGGTCGAAAGTATGGAGGCGCAATTGATCCTGGTGCTGTCGGGTGCCTACATCGGCTACCTGCCTGAGCACTACGCCCAGGCCTGGGTGGACCAGGGTGACCTGCGTGCGCTGTCGCCTGCGACCTTTGGCTACCAGGCGCCGTTTTCACTGATCATCCGTCGCGGCCGTAGCCGCGAACCCTTGATCCAGACGTTTCGCGATCGACTCAAGGCGCAGCTCACGCCGGCTTGAGCCGGCGCGGCTGAAAATCATTTACTCACGCTCGTGAAAAATCCTTCAGAAGCCTCTTACAAGCCCGTGAATGCTCTGCTAAACCTGTTCATGCCTTGATAGAATTCCCCCATCTTTTCCAAGCAGGGATCGCCCAGATGCGCATGAATTTGCCCGTCACCGAGCATGAAAGAACCTTTCCCAGCGAACAGCGGCTGATCTCCACCACCGACCTCAACAGCCGCATCACCTATTGCAATGACGCCTTTGTCGCGATCAGCGGCTTTACCTACGATGAACTGGTCGGGCAGACGCACAACCTGGTGCGCCATCCGGACATGCCGGCGTCGGTGTTCGGCCATATGTGGGAAACCATCAAGCAAGGCAAACCCTGGATGGGGGTCGTCAAGAACCGCTCGAAGAACGGTGACTACTACTGGGTCAGCGCGTATGTCACGGCGATCTACGAAGATGGCCGTATCAGTGGCTACGAATCGGTGCGCTCGGTGCCCAGCCGCGACCAGATACGTCGCGCCTCGGCGTTGTACGCGCGCCTGCGCCAGGGCCGCGCCGCGATTCCCTGGACAGCGCGGGCCGGTGCTCAACTGGCGCACGGCTGGCCGCTGATCGTTGCCGGCCTGCTGTCGGCGGCGGCCTACCTGTGGTTGGCGCAATACGCGGCATTGGGCGTGTTGATGGCCAGCCTGCTGGGTGCCTGGTACCTGATCGAGGCTCGGCAGAACCAGGTGATCCGGCGCACGTTGTCCGAGCATCCCAAGGCGTTCACCAGCCCATTGGTCGCGCTGACCTACAGCGACAACCACGGCCTGCAGGGCCAGCTGGACCTGGCGATCCTGAGCGAGGAGGCGCGCCTGCAGACTGCTCTCACACGCCTTGTGGACGCGGGCATCGGGGTCAAGGCGCGGGCGGCACAATCGTCCGACCTGTCGGGTGCCCAGGCGCAGATGCTCGACCGCCAGCGCAGCGAGACCGACCAGTCGGCCACTGCCATCGCGCAGATGGCCGCGACCATCCAGGAGGTCACCCACAATGTGCAGAACACCGCCACGGCGGCCTGCGATGCCGACCAACTGACGCAGCAGGGCAGCGATCTGGCGCAGCAGAGCCTGCGTGCCATGGGCAGCATGGCTGATGCGGTGACCGAGATCGGCCACGCAGTGAACGAACTGGCCGGGCAGACCCAGTCGATCGGCAGCGTGGTGGACGTGATCACCTCGATTGCCGAGCAGACCAACCTGCTGGCGCTCAATGCCGCGATCGAAGCTGCTCGCGCGGGGGAACAGGGGCGCGGTTTTGCGGTGGTGGCCGATGAGGTGCGCTCACTGGCTCAGCGCACCCGCACCTCCACCCAGGAGATTCACCAGATCATCGCCTCGCTGCGCGCCGGTGCCGAGCGTGCGGTGAGCAGCGCCAGCCGCGGCGAGCAGATTTCGCGTGACAGCGTGCACAGCGTCGAGGCAGTGCAATCGGCGCTGGTCGGCATCAGCCAGGCAGTCAGCCGCATCACCGGCATGAGCCAGCAGATGGCGACGGCCTCCGAGCAGCAGAGCCATGTGGCCGAGGACATCAACCAGCAGATCACGCGCATCGCCCAGTTGTGCGATCACACTGCCGGGCAGGCCAAGCAGGGCGCCGAGATCAGCCAGGACCTGGAGCGCATGGCCGATTACCTGCATAGCCTGGCGGAGCGCTTCAACCGCTGAATTGCCTGGCTCCCACAGGGATGTGGGATCGTTTTACGGGCCTGTTGTGGCACACTTCGCCCCCTCAGGAGAACCCGATGTCCAGAATTCACTGCGAGCGCTGCCTGCGCCCCCCAATCCCATTGCCTTTGTGCCTTGATCCCCAGCCTTGCGAGTCGCACGCGGGTGGTGCTGTTGCAGCATCCCAGCGAGGTGAAGCATGCGTTGAATACCGCGCGCCTGGCGGCGTTGGGGCTGCGCAATGCCGAGTTGCGGGTGGGCGAGGTGTTCGAGGACATGGCGCAGTGGCTGCAGGTGCCGGGGTACCGAACGGGTTTGCTGTTTCCCGGGGAGGATGCCCAGGTGCTGCAGGGGTATGGCGCCGATGAGCGGCCATGGTTGCTGGTAGTGCCTGACGGCACCTGGCGCAAGGCACGCAAGCTGTTGCACCTGAACCCGCTGTTGGCCGCGTTGCCACGCGTCACGCTGGGGGCGGTGCAGCCGTCGCGCTATCGCGTGCGCAAGGCGCCGCAGGAGGGCGCATTGTCGACGGTGGAGGCGGTGGCGCAGGCGTTGAATGCGCTGGAGGCTCCGCTGGTATTCGATGAACTGCTGCGCCCCTTCGATGCGCTGATCGAGGGGCAGATTGCGGCGATGGGGCAGCAGACGTACGCGCGTAATCATGTGCGCTGACTGGCTGTCTGCCTTGGCAAGCCTTTATGACTAGCGCTCGCGCAACGCCTCGGTGCGCGCCTTGAGCACCGGCTTGAGCAGGTAGTCGAGCACGCTCTTGTGCCCGGTAATGATGTCCACCGTTGCCGTCATGCCGGGGATGATCAGCAGCGGCTTGCTGTCGCCGCCCAGGTGGTTCTTGTCGGTACGCACCTGGATCAGGTAGAACGCGTTGCCCTTGTCGTCGGTCACGGTGTCGGCACCGATCAGTTCCAGCCTGGCCTTCAGCCCACCGTAGATCGTGTAGTCATACGCGCTGAACTTCACCATCGCCGTTTGCCCCGGATGCAGGAACGCGACGTCCTGCGGGCGCACCTTGGCCTCGATCAGCAGGTTGTCTTCCAACGGCACGATCTCCAGCAGATCGCTGCCCGGCTGCACCACGCCGCCGATGGTGTTGACCTTGAGCAGCTTGATGATGCCGTGCACTGGCGACACTACCGTGGTACGTGTCACGCGGTCGTCGATGGCGATGCTGGTGGCGGTGATCTTCGACAGCTCGGTGCGCTTGTCATTGAGTTCCTTGGCGGCCTCGGACCGAAAGCCGGCCTCGGACTCCTCGATCTTGCTGCGGATCTCCGCCACCGCCGCTTCGGCCCGCGGTATCGCCAGGCTGGTGGCGTTGAGCGAGCCGCGCGCCTCTACTGCGCTGCGCTTGAGGCGCAGGATCTCCACCGGCGAGATGGCCCCGCTGCCCACCAGCGGCGTCGACATGTTGAGTTCCTGTTGCAGCAGCGCCAGCCCCGAGCGGTACTGCTCGAGCTTGGAACGAAACTCGGCCAGCTCCTGGGTCTTCTGGCGCAGTTGCTCGCTCAGGGTCTGTTTCTCGCTGTTGAGCCGGCGCTGGCGTGACTGGAACAGCGACAGCTCGTCTTCGGCCACCTGCGGCGCCTTGCTGCGTACCTCTTCGGACAGCTGGAACGGCCGGCCCTCGGCCTCGGCCGACAGGCGCTCGACCTGCGCGGTCAGCGCATAGCGGTCGGCCTCGCTTTCGCCCTTGTTGGACAGGAACCGCGTGTCATCCAGGCGCAGCAAGGTGTCGCCCTTGTTCACCATCTGCCCTTCGCGCACGAAGATCTCGGTGACGATGCCGCCCTCCAGGTTCTGGATCACCTGCACCTTGCTCGACGGGATCGCCTTGCCTTCGCCCATGGTCACCTCGTCGAGTACCGCGAACTTGGCCCAGATCAACGCGATCAGCAGCAAGGCCGCCGCCAGCCACACGGTCACCCGCGACAGGCGCGGGGAGTCCTGCAGCGTGGCCCCGGCCAGCTCCGGCATGTAGTCGCGTTCGGCGGTCTTGCCAAAGCTGCGGATGTAATCGCCCAGACCGGTCAGTGCGGACATGCTGATACTCCCTAGAGTGCCGAGCCGACTCGGCCCTTGCGCAGCGCATCGATGACCGCGTCCTTGGGCCCGTCGGCCACCACCTTGCCGTTGTCCAGCACCAGCAGGCGGTCGACCAGGCTGAGCATCGAGGTACGGTGGGTGACCAGCAGCAGGGTCTTGCCCTGCACCCAGCCCAGCAGGCGCTGGCGCAGCTGGTCTTCACTGCTGTTGTCCATGTGGCTGGTGGGCTCGTCCAGCAGCACGATGGGGGGTTCGAGCAGCATGGCACGGGCCAGCAGCACGGTCTGGCGCTGGCCGCCCGACAGCAGCATGCCGCGCTCGCCCACCGGGCGGTCGAAACCTTGCGGGTGCTGGCGGGCCAGTTCGCTCACGCCGGTCAGTTCGGCCACTTCGAGCATGCGCGCATCGCTCACGTAGCGCGCGCCCAGGGTCAGGTTGTCCCGCAGGCTGCCGGCCAGCAGCGGCAGGTCGTGGGCAACATAGCCGACCTGCTGGCGCAGGTCGGCGATATCCAGTTGGCGCAGGTCGAGGTTGTCCAGCAGGATCTGCCCTTCCTCGGGCTCGTAGAAACCCATGATCAGGCGCGCCAGGGTGCTCTTGCCCGAGCCGCTGCGGCCGATGATGCCGATGCGCTCGCCAGGCGAAACCTTGAAACTCACCGTGCTCAGTGCCGGGGCGTTCTGCCCGGCGTAGCGAAAGGTCACCTGGCTGACCTCCAGCGCGCCCCGCAACTGGGTACGCTCCAGTGGCTGCTGGCCGGCCGGGCGCTCCTGCGGCAGGGCCATCAGCGCGTCAGTGCTGTGCATGGTCAGTTGCGCCTGCTGGTAGCGGGTGATCAGCCCGGCGATCTGCCCCAGTGGCGCCAGTACGCGGCTGCCGAGCATATAGCTGGCGACCAGCGCGCCGACGCTGAGGTTGCCGGCGATGATGCTGTAGACCCCGGCGACAATGGTTGCCATGCCGCACAGTTGCTGGATGAACAGGGTGCCATTGGTGGCCAGTGCCGAAAGGTTGCGCGCATGCACGTCGAGGCGGGTGAGGGCGCCGTGGGTGCTTTCCCACTGGTACTGGCGCTCGCTTTCGGCGCTGCAGGCCTTCAGGGTTTCGAGGCCACCGAGGGTTTCGATCAGCAGCGCCTGGCGAATCGCGCCCAGGCTCAGGCTCTTTTGCACGGTATCGCGCAGGCGCACCTGGATGAACAGGGCGAAGGCGATGGTGACCGGGAAGGCCACCAGCGGGATCACCACCAGCCAGCCGCCCAGCAGGCCGATCACCAGCAGCATCAGCACCACAAAGGGCAGGTCGATAACGCTGGTCAGGGTCACGGCGGTGAGAAACTCGCGCAGCCCCTGGAAGTCGTGGATGCTCTGGGCAAAGCCGCCGATGGTGGCCGGCCGGGCCTTCATCGACATGCCGGTGATGCGCTCGAACAGGGTGGCCGACAGGATCAGGTCGGTTTTCTTGCCGGCCTGGTCCAGCAGGTGCGCACGTACCACGCGCAGCACCAGCTCGAACAAGGTGCCAAGCATCAGGCCGATGACCAGCACCCATAACGTGGAGGTCGCCTGGTTCGGCACCACGCGGTCGTAGGTCTGCATCACGAACAGCGGCACCATCAGGCCCAGCAGGTTGATCAGCAGGCTGGCCAGCAGGGCATCGCTGTAGAGCCAGCGGGACTGCTTGAGGGTATCGCGAAACCAGGCGTTGACCCGTGGCAGCAGGGGCGAGCGCAGGTCTTCGACTTCGTGGCGCGGGCGTGCGAACAGGGCCTGGCCGCTGTACACCTCGGCCAGTTCCTGACGGCTGACCCATTGCTCGCCGCCCTCGGCTTCACTGGGCAGGATCAGCGCCTGGCCGTCGTCGCCCCAGCGCCGCAGCACCGCGCTGCGCCCGTCGTTGAGCAACAGCAGCACTGGCAGGTTCAGCGCCGAGATCGCGCCCAGCTCGCGGCGCAGTATCCGCGCCTGCAGCCCGGCCCTGGCGGCGGCGCGCGGCAGCAGCTCAAGGGTCAGGCGCTGCTCGGCCAGCGGCAGGCCGGCGCACAGGCTGGTGCGGCTGACTGAGGCGCCGTGCAGCTTGCACAGGATCAGCAGCCCATCGAGTAACGGATCATCGAAGCTCTGGCGTGGGTCTGCCGAGCTCGCCGGTTGCAGGCTGGTCATGGGCTACTCCTGAAACGACGCACCGGCTCAGCGCATGTCGGGCAAGGTGGCGTCGCTTCTGATTTCGCTGCGGGCGATGGCCTCCGGCGGCAAGGAAATCTTCTGCTTGCTCAGCAGCTCGCCCATGTTGGCCAGTACCCGGTACATCGAGAACTCCTCGGTGTAGCGCACTTCGGTGTAGCGGCGGTTGGCGTTGTACAGCTCGTTCTCGCTGTCGAGCACGTCCAGCAGGGTGCGCTGGCCCAGGCCGAACTGGTCCTGGTAGGCGGCGCGCACGCGGGTGGTGGTATCGGCGTATTCACGCGCGGTGGGGGTCTGCAGGCGGGCGTTGGTCATGGCGTTCCACGACAGCGCAAGGTTCTCGTTGAGGGTGCGCAGGGCGTTGTTGCGGATGTCCATGGCCTGGTTGATCTTGTGCGCATCCGACTGCAGGCGGGCCTTGTCGCTGCCGCCCCTGAACAGGTTGTAGCTCATCACCACGCCGGCCCGCCAGTCGCTGTTGGCGTGCCCGGGTTCACCGGCGATGTTGTTGTTGGCACCCGTGGCAAGCTCTGCATCCAGGCGCGGGTAGAAAGGTGACTTGGCCACTTCGTACTGCTGTTCGGCGGCCTGGATGTCGGCCTGTGCCGACTTCAGGTAGGGGTTGTTCTGCAGCATGCCCTGGCGTGCGCTGGTGAGGTCGGTGGGCATTTCACCCTTGATCGATACCGGGGTTTCCAGCTCGTCCGGCGCACGCCCGACCACACTGATGAAGTTGGCTTCGGCATCGGCCAGGTCGACCTGGGCGGTGTACAGGTTGTTGTCGGCCAGCGCCCGGCGTGCGGTGGACTGGTCGAGGTCGGCATTGCTGCCCACCCCCCGTTCGCTGCGCAGGCCGATCTGGTCGTTGACCCGCAGGTGTGCCTGCAGATTGTTCTTGGCCAGGCTCACCAACTCGCGGCGCTTGAGTACCTCGAGGTACACCTCGATGGCGCGCAGGGCAATGGTTTCGGAGGTGGCCTGCACGTAGTAGGCGCGCGAGTTGACCACAGCCTCCGTGCGCGCCACTTCATTGGAGGTGTTGAAGCCGTCGAACAGCATTTGCCGCAGGCGCAGTTCGGACTGGGTGTAGTTCAGGGTTTCCTTGTTGTGGTTGCGGCTGCCGTCGGCATTGAAGCCCCGTGTGTTGGTGTTGTCGGAGCGTTCCCGGCCGTAACCTGCCACCAGGTCGACCGTGGGAAAGTAGCCCCCGCGTGCGGCCTTGACATCCTCGTCGGCAGACAAGCGGTTATTGATGCCTGCTTTGTTCTCCGGGTGATAGTCCACGGCGCTCTGCACCGCCTGGGACAAGGACATTGCCTGCGCGTTGGCGCAAACCATGGCAAACAGAATGGCGCTGCTCAAAGGGGTCAAAACGCGCATGGGGTACATCTCCCTGATCTCTTGTGAATCCCACGGTCGCCAAAAAAATGACGAAAAATGAAGATCAAACCGTTTCAGGCTTGTAACAACAGAGCTAAGAACATTTATCAGGCGAGCTAAGAAGTATTTCTCATAACCGCTATGCGAAAAAAAAACTTATGCGGTGCCGGAAAACCAAGACATTGTTCTACTCAGGTAGCCCGTCAACAAAGCGCTAGGGTGCTTTTCCGGGTATCGATGAAAGTTCCAGATTTTTTGCAGCACTAGGGCATGGATGTGGCGGAGGGAAGGAAAGCACAGCGATTTTGGCGACAATTTTTTGGCAGATAGCCAGGTGCCAGATCGCGGCAGCCTTCACCGGAGCGTTGTGGGGCTGACTGCATTGATTTCATTGAAATCGACGCGATCGGTTTGGATGGTGTTCTCCGACTCGGCCTGGCGATCATCACGTCGGGCTACGCGATACCCCTGGCACTTTTCTGCGAAAAACCCTTCGGCGCGGGAGGCGTGCACATGGCTAATTCAATGATTGGTGTGGTCAGCAAGGTTATCGGCCAGGTTTTCGCGGTAGCCGCCGACGGTAGTCGTCGGGTGCTGAACGAGGGCGATCGGGTATTCGCCGGCGAACAGCTGGAGACCGGCCCTGCCGGCGCGGTGGCAGTGCACCTGAGCAACGGTGCCGAGCTGACCCTGGGGCGCGACAGCAGCCTCTCGCTGACCCCCGAGTTGTTGGCCAACCAGGCGCCGCACGTCAATACGACGGACCCCGTTACGCCTACCGACGCGCAACTGACCGATGTGCAGAAACTCCAGCAAGCCATCGCTGCCGGTGCAGACCCGAGCCAGGATGCCGAGGCAACGGCGGCCGGGCCAGGCAACGGTGGGGCGCCGGGTGCATTGGGGGGCGGGCATTCCTTCGTGCAGCTTAACGAGGTGGCAGGGCGCGTCGACCCGATCATCGGTTTCCCTACGGCAGGCTTCAACAACGCTCCTGAACTGCCCAAGCCCTGGTTGGGCGGGCTCGACAACGACGGTGACGGGCCCGGCATCGTGGTGCCCCCGGTGCTGCCACCGGTCAATCCCCCCGAGCCTCCCACCGATCACCCGGTCACCCTGGACGGCTTGAAGGTCGAGGGTGGTGAGCTGACCGTCTATGAAAGGAACCTGGAAGATGGGCGCAGCCCCGATGCTTCGAGCCTGACCCGGAGCGGCACCTTCACCGTGACCGCCCCTGATGGCCTGCAGACGCTCACCGTGGGCGGCATCAACGTGATCACGGGCGGTGTGGTCAGCGGTTTTCCGCAAGCGTTGACCACGCCACTGGGCAATACCCTGACCATTACCGGCTACAACCCCGACACCGGCGTGGTGAGCTACAGCTACACCTTGCTCGACAACGAGTCGCACCCGACGGGGCAGGGCATCAACAACCTCAGTGAAAGCTTCACGGTGGTCGCCACCGACACCGACGGCAGCAAGGCGACCGGCAGCCTGGATGTGAACATCGTCGACGATGTTCCGCAGGCGCGGCCCGATACTGCCTCGGTGGTCGAAGGCGGTACCGTTACCGGCAATGTACTGGTCAACGACAGCCTGGGCGCCGATCGCCCAGCGCCTGACCAGACTGTGGTGGGCGTGCGTGCCGGTTCCGATACCTCGACGTCCGCCATCGGTTCGCTGGGCGTCGGCATTGCCGGTACGTACGGCACGCTGATCCTGAATGCCAATGGCGAGGCCCAGTACAAGTCCAACCCTGACTCCGTGGCACCGCCCGGTGCCCAGGATGTGTTCACCTACACCATCCGGGATGCTGACGGCGACGTGAGCACCACCACCATCACGATCAACGTGACCGACTGCACGTTGGTCGCCACCTCCGATGGCGATGTGACCGTCTACGAGAAAGCGCTGGACCTGACTCAGGATCCGCAGGACCTGGCGCCGGGTACGGTAGTGGGCAGCAACCCCGGCTCCAACGCCGAGACGGGGACCGGCAGCCTGGTGGGGGCCGTCACTGGCGGTTCTGGGGCAATCACCTACACCCTGGTGGGCAGCACGACGGGTGCCTATGGCCAGATCCAGCTGAACGCCGACGGCAGCTACAAGTACACCCTGACCTCGGCCCCGCAAATCGGCAATGGCAACGACGGCGCCAATATCGTCAGCACCGAGACCTTTACCTACAAGGCCACCGATGCGCTGGGCAACACTACCACCAGCACCATCGTGATCAAGATCGTCGACGACGTGCCCAAGGCCCATGCCGATAGCACCACAGTGGTCGAAGGCGGCACGGTCACCGGCAATGTGCTCGACAACGATACCTTCGGCGCAGACAGACCGGATCTGAACCAGGCGGTGGTCGGCGTGCGCGCCGGTTCCGATACCTCGACGTCCGCCATCGGTTCGCTGGGCGTCGGCATTGCCGGCACTTATGGCACGCTGATCCTGAATGCCAATGGCGAAGCGCAGTACAAGTCCAACCCTGACTCCGTGACACCGCCCGGCGCCCAGGATGTGTTCACCTACACCATCCGCGACGCAGACGGCGATGAAAGCACCACGACCATCACCATCAATGTGACCGACAGCAAGCTGGTAGCCTGCCCGGATGATGATGTGAAGGTGTACGAGAAAGCCCTGGACCTGAATCAGGACCCGCAGGACCTGGCCCCGGGCACGGTGGTGGGCAGCAATCCCAACTCGACCGGCGAGACCGCGACCGGCAGCCTCGTGGGGGCCGTCACAGGTGGCTCGGGTGCACTCACCTATACCCTCGTAGGCAGCACCACGGGCACATATGGCCAGATCCAGCTGAATGCCGATGGCAGTTACAAGTACACCCTGACGTCTGCCCCGCATGTCGGCAACGGCAATGACGGCGCCAATATCGTCAGCAGCGAGACCTTCACCTACCAGGCCACCGACGCGCTGGGCAATACCACTACCAGCACCATCGTGATCCGCATCGTGGACGACGTGCCCAGGGCCGAGTCCGACAGCGCCACTGTGGTTGAAGGCGGCACGGTCACGGGCAATGTACTGATCAACGACACCTTCGGTGCCGATAAACCCGACCTCAACCAGGCGGTGGTTGGCGTACGCGCAGGTTCCGACACCTCGACCCCGGCCAGTGGCTCGCTGGGCGTCGCGATCGCCGGCACCTACGGCACGCTGATCCTCAACGCGAATGGCGAGGCCCAGTACAAGGCCAATACGGATGCCGTGACACCGGACGGCGCGAAGGATGTGTTCACCTACACCCTCCGTGATGCGGACGGTGACGAAAGCACCACCACCCTCACCATCAATGTTACCGACAGCAAGCTGGTGGCGTGCCCTGATAACGATGACATCAAGGTGTATGAACGCGGGCTGGACCTCACCCAGGATACCTGGGACCTTGCGCCGGGTACGGTGGTGGGCAGCGCGCCGGAAAGGGCGACCGAAACCTCGATCGGAAATCTGCAAGGGACGGTGTCGGGCGGTGTCGGCGCCATTACCTACAGCCTGGTGGGCAGCGCTACCGGTGCCTACGGACAGATCCAGATCAACGCCGATGGCAGCTACAAGTACACCCTGACCTCGGCCCCGCACAGCGGCAACGGCAATGACGGCGCCAATGTAGACAGTACCGAGACCTTCACCTTCAAGGCCACCGACTCGCTGGGCAATACCACCACCAGCACCATCGTGATCAAGATCGTCGACGACATGCCGGTTGCCGAGTCGGACAGCGCCACGGTGATCGAGGGTGGCACCGTTACCGGCAACGTGCTGGGCAACGATGTGCTCGGTGCCGACGGGCCGGCCCTGAACGGTGCGGTGGTCGGCGTGCGTGCCGGCTCCGATACGTCGACCTCGGCCAGTGGTTCATTGGGCGTGGGCATTGCCGGTAGCTATGGCACGCTGATCCTCAATGCCAATGGCGAGGCGGTCTACAAGGCCGACCCCAACGCCGTGAACCCAACGGGCGCGAAGGATGTCTTCACCTACACCATCCGTGACGCAGACGGCGATGAAAGCACCACGACCCTTACCATCAACGTCACCGACAGCAAGCTGGTGGCGTGCCCGGACAATGATGTGAAGGTCTACGAAAAAGCCCTGGACCTGACCCAGGACCCTCAGGACCTGGCGCCGGGCAGCGTGGTGGGCAGCAACCCCACCTCGCCCGGCGAGACGGCCACGGGCAGCCTGGTCGGCTCTGTTCATGGCGGTTCGGGGGCGCTCACCTACACCCTGGTGGGCAGCGCCACGGGGGGCTATGGCCAGATCCAGCTGAACGCCGATGGTTCCTACAAGTACACGCTCACCTCGGCCCCGAAAACCGAGGGCGGGCTGAACGATGGCCCCAATGTGGTGAGCAACGAAACCTTCACCTACAAGGCCACCGACGCGCTGGGCAATTCGACCACCAGCAGCATCGTGATCCGTATCGTCGACGATGTGCCCAAGGCCGTGGACGCGGCGCGCTCGATCACCCCGGGCCAGGTCGACACCAACCTGCTGCTGGTCATCGACATCTCCGGCAGCATGGCCGACAAGTCCGGGGTGCGCGGTCTGACGCGCATGGAACTGGCCAAGGAGGCGATCGGCGCGCTGCTCGACAAGTACGACGACATGGGCGACGTGAAAGTGAAAGTCGTCACCTTCGCCACTGGCGCCAGCGACCGGTCCGAGGTGTGGGTCACGGTGGACCAGGCCAAGGCGCTGATCAAGGACCTGACCCCGAATGGCTCGACCTACTACGATTCGGCCGTCAACGTGGCGCAGGACGCTTACAAGACGGCAGGCAAGCTGGAGGGGGCGCAGAGCGTCAGCTACTTCTTCTCGGACGGCGTACCGACCTCGGGGCATGCCCTGACCGATACGCGCACTGCGGCCTGGGAGAACTTCCTCGACCAGAACGGCATCAAGTCCTACGCCATCGGCCTGGGCAACGGCGTCAATGCCGGCAACCTCAACCCGGCGGCCTATGACGGCAGCACCCACACCGACACCCACTCGGTGGTGGTCACTGACCTTTCGCAGTTGGGCAATGTGTTGTCTGGCACGGTGCAGGGCGCGCCGATCACCGGCAGCCTGATGAGTGGTGGCGACTTTGGCGCCGACGGTGGCTTCATCAAGTCGCTGGTCATCGATGGCACCACCTACACCTTCGACCCCAAGGGCCAGTCCAACCAGGGCAGCTATGCCGCCAGCGGCGGCGCGGACCGCGGCGTGTTCGACACCACCACCAACAGCATCACGGTCAAGGCCACTTTGGGTGGGACGCTGGTGGTGGACATGGACAATGGCCAGTTCACCTACACGCCACCCAAGGACACTGGCAGCAATCAGGTGGAGACCATCAAGTTCGTCGCCAGCGATAATGACGGCGATCTGAGCAGCGCCAATCTGGTGATCAACGTCAACACCAATGCTGTGCCGGTGGCCGGTGCCGACCACATCATTACCAACATCTTCGCGCCGAGCATCAGTGTGCCGGCCGAAGCCTTGCTGGCCAATGACAGCGATGCCAACAAGGACGCGCTCGGCGCTTCGCCCATCACCTTCGACACGGGCTGGAAGAAGGGCGCCGATTTCACCCTGGGCAGCACCAGGCCGACCATCGGCTTCAATGGCTCGGACGATACCCTGGCCAATCAGGAACGCGTGATTGCCCGCAGTGCCTTCACCGGTACGGCAGGGTCCATGACTGCAGCGCTGGTGGTCAGTGGCTACCTGGGCGCAGTCAGCAATGCCAACGGCAACGACGAGGACGTGATCAAGGTGAGCCTGCGTGAGGGTGAGACCCTGACGCTTGATCACAATCGCACCGCCGATCGAAACCTGCTGATGCAATGGAAAGACGAGAGCGGCACCTACCACACGATCGCCGACGGCGGCAGTTTCGCCGCCGAGCATGACGGGGTGTACAGCATTCGCCTGGTCAATCAGGTGAACGATGATGGTGGCAAGGGCGCGGAAAGCTACCAGTTGAACATGGCCATCAACTACGCCGGCGCGCATGAGCAGGCGCCGACCTACAACGGCACCTACACCGTCAGCGACGGGCACGGCGGCAGCGCCACGGGGGCAGTGGACATCAACTACCAGGCCGGCACCACGCTCAACGGCACCGATCACGATGACATCCTGCTGGCCGGGGCGGGCCACGACACGCTCAATGGCGGTGCGGGCAATGACGTGCTTGTCGGTGGCGAAGGCGACGATCTGCTGTATGGCGGGGAGGGCAATGACCTGCTGATCGGTGGTGCCGGCAACGACCTGCTCGACGGCGGCGCCGGCATCGATACCGCCAGCTATGCCAGTGCGGGCAGCGGTGTGACCGTCAGCCTGGCCGAACTGGGGGAGCAGAATACCGTGGGCGCCGGGCTGGACCGGCTGGTGTCGATCGAGAACCTGGTGGGCTCGAATTTCGATGACAAGCTGACCGGCGATGACCACGCCAACACGCTGACAGGCGGGTTGGGGAATGACATCCTGATCGGCGGCGGTGGGGATGACGTGCTGATCGGCGGGCCGGGCAACAATACCCTGACCGGCGGGGCAGGCAGCGACACCTTCCTGTGGCAACAGGGCAACAGCGGGCATGATCGGCTCACCGATTTCACCCCGGGCACCGATCGCCTTGACCTTTCACAGCTGCTGCAGGGAGAGAATGCCACGTCGGCGTCCCTGGATGACTACCTGCACTTCAAGGTGAACCAGACCGGCACCGGGGTGATCTCGACCATCGAAGTGAGCGCGGTGGCGGGTGCGTCACCGACGCAGACCATCGAACTGGCGGGCGTGGACCTGGCTCACCACTATGGCGTGACGGCGGGGGCGGGCGGGGTGATCTCGGCGGGGGCGGATACCGCGACGATCATCAACGGCATGCTCAATGATCATTCGTTGAAGGTGGATACGGTGTAAGCAGTCGAGCCGTCCTGTAGCGACTGCACAGGCCTCTTCGCCCACAGGTACACCGCTGAGCATGAGGGCGGTGGTCAACCTGTGGGAGCTGGCTTGCCAGCGAAGGGGGCCGACGCAGCGCTAAAGCGGTCTGCGCAAGGTCTTCTGCTTCAGGATATACACCGTCACCAGCACCGCACTGGCCAGCATGAACCCGCGTGCCCACGCCAATGGCACCAGGTAGCACGAAAAGCCGATGCTCAACCACATCAGCCCGATCGCGTACACCTTGCCCTTGAGCGGGATGCCCTCGCCACTGAGGTAGTCACGTATCCACGGCCCCAGCCGCGGGTGATTCACCAGCCAGGCATGAAAGCGCGGCGAGCTGCGCGCAAAGCACGCGGCGGCCAGCAATAAAAAAGGGGTGGTCGGCAACACCGGAAGGAAGATGCCGATCACCCCCAGCGCGACGCTGAGCCAGCCGATGGCCAGCAGCAGGTAGCGCACGGATGCAGACTCAGTGGTGACGAGGCTTGAGCAGGGCCGGTTTCTCTTCAGGGGCATGGCACAGCAGGTACAAGGCGGTCAGCGCCTCGGGGATCTGCACGATCATGTCATCCATCAGGTTGGCGTCCTTGGCGATGTCTTCGAACTCGGGCTGATCATCGAACAGCCCCGAACCGACCATGATCGGCAGCAGCATTTCGCTGACTTCTTCTTCGGCGGTTTCGAACCAGGCCTCTTCACGCAGGAACACGCCTTCCATGAAACCGATGCACCAGCCGCGCAGCTCGGAGTCGTCTGGCTCTTCGCCCAGGTCGAGGTCGCACGGCAGCTCGAACTCCTCGTCGCTGGCCAGCTGGCGGGCAATGTGTGCCTTGAGCTGCAGCAGCGTGGCTTCGATCTCGTCGCGCTGGGCGTCGTCCTTGTAGTGTGGCGGCTCGGCGAACAGGGCGTCGATCCATTCACGGTCGGGAACGACCTCGGAGCAGATCGACAGCGCGGTCAGGTAGCCGTGGGCGGCAACGTAGTCCAGCGCTTCTTCGTGCAGCTCGTCGGCGTCGAGGAAGGCTTGCAGGCGGGTTAATTGCTCAGCGAAGGACATTACAGGGCTACCTTGGGAATAAACGATGTTGGAATTCTAGCATCTTGCGGCGCCTGCGAGGCAAAGGATGACGCCTATCGCAGAGCCCCCTGCACAGACGCAGGGTCCGGTATAATGCCCGGCTTTTCGGCCTGGCCACGCCTGCGCGCGGCTGCGGCAAAAGCCGCTTACGCAATTTCAGGTGTGGCGGGCAAGCTTTTCATCCAGCCTGTGGCCAGGATGGTTCTGCGATTTATGGAGTTTTTATGCTCGAACAGGCTCAGCGCGTCCTCAAGGACATCTTCGGCTACGACAGCTTTCGCGGTCGCCAGGGGGCGATCATCGAATGCGTGGCCAAGGGCGGCGATGCGCTGGTCCTGATGCCCACCGGCGGTGGCAAGTCGCTGTGCTTCCAGGTGCCGGGGCTGCTGCGCGAAGGCCTGGCCGTGGTCGTGTCGCCGCTGATCGCTCTGATGGAAGACCAGGTCGCCACCCTCGACGAGCTGGGCGTGGCTGCGGCCTCGCTGAACTCCACGCTGAGCGCCGAACAGCAGCGCGAGCTGGCCGCACGCATCCGGCGCGGTGAACTCAAGATGCTCTACCTGGCGCCCGAGCGCCTGGTACAGCCACGCATGCTCGACTTCCTGCGCAGCCTCGACATTGCCCTGTTCGCCATCGACGAAGCCCACTGCGTATCGCAATGGGGCCATGATTTCCGCCCCGAATACCTGCAACTGGGGCAACTGGCCGAACTGTTCCCGAATGTGCCGCGCATCGCCCTGACCGCCACGGCCGACATGCGTACCCGTGAAGAGATCGTCACGCGCCTGCACCTGCAGAACGCCGAGCGCTTTCTGTCCAGCTTCGACCGGCCGAACATCTTCTACCGCATCGTGCCCAAGGAGCAGCCGCGCAAGCAGCTGTTGGCGTTCCTTGGCGAGCGGCGCGGCAACGCCGGCATCGTCTACTGCCTGTCGCGCAAGAAGGTCGACGACGTGGCGGCGTTTCTCTGCGAGCAGGGCTTTCCGGCGTTGCCCTATCACGCCGGCCTGCCCGCCGAGACCCGTGCCAGCAACCAGCGGCGCTTCCTCAATGAGGAAGGCCTGATCATGGTCGCGACCATCGCGTTCGGCATGGGCATCGACAAGCCCAACGTGCGCTTCGTCGCCCACCTCGACCTGCCCAAGTCGCTGGAAGCCTACTACCAGGAAACCGGGCGTGCGGGGCGCGACGGCCTGCCCGCCGATGCCTGGATGGCCTACGGCCTGCAAGACATGGTGATGCTCAAGCAGATGCTGCAGAACTCCGAAGGCGACGAGCGCCACAAGCGCGTCGAGCAGCACAAGCTCGATGCGATGCTGGCGTTGTGCGAAGAGACTCGCTGCCGCCGGCAGATCCTGCTCAACTATTTCGATGAAGAGCTGCCGCAGCCGTGCGGCCATTGCGACAACTGCGTCGACGGGGTACAGACCTGGGATGCCACCGAGCCTGCACGCCAGGCTCTGTCGGCCATCTACCGTACCGGTCAGCGCTATGGCGTGGGCCATCTGGTGGATGTACTGCTGGGCAAGGACAACGAAAAGATCCGTAACTTCGGCCATGAGAAGCTCGCGGTATGGGGTGTGGGCAAGGCCCGCTCCGAAGGCGAATGGCGTTCGCTGTTCCGCCAATTGGTGGCCCGTGGCCTGGCCGATATCGACCTGGAGGGCTATGGCGGGCTGCGCCTGTCCGATACCTGCCGGCCACTGTTGCGTGGTGAAGTCAGCCTGGAGCTGCGCCGTGACCTCAAGCCGCAGACCAGCAGCAAGAGCAGCAGCTCGGGCAGCCCGGCCAGCCAGCTGGTGCGCGGCGAAGAGCGCGAGCAGTGGGAAGCCCTGCGTGCCCTGCGGCGCAAACTGGCCGAAGAGCACGGTGTGCCGCCGTACGTCATCTTCCCCGACTCCACCTTGCTGGAGATGCTGCGCAGCCAGCCAGGCAGCCTGAGTGAAATGGCCCAGGTCAGTGGCGTGGGCGCGCGCAAGCTGGAGCGCTACGGCCAGGCCTTCCTCGAAGTGCTGGGGGGCGCGGCAGAGGCGCCGGCGGTGGTGGCCGACCTGCGGCACGAACTGATCAGCCTGGCCCGCGCCGGCATGACCCCGGTACAGATCGCCGGGCAGCTGCAATGCAGTGAAAAGAACGTATACAGCCTGCTGGCCGAGGCCATCGGCCGTCAGCAGCTGTCGCTGGAGCAGGCACTGGACCTGCCCGAAGAGCTGATGGGCGAAATCCAGGACGCCTTCCTCGACGGCGAAGGCGAGCTGCCACCGGTTTCGGCGATCATTGAGCAGTTTGGCGGGCGTGTGCCCGAAGGCGTGCTGTACTGCGTACGCGCGGCACTGGCGGCCGAGTTCGAGATGTAAGCGAGCGTCTTGTCATCATTTATGACGATTATCGCAGGCTGACCCAAGGCCTGAGCCTTGCCTAAGGCCCAAGGTCATGATTAGCTGCCTATTAATTAGTTCTGATGATGAGTTTTCTATGCCGTTGACCGATCAACACCGCTTCGGGATGCAGTTGGCCCACATGTCCCGGGGTTGGCGCGCCGAGCTCGACCGCCGCCTGGCCGGGCTCAACCTGTCGCAGGCGCGCTGGCTGGTGCTGTTGCATCTGGCGCGCTTCGAACACGCCCCGACCCAGCGTGAGCTGGCGCAGAGCGTGGGCGTCGAAGGGCCTACCCTGGCACGCCTGCTCGACAGCCTGGAGGCGCAGGGCCTGGTAAAGCGCCAGGCGGTACTGGAGGATCGGCGGGCGAAGAAAATCGTGCTGTGCCCACCGGCAAAACCCCTGATCGATCAGATCGAGACCATCGCCAACGCCCTGCGCGTCGAACTCTTCGACGGGGTCGACGAAGAAGAGCTGCGCGTGTGCATGCGGGTACATGCGCGCATCCTGGCCAATCTGGAAAAATCCTAGAAGGTCTGCCCGAGGTTGAGGTAGAAGGCCTTTTGGTTGTCGCTGTTGCTGCCATAGCTGAAGTTCAACGGGCCTAGCGGCGTATCGAAGCCCAGGAAGATGCTCGCGGCATTGATGTAGCCGCTGTCGAACTCATTGTCGTTGTTCCATGCGCGGCCGCGCTCCAGCGAGCCGCCCAGGTACAGCGGGAAGTCCAGCGGCAGGTACGCTTGCGGGGTCAGGCGGCGGTAGTAGACCATGCGCATCAGGCTGATGTTCTGGCCCGACACCGAGTCCTGGCGAAAGCCCGACAACTGCCGCGCACCGCCCATCACGAAGCTGGAGGTGACCACCTCGGCATCGTCCAGGGTCCTGCCGTAGCGCCCGCCGAACACCCAGGAGTTAGGCCCGCTGCTCAGCGCCTTGTCCAGCTTCAGGTCCCATTGCCGGTAGCGCTGGTCCGACCCCAGGCCCGGCTCGAACTGGCGCAGGGTCATGCTGATGTCTTCACCGCTGTGGGGGAAGTACACGTTATCCAGGGTGTCGAACGAGTACTTGAGGTCGTAGAAGCCTTCGTTGAAATTCACCTTGGGCAGGTTTTGCTCGCCAATGCGCACCTCGGCCTGGCCCCAGGCCTGGCCAATCCCCAGCCGCACTTCGCCGTTGTTGCCGATCTGGCGGCCCAGGTTCAGGCCCAGGCCGTAGCGCTCCAGGCGATACTCGGCGATGGGGTCGTTGTCCAGGGTGGCTTCGATGTTCTGCGAGCCGATGTCCAGGTAGGGCGCGAGGAAGTAGCGTGAGCCGATGTCCAGTGGTTGGTAGAACTCGCTGTAGAGCTCCTGCTGGTCGCCGATCTGCGCCCGGGTCAGCCATTCGGCCCCCAGCCGGTTGATGCCGTTGACCCGATAGCTGGCGCCCAGGTTGAAGGCGCTGTCACCGCGCAGGTCGTCCGACAGGTTCAGCCCCAGGCGCAGGTAATCGGTACCGCCACGTCGGCCGCGCGCGTTGATTACCAGGGTGTTGTCCTGCCCCTTGTGCACCACGCGATATTGCACACGGTCGAAGTAGTCCAGGCCGTACAGGGTGCCCATGTCGGTGCGCAGGCGATCGAGTTCCAGAGGCTCGCCGATGGGCTGGCGGATGTAGTAGCGGATCACGTCGTCGCTGACCTTGGAGTCGTTTTCCACCTTGATCGCGGTGATGACCGGTGTTCGCTGGCCGGGCGAGCGCGCGACGGCCAGCTCGGCGGTGGTGCTGTCGGGCACGCGCAATTTCGCCAGGCGTGGGTCCAGAATGCGCGTGGCGCGGTAACCGGCGTCGATCATCTCTTGTGCGCGGCCGAAGTCGGTCACGCCGAAGCTGGCCAGCGGCGGCTGCACCAGGATGTCGGTGGCGTGCAACGAGGCCAGTTGCTCCTCGGAGTTGCGCCGCGTCATCAAGGTGATGGACTGGTTGAGCACATCGACCACCGTGGCCAGTTGCTTGCGGCTGCGCAGCGGGGTGCCGATGTCGACCACGATGGCGATGTCCACGCCCATTTCGCGCACGATATCCAGCGGAATGTTGTCGACCATGCCGCCGTCCACCAGCAGCCGCCCCTCCAGCTCGACCGGGGCGAACACCGCTGGGATCGACATGCTGGCGCGAATCACCTGGGGCAGGTGGCCCTTGCGAAACACCACTTTCTCGCCGCTGGCGATGTCGGTGGCTACCGCACGGAACGGGATCGGCAGCTTGTCGAAGTCGCGGGTGTCGCTGGCGTGCGCGAACATGCTTTCCAGCAGCAGCGCCAGGTTCTGCCCCTGGATCACCCCCAGCGGCAGGCCCAGGCTGCCGTCATCGCGAAAGCTCAGGCGTTGCTTGACCAGAAAGTCGCGGTCATCCTGCTTGCGCCGGAACGGGATGTCCTTGCGCGGTGGCGCGTCCGACAGCGCCTGTTGCCAGTCGATGGCCAGGGCAAGTTTCTCCAGCTCGTCGACCTTGTAGCCCGAGGCATACAGCCCGCCGATCACCGCGCCCATGCTGGTGCCGGCAATGGCGTCGATCTTCACCCCTTGCTCCTCAAGCGCCTTGAGTACGCCAATGTGGGCCAGGCCCCGCGCCGCGCCGCCAGACAGCACCAGGCCGACCTTGGGGCGAGTGGTTTCGGTTGCGGCCAGGGCAAGGGAGGTGAAAGACAGCAGCAGGCACAACAGCAGACGACGCATCGTGGCTCTCGGAGCAAAGGCTAAAGGTCGCTAGTATAAGCGCGACCACCGTTCAGGAGACCGTTAGCGTATGTCCACGCCCAAACCCGAAATTGTCATCACCTATTGCACGCAGTGCCAGTGGCTGCTGCGCGCGGCCTGGCTGGCCCAGGAACTGCTGAGCACCTTCAGCGACGACCTGGGCCGGGTAGCGCTGGAGCCCGCCACCGGGGGCGCCTTTCGCATCACCTGTGACGGTGTACAGATCTGGGAGCGCAAGGCCGATGGCGGCTTTCCCGAAGCCAAGGTGCTCAAGCAACGGGTGCGTGATCAGATCGACCCGCAGCGTGACCTGGGCCACAACGACCGGCCTTGAGCCGGCCGGCGCCCTGTCACGCAACTGCAGCACGACGGTCACTTTCGGTTAACCGCCCACAGGCAAGCTCGCACAAACTCTCCCGGAGCCTGCCCATGACCCATGCCGAGCTTGGTAAACCCTCGCGCAAGCAGCGTGTGCGTACCTTGTGGATCTCGGATGTGCACCTGGGCACCCGCGACTGTCAGGCCGAACGCCTGTCGCAGTTTCTCAAGGGCTACCAGGCCGACCGCATCTATCTGGTCGGCGACATCATCGACGGCTGGAAGCTGCGCGGGGGCATGTACTGGCCGCAGGCCCATACCAACGTGATCCGCCGCCTGCTGACCATGAGCAAGCGCGGTACCGACGTGATCTACGTGACCGGCAACCATGACGAGTTCCTGCGTCGTTACTCGAAACTGGTGCTGGGCAATATCCAGTTGGTGGACCAGGCCGAACACCTGACGGCCGACGGTCGGCGCCTGCTGGTGATTCATGGCGACCAGTTCGACGTGATTACCCGCTATCACCGCTGGCTGGCATTTCTGGGCGACTCGGCCTACGAAATCACCCTGACCCTCAACCGTTGGCTCAACCACTGGCGGGCACGTTATGGCTATGGTTACTGGTCGTTGTCCGCGTACCTGAAGCACAAGGTCAAGACGGCGGTGAACTTCATCAGCGACTTCGAGCAGGCGATTGCCCACGAGTGCGTCAAGCGCGGCTTTCATGGCGTGGTATGCGGGCATATCCACCACGCCGAGATTCGCAAGGTGGGCGAGGTGGACTACCTCAACTGTGGCGACTGGGTGGAGTCGTGCACCGCGCTGATCGAGCACTGGGACGGCAGCATCGAGCTGTACCGGCTGGCTGACGCACAGGCCAGCGAAGCCCGGCGCGTGGCCGAGCTTGAGTCGCTTGGCGAGCCGGGTCGCCAGGTCAGGCGCTGAGTTTGTGCAGGGCCGCCTTGTAAAGCGACTGGCGTGGCTGGGCGAAGACCCGGTGCAGCATCGGTTCGAAGAAGCTCAATGGCAGGTTCGGGTAGTCGGGGTCGAACGCGGCGGCATCGTAGCGGGCGCAGAATTCGATGGTCTGCTGGTACTGCGGGTGGTCTTCGAATTGCTCGCGCAGGTGCCGGTCCATGCCCAGGTGATGGAAGAAGTAATACCCTTGGAAGACCCCGTGCTTTTCCACCATCCACAGGTTTTCCGGGCTGACGAAGGGCTTGAGGATGGCGGCGGCGATGTCAGGATGGTTGTAGCTGCCCAAGGTGTCGCCGATGTCGTGCAGTAGTGCACACACCACGTATTCCTCGTCGCGGCCGTCACGCCAGGCCCGGCTGGCGGTTTGCAGCGAGTGGCTCAGGCGGTCGACGGGAAAACCGCCGAAGTCGCCGTCCAGCAGGCGCAAGTGCGCCAGCACACGATTGGGCAGTTGCCGCGCATAGGCCTGAAAGTCACCAGCGATAATGGCCCAGTCCTGTTCGGTACCGTCCTGCATATGGGTGAAGCGGGCCTGCTGGGTCATCGGCACTCCGTGGGTTGACGGCCAGAACTGTCAGTTTAGGCACTGCGCCGATACGGGTAGTGGCTTGTCGGGACGGGTTTCTGGCCTTGCGTGCCGTTTATCAGAAGTGCACCTTGCCGCGCAGCATGTCGCGATAAAGCGCAAAATCACCCAGCAGGCTGTAGAACGGGTAGGTGAAGGTGGCCGGTCGGTTCTTCTCGAAAAAAAAAGTGCCCGGCCCAGGCGAAGCCGTAACCGGCAGCAGGCACCGCGAGCAGCAGCCAGCCGTTGGCGCTGGCCAGGGCGCAGGCCGGCAGAACGATGACCAGGCTGGTGCCGACGAAGTGCAGGCGCCGGCACGCAGGGTTGCTATGCTCAGCGAGGTAGTACGGGTAGAACTCGGCAAAGCTGTTGAAGCGTGGGGGGCTGTTCACTGCAACGCTCCCAGGTTTGTCGGGTGTGACGAAACACGCATAGGGTGGAGCCTGCACCGAGTCTAGAATTCAGGCGCGGTATCAACCAGTGACAATAGGCGCCACTTTAGTATCCTTTGCGTTCACCGCAGGAGCGGTATCAGCCAAAAGAAGCCAGCCATGAGCGAAAGAACCACTTCAGCAAGCTGGGCCTCGGGGATCGTCAAGGCACTTGAGTTCGAAGGGCTCGATTGCCGTGCCTTGTTCAAGCAGCTCGGTCTGGACTTTGCAGCCCTGGACGACCCCGATGCACGCTTCACCCAAGACGCCATGACCCGGCTTTGGCAACTGGCCGAAGACCTGTCGGGCAACCACGCCATTGGCCTGAACATGGCTCGGGTGGTGCGCCCGGCTTCGTTTCATGTGGTGGGCTATGCGCTGATGTCCAGCCGTACCCTGGCCGAAGGCTTCGAGCGCCTGGTGCGTTACCAGCGCATCATTGCCGAAAGCTCGGACCTGAGCTTTCGCCTGGGGCCGGAAGGCTATTCGCTGATACTCACCGTACATGGCGATCACCTGCCGCCCACCCGGCACAGTGCCGAAGCGTCGCTGGCGTGCGCGCTGTCGCTGTGCAGCTGGTTGAGCGGACGCGTCATCCAGTTGCGCCGTGTGCTGGTGCAGGGGCCGCAGCCGGTGGATATCGAGCCCTACAGGCAGGCGTTTCGCGCCCCTCTGGTGTTCGGCGCGCCGCACGATGCGTTGCTGTTCGAACGTGCCGACATGGAGGCGCCGCTGCCAACGGCCAATGAAGCCATGGCCATCCTGCACGACCGCTTTGCCGGTGAGTACCTGGCGCGTTTTTCCGAAAGTCGGGTCACCCATCGGGCCCGTCAGGTGCTGTGCCGGATGTTGCCCCAGGGCGAACCCAAGCGCGAGATGGTTGCACAGGCCCTGCATCTGTCCCAGCGCACCTTGCAGCGGCGCCTGCAGGAAGAGGGCACCAGCTTCCAGACGCTGCTCGACGATACTCGCCGTGAACTGGCCGAGCAGTACCTGGCGCAACCGAACATGACCCTGCTGGAGACGGCCTACCTGTTGGGGTTTGCCGACCCGAGCAACTTCTTTCGGGCGTTCCGCCGCTGGTTCGACCTCACGCCGGGTGAGTACCGTGCGCGCAAGGGTGCCGCCAAGGGCGGCAGTGCCGAGGGGATCAGTGACGCCAGAACGCCGGCATGCACAGCACCAGCACCGTGATGATCTCCAGCCTCCCCAGCAGCATGCCGCCGGCCAGGATCCATTTGGCCGCATCCGGCAGGCTCGAGAAGTTGCCCGCCGGGCCAATGGTTTCGCCCAGCCCCGGGCCCACGCCCGACACGGTGGCGGCCGCGCCGGTGAGCGCGGTCATCCAGTCCACGCCCAGCAGCGACAGCAGCAGTGCGATGATGCAGATGGTGATGGCGAAGAAGAACGAGAATGTCAGGATCGAGCGCACGATCTCTTCGTCCAGGCGGTGACCGTTGTATTTCTGCTTGATCACTGCGCGTGGGTGGATCAGCTGGTTGAGGCTGGCCTTGAGCAGGATGTAGGCCACCTGAAAGCGGAAGATCTTGATCCCGCCCGCCGTCGAGCCTGAACAGCCGCCGATGAACCCCAGGTAGAAGAACAGCATCAGCGAGAAGTTGCCCCACAGGCTGTAGTCGCCCAGGGCGAAGCCGGTGGTGGTCACTACCGAGGTCACGTTCAGCGCCACATGGCGCAGTGCATCCAGCCAGTGCAGGTTGGTGGTGGCCCAGTACCAGGTGCCGAGTACCAGCCAGGTGGCCACCAGCAGCCCTAGCAGGCCTTGCACTTGCTGGTCCTTGAGCAGTGCCTTGCGGTTGCCGCGCATTGTGGCCACGTAGAGGGTGAACGGCACGCTGCCCAGGATCATCACCACCACCGCCACCCAGTGCACCGCAGGCGCATCCCATTTGGCCAGGGACTGGTCGGAGGTGGAGAACCCGCCGGTGGAAATCGCCGACATGGCGTGGTTGATGGCGTCGAACACGCTCATGCCGGCCAGCCAGAATGCCAGCCCGCCAATGGCGGTGATGCCCACGTACACTGCCACGATCGACTTGGCCACCATGTGCGAGCGCGGCATGACCTTTTCGGAGCGGTCGGACGACTCGGTCTGGAACAGGCGCATGCCACCGATACGCAGCAGTGGCAGGATCGCCACCGCCATGCCGATGAAGCCGATGCCGCCCAGCCAGTGCAGCAGCGAGCGCCACATCAGGATGCCCGGCGACATGCTGTCCAGGCCGCTGAGCACGGTAGCGCCGGTGGCGGTGATGCCCGACATGCTCTCGAAGAAGGCGTCGGTATAGCTGATGTGCTGGGTGAGCAGGAACGGCAATGCGGCGAAGATGCACACCACCAGCCAACTGCTCACGGTCAGCAGGTACATGTCGCGCGGGCGCAGGTGCACGTGCTCGGGGCGGCCGGGGATCACCAGCGCCAGGCCGGCGATGAAGGTGATCATGCTGGCCCACAGGAACGAGTGCAGGTCTTCGGTGCGTTCGTAGATGATCAGCGTGCCCATGGGTACGGTCATGCTGATCGCCAGGGTGATCAGGAAGATGCCGATAATGAAACCGATGATCCTTAAGGTCGGCAACGCCATGTGATCTGCTCTGGTCTGAAACGGAGGGGCGCCATTCTACCTATGGCCCCCTTTAAGTAAACGGTAGAATAGCCGCACATTTCTCGACAGGGGGTAGCCGATGGAGGCTCTCGACGCGTTGCTCAACCGTGTTTCCGTTCCACGCCTGGTGGAACCGGCACCCGACGCCGCGCAGCGCAAGCTGCTGTTTCAGGCTGCGTCGCGCGCGCCAGACCACGGGCAGTTGCGCCCCTGGCGTTTTCTGACCATCGAAGGGGCGGCCCGAGAGCAGTTGGGCGTGTTGCTGGCAGACGCGGTACAGGCCCAGGGTGACGCGACCCAGGCCGCACTGGACAAGGCGCATGCAATGCCACTGCGCGCGCCGTTGCTGATTGTGGTGATTGCCCGGCTGCAGGATCATTTCAAGGTGCCCAGGTCCGAACAGCGGCTGACGGCGGCCTGTGCTGCGCACGCGATTCTGCTGTCCGCTTATGCCCAGGGCATCGGTGCGGTGTGGCGTACGGGTGAGCTGTCGTACAGCTCGCAGGTGGCCAAGGGGTTGGGGCTGGGCGAGGGCGAGGAGGTGATCGGCTTCCTGTATGTAGGCACGCCGTTGAACGAGCCGCGTACCGCACCGGTAGTGGACACCGAGGCCTTTGTCAGCGCCTGGTTGCAGCCGGAGTAAGACGGGCTGTACTGATGATGGCCCTTTCGCTGGCAAGCCAGCTCCCACAGGTACTTCACTGCCTTTCAGAGCAGTGATAATCCTGTGGGAGCTGGCTTGCCAGCGAAGAGGGCAATCGGTTCATGATCAGTTGCTGGTCGGCCCCGCCAGCGGCAGTTCCAGGCTCGCCACGAACCCGCCCTGTGGATGATTGCCCAGGGTCAGGCTGCCGCCATGGCGCTCCGCCGCCTTGCGCGCAATCGCCAGGCCCAGGCCATGCCCGGCTGCCGCCTGCCCAGGCGCACGGAAGAACGGTTCACCCAACTGCGCCAGATGCTCCTCGGCTACCCCCGGCCCATGGTCGCGTACCGTCAGCACGATACGCTCGCCGTCACGCTGCGCGGTCATCTCGATGGGTTGTCCCGGTGGATTGAAGCGCAGTGCATTACGCAGCAGGTTGTCCAGTGCCCGCTCGATCAGCGTCGGCCAGCCCTGCAGATTCAAACCGGGTACGGCATGCAACTGGATCTGCTGCTCGGCGGCGCTGAGCAGCGCATCCTTGCGCACAGTGGCCAATACCGTATTGAGGTCCACCGGCTCGGCACTGGCGCTTTCGGCATCGACCCGCGCCAGTACCAGAATCTCGCTGATCAAGGCCTCGAGACGATCGCACTCGCGGGTCAGGCGCGGCCAGTAGGTCTGTTGTTGCGCAGGCTCGGCGCGTTCAGCCAGCGCCAGGGCGATGCGCAGGCGCGCCAGCGGCGAGCGCAACTCGTGCGACACATCGCGCAGCAGTTGCCGCTGGCTGGCGATCAGGCTCTGCAGGCGCGCGCCCATGCGGTTGAAGTCGTTGGCCAGCACGCCGAATTCATCGCGTCGGTTGGCCAGGCGCGCCAGGCTGTTCTGCTGATAGGTGGTCTGGCCCAGGTCATGCACGGCGCCGCGCAAGCGGCTCAGTGGCCGAGTGATCGACAGGGTCACCAGCAGGCTGAACAGGGTCAGCACCACCAGTGCGATTCCCAGTGCACTCAACGGCCACAGCAGACTGTCACGGTGCCAGGCGTCGAGCTCGGGGTGCGGGATACGGTAGATCAGCAGGTAGGTGTCGCCGCTGGTGGGGCTGGTGTATTCCTCGGTGAGGCGCCGCCATGGCAGGGGTTCGCCGTTGTGGCGACGCGCCTCGAAGGCTGCGGCGCGGCGCGGAAAGGTGCCGGGCACTGCTGCCTCGCCACTTTCGTTGAGCACCTGCACATCGATGTTGTAGCGCCGCTTGCGGTGCTCCAGGAACCGCTGGGCCACTTCCGGCCCTTGTTGTTCGTAGCGCTGCGACCACTTTTGCGCCAGTGTGTTGAGCCCCGGGTGGCGGCTGAGAATCCAGGCATCCTGATTGAGCATATGGCCGAGCAGGATCGACAGCCCGGCAACCAGGGTGATGGCCAGCCAGAAGCTGGCCAGGATGCGCCAGAACAATGATCGCAAGGGCATTACCTCAACACAGGAAAGCCCGGCCTGCTGGGGCAGGCCGGGCGGGGCTACAGCTTACTGGGCCTTTTGCGCTTTTTCAGCTTTCCAGGCTTTGAACTCGGCCCATTCGGCCTTGCGCTCTGCCTGTTTTTTCTTCATTTCATCGAACTGCTTCTGTTGTTCAGGCTTGAGCAGGCCGCGGATCTGGGCGTCGATCTTGTCATGCCTGGCCTTGACCTCGTCTTTCATGGCCTTCTGATCGGCGGCTGGCAGCTTGGCCAGGTAGCGTTCGGTGATCTCGTGGCGGCTCTTCATCTGCTCGCCCATCAGCTTGCCGATTTCCTGGCGCTGCTCGCGGGTCAGGTCCAGCTGGGCGAAAGGCGCTCCACCGCGGTGGTGCTCGCCGCCGTGGCGTGGGCCGCCTTCTGGCATGGCCATGGCTACGGTCGGCAGAGCGGCAGCGAACATCAGGGCGATAAGGGTCTTGCGCATGGTGACTCTCCTTTCTGAGGCCGGTCGTTACCGGATGTGCCCAGTTTAGGGAGATCAAGGTCAGCGGCGGTCAGGCAAGGGTAAAGCTTGGGTAAAGAGGATTGTGGGCCTCGCTGACATTACCGAGGCCGTGATGGTCTTCACAGGCTGTAGTAATAGCCGCGGCTGCGCAGTGCGACGATACGCGGGCGCCCGTCGGCGTGTGGGCCGATCTTCTTGCGCAGATTACTGACGTGCATGTCCAGGCTGCGGTCGTACAGCGTCAGTTTGCGGCCCAGGGCAATCTGCGCCAGCTCCTGCTTGTCCAGCGGTTCGCCTGGCTGGCCGAGCAGGGCTTCGAGAATGCGGCTTTCGGACAGGGTCAGGGTCAGCTCGCGCTCGTCGATATCGACCACGCCGCGTGCGGGGCTGAAACGCAGATCGCCGATCTCCATCTGGGTGGGCGTAGCCGCCGGGTGGCTGCGGCGCAGCACGGCGCGCAGGCGGGCGGTCAGTTCGCGGGGGTCGCAGGGTTTGGCCAGATAGTCATCGGCGCCCAGTTCCAGGCCCAGGATGCGGTCCAGCGGTTCGCCGCGGGCCGAGAGCATCAGCACGGGCAGTTCGGCGTGTTCGCTACGCAGCTGCTTGAGTAGCTCCAGGCCGCTGCCGTCGGGGAGCATCACGTCCAGCACCACTGCTGCCGGCGCGTGCTCGGCCAGCGCGCGGCGGGCGCTCTGGCCGTCGTGGCAGGCACGTACCTGGAAGCCTTCCTGGGTCAGCCAACTGCTTAGCAGCTCACACAGTTCCTGGTCATCATCAATCAGTAACAGCTCGCTCATGTCTCACTCAATTCAACCATTGCCGGCGCCGTCTGTGGCTGCCACTGGCAAAGATACCGCAGAGCACGGCCAACAGGGCAACTGCGGCGCCAATCACGAACCATTGTTGCTGTTCGGTGAGCAGTTTTGGCAGCGGGTTGGCCTGGGTTTCCTTGAGTTGCAGCTTCAGGCGCTGGTTTTCCTGGCGCAGGCGGGTCAGCTGTGCGCTTTCGCGTTCGCTGTCGGCATTGTGCAATTGCTGGCTCAATGCTTCGCGCTGGCGTTCGCTTTCTTTGAGGCGTTGTTGCAATTCGGTGATCTGGCTACCCGCGCTCAACGACAGTGGGGTGCTGGCGGCAGGTTCTTCGGCCTGGGCGAGCGGGGTCAGCAGTAGCAGGCACAGCAGCATGGACAACGGACCTTGACGCATCGGAACTCCTTGATTCCAATCGGGTGTTGAGTACGTTGTCGGCAGGTAAACGAGAAGGATGAACATCTGGGCGAATTTTAGGCAGTAACCGCACGGTCAGCTCTTGATCTTGATCTTGATCTTGATCTTGATCTTGATCTTGATCTTGATCTTGATCTTGATCTTGATCTTGATCTTGCTGTTGATCTTGATTTTCCGTCCCCCAGGAGGCCGAACGTAGGTGTCGTGCAGGGGGCAGGGCGCAGCCCC
>NZ_JAHTBI010000055.1 GCF_019168305.1 Pseudomonas aegrilactucae
TTGCCAGCGAAGAGGCCGGTACAGGCACTCACCATCCGCGGTATGACCATGCCCGACAATCAGGAAGACCGAAGCCTGACGCTGCTCTACCAGCGCCACCGCAACGAGCTGCTGGCCTTTCTCACCCGCCGTGTGCGCTGCCGGGAAACCGCCCGCGATTTGCTGCAGGATGCCTTCGTGCGCCTGATGCACAGCGAACGCGGCGAGGTCGGCAACCTGCGCGCCTTCCTCTACCGCATCGCCAACAACCTGAGTATCGATCACGCCCGGCGCAACCAGGTACGCGGGGTCAACGACGAGCAGGCGCTCGAACACCTGCTCAGCGACACCAGCCCCGAGCGCAGCGCCGTGGCCGGCAACACCCTCGACCACCTGGAGCGCCTGATCGACGGCCTGCCCTCGCCCACCCGCGAGGTATTTCTGCTGGCCCGGGTCGAGCAAATGAGCTACAAGGACATCGCCGCGCGCCTGGGCCTGGAACCCCGCGCCGTGGAACGCCACCTGAACAAAGCCCTGAGCCACTGCGCAGCCGCCGCCCTGCATGCGCGCCAGCCGAACGAAGCCCAATGACGCCCGACCCATCCCCCAGCGCCGAACGCGAACAGCAGGCCCTGCACTGGTTCACTCGCCAGCGTGCCGACGACTTCACGCCCGCCGAGCGTGAAGCCCTGGGCGCCTGGAGGCAGGACGCGCAAAACGCCCAGGCACTGGCCGCCGTCGAACAGCTCTGGCAAACCCTCGAACTGCCGGCACGCCGGGTGCGCAAGGCCGACCAGCGCCGCGTGAAGAAGGCGCGCTGGCCGGTGTACGCCGCAGCCGCCAGCCTGCTGCTGGGCGCTGGCCTGAGCTGGCTGCTGGTGCCGGCGCTGCAGACCCTGGGCAGCGACTACGCCACCGCCGCGGGCGAGCGCCGCGAGGTGCTGCTGGCCGATGGTTCGCGCCTGCGCCTGGACAGCGCCAGTGCCGTCGACATCGACCTCGAGGGCGCCACCCGCACCGTGCGCCTGCGCCAGGGCCGGGTGTTTGCCGACGTGGTGCATGACGGCCGCCCGTTCGTGGTCGACGTCGACAATGCCAGGGTACAGGTGCTGGGCACGCGCTTTTCGGTCAGCCGTGGCGAGCAGGACGAAGTGGTACTGCTCAGCGGCAGTGTCGAGGTCAGCACCGCCAGCCAGCGCCAGCGCCTGAGCCCCGGCCAGCGCCTGACGCTGCACGGCGAACAGCTCGATGCGCCCCAGGCGGTAGACGCCGAACGCCTGCTGGCCTGGCGCGATGGCCAGTTGCGCGTGCGCGACGTGCCGTTGCAGCAGGTGCTCGAACAGCTTGCCGGCTACCAGGGCCGCCGCCTGGTGTTGCTCAACGGCGCGGCCGGCCAGCGCCGGGTCAGCGCCAGCTTCAATCTGGACCAGGCCGACAACGCCTTCGACGCCCTGATCAGCAGCCAGAAACTGCAGGCCGATTCGCTGCTGGGGCACTGGATCATCGTGCGCTGAAAATATTTTCAGTCACTCACGGTAATTCGTGTTCCTGCTGCGTCACACCCCCACATAAGAAGCATTACCATTTGCACCTTCTTGGGGGAGGAACCATGCAGTACCCACGTGACTTCGCGTTTACCCGCCGTCCACTGGCCAGCGCCCTGTTGGCCGCCAGCCTGTTCGCAGTGCTTGCGGGCGTCCCCGCACAGGCGGCCGAAACCGCCCAGGCGCAGGCCCAGCGCATCGACTTTCGCATCTCGTCGCAATCGCTGGTGGACGCCATCGAGTTGTTCAGCGCGCAAAGCGGCTATCAGGTGATCTACGATGCCAATCAGGTCGCCGGCCTCACCGCCCCAGCCGTGCAGGGCGAGTACACCGCCGAGCAGGCGCTGCGCACCCTGACCGGCAACAGCGCACGCCTGAGCCAGCCCAACGCCAACAGCTTCCTGATCGAGCTGCCGGTGAACCTGGGCAGCGGCCTGCAACTCGATGCCGTGAGCATCTCGGGCAAGGCGCCGGGCTCCACCACCGAAGGCACCGGGCTGTACACCACCTACTCCTCCAGCAGCTCGACGCGCTTGAACCTGACACCCCAGCAAACCCCGCAGGCGCTGACCGTGGTAACCCGTCAGCGCCTGGATGACCAGCGCCTGAACACCCTGACCGACACCCTGGAAGCCACACCGGGCATCATTGTCACCCGTGACGGCCTGGGCGCCGAGAGCGACAGCTACTACTCGCGCGGCTTCGTGATCCAGAACTACGAAGTCGATGGCGTGCCCACCACCGCGCGCATGGACAACTACACCCAGAGCATGGCGATGTACGACCGGGTGGAAATCGTGCGCGGCGCCAGCGGCCTGATCAGCGGCATGGGCAGCCCGTCGGCGACCATCAACCTGATCCGCAAGCGCCCCACCTATGAAGGCCAGGCCAGCATTACCGGCTCGGCCGGCACCTGGGATCGCTACGGCAGCGGCTTCGATGTGTCCGGCCCGATGACCGAGAGCGGCAACGTGCGCGGCCGCCTGGTGGCCGACTACAAGACCGAAAAGGCCTGGGTGGACCGCTACAAGCAGGACACACAGCTGCTCTATGGCATCACCGAGTTCGACCTGAGCGAAGACACCCTGCTGACCCTGGGTTTCAGCTACCTGCGCACCGATGTCGATTCCCCCCTGCGCAGCGGCCTGCCGACGCGGTTCAGCAATGGCGAACGCGCCAACCTCAGCCGCTCGATCAACAGTGCCCCGACCTGGTCCTACAACGACCATGAACAGACCAGCTACTTCGCCTCGGTGGAACAGCAACTGGGCAATGGCTGGAGTGGCAAGGTCGAATACAGCCATTCGGAAAACACGTTCGACGAAGTGTTCGGCTTCGTCATGGGCAACCTGAACCCGGATGGCAGCGGCATGAGCCAACTGCCGGTGCGCTTCTCCGGCACGCCACGCCAGGACAACCTCGACCTGTACGTGACCGGCCCGTTCAGCCTGTTCAACCGTGAGCATGAGCTGATCGGTGGCGTGACCCTGTCGCAGTTTCGCCAGAGCGTGCCCGAGTGGGGTGGCTGGCGCAGAGACTACAGCGTCACACCGGGGGCATCGATCGACAACCTCTTCGACTGGGATGGCAAGCAGCCCAAGCCGGCTTTCACTGAAAGCGGCAAGTCTGCCCAGGAAGAAAACCAGTACGCTGCCTACCTCACCACGCGCCTGCACCTGACCGACGACCTGAACCTGATTCTGGGCAGCCGCCTGATCGACTGGCAGCGCAAGACCAAAGAGCGGCCATACGCCGACGACGAGCCGAACGTGGACACCGACCGCAAGGAAACCGGCGTCTTCATTCCCTACGCCGGTGTGGTCTACGACCTGAACGACACCTGGGCGGTGTATGCCAGCTACACCAAGATCTTCAACCCGCAGGGCTCGTGGGTGCAGGACGAGCAGTTCAAGCCGATCGACCCCATGCAGGGGATCGGTTACGAGATGGGCATCAAGGGCAGCCACTTCGACGGCAAGCTGAACTCAAGCATGTCGCTGTTCAAGCTCGAACAGGACAACCTGGCCATCTGGCAGCATGAAAACGTGTACGACGCCAAGCAGGACACCACCTCCAAGGGCCTGGAGATGGAGATCAATGGCGAGCTGGCCGAGGGCTGGCAGGCGTCGGCGGGCTACGCCTACACCCTGACCACCGACAACGAGGACGAGCGCATCAACACCGTGCTGCCGCGCCACAGCCTCAAGACCTTCACCACCTATCGCCTGACAGGGGTACTGGACAAGGTGACTGTCGGCGGTGGCGTGAACTGGCAGAGCAAGGTGGGCAACGACCTGCACAGCTTCACCCAAGGCAGTTACGCCATCGCCAACCTGATGGCGCGCTACGCCATCAACGAGCACCTGGAGGCGTCGGTCAACCTCAACAACGTTTTCGACCGCGAGTACTACAGCATGGCCGGCCTGTACGGCACCTACGGCGCGCCGCGCAACGTGATGACCAACTTCACCTACAAATTCTGAGGGGGGTTTGGCTAAGCGGTTGATCGCGCGTTAAATTTTTTCGAAATGGGTGTTGACACAATGCCCTTTCGGGCTAATAATGCGCGCCACTTGGCTACATAGCTCAGTTGGTTAGAGCATAGCATTCATAATGCTGGGGTCCGGGGTTCAAGTCCCTGTGTAGCCACCAAGTACTAAAAAGGGCTTACCGAAAGGTAGGCCCTTTTTTTATGCCCGCCATAAATGCAACGCGATCGCCACGCCGCTGCCTGCCGGCAGAAACGCCAGCACCCAGAACACCGTCCCCAGGCCCGCGCCTTGAGTGACCCCGCTCAGCAGCAACCCCAGGCCCAACGCCAAAGACGCGCCCCAGCGCAGCGCGCCAGCCCCAGGGAACGGCGCATGGCGCATGACCTTGCGCCAATGCACCGGCTGGCTCAGCGCCAACGCACCCAGCCCCACTCCCAGCAGGCCAAGCACCGCCATGCTCGACAGCCACTCAGCCATGCCCGGCCCCGCAAGATACCGTGCGATCACGCAGGCGCCAGCCCATCAGGCCCGCCGACAAGGCAGTCAACAGCAACACCAGGTCCACCCCCGCAACCGCCGGCAAGCCCTGGCTGAAGGCACGCCACGGATGATCCCCGGTACGCCAGGCATTGGAGAGCACTGCCACCAACGCCAGGGCGCAGATCATCAGGCAGTGCGTGGCCCAGGGCGCCCGCGACTGCGCTGACCTGCACACCGCCCACAGCCCATGCACGGCCACCAGCAACCAGGCCCAGCAGAACACCTGGATCTCCCACTGTGCCCGCCCGCTCAGCCCCTGTGGCAGCCATTGATTGGCCACCAGCATGGCCAGGGTCGCCAGCGGCATGCCGGTGATCAGCGCACAGCTGAACGCTGTCATCGTGATGCTGCCCCAGTGCCCGGCGGCCTGCTGCAGGCGGCGCTTGTGCAGCCAATAGAGCAACCCGCTGCCCAGCATCACGCAACCGCTCACGCCCGCCAGGAAATACAGCAGGCGCAACCACGGCTGCTGGAAATGCGCGACATGCAACCCGGCCAGCCACTGGAACGTCGCCGCCACCCCCGGCAAACGCGCCTCGTGCAGCAGCCGGCCGCTGGCACCATCAAAGTACAAGGTGCGGCCATCCTGGCTGAAACCACCCGCCAGCGACCGACTCACCTCGACGTAGGCATGCGCATCCCCAGGGTGCCAGACCCTGACAAACCCGGCTTCATCACCCGCCCACTGCACGCGGGCATGCGCCAGCATCTGGTCCAGCGAGCCGAGCGTACCGGGGGTGCCGGCTGCCGGGCGGCTGTAGGCTGCGTTGGCGTGCACGGCAAACTGCTCGGCCTGATCGGGGTACACCGCCAGGATTGCGGACGGCAGGTACAACGGGAAGAGGATCAGCAGACCGGTCAACAGGATGATGAAATGAAACGGCAAGGCCAGCACCCCGGTCAGGTTGTGCAGGTCCAGCAAGCGCCTTGGCGACTTGTCCAGACGCAACACGAACAGGTCCTGAAACAGGCGGGCATGAATCCAGAGGCCGGCAATCAGCACGACAATTCCCAGCATCGCCGCCAGGCCAAGCAACCGGGCCCCCAGGTTCCAGGCGTTGAGGTTCAGGGTGTAGTGCAACCGGTAGAAGAAATCACCGCCTCGGCTCCCGGCCTCGGGCAACAGGCGCCCATCATCCGGCGCAACAAAGCGGCTGATGCCCTCGCGCGCCAGGGTCCAGGCCTGAAAGCGCACCACCGCCCGGCGCGCATCGGGCAATTCCACGTACCACTGCAACAGCGCCTTGCCTTCGCTCAGGCGGACCACCTGGGCCGCTACCTGCCGATCCAGCGAGAACGGTGCAGCACTGGGCGCCACACGAATCTGCGGCAGCATCCAGCTGTCCAGTTCACGGTCATGGACCGCCAGGCTACCCATGAAAAAGGCGACCAGCAACAGCCCCGAAAACCCCACCCCGAGCACTCGATGCAGCCACAGCATGGCGTGACGCACGCTGTCGAACATCACGCCCCTCCCCCGAGCCAGCGCGTCGTGAGCAGCATCGACACCGACGCCATTGCCACCACCACGGCGCCGCGCCGTGCCCGCCGCGCACCGAACAGCCAGAGCCCCAGCAGCGCAAACAGCACAAAGCCCGCCATCGAAGCGATCAGCACCGCCTCGCTACGCGGCAGTCCCAGGCGCACCAGACACAGCGCCGACAGGCTGCTCAGCGCCCAGGTGAACAGGTAGCTGAGCAACAACGCCAGCACCAGCCACGCGGCGCGCTGGCGATTGAGGGCAGCCTTCATCGCGTGACGATCAGAACCTGGCACGCACGGTCATCGACACGGCACGCGGGTCACCGAAGATGTTCCCGTCCTGGAAGGTGTTGATGCGCTGGAAGTACTTCTTGTCGGTCAGGTTGGTCGCCAGCAGGTCAGCCGACAGATGCGGGGTGATCTGGTAGCCGATGCCGGCATCGTACAAGGCATAGCCACTTTGGCGCAGCTTGGTGCCGTCCATGTCGATCGAGGGCACATCGAGCTTGTTGTAGGTTTCACTGACGACGCTGACACCGCCCTGAACACTCCATTTCTCCAGCTCGCCCGGCAGCTTGTAGAGGGTCCACACCCGCAGCATGTTTTTCGGCAGGTAGGTCTGCAGTTGCTCGTTTTCGCTGTCGTAGCGCTTGTAGGTATGGGTGAAGTTGGTGGAGAGGAACCAGTCGGGGGTCAACTGGCCACTCATCTGTGCCTCGAAGCCACGGGTCCTGGCCTTGCCGCTGGCCACCACTGCCCGCGAGTCGGGGTCGTTCATGTCCGGGATCGCCCGGTTCTCTTCCTCGATCTGGAAGACCGCCAGCGACGCATTCAACGCACCGTCGAGGAACTCGCCCTTGATGCCCAGCTCGTGCTGCTTGCCTTCCAGGGGCTTGATGATGCTGTTGTTGATATCCAGGTTGCTGACCGGTTGCGGCTGGAACACGCCAGCGTAGTTGCCATACAGCGAGTAGGTGTCATCGAGTTCGTAGATCAGGCCATAGAACGGCGTGAATTTCTGCGACGTGCTGTCGCCGACCTTTTCCGAGGGCGAGCCGGCCTTCGGCTGGTGCTGCGAGCGGTGCATGTCCAGCCAGGTCAGGCGCCCACCCACCACCAGCGTCAACGGCTCCGCCAGGCTCAGGCGCACATTGCCGTATACCGCCTTGGAGCGGGTGTTGGCCACACTGGTGGGCAACCGGTCCGAGTCGGGGAACAGCGGGCGGGGGAAGTCCACCTGCGGGTTGTAGAGGTCCACGTCCCCCAGGTAGTCCGAGAAGTAACCACCGTTTGACGCGAACTCGGAGCGTGAATAATTGGCGCCCACCAGTACCTTGTGTTCGCGCCCCAGCACGCTGAAAGGACCGTCCACATACAGGTCGGCCTCGTCCTGCTTCTCGCGGTAGTCGAACATCACCGAGTTCATCGACACCAGGTTGTCGGCCGGGTCGATACCGCCGCCATTGCGGGCATAGGCCTGGGTCAGGTCATAGTTGTTGTCGGCATGGCGCAGTGCCAGCTTGGTCTTCCAGCCGTCGCCCAGCTGGTGTTCGATTTCGGTGAACACCGCGGTGCTCCAGAAGTAATCGCGGTTCCAGTCTTCGCCGTAGAAGTTCTTGCGCGATACATCCGGCAGCGACATCGCCGGCCTGCCCGCCGCGTTGGTGTAGCGAAACGCCGGCAACGAGCGCTGGGCGCCGCGGATATCGGTGTTCTGATTGCTCGCGCCAAGGGTCCAGACGGTGTCTGGCGTCAGGTCGATATCGACGATGCCATACAGCTGGTTGGAGTCGCGCTTGCCGCCGCCATCGTAGTACACGCCCTGCTTGCGGTCGCTCAGCACCAGGCGGCCACGCACGTTGCCACTGTCGGTCAGCGGGCCGGTGACATCCACCATGGCCCGGTAGTTGTCCCAGGAGCCGGCACTGACTTCAGCGGACACGGCGGCATCGGCCAGGGGGCGCTTGCGCACCAGGTTGATGCTGCCGCCGGGCCCGCCCGTGCCGGTCAGGCTGCCGGAGGGGCCCTTGAGCACCTCGACACGGTCGTACATGGTCAGGTCAGGCGAGAGGAAGACCCGGTTGTCCATGGTGGTCGGCGTACCGTCCAGCTGCAACGAGGTCATTTCGAAGCCACGGGAGAAGAAGCTCAGGCGGCTGGCGTCGATACGCTGCACGGTGACCCCGCCGACCTTGCCCAGGGCGTCTTCGAGGGTGTACAGGTTCTGCTTCTGAATACGCTCCTGGCCGATGACATCGATCGTCTGCGGCACCTCACGCAGGCGCAGCGCCACCTTGGTGCCCACCGACACGGTGGGCGCCTCGGACTGCATGCCGACAATCGACTGCTCTGGCAGGGTCAGGGTCGTCAGGCGGTCCAGGGTCAGGGTGCCGGCCGCCGTGGTGCGCACCGACAGCGCGCTGCCGGCGAGCGCCTGCTGCACGGCCTGCTCGGCGCTCATCGTGCCCTGGATGGCGGGCGCACGCAGCCCGCTGGCCAGGGCCGGCACATACGCAATCTCCTGGCCGCTCTGACGGGCAATGCGGTCCAGGGTCGCGACCAAGGCGTCGGCAGGCAAATCGAACACGTGCTGCGCCTGAATGCTGCTCGAGGCGACCTGGGCATAGCTGACTGAACACACGCCCTGGGCCAGCAGCAGGGCAAGGCACACAGGCGTGAGCCTGAACGTTGGGCGAAAACGAATGGACATGCGTGACTCCGTGTTGGCGACTGCGCTTTTATTAGCGGTTTATGCCTATGTCCAACGAGCACGCAAAAGCGATACAGGGCCGCTGAAAAATAATTCAGCTGCGCCGCTCGATCTGTGTCCAGAACCCCAGGTAGCGCTCGATGCGCAGCCCCAGGGTGTGCTCCAGCGAGGCCAGTGCCTGCTCGCTGTCATCCAGCGAGAAGGTGCCCGAAACACGCAGTTGCGCCGCCGCGGGGCTGATGCGCAGCACGCCGCGCCGGTAGGCCTGCAGGGCCTCGATCACGTCGCCCAGCGACCAGTCGTCCACACTCAGCCGGCCGCTTTCCCAGCTGCTTTCGCCCTTGCGATTGGCCGCAAGCGGGTGGACGCCGCGCGTGTCGAGGCGAGCACCCGCGCCGCTCTGCAGCACCGAACACGGGCTGTCGGTGCGGCCAATGCACAGGCCCGACTGCAGGCTCCAGACATGCGTTGCACGGCCTTGCAGCGCCACCATGAAACGCGCGCCAGTGCCGCGGGCGAAACCGTCAGGGGTGTGCACAACGAAGGGGCGGGAGTCGTCGCTGACCTGGACGATCAACTTCCCGGCACGCAATACCAGGTTGCGCTCGCTGGCAGTGAAGTCGATATCCACTGCGCTGCGCGCATCGAGCAGCAGCGTGCTGCCATCGGCCAGGTTGAAGCCACTGCGCTGGGCGGTCGCGGTATGAAAGTCCGCCCCCAGGCCCGCAAGCACGCCGCTTTGCCGACCGAGCAGTGCCGCGCCCACACCGACGCCGCCCAGCACCAGCACACCACGCAGCAAACGACGTCGCTGCGGATCAGGGGCCTGCAGCACCCTGCGCACCCGGGAATCAGGCCCACGCGCCAGCGCTGAAAAGGTGGCCCCCAGGTGGGCCTGCACCCGCTCCCATGCCTGCGCATTGCCCGGCTCGGCAAACCAGGCGTCGAAGGCGCGCTGCTCATCCGCCTGGACGTCCCCCGAGCGCATGCAGGCGGTCCATTCGATGGCCTCTTCGAGTGCGCTGCGTTCGGGCTTCATTCGCACAGCAGGTTCTGGCAGCAAAGCTTCAAGCCTTTGGCCACGTACTGGCGCACCCGGATGGTCGATACGCCGATCAGGCTGGCGATATCGGCGTACTTCATGCCGTCGACCTGACTGCACAGAAAGGCTGTGCGGGCCCGCGATGAAAGCCCCGCAAGCAGGGCGTCCACTTCGAGCAGCGCCTCGATCGCCAGCGCACGCACCTCAGGCGAGGGCTCGTGCACTTCAGGCTGCAGCGCCAACGCCTCCAGGTAAGCGCGCTCCAGATCGCGCCGGCGCCAGCTGTCGTACATCAAGCGCTTGGCAATGGTCGTGAGCAGCGCGCGCGGCTCGCGAATAGCCTGCGGCTCAGGCAGCGCCACCACCTGGGCGAACACTTCGGCCGCCATGTCGGCGGCGTCATGGGTACAGCCAAGGCGCGCACGCATGCGGCCGAGCAACCAGCCATGGTGGTCGCCAAACAGGCTATGCAGTACTTGCTCGCGCGAAGCGGTGGAGGCGAATGCAGTCGGGGCCATCAGCGCATACTTAAATGATAAGGCTTATCATTTAGCATGAGAGCCGCGGTTCTTTCAAGCGCTAGATGGCCCGCTCCCGAAGAATCCCTTGCGCCTCAAAGCGACCAGCGCAAGGTCAGCGTCGCATTGCGCGGGTCGCCATAGAAGCTGCCGCCATACACCGTGTTGGTGGCAATGCTCTGGTAGTACCGGGTGTCGAACAGGTTGTTCACGCTCAGCCGCACGTCCAACTGCTGCGAGGCCTTGTAGCTCAGCATCAGGTCCACCAGCGTGTAGGCATCCTGCTCGATGCGATAGCGGCTGTCGGTGGCGTACCAGTTGTCGCCCTTGTTGTAGATCGCGTTCTGGCGGTACACCCCGCCGCCGACCTTCCAGCGTTCAAGCTCACCCGGCAACTGGTAGGTGGTGAAGGCCTTGAACACATGCCGCGGGATGTCCGTGTCGAACAGCCGACCCTCGTTGTCAGGGTTGCTGTCCTTGACGTACTTGACCTGGGCAAAGGTGTAGCCGGCGCCCATCTCCCAGCCCGGCAGCAGTGTGCCGTTGAGCTCCAGTTCGACGCCCTCGCTGCGCACCTTGCCCGCCGCCTCGGAGCAGGTCGGCACGGCGTCGGAGCACTCATGGCGCTGCAGCGACCTGGCGCGATTCTCCTGATCGATGCGAAACACTGCCGCACTGGCATTCAATGCGCCGTCGAAGTACTCGCCCTTGATGCCCACTTCGTAGTTCTTGCCCTCGATCGGCTTGAGCTCGCTACCGCTGGCATCCTGCTCGGACTGCGGCTTGAAGATGTCGGTGTAGCTCACGTACACCGAGTGCTGCGCATCCAGGTCGTAGATCACCCCGGCATAGCGGGTCAGGTTGCGCGTGACGCTGACCGTGACAGGTTTGCCCAGGCGCGAACCATTGCGCGTCTGCGACTCGCTGTCGTACCAGTCCAGCCGGCCGCCCACGATCAGCTTGAGGTCATCGGCCAGGTTGAAGCGCGAGGTCAGGTAGGTGCCGGTCTGGGACGTCTCGCGGTCCTGGTGCCAGTAGCTCAGGTCGAGACGGCGCTTGGGCAGGCTGCCCGAGTCCCAGGCATGGATGTTCATGCCGATCAGGTCGTCGCTGTAGTTGCCCTTGCCCTCAAAGGTCAGCTCGCGCCGGCTGGCCCCCACCACCAGCTCGTGGGTACGCCCCAGCAACGAGTAAGGCCCGGTGGCATAGGCGTCGTAGCTGCTCTGTTCATCGTCGTAGTGGTACTGCCCCAGGTACTGGCCGAACGCCTCGCCTTCGGCGCCCATGCGCTGGGTCATGCTGCCGAGCATCTGCAGGTCCGACCAGGTGCGGCTGGCTGCCAGCAACAGCTTCCAGTCGTTGGCCAGGCGATAGTCCAGGCGGCTGAACAGGGTGGTGTTGTCCTGGTCCCAGTACTCCCAGTCGCTGCCCAGGTAGGTCGAGCGCGGCAGGCGCAGGTCGCTGCCGTCGATGGCGGTGGGCAGGCCGCCCCAGGTGGAGGTGTTGTTGACGCTCTGGTTCGACACGCCCAGGGTGAATGTACTGTTCTCGCTCAGGTCGGCTTCACCGATGGCATAGAACACCGAACGCTCGGTATCGGCCACGTCCTGGAAGCTGTCGCGCGCCTGGTAGGCAGTGACCACTCGACCACGCAGGGTGGCGCTGTCGTTGAGTGCCCCCGAGGCATCGACCTCGGTACGGTAGTTGTCCCAGCTGCCGGCACTGGCGGTGATGCTCAGGCGCGGATCGGCCGTGGGGCGCTTGCGCACCATGTTGATCGCCGCCGACGGCGTGCCCGAGCCCTGCATCAGGCCGGTGGCGCCGCGCACCACTTCGACGCGGTCGTAGATGGCCATGTCGGGCGTGGAGTTCATGTCTCGCGACAGGTAGTGCGACAGGTCGTTGGACAGCCCGTCGCTCATCAGGTTTTCGACGGTGAAGCCCCGCGCGTAGAAGGTCGGGCGTTGCGGGCCGTCCTTGGTCATGGACATGCCGGGGGTGTTCTTGAGCACGTCTTCCAGGCTGCGCATGTCCTGGTCGTCCATGCGCTGGCGGGTGATGACACTGACCGACTGCGGCGTCTGGCGAATGCTCAGGGGCAACTTGGTGGCCGTCTGCATCGGCCCGGTGGTGTAGGAACCGGTGCCTTCGGTGGTGCTCCCCAGCACCTGCCCATTGATGCTGGTGGCACCCAGCTCGAGCGCACCACTGGCGCCCGGCACGGCGACCAGCACATAACCGTCGCTGCTCGGCTGCGCCTGCAACGCATGGCCGCGCAACAGCGCCGCAAAGCCTTCCGGCACCGCATAGCTGCCCTGCAACCCGGCACTGGCCATGTTGGCGACCTGCGCGGCATTGAACGAAATGGCCACGCCTGACTCGCGGGCGTAGCGGCTGAGCGCATCACCCAGCGCCCCGGCCGGGATGTCGTAACGCTGCATCTGTTGCTGTGCGTACGCGGCTGCCGGCGCCAGTACAGGCAGCGCGCCGAGGGCGAAATGAACCGCCAGCGCCAGGGCGCGACAGGGCTTGAAGGGCTTGGGTGAACGCATGGTTCCGATTCTCCGTGGTAATGGCTAGTACAAGGACGCACGGAAAACGAGAACTGGAAGCACTTGATAGCATTTTCTATTCGAGCGTGATGCGGGTGACCCATGGCGTGTAGTGCTCGAGCCGAATCGGGAAGCTGCGCGCCAGCAGGCGCAAGGCCCGCTGGCTGTCATCCGCGGGCAATACCGCGCTGACCTTCAGGTGCGCCAGCGCCTTGGCATCGAACAGCAGGTAGCCGCCGTGATTTCGCCCCAGGCGCTCAAGCACTTCACCCAGCGGCTGTTCGCGAATCACCAGCTGGTGGTTGGCCCAGGCCTGCTCCAGGCCCGCCGCATCGATGGCCTCGGTCGGCTGAATGCCGTGGGCATCGAAGCGCACCTGCTGCCCGGCACCAACCGTGCGGGTGCTTGCGGCGCTCTTCACTTCGGTGCTCGACTCGAGCATCGCCAGGCGCGTGCTGGCGTCGCTGCGCTCGACCACAAAACGCGTTCCCAGGGCGCGGATGCTGCCGTGCTCGGTGACCACCAGGAAGGGGCGGCTGGCGTCCTTGGCCACGTCCAGCAGGATCTCGCCGCTGAGCAGGCGCAAGGTGCGCGAGCGTGCATCGAAATGCAGGTCGACCGCCGAGCGGCCATCCAGGCTGAGGCGGCTGCCGTCGGGCAACTGCTGGGTGCTCCACTGGCCGGTGCCGGTGCGGATGTCGGCCAGCAGGTAGGCCGGCGGGTAATGCTGGATCAGTGCACTCACCGGCAACAGCAACGCCAGGCCGAGTGCCAGCGCCTTGAGTGCGCGCTTGCCGGCGGGCCGCGCCGCCACGCGCTTGAGCGCCGCACGGGCGGGCGCACGCGGCAGCTCACGCAATGGCGCCAGGCTGCCCTGCAGCACGCGTACGGCCTCCTGGTGCTCGGGGTTGGCCGCCAGCCAGGCGCTGAAGGCCTGCTGGTCGGCAGGGCTGGCGTCGTCGTCCAGGCGTACGAGCCATTCGGCCGCCTGGCGCAGGGTGGCAGGTGAAACGCTCAAAGGGCCGGCTCTGTGGCGGCGTGACAGTGCAGCAGCGCCTGCACCAGATGGTTCTGCACGGTCTTGGTGGAGACGTTCAGGCGCTCGGCAATCTGCGCGTGGCTCAGGCCTTCGAGGTGGCGCAGGATGAACACTTCACGGGCCCGTGCGCTCATCAGGTCGAGGGCACGCGCGATGTGTTCCAGCGCCTGCACCGCCGCCAGCATCTGCTCCGGGGACGGCACCTGGTCCAGATACTCGACATGCCGTGCGAGCGCTTCACGGTAGGCCTGTTCGAGCTTCTGCCGGCGGCCGCGGTCGATCAGCAGGCGCCGCGCCACCGTGGCGAGGAACGCTCGCGGCTCGCGCGGGGCGACATAGCTGCCGGCGCCGAGCAGGCGAATGAAGGTGTCCTGGGCCATGTCTGCCGCATTGTGCGGGCAGTCCAGGCGGCGGCGCAGCCACACCAGCAGCCAGCCGTGATAGCCCTTGTACAACGAAGCAAGACTGTCGGCAGGTGGGGTGGCTTTCATCTTGGTAGCACTAAATGAGAATGGTTATATCTTATGGTGCTGCCCCAGGGAGACGCAATGGCTAGATGGGTGGCGCCCTCTTCGCTGGCAAGCCAGCTCCCACAGTGTACCTGTGGGAGCTGGCTTGCCAGCGAAGAGGCCGGTTGCGTCACCGCACATTCACCAACACTACCGCCAGGCCCAGCCCGATCAGCGCCACACCGATCACCCGGTCCACCACCTGCTGGCGCCGCAACATCGCCCGGCGCAACACCTCACGGGAAAAGAACAGCGCCACCAGGCTGAACCACACCCAATGCGCCACCGACATGAACGCCCCATACACAAAGTTCAACCCCAGCGAACTGCCCGGCTGCACCACCTGGCTATAGACACTGACCACGAACAGCAGGGTCTTGGGGTTCAGTGCGTTGGTCAGAAACCCCGAGGCAAACGCGCTCAGCGCACTGGGCCGAGCCAGCGCACCGTCCTGTTCGAGCGACAACCGCGTGGTAGTGCGCAACGACCCATAACCCAGATAGATCAGGTAAGCCGCCCCCAGCACCTTCATCGCCATGAACAGCCCCGGCGACTGGCTGATCAGCACCGCCACCCCGAGCACGGTGTACAACACATGTACCTGTACCCCGCAGGCAATCCCCAGTGCCGCCAGCAAGCCACTGCGCCGGCCAAAGGCGTAACTGGCGCGGGTGACCATGGCAAAGTCGGCCCCGGGGCTGATCACCGCCAGCACGGTAATCAGGGCAACGGCAAGCAATTCACCCACCTTCGATCCTCCAGCAAATTGCACAGATCATTCTGTGCGCCGCCATTATCGAAAGCTTCAGCACGGCAAAAAAGCGATTTATAGTGGCGCAAATCCGCTAGTTTTCCTCACACATATGAAACTGCCCGCCCTCGCCGCCTTTCGCTACTTCGATGTCGCCGCACAAACCGAAAGCTTCGTGCGCGCCGCCGAGCGCCTGAACGTCACCCACGGCGCCGTGAGCCGCCAGGTACGCCTGCTGGAAGAGTCGCTGGGAGTGCAACTGTTCGAGCGACGCAACCGCGCGATCTTCCTCACCCCCGCCGGGCGCGCCCTGCACGACACCACCGTGTCGGTGTTCGAGCAACTGCAGGCCAGCGTGCAGCGCCTGCAACAACAGGCCCGTGAAGACGTGCTGGTGCTGTCGTGCGAGCCGACCATCGCGATGAAATGGCTGATCCCGCGCCTGCCTGCCTTCCACGCCGCACACCCGGACATCCAGCTGCACCTGGTGGCCGCCGGCGGGCCGGTGGACTTTGCCCGCAGCGGCGTCGACCTGGCGCTGCGCCGGGACGACTTCCACTGGGACGCGCACCTGCACAGCCTGAAGATCTGTGACGAGGCCGTGGGGCCGGTGTGCCGCCCCGACCTGCCGCTGCCCGCGCATGGCTTTGCCGGCCAGCGCCTGCTGCACTCCGCCACCCGGCCCCAGGCCTGGAAGCAGTGGCTGCGCCTTTGCAAGCAATCGGCCCAGGGCAGCCTGCGTGCCGACTACGAGCACTTCTACCTGTGCATCCAGGCGGCGCTGGCCGGGCTCGGGGTCGCCCTGGCCTCGCGCCTGATGGTGCAGGACGAAATCGACAGTGGGCAGCTCGACGCGCCGCATGGCTTCATCCCGGACGGCTCGGCGTACTACCTGCTCGGCACCCGGCCGTTCGAACCTGGCTCGCCCGGCAAGCGATTCGCCGACTGGGTCATCGCCGCCAGCGGTGGGCAGAACGATGACCCCGCACTGAGGTCGCCACCCCAGGTGCGGTAGCCGGCCGTGTCGATATGAATACGCCCTGAGGGGTAGCGTCCCAGGCCCATGTTCCAGGCCTGGCCCTGGGTTTGCCAGAACGCGCACAGCGGGCGCGGGTCGGCCCAGGCCGGCAACAGCACGTCGACGGCAAACGCCCGCGTGTGGGCGCTGCCTGGGGCACCTGCGGCGCAGCGGTTGAGCGTGGGGTTGCGGTAGGCCGACACCACCTCGTAGCTGTTCAGGCGCTGCTGGTCGCTCAGCGTCTTGAGCAACTGCAGGGTCGAGCGCACCGCCGGCCACTGCGCAGGCGGTGGCACCGCAAAGGGTTCGGCGCGGCACAGGCGCCAGTCGCTGGCCGAGCGCAGCAGTTGGTACAGCGGCACCACGCCGTACAGTCGCGCCTCGACCAGCATTTCGCGAAATGCACGCGTCTCGTGGCTGCCCGTCCATTGGGCGAACGACCACAGGTCGCGCTCATCGGCCAGGGCCGGCAACACCCCAAGCAGCCCGGCGCACAACGCAATGTTTCGATATCTCCTCATCGCCACGCCCCTTCCCCTTTCCCTGAGAACTCCTCCAGTATGGCAAGCCTCCCAACGACCGGGAGCCATTCGACAAGGAGTTGAACATGCGTACACGTTTTGCCCTGGGCCTGATCGCCCTGGCCGCCAGCAGCAGCGTGCTGGCCGATGCCCATCTTGCGCTGGGCAGCCAGGAGCGGGTGACCCGCCTGTTTGCCTACCCCAACAACTGCGGCGTGATCTGTTTTCGCGACTGGACCCTGGAACAGACGGTGGAGCACTACCTGACCCAGAGCGTGCAGCGTGACGGCTACGCCGACGCCACGGTCACGGTGCAGCGCGACAATGCGCAGTTGTACGCCGATATCCGCGGTGTGCCGGCCAGCTATGCCACACCGCTCAAGGCGCTGCTCGACAGCGGCGAGCTGGCCTACGAAGGCGCCTACCGGCTCAATCGGGAGGGTAAATGGGCGTACAACTGGTCACTGTTCCTGCCACTGGGCATGGCCCTGGAAAACCGTCGCAGCATCGAGCTGCTGCATTTTCCGCCGGACTACTCGCTGACCCAGGCGCAGGACTACCTGCGCTCCAACACCACCGACCGCTGGGCGCAGTTGCTGACCTTCAACGGTATCCCGGCCGAGCAGACCCCGGCCTACCAGACCATCGTGGACATCGCGCCGATTGCCGCACCCGCCAGTGCCGGCAAGGACCTGGAAGGCGTGTACGGGTACTTCAGCGACTATCAGGTGCAGATGGTGCGCGAGGTCACCCGCTCGGCGCAGGGCGCCAGCCTGCCGATGGTCGCGTTCGGCGCGCCGGTGCGCAGCTGGATCAAGCAGCAGTACGGGCCGCAGGTGAACGTGCTGGGCCTGGTCAGCATCAGCCCGACACCGGGGCAGAAGGTACCGGTACTGGGTGCCAATCATCCGAGCGCGATCTGGTATGCGGCCGACCCGAAAAACAATGACAACGACCAGGACAAGGCCGATGCGGCCGGCTTGCGCATGATGGGGCAGGACTTGAGCGCGGCGTGCTGGCAGGCGGGCATGGGGCGCAACCCGGCTGCCGATGCGCAGGCAACGCTGGGGGCGTGCACGCAGAAGTGGCAGGTGACGGCGAAGAAGCAGACGTGCGAGCTGTTTTTCCGCACGGTGCGCGAGATGACGCCGGAGCAGGCCAAGGCCAAGTGCAACACCGGGGTGATGACGCGCACACTGCGGGAATTGCAATAATCCTGTGATGGCCTCTTCGCTGGC
>NZ_JAHTBI010000056.1 GCF_019168305.1 Pseudomonas aegrilactucae
GTACGGGGGGCTTTTTTCATTGTTCTTCAGGGCCCTTTCGCTGGCAAGCCAGCTCCCACAGGTACTGCACGGGCCTCAAGCTCGGTGATATCCCTGTGGGAGCTGGCTTGCCAGCGAAGGTCGCGCTGCGCGGTCAGCGGCTGCGCAGGCTTTCCAGCAGCTTGTGCGTCGGGTAGCCATCAGCCGGCCAGCCCTGCGCCTGCTGGGCACTGCGGATCGCCTTGCGCGTGTTCGCGCCGATGATCCCGTCTGGCGCACCCGCATCGTACTGGTGGGCACTCAGCAGCTCCTGCAACTCGATGCGCTCGCTGCGGCTCAGCGGCAGGTCATCCTTGGGCCACGAGCCGCGAATGAAGCCGGCGCTGTCAAAACGCTCGGCCAGCAGGCTCACCGCCAGGGCGTAGGACGACGAGTTGTTGTACTTGAGGATCGCGCGGAAGTTGTCCAGCACCAGGAAAGCCGGGCCACGTGCACCGGCCGGCAGCAGCAGGGCTGCAGACAGCTGCTCGGTGCCGGCCGGTGCGCGTGCGTCGGCCGGCAGGGTCACGCCCATCTGCTGCCACTCGGCCACGCTCTTGCGCAGGCTGCCGTCGGCCAGCCAGTAGTCGAAACCACTTGGCACCTGCACTTCGAAGCCCCACGGCTCGCCACGCTTCCAGCCGGAGCTTTGCAGGTAGTGCGCGGTGGAGGCCAGCGCATCGGCCGAGCTCTTCCAGATATCGCGGCGACCGTCACCGTCGAAATCCACGGCGTGGGTGTTGTAGGTGGTGGGGATGAACTGGGTCTGGCCCATGGCGCCGGCCCATGAGCCAAGCATGGCCTCGGGCTGGATATCGCCGTTCTGCAGGATCTGCAGCGCGGCAGTCAACTGTGCCTGGGCAAACGCCGGGCGACGCCCTTCGTAGGCCAGGGTCGCGAGTGAGCGGATCACCGACTTGCTGCCTTGGAACTGGCCGAAATTGCTTTCCATGCCCCACACCGATACCAGCACGCGCCGGTCGACGCCATAGCGTTGCTCAAGCTGGCTGAGCAGTACCGCGTGCTGCTCGAGCAGTTTCTTGCCGTTGCGCACGCGTACAGGCGACAGCGCACCGTCGAGGTACTCCCACACCGGGCGAGCGAATTCGGGCTGGCTGCGGTCGGCCTTGATCACATCCAGGTCAGGTGTGACGCCCAGGAATGCACGGTCGAAGGTGGTCGGGTTGATACCGGCCTGCAGGGCCTGCTGGCGAAAACCTGCCTGCCATTGGGCAAAGGTCTGCAGCGGCTGAATTTCAGGGCTGGCGTCTGCGCTCGGGGTGGGCAGGGTGACCACCGGGTTGGGTTGCGCGGGAGCCAGGGGCAGGGTGTCGGCGACGGTAGGTTGCTCGGCACAGGCGACGAGCAGGATGAGGCTGGAGGCTGCAGTCAGCTGGCGAAGTTGCCGGCGACGGGAAAGGCAGAAGGGCATGCATGGGTCCAGGTATTTCAGGTCAGGTGCCGACCATACCACGCCTGTGGGTTTCTTGCTTTCATGCGGCCAAAAAGTAAGAAGCCTCCCAATCTCTCGATTGGAAGGCTTCGCGGCGGTAGCTGCCTTTGCCTTTGCCGGCGGGTTCCTGGCGGCTGCGGAACAAGGGCTGGGCGACGATGGATTTGGCCTTGTTGGGCCGGTTTTTTGCTGGCTTTTTGCTCATGGCAGTGGTCCTGCTGAGTGGATGTCCGGCGCAATATAGGCGCTGAATCCTTCGCTGGCAAGCCAGCTCCCACAGGGATTTGCGGCGCTCATGAAAAACCTGTGGGAGCTGGCTTGCCAGCGAAGGCCGCGCCACAGTGAGTCAGGCTTACTCGGCCGGCAACGCCAGGCGCTGCCCTGCCATCAGCAGCGACAACCGCGACAGGCTCACCCACGGCGAACCCTGGGCCTGGCCCTTGATCTGCGCATCGATGCGCTGGGCATCCTGCAGCAATTGCCCCCAGCGTTGCGCCGAATGGCGTTGCAGGGCCTTGCTCATCAGCGGCCTGCGCTTGTCCCACACCGGGGGGCGGGCCTGGCTGAAAGCCTTGTCCAGCGGCACGCCCTGGCTGAACTGCTGGGCCAGGCCGGCCAGCACCCGCAACTCGCGCGCCAGCGCCCACAGAATCACCGGCGGCTCGACCCCTTCACCGCGTAAGCCCTGCAGCATGCGCAGGGCATGTGCCGCCTCGCCATTGAGGATCGCGTCGACCAGGCCAAACACGTCAAAGCGGGCACTGTCGGCCACCGCTCCCTGTACGGTTTCGACCGTGATCTGATTGCCATCGGCCAGCAGCTTGAGCTTTTCGATTTCCTGCGCCGCCGCCAGCAGGTTGCCTTCGACACGGGCGGCGATCAGTTCCACCGCATCGCGCTGGGCCGACAGCCCGGCCTGGGCCAGGCGCTGGTTGATCCATTGCGGCAACTGGTGGGTGTCCACCGGCCAGATCTGCACGAACTGCACCTGCTGGCCGTCGATCAGCGCCTTGCCCCACTTGGTCTTCTGCGCACTGCCGTCGAGCTTGGGCAGGCTGATCAGCAGCAGGGTGTCTTCGGCGGGGCGCGTGCAGTACTCGATCAGCGCGGCCGCGCCCTTGTCCCCCGGTTTGCCCGACGGCAGGCGCAATTCCAGCACCCGCTTTTGCGCGAACAGCGAGAGGCTGGCCCCGGCCTGCAGCAGGGTGCCCCAGTCGAAGTTGGCATCGGCACTGAATACCTGGCGTTCGTCGAAACCTTGCTGGCGGGCAGCCAGGCGGATGGCGTCGGCGGCTTCCTGGCACAGCAGCGGGTCGTCGCCACTGATCACGTAGACCGGCGCGAGGCTGCCTTGCAGGTGCTTGGGGAGTTGGGCGGGGGTGAGCTTCATGGGGTCAGGCGGGGCGCCGAAGCGCCCCGTTCAGGCTCAGTTGGCCGGCAGTTCCAGCGGCGATTGCTGGGGCTGCGCGTCTTGTGCACGGCGGGCAGCTTCGACCGCCTGGGCCTCGGCCTTGGCGCGTTCGTCGGCTTCCTGTTGCAGGGCGTTGAGTTGTTCCGGCGTCAGCAGTTGCAGGCGCAGGACCATCTTCTGCACCATTTCGCGGCGCATTTCATCACGAATCTGATCGGCTTCCTGGTCGGAGCCGGCCAGGTTGTTGCTGTCATGCACGTAGGTCTTCTGCACTTCGAGCTTGTCGGTCAGCAGGCTCAGGTTGTCCAGGCCGCGGATCTCGTAGGTCAGCTCGCTGTTCAGTTCGTATTCTGCCGAGCGCCCGCCGCCAGCGTAGCTGGCCGCGCGCCGGGTTTCCTGTTCGTTGGTCAGAATCAGCTTGTAAGGCGCACCCTTGTGCACGTTGACACCGCTGTTCTCGAGTACTTCACGCAGTTGCGTGACGGTCGTGCCGTAGGCATTGCGCGCGCTCAGGTCCAGTTCCTTCAGGCTCAGCTCGGTAACGCCGGTGCCGCGCAGGTGGAAACCGCAGGCGCTGAGCAGGACAGCCAGGCCCATCACCAGCAGATTGCGTTTGATCATCTTGTTGCTCCCTTGAACCTTGTGGGCTGTGCGGGCGCCGCTCAGGGCGCCCGTTGCTGTCAGTTGGCGACGATATTGACCAGCTTGCCGGGTACCACGATCACCTTGCGGATGCTCAGGCCTTCTGTGAAGCGCAGCACGTTCTCGTTGCTGCGCGCCGCGGCCTCGACCTCTTCGCGGCTGGCGGTGGCAGGCATCTCGATATGCCCGCGCAGCTTGCCGTTGACCTGGATTACCAGTGCAATGCTGTCCTGCACCAGTGCGCTTTCGTCCAGTACCGGCCAGCCGGCATCGATGACCGCGCCGTCGTGACCCAGGCGCTGCCACAGCTCATGGCTGATGTGCGGGGTGATCGGTGCCAGCAGCAGGGCGACGGTTTCCAGGCCTTCGTGGATCAGCGCACGGTCCTGTTCGGTGGCGTGCGAGGCTTTTTCCAGCACGTTCATCAGGGTCATCACCTGGGCGATGGCGGTGTTGAACTTGTGGTGTTGGCCCACATCGACGCTGGCCTGCTTGATGGCGGCGTGGATGGCACGGCGCACCAGCTTCTGGGCGTCGTCCAGGCTGGACAGGTCCAGCGTGCCCGGCAGGCCCTGGCCAACGTGGGCCTGGGCCAGGCGCCAGACACGGCGCAGGAAGCGGTTGGCGCCCTCGACACCGGAGTCGGACCATTCCAGGCTCATGTCCGGTGGCGAGGCGAACATCATGAACAGGCGGCAGGTGTCGGCGCCGTAGGCATCGATCATCGCTTGCGGGTCGACGCCGTTGTTCTTGGACTTGGACATCTTCTCGGTGCCGCCGATTTCCACCGGCAGGCCGTCGGTCTTCAGGCGCGCGCCGATGATCTTGGCCTTGGCATCACGCTCGATTTCGACGTCGGCCGGGTTGAACCAGTCCTTGCCGCCGTTGCTGGCGACACGGTAGTAGGTTTCGGCCACGACCATGCCCTGGGTCAGCAGGTTCTTGAAGGGCTCGTTGGAGGTGACCAGGCCTTCGTCGCGCATCAGCTTGTGGAAGAAGCGTGCGTACAGCAGGTGCAGGATCGCGTGTTCGATGCCGCCGATGTACTGGTCCACCGGCAGCCAGTGGTTGGCGGCCTTGGGGTCGACCATGCCGTGCTCGTAGTTCGGCGAGGCATAGCGTGCGAAGTACCAGGACGACTCGACGAAGGTGTCCATGGTGTCGGTTTCGCGCTTGGCGGGTGCGCCACAGGTCGGGCAACTGCATTCATAGAATTCGGGCAGGCGCGCCAGTGGCGAACCGGCGCCGTCCGGCACCACGTTCTCTGGCAGGGTGACGGGCAACTGGTCCTCTGGCACCGGCACGTCGCCGCAGGTGTCACAGTGGATGATCGGGATCGGGCAGCCCCAGTAGCGCTGGCGGCTGATGCCCCAGTCGCGCAGGCGGAACTGGGTGCGCGACTTGCCCAGTTCCTTCTTGATCAGGGCGGCTTCGATGGCGTCGAACGCACCGGCGAAGTCCAGGCCGTCGAACTCGGCCGAGTTGATCAGTTGGCCATGCTCGCCGTAGGCGGCCTGCCATTCGCTGCCCACTTCATCGCCGGCGCTGGTGCGCACCACGGCCTTGATTGGCAGGTTGTACTTGGTGGCGAACTCGAAATCGCGCTCGTCGTGGGCCGGTACGGCCATGACCGCGCCGTCGCCGTAGTGCATCAGCACGTAGTTGGCGACCCACACCGGCAGCTTCTCGCCGGTCAGCGGGTGTTCGACCAGCAGGGAAGTGGCCAGGCCTTTCTTCTCCTGGGTGGCGATGTCGGCTTCGGCGACGCTGCCGCCCTTGCAGGCATCGATGAACGCTTGCAGCTCGGGGTTGCCCTGGGCGGCGAGGGTGGCCAGCGGGTGCTCGGCGGCGACCGCGACGTAGGTCGCGCCCATCAGCGTGTCGGGGCGTGTGGTGAAGACCTTGAGTGCGCCGGCCTCGCCGATGCTGGCCTGGTCGTAGGGGAACGACACTTCCATGCCGCGCGACTTGCCGATCCAGTTGCGCTGCATGGTCTTGACCTGTTCAGGCCAGCCCGGCAACTCGTCGAGGCTTTCCAGCAGCTCGTCGGCGTACGCAGTGATCTTGAAGTAGTACATCGGGATTTCGCGCTTCTCGATCAGCGCGCCCGAACGCCAGCCACGGCCGTCGATGACCTGCTCGTTGGCCAGTACGGTCTGGTCGGCCGGGTCCCAGTTCACGGTACCGTTCTTGCGGTAGATCACGCCCTTTTCGAACAGGCGGGTGAACAGCCACTGTTCCCAGCGGTAGTAGTCCGGCTTGCAGGTGGTGACTTCGCGGGACCAGTCGATCGCCAGGCCCAGGCTCTTGAGCTGGGTCTTCATGTAATCGATGTTTTCGTAGGTCCACTTGGCGGGCGCGACGTTGTTCTTCATCGCGGCGTTTTCCGCCGGCATGCCGAAGGCGTCCCAGCCCATTGGCTGCAGGACGTTCTTGCCGAGCATGCGCTGGTAGCGCGCGATCACGTCGCCGATGGTGTAGTTGCGCACGTGGCCCATGTGCAGCTTGCCGCTTGGGTAAGGGAACATCGACAGGCAGTAGTACGTGTCCTTGCCTGGCTGTTCACTGACTTCAAAAGACTTGTGCTCGTTCCAGTAAGACTGGGCGGCGGCTTCGATTTCGCGGGGCTGATAGAGTTCGTGCATGGCTACTTTGCGCTGAGAAATGGGAGACCTTATCCAGGCTGGTTTAAAACCGTAGCGCCCGGCAATCCGGTGTCAAGAGTGAACGCCGTAGCATACATGACCCCCATCCATCGTGGGAAACCCTGATTGCATCAGTGTCGGCGTCGCGGGCCGTTGGTCGCGGCGCCGGGCCGGTTTTTCGAGTGCCGCTAAGCTGACGTGTGGGGGAGATGAATTCTATCTTCAATGAGGTGAACGGATGGGAGAGTCGCAGCTACAAGCACTGAAACCGGAGCTTTACGAGCGGTTGATCGACCGTCTGGGGCTTGCCCTGGACACCGCGCGCACCGCCGTTCGATTACGCGATGAAATGCCTGCTGAGTTGGAATTGCGTGGCCTGAGCCGCGCCGAATTCGATGTGATCAAGGCCTACCTGGAGTCGCTTCCAGCAGGCCGGCAGGGAAGCACCGGCGCGACACAGCAAGCGCAGTCGTCGCCTTCGGCCAGGGTTGTCTGGCTAAAGGACAAGGCCCGCTCCACCACCACGGAAAAACCCAGAACGCTGCACTGCAAATAACCGTTCGGGACAGTCAGGCGCAGCCGGAGTGTGCCACGTACATGTCAATCTCGCTGATCGGCGCCTGGTGATCGTTGTTGCCAGGCGTCGTTTCTCTGTAGCCTTGGGCATCCCTGGAGGTGCCTGATGCCATTGCGCTATTTCATCAAACAGATCCTCTTGCCGCCCGGCGTGCTGTTGCTGCTGCTGTTGGCTGCCTGGTGGCTGCGTCGTCGTTGGCCACGCACTGCGCTGCTGTGCCTTGTCTCGGGGCTGGGCGGGTTGTGGCTGATGAGCCTGCCGGTGGTGGTCGAGTTCGCCGCGCGCCAGTTGGAGAACGTACCGGCCATCGAGCCTGCGCAGTGGCCGGCGCTGGCCGCCCAGGCCGACGCGATCGTGGTGCTGGGCGCGGGGCGTGAGCGCGGGGACCCGGCGTGGGGCAATGCCGACCAGCCCTCCGGTGTGGCCCTGGAGCGCATGCGCTATGCCGCGCAACTGGCCAGGGCCAGTGGCTTGCCGCTACTGACCACGGGTGGTTTGCACTACGGCACGCCGCCCAGCGAAGCCAGGCTGATGGCTGATTCGCTGCAGCGTGATTTCGGCGTGAGTGTGCGCTGGCAGGAGGAGCAAAGCCGCACCACCTGGGAAAACGCTCAGATGAGCGCTGCGGTGTTGCTGCCGCAGGGCATCAGGCGCGTGGTGGTGGTGACCCAGTCCTGGCACATGAGGCGCTCGGTGTGGAGCTTCGAGCGTGCAGGCTTCGAGGTGATGGGCGCGCCGGTCGGCTTTCTGGGCAATGACAACGCCCGCCCGTTCGGCGGCTGGATGCCGGAGAACAAGGCGATGTGGCAAAACGGCCAACTGCTCAACGAAGCGGTCGGCCTGCTCGGCTATCGCCTGTTCTACTAGTGCGTCTAGACCGTCTTGGCGATTCGGCTGGCCAGCAAGGCCCAGCCGAACAGCAGCATGCAGACGATCAGCATGGGCCATGAGCGCCATTGCAGGTACGGCGTGAGCCCCTGCATCGGCACCACCTCGCCATAGAGAATGGCGCGTTCGAACTGCGGGATCTGCACGCTGATCCTGCCGAACGGGTCGATCAGCCCGGTGACGCCGTTGTTGGTTGCGCGGATCATCCAGCGCCCGGCTTCAAGGGCACGCATCTGCGCCATCTGCAGGTGCTGGATCGGGCCGATCGACTTGCCGAACCAGGTGTCGTTGCTGATGGTCAGCAGAATGTCGCTCCTGGCCGCAAGGCTGGCGGCCAGCTCCGGGTAGACCACTTCGTAGCAGATCATCGGGGCAAAGTGGTAGCCCTTGGCCTGCAGCATCGCCTGGTCTTCGGGGCCGCGGGCAAAGTCCGACATCGGCAGGTCGAAGAAGGCGATCAGGCCGCGCAGCATGTCCTGCAGTGGCACGTACTCGCCAAACGGCACCAGTTTCTGCTTGAGGTAGGTGCCATCGCCTTCGCCCACCACGGTGATGCCGTTGTAGTAACGGCGCTGCTGGTGCACCACTTCACGAATCGGTACCCCGGTGATCAGTGCCGAGTGGCGGTCGCTGGCGAAGCTGCCCATCATGTCCAGGTAACCCTGGGCCTGCTCCTTGAGCACGGGCACCGCTGTTTCCGGCCATACGATGATGTCCACCGGCCTGGAACTGAAGCTCATGTCGCGGTACAGCGCCAGTTGCCGGTTGAGCTGCTCGGGGTCCCACTTGAGTTCCTGTTCGACATTGCCCTGGATCGCCGCCACGCTCAGCGGCTCGCCCGCCGGCGTGGTCCAGGCATGGCCCTTGAGGGCCTGGCCGGCCATCCATGGCGCGAACAGCAGCAGCGCGCCGAGGGCCATGAAGCCCTTGCGCTCGCGCAGCCGGTGCAGGTTGCACAGCAGCGCAGCAGTCAGTGCCAGGGTGAACGACACCAGCCACATGCCGCCCAGCGGGGCCAGCCCGGCAAGCGGGCCGTCGAGCTGGCTGTAGCCGGCATAGAGCCACGGGAAACCGGTGAGGAACCAGCCGCGGAAGGCTTCCTGGCCCAGCCACAGGGCGGCAAAGCACAGTGCGTCTGCCAGTGGCGCCTCGGGGCGACGCAGCCAGCGCGCCCATAGCCAGGCCGGCAGGGCGAAAAACCAGGCAATGGCGGCGAAGAACAGCAGCATCAGGCCGCCGGCCAGCAGCGCCGAGGCGCCACCATAGTCGTGGATGCTGACGTAGATCCACCAGGTACCGGCGCCGAACAGGCCAAAGCCATAACACCAGCCGCGCCCCAGCGCCTGGCGCGGGGTGAGGTCGCGCAGCCCCAGATAGAAGAGCGCCAGCGACAGCAGCGACAGCGCCCAGATGTCGAAGGGCGCCAGCGTCAGCGGGGTCAGGGCACCGGCCGCCACGGCCAGCAGGTTACCGGGCCAGCCGGGGCGGGTGATCCAGCGCATGGTTGTCCTTAGCGGTTGATGGGGGTCAGGCGCAGCAGGTGGATCCGGCGGCTGTCGGCATTGAGGATGCGGAAGCGATACGGCCCGATCTCGGTGGTTTCGTTGCGCTTGGGCAGGTGACCGAAGGCACTCATCACCAGGCCGCCCACGGTGTCGAATTCGTCGTCGGAGAACTCGCTGTCGAAGAAGGTGTTGAAGTTCTCGATCGGGGTCAGTGCCTTGATCAGGAAGTCGCCGCTGGGCAGCGGCTTGATGTAGCTGTCCTCTTCGACGTCATGCTCGTCTTCGATGTCGCCGACGATCTGCTCGAGCACGTCCTCGATGGTTACCAGGCCTGCCACACCGCCGTATTCGTCGATGACGATGGCCATGTGGTTGTGGTTGGCGCGAAACTCGCGCAGCAGCACGTTCAGGCGCTTGGACTCGGGCACGAAGGTGGCCGGGCGCAGCAGGTCCTTGATGTTGAAGGTGTCGCCGTTCTCCTTGAGGATCAGCGGCAGCAGGTCCTTGGCCAGCAGCACGCCGAGCACGTCGTCATGGCTTTCGCCGACCACCGGGTAGCGCGAGTGCGCGGCGTCGATCACTGCCGGCAGGAATTCGCGCGGGGTCTGCGAGGCCTTGATGCTCATCATCTGCGAGCGCGGCACCATGATGTCGCGCACTTGCAGGTCGGCGACCTGGATCGCACCTTCGACAATGGTCAGCGCTTCGCTGTCGAGCAGCTTGTTCTGGTGCGCTTCGCGCAGCAGCTCGAGGAGCTCCTGGCGGTTTTTCGGCTCATGGGCAAAAGCCTGGGTCAGTTTGCCCAGCCAGGACTTTTGCCCGTTGCTCGATCGATCTTCGCTCATGGCGGTTACTCGTGATCCTTGCAGATATCAGTGTGGGGTGCGTCGTGTTCGTCGTCGGCGTACGGGTCGGGATGACCCAGTTCGGCAAGCAACGTTCGTTCCAGTGCTTCCATTTCCTCGGCCTCATCGTCATCGATGTGGTCGTAGCCCAGCAGGTGCAGGCAACCGTGGATGACCAGGTGCGCCCAGTGGGCCTCGAGGGCCTTGCCCTGTTCGGCGGCTTCGCGCTCGACCACCGCGATGCAGATGACCAGGTCGCCCAGCAGCGGGATGTCGAGCAGGTCGTCGGGCACGTCGGCGGGGAAGGACAGCACATTGGTGGCGTAGTCCTTGTGCCGCCAGGTGTGGTTCAGCTCGCGACCTTCGGCCTCGTCGACCAGGCGAATGGTCAGTTCCGAGTCGGCCGTGCGCTGGCGCAGGGCCAGGGCGCACCATTGGCGGAACTGGTCTTCGCTCGGGGCGGGCGCATCGCTTGCCAGTTGCAGATCGAGTTCAAGCATTGCGCGGTTTGCCTTCGGCCGGGTCCTGCTGAGCGTTCTCGAAGCGCTCATAGGCTTCGACGATGCGCTGTACCAAGGGGTGGCGCACGACGTCTTTAGGCTGGAAATGGGTAAAGCTGATGCCCGGTACGTCCTTGAGCACGCCGATGACGTGCGCCAGGCCCGACTTGGTGCCGCGCGGCAGGTCGACCTGGGTGATGTCGCCGGTGATCACGGCCGTGGAGCCGAAACCGATACGGGTCAGGAACATCTTCATCTGCTCGACGGTGGTGTTCTGGCTTTCGTCGAGGATGATGAAGCTGTTGTTCAGGGTGCGGCCGCGCATGTAGGCCAGCGGGGCGATCTCGATCACCTGGCGCTCGATCAGCTTGGCCACGTGCTCGAAGCCGAGCATTTCGTACAGCGCGTCGTACAGCGGGCGCAGGTACGGGTCGATCTTCTGGGCCAGGTCACCGGGCAGGAAGCCGAGCTTTTCGCCCGCCTCGACGGCCGGGCGCACCAGCAGGATGCGCCGTACCTGTTCGCGTTCCAGCGCGTCGACCGCGCAGGCCACGGCCAGGTAGGTCTTGCCGGTACCGGCCGGACCGATGCCGAAATTGATGTCGTTGCCGAGAATTTCCTTCACGTAGCGCTGCTGGTTCAGCCCGCGCGGGCGAATCATGCCCTTGCGCGTGCGCAGCGACACGCTGACTTCGTTGACGGCCGGGTGTTCCAGCGCTTCAACGGCCGATTCCTGAAGGAACAGGTGGACCATTTCCGGCGACAGCTCGGTGGCCTTGGTCTCGCGGTAGAGACGGCGCAGCAGCTGTTCGGCAGAGGAGGTCAGCTTGGGTTCGCCGATCAGTTCGAACTGATTGCCGCGGTTGCGGATCTCGATGGCCAGGCGCTGTTCGATCAAGCGCAGGTGCTCGTCGAATTGCCCGCACAGATTGGCGAAGCGATGAGCCTCGAAGGGCTCGAGGATGAAACGATGAGGTTCTATGGGTGCGTTCAAGGTCGTTTTTAGCCGCCCTACGGCAATGTGGATGAAACCAAGGATAACCCCACGCGCGCAACGGTGAAAGCGCTGAAACGATCAAGGGTCGCCGGGCCGTTCGTCGGGCCCGGCGTAGCGCCTTTACTGCACCAGCGAACCGAACAGCGAGTGCGGACGTGCATCGTCGATATGAATGTCGACGAACTGGCCGATCAGGGTGGGATTGTCGCTGCGGAAGTTGACGATACGGTTATTCTCGGTGCGCCCTTGCAGTTGCCCCGGGTCGCGGCGTGAATAGTCGGTGACCAGGATGCGCTGCAGGGTGCCGACCATCTGCCGGCTGATTTCAAAGCCCTGGTGATCGAGGCGGTGCTGCAGGGCGGCCAGGCGTTCCTTCTTGACGGCCTCGGGGGTGTCGTCGGGCAGGTCGGCGGCCGGGGTCCCCGGGCGCTGGCTGTAGATGAACGAGTAGGAGAAGTCGAAACCAACGTCGGCCACCAGCTTCATGGTGTTCTCGAAGTCTTTTTCGGTTTCGCCGGGGAAGCCGATGATGAAGTCGGAACTGATGCAGATACCCGGCACCGCGGCCTTGAGCTTGCGCAGCTTGGACTTGTATTCGAGCACGGTGTGCCCGCGCTTCATCGCCGCCAGTACCCGATCGGAACCGGACTGCACCGGCAGATGCAGGTGCTTGACCAGCTCGGGCACCTCGGCGTGGGCCTGGATCAGGCTGTCGGAGAACTCCAGCGGGTGCGAGGTGGTGTAGCGGATGCGGTCGATGCCGTCGACAGCGGCCACTACCCGGATCAGCTCGGCCAGGTCCGCCAGGCGGCCGTCGTGGGTCTGCCCGCGGTAGCCGTTGACGTTCTGCCCCAGCAGGGTCACTTCACGCACGCCGTTCTCGGCCAGGTGGATGATCTCGGCCAGCACGTCGTCGAACGGGCGGCTGACTTCTTCGCCGCGGGTATAGGGCACCACGCAGAAGGTGCAGTACTTGCTGCAGCCTTCCATCACCGACACGTAGGCGGTGGGGCCGTCGATACGCGGCTCGGGCAGGTGGTCGAATTTTTCGATCTCGGGGAACGACACGTCGACCTGGGGCAGGCCGGTGCTGCGCGCCGCGTCGATCATCTCGGGCAGGCGGTGCAGGGTCTGGGGGCCAAACACCACGTCGACATACGGCGCGCGCTTGCGGATCGAATCACCTTCCTGGCTGGCCACGCAGCCGCCGACGGCAATCACCATGTCGGGCCTGAGGTCCTTCAGTTCGCGCCAACGGCCGAGCTGCGAGTAGACGCGGTCCTGGGCCCGTTCGCGGATGGAACAGGTATTGAGCAGGATGACGTCGGCGTCTTCGGCCCGTGCAGTCACTTCCAGGGCTTGATGTTCACCCAGCAGGTCGACCATGCGCGAGCTGTCGTACTCGTTCATCTGGCAGCCGTGGGTTTCGATATAAAGCTTCTTGGTCATGCGGGATCATCAGGTGATTCAAAGAACCGCGCATTATAAGCGGCGTGGCCGAGGCTTCCTAGCGTTGTCGGCCGGGTGCCTATGTTATAGTTTGCGACTTATTTCCCCCTGCGATCGTTCCTGCCGACAATGACCAAGCGCGAAGCCCCCATCTATAAAGTGATCTTTCTCAACCAGGGTCAGGTGTTCGAGATGTACGCCAAACAGATCTACCAAAGCGATCTGTGGGGCTTTCTCGAAATCGAGGAATTCGTGTTCGGCGAGCGCACGCAGGTCGTCGTCGACCCCAGCGAAGAGAAGCTCAAGGCCCAGTTCGAAGGCGTGGTGCGCAGTTTTGTGCCGATGCATTCGATCGTGCGCATCGACGAAGTCGAGCGTCTGGGTACGCCGAAGATCAGCGAAGCGCGGGGTGTGAGCAACGTGATGCCGTTCCCGATGCCGATGCCGGAAAAATAGCCGGACGTCTTACGGCAGCGGGGCGAAGGGGGTGCGACCGTCGATGGTCTGCAGTTCCAGCAGGTACTTGCGAAAGATCTGGCCAAGTACCTGGGTGGCCACCTCCAGCTCGTCGCGCTGCATCTTGGCAGACACTTCGTCGGCCAGGTCCAGGGCGTCTTCGGCGCCATTCACCGCAGCCATCTTCAGCACGATATACGCCTGCACGTTGTTGGCTGCCACGCCTTCGCCGCGAAAGAACATGGTACCCAGCAGGTATTGCGCCTGGGCATGGCCTTGCAACGAGGCCTGCTCGAAGTAGCTGAGCGCCTTGTTCAGGTCTTGCGCAGTGTTCTTGCCGTCGTAGTAGAACTCGCCGAGCTCGAATTGTGCCTGGGCATCACCCGACTGCGCAGCTTGCTGGCAGCTGGCCAGGGCCTGTTGCAGCTCGTCGGCAGGCGTATTGAGGGTGCAGCGGCCTGTTGCCGGGATCAGCAACGAGTTACCGCCTGCGGTGGCCAGCAGGGGCTGAAGTAGCAACAGGCAGCCCAGTGCGAGGGCGCGGCCGGCGCGGTTCATGGTGATCGACTTACCTCTGCGAAGCTGCGGCCAATGTGTCTGGTGGCACATTATGGGATAAGCAGCGCCTACCTTACAAAGTCTTTACTCGATTTTCTGCTGAGGGGGGGCGAGCGGGGCGGTGTGTGACGCCTGTTCCGGCCTCTTCGCTGGCAAGCCAGCTCCCACCGGGCACGTGCAGGTCCCGAGTACAATGCACTACCTGTGGGGGCTGGCTGGCCAGCGAAGGGCTGCAGGGCAGCCCAGGGTTTCAGAGCTTGGCGAATGCCCGCTCGGCCGCATCCAGGGTGATCTGCAGCTCGGTTTCACCGTGCGCGATCGAGGTGAAGCCTGCTTCGAACGCACTCGGCGCCAGGTACACGCCGCCTTCGAGCATCAGGTGGAAGAAGCGCTTGAAGCGTTCGGCATCGCTGGCCATCACATCCTCGAAGGTGACGATGTCGTCGGCACCGCTGAAGTACAGGCCGAACATGGCGCCCGCCTGGGTGGTGACGAATGGCACGCCGGCCGCATCGGCACGCTGCTGCAGGCCCTCGAGCAGGCGGCTGGTGAAATCGCTCAGTTCGGCATGGAAGCCCGGGCGGCTGATCAGCTTCAGCGTGGTCAGGCCGGCCGCCATCGCCAGCGGGTTGCCCGACAGGGTGCCGGCCTGGTACACCGGGCCCAGCGGTGCGATCTGCTCCATGATGTGGCGCTTGCCGCCAAAGCAGCCCACCGGCATGCCGCCACCGACGATCTTGCCGAACGTCGACAGGTCCGGGGTCACGCCGTAGTGCGCCTGGGCGCCGCCCAGTGCGACACGGAAGCCGGTCATCACTTCGTCGAAGATCAGCACCACGCCGTGCTGGTCGCACAGGCTGCGCAGGCCTTCGAGAAAGCCCGGTGCCGGCGGCACGCAGTTCATGTTGCCGGCCACTGGCTCGACGATGATGCACGCCACTTCCTGGCCGACCTCAGCGAGCATCTTTGCCACCGCGTCGATGTCGTTGAACGGCAGGGTCAGGGTGTGTCTGGCGAATGCCGCCGGCACACCGGCCGAGCTTGGCACGCCCTGGGTCAGCAGGCCGGAACCTGCCTTGACCAGCAGGCTGTCGGAGTGGCCGTGGTAGCAGCCTTCGAACTTGATGATGCTGTCGCGGCCGGTGAAGCCACGGGCCAGGCGAATCGCACTCATGGTGGCTTCGGTGCCGGAGCTGACCATGCGTACCATTTCCATCGACGGCACGATCGCGCAGACCAGGTCCGCCATCTCGGTTTCCATCGCGGTCGGCGCGCCGTACGACAGGCCGTGGGCCAGTTGCTTGCGCACCGACGCGAGCACGTCCGGGTGGCTGTGGCCGAGGATCATCGGGCCCCAGGAACCGACGTAGTCGACATAGCGCTTGTCGTCTTCATCGGTGACATAGGCGCCTTCGGCATGCTTGAAGAACAGTGGCGTGCCGCCGACGCTCTTGAACGCACGCACGGGCGAGTTCACGCCACCGGGGATGTGCTTCTGGGCTTGGGCAAACAGGGTTTCGGAACGAGACATGTCGGGCTCTCTCAATCAGGCAGATGCGAACAGGGCGTTGAAGGCGCGGGCGCGGCGAGTGACCTCGGCCGTGCTGTCAGCGCCGAACAGGCCGTGAATCACCGCCAGCAGGTCGGCGCCATGGGCGACCAGCGGGGCGGCGTTGTCCAGGGTGATGCCGCCGATCACGGCAATCGGCAATTTGACCCGCGCCCGGGCCTGCTCCAGCAGGGCCAGGTCGCAGGCCGGGGCACCGGGTTTGGTGAGCGAGTTGAAGAAGCGGCCGAAGGCCACATAGCTGGCACCTTCGCGGGCCGCCTGTTCGGCCAGCTCGAGCTGGGCGTGACAGGTGGAGCCAATGATTGCATTGCGCCCCAGCAGGGTACGCGCAGGCGTCAGCGGGCCGTCGGTCTGGCCCAGGTGCAGGCCCACGCCCAGGCGCGCGGCCAGCTCGGCGTCGTCGTTGATCACCAGTTGGGTGCGATAGCGCTCGCACAGCTTCATCAGGGCCTCGGCCTCGCGCAGGCGGCGTGCCTCGTCCTGGCTCTTGTCGCGGTATTGCAGCAGGGTGACGCCACCCTCGAGGGCCGCTTCGACGTAGGGAAGAAAGCGTCCAGCCAACAGTTGGCTGTCGGTGATGGCATACAAACCACGTAACTTCATCGTGCAGGCCTCGGGGCGGTCGATCAGGAACAGAAATCCAGTGGCAGGCGGCGCGGCACGTACTGGCCCTTGCCCAGTTGCTCGGCGTCACGCAGGGTGCGCCAGGTGTAGTCCAGTGCCGAACGCACCGCACTGTGCAGCTGTTCGCCCAGCGCCAGGCGCCCGGCCAGGGCGCTGGCCAGGGTGCAGCCCGAACCATGGTAGTCCCCCGGCAGGCGCTGGCAGGTCCAGGTGTGGTGCTGGCCGTCGCGGCTGTACAGGCGGTTGTGGATTTCGTGCTCGTCGCCGTGGCCGCCGGTGATCAGCAGGTGCTTGACGAAGGGCAGCAGTTTTTCTGCGCACTGGTCGGCCGTGCCGTCCGGCAGCTCGGCCAGGATACGTGCCTCGGGCAGGTTCGGCGTGGCGATGGTGGCCAGCGGCAGCAGGCGCTCGCGCATGGCATAGCCGACCTCGTCCTTGCCCAGGCGGCCACCGCCGCCGGCGCGCAACACCGGGTCGCACACCAGGGGCAGGTGCGGGTGGGCGCTGAGCAGCTCGACCACGGTATCGACCATGTCCAGCGAGCCGAGCATGCCCAGCTTGACCGCCGCGACGGTCGAGTCGTTGAGCACGGCATTGGCCTGGGCCAGTACCCACTCGCGGTCGAGCACGCGAAAGTCAGTCACATTGACGGTATCCTGCACGGTCAGGGCGGTGACGGCCGGGGCGGCGTGACAACCTTGCGCGATCAGGGCTTCGATATCTGCCTGCAAGCCGGCGCCGCCACTGGGGTCGTGGCCGGAGAGACAGAGGACAACGGGGCGGGAGCTGTAGGTATTCATGGTGCGCGAGCTTACCACCAAACGCTTTTGGCGGGTCTGTCGGGCCGATGCAGTTTTTGAGCGGCGGGTCAGCTAATGCCTGAAGAAATGCCTGTAAGTGCCGATATAGAGCCTCTGTTTTGAGTTCCAAAGCCTCTCTGGCCGCGCCCGAAAGCTGTGCTAGAGTGCTCACAAATCGATAACAGGTACTGCCGCGACTCGTCGTCTCAAATGGACAGGAGGCCACCACGACGCGACCGCGCAGACCATGCTGGGGCTGTATGCGCACTGTGCTGATTGTTTTGCTGGGCTGGCTGCCACTGCTGGCCGGCGCGGTCGATTTCGACGATGCCACCCGCCAACTGCCGCTGGGGCGGCTGATGCAGGTGTATGAAGACCGTGACGGCAGCGCGAGCATCGCCCAGGTCAGTTCGCCGGCGTTTGCCGCGCAGTTTCGCCCGCACCAGGCCCAGGTGCTGAACGCCGGCTACTCGACATCGGTGTTCTGGGTCCGGTTAGACCTGCATTACGTTGCCCTGCCACAGGCCGCCCCGCGCAACTGGTTGCTGGAGCTGGCGTACCCGCCGCTGGACCATCTGGAACTCTACCTGCCCGATGCAGCCGGCCATTACGCCCTGGCACAGCGCACCGGTGATGCCTTGCCCTATGCCAGCCGACAGCTGCGCCAGGACAATTACCTGTTCAACCTGCCGTTTACCCCGGGCCAGTCGAGCACGCTGTACCTGCGCCTGCACAGCGAGGGCTCGGTGCAGGCGCCGCTGACCCTGTGGTCGAGCGATGCGTATCTGGAGGCCCAGCCCACCCGGCTGTACATGCTCGGGCTGATCTACGGCGTGCTGCTGGGGATGCTGGTGTACAACCTGTTCATCTATCTCAGCGTGCGCGATACCAGCTACCTCTACTACATCCTCTACATCGCCTCGTTCGGCCTGTACCAGGTGTCGGTCAACGGTGCCGGGGTGGCGTACTTCTGGCCCGACAGCCCCTGGTGGGCGAATGCGTGCACACCACTGTTCATCGGTGCGGCGGGGCTGTTCGGCTGCCAGTTTGCGCGCAGCTTCCTGCAGATGGCCAGCCTCAGTCGTGGTTTCGATACCTTCCTCAAGGTACTGATCGGCTGCTCGGCGCTGGTGATGGTGATGTCGCTGAGTTTCAGCTACGGCATCGCCCTGCGCCTGGCCACCGCGCTGGCGCTGGTGTTCACCGTGAGCATCTTTGCCGCCGGGGTGTTCGCCTGGCGCCGTGGCCTGCGGGTGGCGCGCTACTTCATCATCGCCTGGTCGGCCTTTCTGCTGGGCGGCCTGGTCAACACACTGATGGTGCTGGGCTACCTGCCCAACGTGTTTCTGACCATGTATGCCAGCCAGATCGGTTCGGCGCTGGAGGTGGGCCTGCTGTCGCTGGCGCTGGCCGATCGCATCAACAGCATGCGTGACGAGCAGGCCCGTACCCTGCGTGAAGCCGGGCAGACGCTTGAGCAGGCCAACCTGCAGTTGGCCCACAGCAACCGGCTCAAGGACGAGTTCCTGGCCACCGTGACCCATGAGCTGCGCACCCCGATGAACGGCGTGATCGGTTCGCTGGAGCTGATGCAGATGGTCTCCAGCGAGCAGGAACTGACCCAGTACCAGCACACCGCCAGTGCCGCGGCGCAGAACATGATGCGCATGGTCGACGACATTCTGATCCTTACCGAACTGCAAGCCGGCCGCCTGCGTGCGCAACCGGAGCTGTTCAACGTGCGCGGCCTGCTGCACGAGCTGCGGGTGCGCTTCCTGCCACTGGCGCAGGAAAAGGGCCTGTTCTTCAACCTGGACGCCGGCATGGACCTGCCGGACATGGTCTGGGGCGATCGGCGCAAGCTGGCGATGTGCCTGAGCTACCTGCTCGACAACGCAATCAAGTTCACCCACCGTGGCGGCGTACTGCTGACCGTGCGCATCCGCCAGCCCGCCGCGCCGCAGCCGGGCCTGACCTTCAGCGTTCGCGACAGCGGCATCGGCTTTGCGTGCCTGGATGACGCGGTGCTCTACCAGCGCTTCTTCCAGGTCGATGGCTCGATGAGCCGCGAGTACGGTGGCCTGGGCATCGGCTTGTCGATCTGTCGCAAACTGGCGCAGTTGATCGACGGGCACTTGCGCCACGAGTCACGCCCGGGCGAGGGCAGTTGCTTTGAACTGAGCCTGGCCACGCCGCTGCCGTGCGGTGTTGCCGCTGGGCTGGCGCCGGGGCAAGTCGTGGCGAATTAGGCGGTTTTGTCACTTTGAGTCGGGGGCAGGGCGTGATTCACTGAAAACCACGTCCGGATCAGCCAGGAGTCCCCGATGAACCTGCACCAGTACGCCGAAACCCACACGGTCACCAATCAGCCGCCGAGCCTGGATGGCGCCAACCTGTACCGTCTCGACCTGCCGTTGCAGGCGTGGGCCCGGCGCTATGGCGCTGGCTGGGCGCAGGCACGGATCGATGCCTACGGGGCGCTGGCGGGTGGCCCCCTGATGGCAGCAGGGTTCCTGGCCAATGCGCACAAGCCGCAGTTCAGCAGCCATGATCGCTATGGCCACCGGGTCGACCTGGTGGAGTTTCATCCCGCCTATCACGAGCTGATGCGCACGGCCATCGAGCACGGCCTGCCGTCATTGCCCTGGGCCGAGCCGCGCGCCGGGGCGCACGTGGCACGTGCCGCGATGACCTACCTGCACAGCCAGGCCGAAGCCGGCAGTGGCTGCCCGCTGACCATGACCTTCGCCTCGGTGCCTGCGCTCAGGCTGCAGCCCGAGCTTGCACGGTACTGGTTGCCCAAGGTGCTGGCCACTGCCTACGACCCGCGCAACATCGGCGACCGGCACAAGGTGGGGGTGACCCTGGGCATGGCCATGACCGAGAAGCAGGGCGGCACCGACGTGCGAGCCAACACCACACGCGCCTATCCGGTGGGCGCGGCGGGGCCGGGCCAGGCCTACGAGCTGGTGGGGCACAAGTGGTTCTGCTCGGCGCCGATGTGCGATGCGTTCCTGACCCTGGCACAGACCGACAAGGGCCTGAGCTGCTTTCTGCTGCCGCGCCATCGCCCCGATGACAGCCACAACCAGTTCTATATCCAGCGCCTGAAGAACAAGCTGGGCAACTGCTCGAACGCCTCCAGCGAAGTCGAGTTTCGGGGTGCCCTGGCCTGGATGATCGGTGAAGAAGGGCGGGGCGTGCCGACCATCATCGAGATGGTCGCCATGACCCGGTTCGACTGCATGGTCGGCTCCAGTGCATTGATGCGCCAGGCACTGACCCAGGCGGCGCACCACTGTGCGCACCGCACGGTGGGCGGCCGGGTACTGGCCGAGCAGCCGTTGATGCAGAACGTGCTGGCGGACCTGGCGCTGGAAAGCGAAGCGGCGCTGGCCCTGAGCCTGCGCATGGGGCACGCACTGGACCAGCCACAGGACGCGCATCAGGTGCGCTTTGCCCGGCTGGTGACCGCCGTGGGCAAGTACTGGATCTGCAAGCGTGCGCCGGCCATGATCAACGAGGCCGCCGAGTGCCTGGGCGGCGCCGGTTATGTGGAGGACAGCATCCTGCCCAGGCTGTACCGCGAGGCGCCGGTCAACTCCACCTGGGAAGGCTCGGGCAACGTGCAGTGCCTGGACGTGCTGCGCGCCGTGTCCAAGGAGCCCGGGGTGCTCGACACGCTGTTCGCCGAGCTGGGGGACGGCCATGGCGACCCGCGCCTGGCGGCGCATATCGGCAACCTCAAGGCGGCCCTCGCCGATACCGCCGACATCCAGTACCGGGCGCGCCAGCTCACCGAAGACATCGCGCTGGGGCTGCAGGCCAGGCTGCTGCTGGAGGCGGGCAATGCCGCCGTCAGCGACGCGTTCATCGCCAGCCGCCTGGGCGCTAGCGCACGGGTATACGGTGCATTGCCGCGCGGCGTCGATGTGGCGGCGCTGGTGCAACGCTCGACGCTGAACTGGCCGCTCTAACGTGCGTGCCTTTGCCGGCGGATGTAGGCAAGATGGGCCCATGCATGTCAGACAGGAAGTACATTGTGAGCCGTACTGATGAAGCCTTCGTTGTCGTAGAAACCGCCGAGCAAGCCGTCGATCGTCTGGCGGCGTTGCACGCGTGCGCCACTGCCGCCCTTAGCCAGGCGCTCAAGCGTTACCTCAAGGACCGTACCGAGCCGGATGCCGCTGAGCGTGCGCAGTTTCGCTACCCCGAACTGCGCCTGACCTACCAGTACCAGGGCGAGGTGCCGGTGATCACCCGCGCTTATGCCAAGGTACAACTGCCGGGCACCTACAGCATCACCGTGACCCAGCCGGCGGCCTTTCGCGGCTACCTGCTCGAGCAGCTCGGGCCGCTGATGCGAGACTTCACCGTGATGGTCGAGGTGGGCCTGAGCGAACAGAATATTCCCTACCCCTATGTGGTCGAGCAGGGTGATGAGCTGGCCGGCACCGGCATCACCGCCGCCGCGCTGGCGCGGGTATTCCCCAGTACCGACCTGTCGGCGGCCACCGACGGCATTGCCGACGGCCTGTACGACTGGGCCAATGTCGACCCGCTGCCGCTGGCGCTGTTCGACGCGGCGCGAGTCGACTTCTCGCTGCGCCGGCTGGTGCACTATACCGGCAGCGACTGGCGGCATGTGCAGCCGTGGATCCTGCTGACCAACTACCACCGCTACGTCGACCAGTTCATCACCCATGGCCTGGAGCAACTGCGCGAAGACCCGCGTTTCGTGCGTATGGTGCTGCCCGGCAACGTGGTGATCGAAAAGGCCATGGACAACGGCGAGGCCCAGGCGCTGGTGGCCGGGGTGGTGTGGCACCGTTACCAGATGCCGGCCTATCACCTGATCGCCGCCGACGGCCATGGCATTACCCTGGTCAACATCGGCGTGGGCCCCTCCAACGCCAAGAACATCACCGACCACCTGGCGGTGCTGCGCCCGCACTGCTGGCTGATGATCGGCCACTGCGGCGGCCTGCGTCAGTCGCAGACCATTGGCGACTACGTGCTGGCCCACGCCTACATGCGCCGCGACGGCATTCTCGACCGCGTCCTGCCCCCCAACATCCCGATCCCGGCACTGGCCGAGGTGCAGTTGGCCTTGCAGGAGGCTGCGGCACAGGTCACCGGTGAACGTGGCGACGAGCTGAAAAAACGCCTGCGCACCGGTACCGTGCTGACCTATGACGACCGCAACTGGGAGCTGCGCTGGGCTCAGGAGCGACCGCTGATCAACCTGTCCCGTGCCGTGGCCGTGGACATGGAAAGCGGCACCATTGCGGCCCAGGGCTATCGCCTGCGCGTCCCGTACGGCACGCTGCTGTGCGTGTCGGACAAGCCGCTGCACAGCGAGATCAAGTTGCCGGGGGCGGCCAACGCCTTCTACAACCGGGCGGTCAGCCAGCACCTGAAGATCGGTATCGCCGCACTCGACCTGCTGCGCACCGAACTCAATGCGCTGCACTCGCGTAAACTGCGCAGTTTCGACGAGCCGCCGTTCCGCTGAGGCCCCATGCCGTTACCCCCACGTTCCAAGCCGCGCCCTGGCGCGGCCAAACCCGCCGGCCCGCGTCGCCCGCCCAAGACACCGCCGGCCGAGCCGAAGCTGATCCTGTTCAACAAGCCGTTCGACGTACTGACCCAGTTCAGCGACGGCGAGGGCCGCGCCACGCTCAAGGACTTCATCGCCATTCCCGGCGTGTACCCGGCCGGGCGCCTGGATCGCGACAGCGAAGGCCTGTTGCTGCTGACCAATGACGGCCAGTTGCAGGCGCGCATCGCCGATCCCAGGCACAAGCTGCCCAAGACCTACTGGGTGCAGGTAGAGGGTGAACCGAGCGAAGCACAGTTGCAGCGCCTGCGTGAGGGCGTGGAACTGAACGATGGCATGACCTTGCCGGCCGAGGCGCGCCAGCTCGACGAGCCTGAGCTGTGGCCACGCAACCCGCCGGTACGCTTTCGCAAGAGTATCCCGACCGCCTGGCTGGAACTGGTGATCAGGGAAGGGCGCAACCGCCAGGTGCGGCGCATGACGGCCGCCGTCGGCCTGCCGACCCTGCGCCTGGTGCGCGTGCGGATCGGCGACTGGAGCCTTGACGGGCTGGCGCAGGGCCAGTGGCGCGAAGTGCCGGCACGGCGCTAGACGCCTTCGATGTAGCCGATGACCACGCTTTTGATGACGAAGGCGAGGATGCCCAGGCCCAGCACGAAAAACAGGATGAAGGTGCCGAACTTGCCGGCCTTGGATTTTTTCGCCAGGTCCCAGACGATAAAACCCATGAAACCAATCAGGAGGGTGACCAGGATGGTCATCATCCATTCTTCGAACAACGCAGGATCCATCGATCTTCTCCGGCAGGTTGAAGCGCGCCAGTATACGCCCGCCCTCCGGTGCTGACTAACGCAGGTGCGTGAGCGGCATTTCGGTGCTGGCCAGTACCTGGTTGAGCACAAAGCTGGAGCGTACGCTGGTGACGCCTTCGATACGGGTCAGGTGGCCGAGCAGCAGCTTCTGGTAATGGTCCATGTCGGGCACCACCACCTTGAGCTGGTAGTCGGCATCCATCCCGGTGACCAGGCTGCATTCAAGCACCTGGGGCAGGCCGCGAATCGCCGCCTCGAAGGTCTCGAAGCGCTCGGGGGTGTGCCGGTCCATGCCGATCAGTACATAGGCGGTCAGGCTCAGGCCGAGCTTCTTGCGGTCGAGCAGAGCCACCTGGCGCGAGATGTAGCCATCGTCCTCAAGCTGTTTGACCCGCCGCGAACAGGGTGAGGGTGACAGGCCGATGCGCTCGGCCAGTTCCTGGTTGGAGATGCGCGCATCGCGCTGCAGTTCGGCAAGAATGCTCAGGTCATAGCGGTCAAGCTTGCTCATGGATGAAGCCTTTTCTGTTTCGATTGCGGTGGATTATCAATCTTTAGTTAAAAATTGCGCAAGTGCTGTTTTGTTGAGCAATTTTAGCAATCCTCTGTCGTGCGACTTTCTTATTATGGTCAACAGAATCACTGCCCGGACAGATGTCCACGGCGGCGCCCCAATCAGGGGCGCTGCGGCCAGCAACCCCACCGGGTTGTGCTTGGCCCCCGGGCTGCACACTGTCCACCAGACGGCGTGAGGTGAGCAGGCGCCACAAGCGCCGAGCAAGGACGAAATTCTCGAAGGGTGGCCTCAGGGTCACCCTTTTTTGTTGCCTGTGATTTTTCATCGAGCTGGCGATACTGCGTTGCAAACGGCCTGATAAAGTGAAGGCCAACCGCGAGCGGGAGAGTAACGCATGAAGTCGCGCATCTGGCAGTTGGCAGGTGTTGGTTTGCTTTGTTTGAGCCTGAATGTGCAGGCGCTGGGTGATCGCCATGGTCCACAGCAGGACCCCAATGGCGGGGAGCGTGCGCCGGCGTCTTCGCCACTGAATTCGCGCCCCGACGAGGTGCAGCAGACCCAGCCGCCACGCCAGGGTTATTACCGTGATGTACCACGGCGCAACGACGGCAATCAGCATTGGCAAGCCGGCGGGCCCGGCCAGCGGCCGGGCAATGGTAATGGTCACGGCAATGGCAATGGCTGGGGCCCAGGGCCGCAGTATCGGCCGGGGCACACCATCGACCGCTTCCCCGACCCGTACCGGCGCGTGCCGTATCGCGGTCACGACTATTACTACTCCGGCGGCTATTGGTATCAGCCGCAGGGGCCACGTTATGTGGTGGTGGCGCCGCCTTACGGGGTGCGGGTGAACTACCTGCCCGACTATGCGCGGCAGGTGTGGGTGGGCAGTGCGTTGTTCTTCCTGGCCGCCGGCACCTACTACCAGTACCAGGAGGACAGCCGTGAGTACGTGGTGGTGAACCCGCCGGTGGCCAGTGCCCCGGTGCAGCAGGGCAGCGGCTATGACGTGATTGCCTACCCGGCCTACGGGCAGACGCCGCAGCAGGTCGAGCAGGACCGTTACCAGTGCCATCGCTGGGCGGTGGAGCAGACCGGGTTTGATCCGGCCGCAGCGACCTATGCACCGCCGGCGCAGGTGGCGGACAGCTACCGCAGGGCGTTGGGCGCGTGCTTGAGCGGGCGCGGTTACAGCGTCAACTGACGATCAACAGCTTCGCTGGCTTGCCAGCGAAGAGGCCCTTGGTTACCCCACCGGGTCGGCATGCACCAGCACTTCGGCCTTGGGATACGCGCGGTGAATCGCCGCTGCTGCTGCATCGCACAACCCGTGCGCCTCGGTCAGTGGCATCGCCCCCGGCAATTCCAGGTGCACCTGCACGAACCAGTGGTTGCCCGACACCCGAGTACGCAGGTCATGTGCACCCACCACCCCGGGCACGCTGCAGGCCAGGGCCAGCATCTGCTCGCTCACGTCGCCGGGCAGTTCCTTGTCCATCAGGATCGCCGCGCTTTCACGGGCGATCTGCAGTGCGCTCCACAGGATGTACAACGCGATCCCCAGCCCGAAGAACGCATCCAACTGCGGCCAGCCAAATCGCGCCAGCACCAGCGCCAGCAGAATGCTGGCGTTGAGCAGCAGGTCGGAGCGGTAGTGCAGCGAGTCCGCACGCACTGCCGTGGAGCCCGTGATGCGTACCACCCGCGCCTGCAACAGCAGCAATGCCACGGTCAGCGCCAGCGACAGCAGCATGACCACGATACCCAGCGTTGCATCGCCCAGCGGCTGCGGGGTCTGCACGCGTTCCAGCGCCTGTGCCCCGATCAGCACCGCGCTCACGCCGATGAACAGCGCTTGCGCCATACCGGCCAGCGCCTCGGCCTTGCCGTGTCCATAGCGGTGATCGTCGTCGGCCGGGCGCAGCGCGTAGCGCACCGCCAGCAGGTTGAGAAACGAGGCCACGCCGTCGAGCAGCGAGTCGGTCAGCCCGGCCAGCAGGCTCACCGAGCCGCTGAACCACCAGGCGATCGCCTTGCTCACGATCAGGATGGCGGCCACCGCCAGCGAGGCGCTGGTGGCCAGGCGCAGCAGGCGGGCGTGTTCTGCGCGGGTGTGCATCACGCCGCCGGCTTGAGGCCGTACATCGCCAGTTGCTCGACACTGCCCTTGTGCTGGATCAGGCGTGGGTCGTTGAGCGGCAGGCGCTGGCCCAGTTCGCTTTCCAGGATGGCCTGCAGGCGCGCATTGTCGACCTTGCCGTCGGCACCGATGGCCTGTTGCAGCGACTGCGGGTCGACCTGAGCGGTGGTGCCGCCAGGCAGATAGATGGCGCCAGTGGCGAAGTCGATGCCGAACGCGATCAGCCCCGGGATGACATAGAACAGGATGCCAATGGCATCCAGCGCGACGATGACCGGGTCCACCTTGCCTTCGATCTGGCCGCGGCGGTCGGGGTAGAACAGGGTGCCGCAGGCGCTCAGCTGGGTCAGCAGGGTAGCGACCAGAGCGCCGCCGATGACACGTGAAGGAATACGCATGTGAATCTCCGCAAAGAAGGCCGCAACGATACCGGCAAAATGCCGGGGCATGCGGGTAAGACCATGATAAGTCAGGCAGGGTTCGCCGTTATACTCGGCCGACTGTTCGAGGGCTACCATGAATTCATTACCGATCGATGCCGTATTGCCCGCCTTGCGCACGGCGTTGCAGCAACGTCACGAGGCCGTGCTCGAGGCGCCGCCCGGCGCCGGCAAGACCACCCGTGTGCCGCTGGCCCTGCTCGACGCGCCGTGGCTGGCCGGGCAGCGCATCCTGATGCTCGAGCCTCGCCGATTGGCTGCACGTGCCGCTGCCGAGCGCCTGGCCAGCGAGCTTGGCGAGGCGGTGGGCGAAACCGTGGGCTACCGCATACGGCTGGACAGCAAGGTCGGCCCGCGCACCCGCATCGAAGTGGTCACCGAAGGTATCCTCACCCGGCGCCTGCAGGACGACCCGGCGCTGGAGGGGGTCGGGCTGCTGATCTTCGACGAGTTTCACGAGCGCAGCCTGGATGCCGACCTGGCCCTGGCCCTGAGCCTCAATGGTCGCGAACTGCTACGTGACGAGCCACCGCTGAAAATCCTGCTGATGTCCGCCACCCTGGAAGGCGAGCGCCTGTCTGCGCTGCTTGACGATGCGCCGGTGATCAGCAGCGAAGGGCGCATGTACCCGGTGCAGATGCGCTGGGGGCGGCCGTTTCAGCCGGGTGAATTCATCGAGCCGCGCGTGGTGGATAGCGTGCTGCAGGCGTTGGCCGACGAGGCCGGCAGCCTGTTGGTGTTCCTGCCCGGCCAGGCGGAGATTCGCCGCGTGCATCACTCGCTTCAGGACGCGCTTGGCGATCGTCGCGACATTCTGTTGTGTCCCTTGCATGGCGAACTCGACCTCAGTGCCCAGCGTGCCGCGATCGAAGCGCCGGCCAAGGGCCTGCGCAAGGTGGTGCTGGCCACCAACATCGCTGAGACCAGCCTGACCATCGACGGCGTGCGGGTGGTGATCGACGCCGGGCTTGCGCGCGTGCCGCGCTTCGACCCCGGCAGTGGCATGACCCGCCTGGACACCCAGCGCATTTCGCGCGCCAGTGCCACGCAACGGGCCGGGCGCGCCGGGCGCCTGGAGCCGGGGGTGTGCTACCGGCTGTGGTCCGAAGCCCAGCATGAGCAACTGGCCGCCTACGCCAGTGCCGAAATCCTGCAGGCGGACCTCGCCGGGCTGGCGCTGCAATTGACCCGCTGGGGCGTGACCCCGGCGCAGTTGAGCTGGCTCGACCTGCCGCCTGCCGCCGCCTACGCCCAGGCCCAGGATCTGCTGCTGCGCCTGGGTGCGCTCAAGGCGGGGCAGTTGCTGGCCCTGACCGAGCATGGCCAGGCGATGGCCGAATTGCCGGCCCATCCGCGTATCGCGCACCTGCTGCTGCGCGGCCAGGACCTGGGGCTGGCCGCGATGGCGTGTGACGTGGCGGCCTTGCTGGGTGAACGCGATATCCTGCGCGGTGGCGGCGCCGACCTGCACAGCCGTCTCAGCCTGCTGGCCGGTGAAACCCGGGGGGCACGCGGCGGCCAGGGCGGGGTACAGCGTGCGCGCCAGCTTGCACGCCAATACCGCAGTTACCTGCGCGGCAAACCGACTTCGGCGGTGGCCGAGCCGCAGCATGAACGCTGGCTGGGGGCGCTGCTGGCGCTGGCCTATCCTGACCGGGTCGCGCAGCAGCGCCGTGCCGGTGGCGCCGAGTACCGTCTGGCCAATGGCCGGGCGGCGTTGTTCGGTGAGGCCGACGCCCTGATGAAGTCACCCTGGCTGGTGATCGCCGACCTGGGCAGCCGCCAGGGCCAGCGGGAAGAGCGTATCTACCTGGCCGCCGAATTCGATCCGGCGCTGTTCGACGGTGTGCTGGCCGAGCAGGTGCGCACGGTCGAGCAACTGGACTGGGACGAGCGTGAAAACGTGTTGCGTGCCGAGCGCCAGCGCAAGGTCGGCGAGCTGGTGCTCAGCCGCGAGCCGTTGACCGGGCTGGATGAAGAAGCGCGTGCCCGCGCGCTGCTTGAGCTGGTGCGTCGCAAGGGCCTGGAACTGTTGTCATGGACCGCGGAGCTGCGCCAATGGCAGGCCCGGGTGGCCTTGCTGCGCCAGCTTGACCTGGCCGCCGGCGGAGCAAGCGAATGGCCGGACCTGAGCGATGCCGCGTTGTTGGCAAGCCTTGGCGACTGGCTGCAGCCCTATCTGGGCAAGGTCACCCGTCTCAGCCATTTCGCCCAGCTGGACCTGTCGTCGATACTGCGCAACCGGCTGCCCTGGCCGTTGCCGCAGCGCCTGGACGAGTGGGCACCGGCGCACCTGAGCGTGCCGTCGGGGTCGAACGTGCGGCTGGACTACAGTGAAACCCCGCCGATCCTCGCGGTACGCCTGCAGGAACTGTTCGGCCTGGCCGAAACCCCGCGCATTGCCCAGGGCCGCCAGCAGGTGCTGCTGCACTTGCTGTCACCGGCGCGGCGCCCGGTACAGGTCACCCAGGACCTGGCCAACTTCTGGCGCAGTACCTATGCCGAGGTGAAGAAAGACCTCAAGGGTCGCTACCCCAAGCATTACTGGCCGGACGACCCGCTGGTGGCCGAGGCCACCGCACGGGTCAAACCGCGCAAGTGACCTACGGCGGCGTCGGCAACAGCAGGCGCACGCTCAGCGGCAGGTGGTCGGAGATCTGCAAGGTGTCCTGTTGCAGCACCCGCGCACCCAGGCGCTGCAGCTTGGGGCTGTGGAACAGGTAGTCGAGGGTGCGGTCCGGGCCCTCGAGTCGCGGATCGTTGGGGTAGTGGGTCAGCCAGGCGCTGCGCTCGGCGCCACCCGCCTCGGCATTGCTGGGGATCATCGGGTACTTGTCCCACAGCAGGTGCAGGTCGCTGTCGGCAGCATAGTGCTGGCGCTGGGCCGGGTTCAGGCGGCGGTACTGGCCCAGCGGCAACAGGTTGAAGTCACCGCCGATCAACCACGGCGTGCCTTGGCTTTCCAACGTGTCGAGCAGGTCGCTCAGGTGCTGAACCTGCTGGCGCTGCACATCACCGCCGGGGATGTACGGTGCGAGGTGGGTGTTGAGTACCGCCAGGTGGCCGCCATCGCGCAGCGGCAGGTAACTGGCCAGTACCGCCTGTTGCGGCTGCAGCAGGCGGCTCAGTGCATTGTCTGGCGCGGAAGGCAGGGCCAGGCGCTCGGCCTGCTTGATCGGGTAGCGGCTCAGGGTCGCCAGGCCGCGCCCGGCACTGCCGAACACATGCCAGTCGGGGACAAAGTCGGCCTTCCAGTCATAGGCCTGCGCAGCGCAGGGGTAGAGATCGACCAGGCGCTCGCGCAGCAGCGCCAGCTGGTCCTGATAGGCACTGGCCTTGGCATCGGTATCGAGTTCCTGCAGCAGCACGATGTCGGGGTTGTCGGCGCGGATCACCCGCGCCACCTCGTCGAGGTTGAAGGCCAGGTCCTGCTCGGTGGGGCGGGTGTCGCTACCCTGGCCTTCGTCGTACCAGAACACGTACCCCTTGCCAGCCAGGTACTGGATGTTCCAGCTCATGACCTTGAGCGCCTGCCCCGGCACCAGCGTTGGTGCCGGGCCGCGACAGGCCACCGGCAGCGCCTCGCGCGGTTCGGGTTGCCAGCCCAGTTGGTCGGCCAGCAGCCACAGCAGGGCGAATATCAACAGCAGTAGCAGCAGGGCGTTGCGCAGTAGTCGGATCATCGGCTCGGCTTGGCTTCGCAGGTGAGCTGCGAGCATACCCGAGCCGTTCGTCGCGTGCTCGCTTCAGCGTTCGGCGCGTTGCAGGGCGGGGTCGGTGACCAGCATGAACAGGCGGAAACTGACCAGGGTACTGAATAGCGTCAGGAAGCCATTGAGGCAGTCAACCAGCACACTCAGCAACGCGGTCGGGTTCTCGCCCAGCAGGCTCTGCAGCAGCGCACTGATCAGCCACAGCGGCAACATCACGCCGATGATGCACACCAGGATCTGCCAGAAATGCCCTTTGCAGAGCACGAAACTCTGGCGAATCGCAGCCAACGGCTGCAGCCCGCGCAGTACCAGCAGGTACTCGGCGAACACCAGGTTGACCATGACCCAGATGCCCGGCAGCACCAGCAGGCTGATACCGGCCATGATCATCAGCATGCAGATGATCACCAGCAGCGCGAACGAGGGCCACAGGCGCAGGGACGTGGCCAGCAGGTCCCGCTTGCGTGGTTCCTCGCCCTGGCTGCGGGCGTCCATGTAGAGAATCAACGCGCCGCTGTAGAGCGGATAGAAGATCAGCCCCAGCAGTACGCTGTAGGCCAGCGTGCTGGGCTGTTCGCCCAACTGGACATAGAGCACATGCCCCAACAGCGTTTCGAGAACCACCAGCGGCAGGCACAGCTTGGCGATGCTGAGCAGGTGGCTACGGAAGAAGTACAGGGAGTCTTGCAGAACACTGAGCGGATTCATCGGTCGATATCGCAGTAAAAGAGCAGGCCGCTACTTTAGCCCAGTGACATAACCTGAACAAAGTTTCATGCCATGGGTGCATTGAATCACCGATGCTTGAACCCCATCTTGCGTACACCCGAATTCCCCGGCTATCCAGTGAGGTCGCCCCATGAACCACGAAGAGCAAACCCTGATCGACGGCCTGTTCGGTCGCCTGCAGCAAGCCGAGCGTGAAGGTGCGCCACGTGATGCGCTGGCCCAGGCGCGCATCGCCGAGCACCTGCAGCAGCAGGCCTCGGCGCCGTACTACATGGCCCAGGCCATCCTGGTGCAGGAAGCGGCGATCAAGCGCCTGGACGAGCAGAACAGGCAGTTGCAGGGCGAACTGGCCCAGGCTCGTGCCCAGACGGCGAGCGCACCGAGCGGTGGCGGCTTTCTGTCGAGCATCTTCGGCGGTGCTGCCCGTCAACCCGAGCCGCAACGCCAAGTGCAAGCGTCCTTCAACCAGGCCCCGGCGCCGCGTGCGGCGAGCACGGGGGGTGGCTGGCGTGAGCCGTCCAGCGGCCTCAATGGCCCGGGCGTCGCGCCCCAGCAGCAGGGCTTCAATGCAGCGCCACAAGCCGCGCCGGCCCGCGGCGGCGCCAGCAGTTTCCTCGGCGGTGCCTTGCAGACCGCGGCCGGTGTGGCCGGCGGGGTGATGCTGGCGCAGGGCATCAGCAGCCTGTTCAACCATAATGCCGCGCAGCCGCAGGAAGTCACCGAGGTGATCAACGAGGCACCGGCACCGGTCAGCGACAGCGGCTGGGGCGGCAACGAGGAACAGCGCCTGACCGCCGACAACGGAGGTTACAGCCAGGACCAGGGTGGCTTCACGAATACCGATTACGCCGATGAGGGGGGTGGCTTCTTCTCCGACGACGACTCCTTCGTCTGACCGCGTGCATACCCGTGCAGCCGCGAGGCTGGCATACTGGGCGCCGAAACGGCCCCGGTATGCGCGGCCGGCCCCTGGCGTGACGAGGAAGTGCGGTGAAGAAGATTGCGGTGTTCGCCGATGTCCAGAACCTCTATTACACCGTGCGCCAGGCCTACGGTTGCCACTTCAACTACGCCGCCTTCTGGGCTGACGTCAGCCAGCGCGGCGAGATCGTCGAGGCGGTGGCCTATGCCATCGACCGCGGCGACAGCAAGCAGCAGCAGTTCCAGCAGATCCTGCGCAACCTCGGTTTCACCGTCAAACTCAAGCCGTACATCCAGCGCAGCGACGGCTCGGCCAAGGGCGACTGGGACGTCGGCATCACCCTGGATGTGATCGACGCCGCCTCGCGGGTCGACGAAGTGGTGCTGGCCTCCGGCGACGGCGACTTCGACCTGCTGCTGGAGCGGGTGATCAACCGCCACGGCGCCGAAGCGGTGGCCTATGGCGTGCCGGGGCTGACCGCCAATTCGCTGATCCGCGCTGCCAGCCGCTATGTGCCGATCGATGGCGCACTTTTGCTCAAGCACTGAGTTCATCCCGAGGTTTTTTGTGGAACGTATTGCCGTCATCGACTTTGAAACCACCGGCATCTCGCCGGGTGCCTACTGCCGCGCCACCGAAGTGGCGGTGGTGATGCTGGAGCGTGGGCGTATCGTCGATCGCTACCAGAGCCTGATGAATGCCGGCGTGCCGGTACCGGCGTTCGTCGCCGGCCTCACCGGCATCACCACCGCGATGCTGCGCAGCGCACCGGCCAATGCCCAGGTGATGAACGAGGTCGCCGGCTTCGTCGGCAGTACGCCGCTGCTGGCGCACAACGCCTCGTTCGACCAGAAGTTCTGGGACTATGAACTGGGCCTGATCGGCCGTTCACGGGTGCAGTCGTTCGCCTGCTCGATGCTGCTGTCACGCCGCCTTCTGCCGGCGGCACCGAACCACAAGCTCGGTACCCTGACGCGCTGGGCCGGCCTGCCGGACACCGGCACCGCGCACCGGGCCATGGCCGATGCCGAGATGGCGGCCAACCTGGCCCAGCACCTGGCCGGCGAGCTGCGCCAGCGCCATGGCATCAGCGAGGTCTCCCACCCGCTGTTCTGCAGCCTGCAGAAAGTCCCCGCGGCGAAAATCGCCGAAACCCTCAAGCGCTACCGCTAGGCTTTCTTGCCATTGCCCTCCAGCTGACCGAGCGGTACCCGCCGTTCGACTGCACTGGACAGGATGATCGAGGTCTTGCTGAAGCCGAACTGCGCCACGCGGTTGATCAGCTCTTCAAGTTCAGGCATCGAACCCACGGCGGCTTGCATGATCACGCAAGGGTCGCCCGTCACGCGGTGGCACTCGGTGAGCTGCGGGATGCGCGTCAGGTCTTCATAGGCTTGCTGGTTGCCGTGGCTGGTCAGGCGCAGTTCGATCACGCACTGGATCGGCAGGCCGATCTTGCTCATGTCGACCTTGGCCTGGTAGCCGGTGATGACCCCGCTGGCTTCAAGCTTGGCGACCCGCTCGGCCACGGCCGGTGCCGACAGGTTGACCTTGCGCGCAAGCTCGGCGAACGACGCTCGGCCGTTGTCCAGCAGCGCGGCGAGGAGGGTGCGATCGTACTTGTCCATACAGGGTTGCTCCTGGCTTTTGAATCCATGGCGGAACTGGAAAACATCCGTTTTTTCGAAAGTATGCCACCGCGATAAACAGGCTTTGTAACTTAAAATTGCACGTTCAGCTTTCTAAACTATCGCCACACAATCATAAGCTCGAGCCTCCCATGCCTGCCCCCCGTCGCGTTCCGTTGGTGCTGATCGGTGCCTTCCTGGCCCTCTACCTGGTATGGGGGTCGACCTATCTGGTGATTCGTATCGGCGTGGAGTCGTGGCCGCCGCTGCTGATGGCCGGTGTGCGCTTTGTGCTGGCCGGCGGCCTGCTGTACGGGTTCCTGCGCTGGCGCGGCGTGCCGGCGCCGACCTGGGCGCAGTGGAAGGCAGCGGGGCTGATCGGTGTGTTGTTGCTCAGTTGCGGCAACGGTGGCGTCACGGTGGCCGAGCATGCCGGTGTGGCCTCTGGGGTGGCGGCGTTGGCGGTCGCGACGGTGCCGTTGTTCACCTTGCTGTTCGGGCTGTTCTTCGGGCACCGCAACACCCGTCTGGAGTGGGCCGGCATCGGTCTGGGCCTGCTGGGGATCGCGTTGCTCAACCTGGGTTCGAACCTGCAGGCCAGCCCGCTGGGGGCGGCACTGATCCTGTTTGCCGCAGCGTCGTGGGCATTCGGCTCGGTCTGGAGCAAGAGCCTGCCGCTGCCGGCAGGGCCGATGGCCAGCGCTGCCGAGATGCTGGTGGGGGGCGCGGTACTGCTGCTGGGCAGTGCCCTCAGTGGTGAACGCATGACCCATGCGCCGACCGCCGCGGGCTGGGGGGCGTTGCTCTACCTGGTGTTCTTCGGCTCCATCCTGGCCTTCAGCGCCTACATGTACCTGCTCAAGCATGTGCGCCCTGCAGCCGCTACCAGTTATGCCTATGTGAACCCGGCGGTGGCGGTACTGCTGGGCATCGTGTTCGCCGGCGAGCAGATCGGTGTCGAGGAGTGCCTGGCGATGGCGGTGATTATCGGCGCGGTGGTGTTGATCGGACTCCCGCAATGGCGCAAGGTGCCAGCCAGCGTGGCCACCCCGGTCGACGCCTTGAGGGGTGAGTTGTCCAAGTGAAGCGGCGTATTACCATGGCCGGCGTGTTGGCTGGCGTGTTGTCCGGTTGCAACGAGCAGGAGGTGGGCCTGAGTTTTCAGGTGTCGGTGATCGACCCTTACACCTATGGCCATGTGGACGTCTACTACGACGAGGCGGTACGTAGCCTGCTGGCCGAGCAGCAGATCGACCCGGCCCAGGTGCAACTGTGGGCCGATGAGGATAACCCGTGGGTGGTGAACCTGCGCCTGCCGGGCGACACCTTGACCCCGGTGCGGCGCGAGGCCTTGCAGGCAACGGTCGACGCCGTGCAGGCGGCGCGCCAGGCGGTTACCGGCAACGTCACGCTGACCCTCGCGGATCGACCGGACGAACCGATCGCGCTGCGCCTGGCCTTCCCCAACGATATCGCGATCAAGAGTGACACCACGCTCAGTGAAGCGCTGCGCTCGCTGACCGAGAACACGGCGCGTGCCCGGGTCGATTGCCGGGTGCCGGTCAGGCTCAGGGCCAACCTGCCTTTTGAAGTGCTCGACTACCGCCAGGGCGTGATGACCCTGCGCACCCCGGACCAGAAACTCAGGCGTACGCCGGTGCGTCTGGAGTTCGCCGATGGCGGGTTGCGCAATCAGGTGGGGCGCGGGCAGGTGACGGTCAGTTTCAGCCGCGACAAGGACCGCGACCACATGATCTTCGAATTGGGGTCGCTGGGCATGCAGAGCTGGACGCCGATGTCGGCGCGCGATTCGAGCCTGAACGAGATCTATGGCCTGTGCCGTTCACGCGCCACCCAGCTGGGGCGGCCGCTGTCGCTGTTTGTCGGCAATGGCCTGGACCGCCTGACGTACCTGTACCTGCCGCCCGCCGATTGAAGCTCGGTGAAGCAGCGCCGAACAGGGTAAACTTGCGCCATTGCTGAAATCCCCTGACGGTATTGCCATGACATTCGCCAAACTTGGCCTGATTGAACCCTTGCTGCGCGCGCTCGACACCCTCAAGTACACCACGCCGACCCCGGTGCAGGCTGCGGCGATCCCGGCCGTGCTGGCTGGCCGCGACCTGATGGCCGCCGCGCAGACCGGCACCGGCAAGACCGCCGGTTTTGCCTTGCCGCTGTTGCAGCGCCTGGTGATGGAAGGCGAAAAGGTCGCGAGCAATTCGGTGCGTGCGCTGGTGCTGGTACCGACTCGCGAGCTGGCCGAGCAGGTGCACGCGAACATCGCCGAGTATGCCGAGCACCTGCCGCTGCGCACCTACGCGGTGTACGGCGGGGTGAGCATCAACCCGCAGATGATGAAGCTGCGCAAGGGCATCGACCTGCTGGTGGCAACGCCGGGGCGCCTGCTCGACCTGTTTCGCCAGAACGCGGTGAAGTTTTCGCAGTTGCAGGCGCTGGTGCTCGATGAAGCCGACCGCATGCTCGACCTGGGCTTTGCCGAAGAGCTGCGTTCGATCTACGCGGCGTTGCCGGTCAAGCGCCAGACGCTGCTGTTTTCGGCGACCTTCTCCGACGAGATTCGCCTGATGGCCGGGCAGATGCTCAATGACCCGCTCAGTGTCGAGGTCAGCCCGCGCAACGTGGCGGCCAGCAGCGTCAAGCAGTGGGTTGTGCCTGTGGATAAAAAGCGCAAGCCTGAACTGTTCATGCACCTGCTGCGCAAGCAGCGCTGGAAGCAGGTGCTGGTGTTCGCCAAGACCCGCAATGGCGTGGACGCGCTGGTGGAGCGCTTGCAGGCGCAGGGCGTGAACGCCGACGGCATCCACGGTGATCGCCCGCAAGCCACGCGTCAGCGTGCGCTGGACAGCTTCAAGGCGCGTGAAATCCAGATCCTGGTGGCCACCGATGTGGCGGCGCGCGGGCTGGATATCGATGACTTGCCGCTGGTGGTCAACTTCGACCTGCCGATCGTGGCCGAGGACTACATCCACCGTATCGGGCGTACCGGGCGAGCTGGCAACACCGGCGAGGCGATTTCGCTGGTGTGCGCCGACGAGGTGAACATGCTGTCGGCGATCGAGATGCTCACGCGCAAGACTTTGCCGCGCCATGAAGAGCCGGACTTCGTGCCAGAGCACCGTGTGCCCGAGACCGATGCCAGCGGGCAGGTGGTGAAGAAGCCGAAGAAGCCTAAAAAGCCCAAGCAGAGCGGCAGCAAGGGCAGCCTGGGGCGTTGGACCGACAGCGGTGATGCGCCAGCAGCGGCGCCGCAGGTCAAGCCGGTGCGCAAGGTGCCGACCTTCAATACCGGGCCGCGCAAGCGCAAGCCTTGAAATAGCTAGGGGCTGCGCTGCAGCCCCTTCGCTGGCAAGCCAGCTCCCACAGAGTTCTGCGGCGCACATAGAACCTGTGGGAGCTGGCTTGCCAGCGAAGGGCTCAGCGTCGCAACCACTCCAGCACCCCCAATCCCGCCTGCCGCCCGCTCGCAAAACACGCCGTGAGCAGATACCCCCCGGTGGGCGCCTCCCAGTCGAGCATCTCGCCCGCACAGAACACCCCTGGCACCTGGCGCAGCATCAAGCCCTGGTCCAGCGCTTCAAACTTCACCCCACCCGCACTGCTGATCGCCTCATCCAGTGGGCGAGGGCGCACCAGTTCGATCGGCAAGGTCTTGATCGCTGCCGCCAATCGCGCCGGGTCTGCGAATACCTCAGGGCCGGTCAGCTCGCGTAGCAATGCCGCCTTCACGCCTTCCAGCCCCAACTGGCCTTGCAGGTGCCTGGCCATCGAACGTGAACCGCGCGGCTTGCGCAGTGCAGCCTCGATCTTGTCCACAGGCTTGCTCGGCAACAGGTCCAGCAACACGGTGGCCGCGCCCTCGCGGTTGATGGCTTCACGAATCTGCGCCGACCAGGCATACACCAGGCTGCCTTCCACGCCACGTTCGGTGAGCACGAATTCACCCGCACGCGGACTATGCCCGGCCAGGCTCAGGGCGATGTTCTTCAACGGCGCGCCAGCGAACTTGCTCGTCAGCAGCTCGCTCCAGCCCGCCACCTCAAAGCCGCTGTTGGCCGGCTGCAGCGGCGCGACATCCACACCGCGCGCCTGCAGCCATGGCAGCCAGGCGGCGTCAGAACCCAGCCGGGCCCAGCTGCCGCCGCCCAATGCGAGTACCACGGCATCGGCCTGCACGCTCAATTCGCCCTGTGGATAAGCCAGCCGCAGTGCACCGTCGGCGTTCCAGCCCAGCCAACGATGGCGGGTGTGGATAACTACGCCGGCATCGCGCAGGCGCTTGAGCCAGGCGCGCAGCAGCGGGGCGGCCTTCATGTCGGTGGGGAACACCCTGCCGGATGTACCGACGAAGGTGTCGATGCCCAGGCCGTGTATCCACTGGCGCAATGTTGTGGCATCGAACCCCTCCAGCAGTGCCGCAATCTCGTCAGCGCGTTCGGCGTAGCGCGAGATGAAGGCCGGGTACGCCTCGGAATGGGTGATGTTCATGCCGCCCACGCCGGCCAGCAGGAACTTGCGCCCCACCGACGGCATGGCGTCGTACAGGTCGACCTTCGCGCCCGCCTGGCTGAGCACCTCGGCGGCCATCAGGCCGGCCGGCCCGCCTCCGATAATGGCAACGTGGGGGGCGGCGTTTGGGCGGGTGTCGGTCATGGGCGGCTGCAGGCTGGGGATAAAGAGCCGGCATTCTACCCGACGCAGGCCCGTGCAGGCACTGTACAAAAAACACTCAGTGTTCTACAGGGCCCGCATTCAAAGGGCTGGAAGGGCTTGCGCGCAGGTTATCCACAGGCGGTTCCACAGTCATTGTGGGTAATTGAGTACCCGTTGCGCACTGTGGTGCAGGATGCCGTGGCGCCGTGCCAGGGCCTGGCGGTCCTTGCTGTAGCCGCCGCCGATCACGCCCACCACCGGGATGTCGCGGCCCAGGCAATGGCGCAGCACGGCTTCGTCGCGCGCGGCGACACCGGCGTCGGTCAGTTGCAGGTAGCCCAGCGCGTCGTCCTTGTGCACGTCGACGCCGGCGTCGTACAGCACCAGGTCGGGTTGATAGAGCGCCAGCAGGTAGTTGAGCGCATCGTCCACCACCTTCAGGTACGCCGCGTCGCCCATGCCGCGTGGCAGCGGGATGTCCCAGTCGCTCTGCGCCTTGCGCGCGGGGAAGTTCTGTTCGCAGTGCAGCGATACGGTGATGGCGTCCGGGGTGTCGTGCAGGATGCGCGCGGTGCCGTCGCCCTGGTGCACATCGCAGTCGAAGATCAGCACCCGGTGCACGCGCCCGGCTTCGAGCAGGTAGCGGCTGATGACGGCCAGGTCGTTGAAGATGCAGAAGCCGGCCGGGTGATCGTAATGGGCATGGTGGGTGCCGCCGGCCAGGTGGCAGGCGATGCCCTGCTGCAAGGCCTGCTCGGCGGCCAGCAGCGAGCCGCCGACCGCGCGCACCGTGCGCCGGGCCAGCGCTTCGCTCCAGGGCAGGCCGAGGCGGCGCTGGTCTTCGCGGCTGAGCTCGCCGTTCATGTAGCGCTCGATGTAGCCGCGATCATGCGCCAGCGCGAGGATGTCGTTGGGGCAGATCTCGGGGCGCAGCAAGGCCGCGTCGGTGGTCAGGCCGCTGTCGACCAGGTGATCGCGCAGCAGGCGGAACTTGTCCATCGGGAAGCGGTGCTCGGCAGGGAAATCCGGGCTGTAGTCGTCGTGGTAGATCAGGGGCAGGTGCATGGCAGCTTCTAACCGGGGCAAGCCTCGATCTTGCCAGTTGCTGCCTGCCGCGCGCCAGCGTTCTACACTGGCGGCAGGATTGAGGAGCAGGCGATGACCCCGATACTGGAAATGGAGAGCGCGCGGCTGCGGCTGCGCCAGTGGCAGGACGATGACCTCACCGAGTTTGCCGCCCTGTGCGCCGACCCGCAGGTGATGCAGTATTTTCCAGCAGCGTTGAGCCGGGTCGAGGCCGCTGCCCTGATTGGCCGCATTCGTGGTCATTTTGCCGAGTACGGTTTCGGCCTGTGGGCACTCGAGCGCCAGGACTCGGGCGCGTTCATCGGCATGACCGGGCTGCTGCATGTGGGCTTCGATGCTGCCTTCACCCCCGCAGTGGAAATCGGCTGGCGCCTGGCGCGCCGTCACTGGGGCCAGGGCTTTGCCAGCGAGGCCGCCTGGACCTGCCTGCGCTGTGCGTTCGCCCAGCTGGGCCTGGATGAGGTGGTGTCGTTCACCACCCAGGGCAACCTGGCGTCGCAGAAGGTGATGCAGGCGATCGGCATGCACCCCGACCCGCTGGGCGACTTCGAACACCCGCGGCTGGAGCCTGGCCACCCGCTGCGCCCACACGTGCTGTACCGCATCAGCCGCGCCCAATGGCAGGCCACCCTACGTGGCTGAATCGCAGAACATACAGGCCGCCAATGGCAAACCCTGTATTATTTGCGCCCTGGGCCTTGCTTTGGAGAATCTCGAATGAGCCACGTGTTGGACGACCTGGTCGACCTGTTGAGTCTGGAAGCGATCGAGGAAAACCTCTTTCGCGGACGTAGCCAGGACCTGGGCTTTCGCCAGCTGTATGGCGGTCAGGTATTGGGCCAGTCGCTGTCGGCGGCCAGCCAGACGGTAGAAGAGGCGCGTCATGTGCATTCGCTGCACGGCTACTTCCTGCGCCCGGGCGACGCGTCGATGCCGGTGGTGTATTCGGTGGACCGCGTGCGCGATGGCGGCAGTTTCAGCACCCGGCGGGTGACGGCGATCCAGAAGGGTCAGCCGATCTTCACCTGCAGCGCGTCGTTCCAGTACGACGAAGAGGGCTTCGAGCACCAGGGCCAGATGCCGCAGGTGGTCGGCCCCGACAACCTGCCGTCGGAGGTGGAACTGGCCCAGCGCATGGCCGACCAGTTGCCCGAGCACATCCGTGACAAGCTGCTGTGCGCCAAGCCGATCGAAGTGCGCCCGGTGACCGAGAAAGACCCGTTCAACCCCAAGCCGGGCGATCCGGTGAAGTACGTGTGGTTTCGCGCCGACGGCAACCTGCCCGACTCCCAGGCGCTGCACAAGTACATGCTGGCCTACGCCTCGGACTTTGGCCTGCTGACCACCGCGCTGATGCCCCATGGCAAGTCGGTGTGGCACCGCGACATGCAGCTGGCCAGCCTGGACCATGCCCTGTGGTTCCACGGCAACCTGCGCGCCGACGACTGGCTGCTGTACGCCATGGACAGCCCATGGGCGGGCAATGCGCGCGGGTTCTCGCGCGGCAGCATTTTCAACCGTGCCGGGCAACTGGTGGCCTCGTCGTGCCAGGAAGGGCTGATCCGTCAGCGCAAGGACTGGGCATGAGCCTGCAGCAGATCCGTCACTGGGTGTTCGACATGGACGGTACGCTGACAGTGGCCGTGCATGATTTCGCGGCGATTCGCGTTGCGCTGGACATCCCTGCACAGGACGACATCCTCACCCACCTGGCGGCGTTGCCGGCGGCAGAGGCTGCGGCCAAGCATACCTGGCTGCTGGCGCACGAACGCGAGCTGGCAGTGGCTTCGCAAGCGGCGCCGGGCGCGGTGGCGCTGGTGCGGGAACTGGCCGCGCGGGGTTGCCGGCTGGGCATCCTCACGCGCAATGCGCGCGAGCTGGCGCATGTGACGCTGGAAGCCATCGGGCTGGCGGACTGCTTCCCGGTACAGGACATCATCGGCCGTGACGAGGCGCCGCCCAAGCCGCACCCGGGTGGGTTGCTGCACCTGGCCCAGGCGTGGGACGTGGCACCGGCCGAGATGGTAATGGTCGGCGATTATCGCTTCGACCTGGACTGCGGCCGTGCGGCGGGTGCGCGTACGGTGCTGGTGAACCTGCCCGATAACCCGTGGCCGCAGTTGGTGGATTGGCATGCGGCGGATTGTGGCGTATTGCAGGCGATGTTGGAGCGCTGAAGCCGTGGCGCCCTGATCGGGCTAAATGGCCGTCATCGTGGTTTGCTGGCGGATTGTGCACGTGCTGGTGCTTGACCTGTGGCGGGCGTAGGCAAAGACTGGTCGACCCTTCATTTGCATGAGCGAGGCGCGTCCCATGAGCCACAAGGCCATTTACGTTCAACCCGGCGGTGGTTACGACAAGGTGCTGGTGGGCACGTGCGAAGCGGCGGCGCCACAGGCGGGCCAGATCACGGTGCGCGTGCGCGCCAGCTCGCTCAACTACCATGACTTTGCTGTGGTCAGTGGCATGTGGGGGCCGGCGGTGCCGCGCATCCCGATGGCCGATGGCGCCGGTGAGGTGGTGGCAGTGGGCGCCGGGGTGACCGAGTTCGCCGTGGGTGATGCGGTGGTCAGTACCTTCTTCCCGGACTGGCTGGATGGCGAGCCGCTGATCGAAGGCTTTGCCACCGTGCCGGGTGATGGCGTCGACGGCTATGCCCGCGAGCAGGTGACCGCCCGCGCTACTTCGTTTACCCATGCCCCCAAGGGGTGGAGCCACGCAGAAGCGGCCACCCTGACCACCGCAGGCGTTACCGCCTGGCGCGCATTGATGGCCGACGACGCGCTCAAACCGGGCGATACGGTATTGGTGCAGGGCACGGGCGGGGTGTCGATCTTTGCCCTGCAATTGGCCAAGCTGGCAGGCGCCACGGTGATTGCCACGTCGTCCAGCGATGCCAAGCTCGAGCGCCTCAAGGCGCTGGGTGCCGACCACCTGATCAACTACCGCACCACCCCCGCCTGGGGCGAGAAGGTACGTGCCCTGACCGGCAATCGCGGGGTGGACCACGTGATCGAAGTGGGTGGCCCGGCCACGCTGGAGCAATCGATGATCGCGGCGCGTATCGGCGGGCACATTTCGCTGATCGGCATTCTGACCGGCGTAGCAGGGGAGCTGCCGCTGGTGCAGGCGCTGGTGCGTCAGTTGCGTCTGCAAGGGGTACTGGTGGGCAGCCGCGCCCAGCAGCAGGCACTGGTGCGCGCCATCGATGCCAATGGGCTGCGCCCGGTGATCGACAAGCACTTTGGCCTGGAGCAGATCGCCGAGGCGTTCCGCTATCAGGAGACCAATCAGCATTTCGGCAAGATCGTGCTGGATATCTGAGGTACACCACACACAACAAAGCCCGCTTCTGGCGGGCTTTGTTGTGTGTGGCAGTTGCGATCAGAAGTCGTAGCGCACGTTTGCGGTGAACGTATCCGCGTCGAAGCCGCTGCTGGTCAGGTAGTTGTACGAACCGCCCACGCTCCAGGCACCTACGCGGTAGGTCGCGCCCAGGCCCAGCTCGTAGCTGTCACGCGCCGGTGTTGCGCCTTTGGTGGTGAACGGGGTACCGCCAAGCACGAAGGTGGAGGTGGTACCGGCCTTGTCGCCGATGAAGTCGTGCCAGGCCATCAGCTTGGCTTCCGGCTCCAGGCTACCTACGCCGACGTCGAATGCGCCCGCCAGGCGTGCACCCAGGCCCATCTCGCCGATCTCATAGCGCTGGCTGCCGACATTGAGGGCCGCCGAGCTGCCTTTTTCACGGTACGAGTCGATCGAGACGTTGGCGTAGCGCGCGCCGATCTGTGGTTCGAGTACCACTTGGCGGTCGAGCTGGAAGGTATAACCGGCCAGCGCGTTGACCCCGAAGATCTCGCTGTCGTAGTCGGCCTTGGCGCGGCTACCGGCGATGTAGCGCTTGGACTCGTTGTCGTTCCAGCCATACATCAGCGAGGTATCGACGAAGAAGTTGTCGTGGGTCCAGTTGCCATACAGGGTCAACGCGTGGCCGCTGACATCGGTCTTGTTGCCGCGGTCGGTTTTGACGTCGCTGGTCAGGTTGCTGTATGCCAGGCCCACCGTGGTGTTGGCATCGAGCTTGCCATCGGCACCCACGGCGATGCCGTTGGTGTTGGCATCGTAACCGTCGATGCCGTTGCGGCGATCCTGGTCGGCATCGCTGGACAGCGCTTGCAGCCACACGCCGGTATCGGCCAGGCCTTCGCCGGACGACAGGCCGTTACGCGCATTGCTGGAACGGCGGGTGACGGCGTTGCCTACCAGTGTCTGGCTGCTGGTGGCTGCATTGATCGCGCCGCGGCTGACGTCCGGAGTCAGGGTTTCGGCAAGCTTGGCCAGCTCTGCGTCGCTGCTGGCATTGGCGAAGGCCTGGAACACCGGGTCGCTCTCGCCCAGTTGGCCCATGACGCTGTTCTTGAACGGCTGAATGGCATTGACCGCATTGCGCGACGCGTTGGCGCCGAGCAGGTTCTGTGCAATCACATCATCGCTGCGGGTAGAAACCAGCGCCTTCACATCCTGGCCTTGGATGCCGAAGTTCTTCACTTCAAGCAGCGCGGAGGACGAGACCACCGAGAGGTTCTGCGCCTCTTCCCAGGTGCCGGAATTGAGCAGGGTGTAGCGGGTGCCTTGTGCCGACGTGCGGAAGTCGTCGGAGCGCGCCTGCAATTCGATCTGGCTGCCTTTGGCGAAGTAGGTATTGCCGGTGACTTTCAGGATCGGTGCGTTGGGCTTGGTGTCGTTGTCCAGCAGCAGGCGCAGGCGCGAGGTGCTGTTGTCCAGGTCGAGGTCACCGATGATGGTGGTTTGCGGGCGCAGCAGGGTCAGGCGGGCATCACCGACATCCACGTAATCGGCACGGATGGTCGAGCCGTCGAAGGCCACGTCACCCTGTACCAGTACGCCGGTCAGGCCCAGCAGGTCGCCTTTGACATCGCCGCCCTTCCAGTAGAAGAAGGACTGGTTGCGTGTGCTGTCGGCCTTGATGGCGGCAATACCGCCTTCCAGCAGGCCGGCGGTCTGGGTGACCGAGAACTGGCTGTTGTCCTTCAGGTTGACCAGATGGATGCCGATGCCATCCGCAGAAAGGGTGCCGCTGTTGTTGATGCTGCTTTTGTAGGGCGGTGTGGTGGCGCTGGTGAACGTAGCGTTTTCGATTTCGATACCGGCCGAGTCGACGCCCTGCGCGATGATGGTCCCGCTGTTGTTGATGCTCGCCTGAGTGGAGGTGATCATCATGCCGTTGGCATTTTTGCCGGACACGGCGATGTTCCCGCTGTTGGTCACATCGCCGGCGATGGTCGTCTGGTACACATCAAGCCCCATTGCACCGTTGCCGGTCACGGTGATGTCGCCCTGGTTGATCAGGCTGCCACCGATCTTGTTGTCGAGGCTGAGAGTGATGCCCGATGGGATGTCGTTGGCGTTCGCCGCGCCCAGGTTGATTGCGCCTTTGTTGGTGAAGTCGCCCGCAACGGTCGCGCGGTCCATTGTTACACCTGTTTGCTGCGACGTTCCGCTGAAGGTAGCGCTGTTGAAGACACCACCGAGGTTGCTGTAGGCGCCCGTGCTCAGGTCGTGATTCAGGTCAGGCGCGGGGGCGGCATGGGCGGTGGTAGCGGCGGCAACGGACAGCGCCAGCAGCGAGCGGCGCAGGTGTGAAATAGTCAAGGCGTTATCCCTTCCAAGCTCGGAAACCGACGGGGAGTAACGGGCGCATCGGCGTCTGTTTCGAGCGTCCCTGCCGGCTTGTCAGTAAAAAAACAGAATCAAGCGCGGCGACTGTACAGGAAGGTTGTAGGACAATTCACACGGAAAGGTCTGGAAACGACTAAAAATCATAAAAATGTGAATTAGGCGAAGTTTGAGCAAAATAAGCTGAAATTCGATGGAATTTTGCCAAAAGGGTGCGGTCCCTTGGTGTGGCTTTTTCTTCACGGTTGGTGGCTTTTGGCCTGAACGAGGCCGGCCAGGGCTGCCCCGAGCACCACGACGGTGATCAGGGCATTCATGGCCGGTTCATGCGCAGGTTATGGGTCAGGCGAAGCTGATGTTGATGCGCTGCTGACCATAGACGACTTTTGCGGCCGAGATCAGCTGGTGCGGAATTTCCACGAATGGGATGTCGGAGTTGGTCAGTGCGATATCCACCATTTGCACCATGATCGAGTTCTTGCGCACCAGGATCACGTCCGACCAGTCGGTATTGGTCATTGCCAGGGGAATGAAGTCCGAGCGTTTCATGAAGCTGCTCAACGCCTCGAGCACCCCCAGGTTCTGCTTGGTGCCGTTGACGCTGTGGCAGCAGTCGTTGAGCAGGATGAAGCCGTCCGGGCCGACCAGTTCCTGGTAGTACATCAAGTCGCGCAGGATGAATTCGTACTGGTGGCTGGCATCGATATAGACGACATCGAAGGTATCGATGCCGGTACGGGGCTTGATCGCGTCGATGGCGCTGATGGTGTCGGCGCGGATCACGGTGACGTTGTCCTTGTCGGCGAAGCGGTCCAGGCATTCCTGGTAGAGCTTGTCGAAGGTCGCCTGCTCATACATCGGGCCGCCGTAGTAGTAAGCGTATTTCTCTGGTGGCTCGACCCAGGGTGGCAACTGGTCGAACGGGCTGTAGTCGTCATTGGAGGCAGGGTTCCAGCTGTCGATCAGCACCATCTTTTCCGGGGTAAGGGCCTGGTAGAGCTTCATGGCGTTTTCGCCGCGCAGCACGCCCAGTTCTGCCACCACCGGCTGCTTGCCATAGGCGGTGAATACGGCATTGAGTACGTGATAGAAGGTTTCACGGTAGGTAGTGCAGACTTTCATCGGGGACCTGCTCTGCTGCTTGTTCGATTGCCAAGTGTATCGGCCTGAAGTTCGATTTCGAGAGGGCAGGTTCAATCAATTTGTGGGCGCGCCGGTTCAGCGCGCCACGATCGATCGTTCAAGCCACCCAGGGCTGGAGTTCGCCATCGGGCATATCTATCTGGCTGAAGGCGAGGAGGGGGGAGCCCCCCATGCCCGGCCGCTCAGGTGGTTAGCGCGAGGCCCAGGCGTTGAAGCGTTGCTCCAGTTGCTCGCCATGGTCTGCCCAGAACAGGGGGTCTACCGGCACCTGCTGGGCGAGGTTCGCTGGCGCGGTGGGCAGTTCGGCGATGCGGGCTGTGTCGAGCAACTGCATGGCCTGCAGGTTGGCGGCGCCGTAGTCGATATGCTCGGCGAAGTTTTTCTGCTGCGTGGGGTCGAGCGTGAAGGCAATGAACTCGCGGGTCTTCTCTTGCCGTGAAGCGCCTCGCGGGATAGCCCACGAGTCGAATTCGTAGAGGCCGCCGGACCAGACGATGTCCAGGTTATACTTCTTCTTCTGCTGGGCCGAGAGACGGCCGTTATAGACCGAGCTCATCACCACGTCCCCCGCCGCAAGGTACTGAGGTGGCTGGGCGCCGGCCTCCCACCACTGGATGTGCGGTTTGATCTCATCCAGCTTGGCGAACGCGCGGTCTTGCCCGGCTTTGGTGGCCAGTAGCGCGTAGACGTCTGCGTGCGCTACCCCATCGGCGATCAGGGCGAACTCCAGGGTTGATTTCGCCAGCTTGCGCAAGCCGCGCTTGCCCGGGAATTTCTCCACATCCCAGAAATCCTTCCAGCCGGTGGGGGCTTGCTTCAACTTGCTGGTGTTGTAGGCCAGTACCGTTGAGTAGACGAGGAAACCGATGCCGCAGGGTTGAATGGCACCGGGAACGAAATGCGTGGTGTCGAGGCCGATCTGAGCGGGGTCCAGCGTCTCGAACATACCCTCTTCGCAGCCCCGGGCGAGCTCGGCGGACTCCACCTCCACGGCATCCCAGGAGACGCTGCGGGTGTCGACCATGGCTTTGACCTTGGCCATTTCGCCGTTGTACTCGCCGGAAATGATCGTGCTGCCCCGGGCTTGCTGCCAGGGCTTGTAGAAGGCCTTTACCTGGGCCTCCTTGTTGGCGCCACCGAAAGAGACGATGGTGAGATCGGCCGCGAGGCCGTGACTGGCAGTGAGTATCCCCGTTGCGAGTGCTGCGAATTTCAGAGCTTTGATCATTATTGTTATCTCCTACTGTTCAAGGGTGATTGCACATCACTCGAGACACCGGGATCAATCGGTCCTCCCAGACGAGAGACATCCGGTTCTCGTTCCCTACGCCGCAGAGCAAGCCGCACGGGCCATCAGCAGGGCTCGCAACGAAACGTAGTTTGTATGCCTGTGGTCCTTTTTAGTGCCCTGTAAGGTTTCATGGGGGTAAGGAGGGTAAAAGCTGACTTTTCCGATTCTTGGGTCGGGGTTTACTAAACTATGCAAGGGAGGGTGGGCGGGTGACGCCTCTGGGTTCAGGTTGAGCTGCCGTTGGCTCGGCTTCAGCGGGTATGGGTGCTGCGCTGGGTGGATTGCCTGGAACACGGGCACACTCAGGCGCCTCCACCATTCAAGAGCAAGACAGCCTTTTACGGGATCGATTTTTCTCAGGCACTGATTCGGTATTCCAAAGATTAGCCCCCGGATGGACTGGAATACCGTCTGGAATACCCGAATGGCTGGAACTCAAAAACTCTAAAAGGACCGTAAAAGCACTGGAGGCCACGTATTTACTGGGTCGCAGGCACAAAAAAAGACGTCCGAGGACGTCTTTTTTTTGTGGATTTGGTGGAACCGGGGGGATTTGAACCCCCGTCCGCCAGTACTCCGCTGTCGGTACTACATGCTTAGCCGTGTCTATTGAGTTAATCCGCAGCCGCCCGACGGGCAGGGTGCTTTGGACGAGTTGTGTAAGTTTTAGCCGATTCGTCCACAACGTACTGCACGGCGATCCTGTTCTGTATGACAATCACTTCGGGTTTACAGGCATCCCCTAGTGATTGCTGGAGCCGAAGCTACCAGGAGAGCGGGCTCGGCTGCTTACGCAGCGAGAGCGTAACCCTCGTAGTTTTCGTCATTGGCAACTATAGAAAGTTGCAACAGTGGATTTACGAGTTCTGTTACCAACTCGGCATGCACCTAGAGTTTCATCACCGGCGTCGAATCCTAATCGGCCCCATTTTTTACTGCTCTAGCGCTAGCACCGTTTCGGGTGCGTAAGACGGAGTATACGCCATCGGTCGGGCGACGTCGACTGTCCGGTCCGGTCGCCCGACCCCGCAGGCTACGAACCGCTGGAACCACTGTCGCCCTTGGTGGCTTTATCCTGATCCTGCAGAATTCTGCCGGTGATCTCGATGCAGTCCTTGGTGTTGCCTGCAGCCTGAGCCGCCTTGGCATCATCCACATCGTTCTTGAGGCTGTTCTGGGTGTCCTGGGAGGTTGCCCCCGCCGTCGCCATGTTGTCGTCAATCTTCTGCAGGTTGGTCGCACACAGGTCGTCTGCCGCAAACACAGGCGAGGCAAGCAGTGCGGCACTCAGGAACAGGCCGGTAATCGCAGTACGCTTCATGTGAGTCTCCTTGGCTGGGAAGGCCTCAGGATAAGGGGCCTATTTTCATGGACTGTGCCCAATGCCAGGGGTTCACACGGATGATGCAGTGCCTCGCCAGCAGGGCCGGCGAGGTGTATTCAGAGCACCCTGGCCCGGGTCACCCGATCTACCAGATACACCAGGCCGTGATAGTCGATCCCGCCGTGCTGGCTCAAGCCGATCTCGCAGGTGCGGCTCGTGGAAATCCCTTCGCTGCAATACTGCACCGCGTCCTTGAGGCTGCGCAGCGAGTGCGCGTTGAGTTCCGGGGTGGTGAAGCCCTTGTCGCCGGCAAACCCGCAGCAATGAATGCCTTCGGGAATCACCACCGCCTTGCTGCAACGCCGTGCCAGGTCGATCAGGGCCTGGCTCTCGCCCAGGTGCTGGGTGCTGCAGGTCACATGCACCGCGATCGGTGCGTCCTGCGGCGTGAATTCCAGCTTGTCCACCAGGTGCGTGCGGATGAAGCGCACCGGGTCGTACAGGTCCAGGCGCGGGTCCTTGAGGTCTTGCACCAGGCGCAGGGTGCACGGGCTGGTGTCGCAGTAGATCGGGTCCAGGCCGCCACGGCTGGCATGCAGTAACGCGCCGATCAGTTCCTGGCGCTTGTGTTCGGCCTGCTCGGCATAGCCTTTGGAGGCGAACGGCTGGCCGCAGCACAGGCTGTCCTGGTTCTCTGGAAACACCACCTGGTAACCGGCCTTTTCCAGCAGGCCACGGGTCTTGTCGAGCAATGAGGTCTGCTCGCTGTCGCCGGCAGCCGGCCCCATGACCCGCGATACGCATGCGGCCAGGTACACCACGCGAGGCCGCGCGTCGTTGCTCGCCGGGCTGAACTGCACCGCCTGCAGCGGTTGCGGCATGGCCGCTGTCCACTGTGGCAGGCGCCCGTTGCTGGCCTTGCTCAGTGTGCGGCTGATGTGCCCCAGGCGCGGTGCGCCCAGCAGGCGGCGGGCACCGTTGGCGATGCGCAAGGTGAGCCGTGCACCACTCAGGGCAGTATGGAAATTGTCCGCCAGCCAGTCTGCAGTCTTTACATGGTGGGCGGCCTGGCCACGCAGCTTTTTCACCAGCTCGCCGGTATTGATGCCTACCGGGCAGCGTTGTGCGCACAAGCCGGTGGCCGCGCAGGTGTCGATGCCCTGGTACTGGTAGTCGCGCTCGAGTTCGCGGGTGTCGACACCGGCACGCTTCTTCGCCTGGATGTCGCGCCACATCACGATGCGCTGGCGCGGGCTCAGGGTCAGCCCTTTGGACGGGCACACCGGCTCGCAGAAGCCGCACTCGATGCACTTGTCGACGATCTCGTCGGCGGCCGGTAGCGGCTTGAGGTGCTTGAGGTGGATCTGCGGGTCTTCGCTGAGCACCACGTCCGGGTTGAGGATGCCGTTGGGGTCGAGCAGGCGCTTGAGCTTCCACATCAACTGATAGGCATCCTGGCCCCATTCCAGTTCGACGAACGGTGCCATGTTGCGCCCGGTGCCGTGTTCGGCCTTGAGCGAGCCACCGAACTCGACCGCCACCAGTTGCGCGACGTCGTCCATGAAGGCCTGGTAGCGCGTCACTTGCTCAGGGCTGCTGAAGCCCTGGGTGAACACGAAGTGCAGGTTGCCCTCCAGCGCATGGCCGAACAGGATCGCTTCGTCATAATGGTGCTTGTCGAACAGCTCGATCAGACGGTTGACGCCAATGGCCAATTGCTCGACCGGGAAGGTCACGTCTTCGATGATCACTGTGGTGCCGGTCTTGCGCACGGCGCCGACCGCAGGGAAGGTGTCTTTGCGGATGGCCCAGAGCTTGGCGTTTTCCTTTGCATCCTCGGTGAAGTCGACCTGCTTTTCGACCGGGAACCCGGCCAGCGAGGCCATGATCAGGTCCAGCTGTTCATGCAGCAAGGCCTGGGTCGCAGCGCGCGATTCGATCAGCAGCGCGCAGGCACCCTCGGACAACTGCTGGACGAAGGCCGGCATGCCGGGCTTGTCCTGCACCGAGCGCAGGCTGCGTCGGTCGAGCAGTTCCACCGCCGATACTGGTTGGCGCTTGAGTACGGTCACGGCGGTGCAGCAGGTTTCCACGTCGGGAAACACGATGAGTGCCGAGGCCTTGTTCGGGTGATCGATCACGGTGTCGTAGGTGACCGCGCTGATGAACCCCAGGGTGCCCTCGGAGCCGACCAGCAGGTGGTTGAGGATGTCCAGCGGCCGGTCGTAGTCGACCAGCGCATTGAGCGACAGGCCGGTGGTGTTCTTGAGCCGGTACTTGTGGCGGATCTTCGCGGCCAGTTCGGTGTTGGCGCGGGTCTCGCGGCCCAGTTGCGCCAGAGACTGGAGCAGGTCGGCGTGGCTGTGTTCGAAGGCCGCGACACTGGCCGGGTCTTCGCTGTCCAGGCGCGTGCCGTCGGCCAGCACCAGGCGCAGGCCGGCGAGGGTGTGGTAGGTATTCTGCGCAGTACCGCAGCACATGCCGCTGGCGTTGTTGGCGACGATGCCGCCGATCTTGCAGGCGTTGATCGAGGCCGGGTCCGGGCCGATCTTGCGCCCGAACGGTGCCAGCCAGGCGTTGGCCTGCGCGCCGATCACGCCGGGCTGCAGGCGGATCTGCTGGCCCTGATCACGAATTTCCCGGCCATTCCAGTTGTCGCCCAGCACGATCAGCACCGAGTCGCTGATGGCCTGGCCCGACAGGCTGGTGCCGGCGGCGCGGAAGGTGACCGGCACGCGGTCGCGCTGGGCCAGTTGCAGCAGGCCCACCACTTCGTCCTCGCTTTCGACCCGCACCACCAGCTTGGGGATCAGCCGATAGAAGCTGGCATCGGTGCCGAAGGCCAGGGTCGAGGTCGGGTCGTCGAAGCGGCGCTCGCGGGGTATCAGGTGTTGCACCGAGTCGAGGAACGCGGTGGGCAGGCTCATGCAATCTCCTCGCGGGGCCGTGGCGTCTGGTGCGCCGCGTGCCCCGGTCAATCAGGCGGTGATGGAGGGGCGGGCTGTCAGGCGCCCAGTTCGCGTACCAGCGAGTCGCGGGTGATCTCGCTGATGGACTTGGCGCCGGTCAGCACCATGGCCACGCGCATTTCTTTTTCGAACAACTCCAGCAGGTTCTTCACGCCGGCTTCGCCTGCGGTGGCCAGGGCGTAGAGGAACGCCCGGCCGATCAGTACGGTGTCGGCGCCCAGGGCGATCATGCGCACCACGTCCAGGCCGCTGCGGATGCCGGAGTCGGCGAGGATCTTAAGGTCACCCTTGACCGCATCGGCGATGGCCGGAAGTGCGCGGGCGCTGGACAGCACACCATCGAGCTGGCGGCCGCCGTGGTTGGACACCACGATGCCATCGGCGCCGAACTTCACGGCGTCCCTGGCATCCTGCGGGTCGAGGATGCCCTTGATGACCATCGGGCCATCCCAGAACTCGCGGATCCACTCCAGGTCCTTCCAGGAAATCGAGGGGTCGAAGTTGGCGCCCAGCCAGCCGATGTAGTCGGCCAGGCCAGTCGGGCTGCCACGGTACTGGGAAATGTTGCCCAGGTCGTGCGGCTTGCCCAGCAGGCCCACGTCCCACGCCCACTGCGGGTGTGTCATGGCCTGCCACATGCGGCGCAGCGGCGCGTTCGGGCCGCTCATGCCCGAATGTGCGTCACGGTAGCGCGCGCCCGGCACGGGCATGTCCACGGTGAACACCAGGGTGGTGACGCCGGCGGCCTTGGCCCGCTCCAGCGCATTGCGCATGAAGCCGCGGTCCTTGAGCACATAGAGCTGGAACCACATCGGCCGGTCGATGGCCGGGGCGACTTCTTCGATCGGGCATACCGAGACCGTCGACAGCGTGAACGGAATGCCTTTGGCGGCCGCGGCGCGAGCCGCCTGCACTTCACCGCGACGGGCATACATGCCGGTCAGGCCGACGGGCGCCAGGGCGATCGGCATGCTCAGGGTTTCGTTGAACAGCTGGGTCTCGAGGCTCAGCTCGGACATGTTCTTCAGCACGCGCTGGCGCAGCGCGATGCTGGCCAGGTCTTCGACGTTATGGCGCAGCGTGTATTCGGCGTAGGCACCGCCGTCGGCATAGTGGAACAGGAAGGGCGGCAGCTTGCGTTGGGCCGCGGCGCGATAGTCGGTAGAGGCAGAAATGATCATGTGATCTCGCAGCGTTGGTTGAAAGAGGCGGTGGCCGGGGGCGTCGAAACACACCCGGCCTCTGTCACTTTAGTGAACCAGCATGCCGGTCAGCCAATAGGCCTGGACCAGCGTGATCAGGCCGACGATGGTGGCGAAGAACAGGCTGTGCTTGAGGGTGAAGCGGAACAGGTCCGATTCCTTGCCGACCAGCCCGGTGGCCGCACAGGCCACGGCGATCGATTGTGGCGAGATCATCTTGCCGGTCACGCCGCCGCTGGTGTTGGCGGCTACCAGCAGGGTGTCGTTGACCCCGATCTGGTGGGCGGTGGTGGCCTGCAGCGAGCTGAACAGCGCGTTGGACGAGGTATCGGAGCCGGTCAGGAACACGCCCAGCCAGCCCAGGAACGGCGAGAAGAACGGGAACGCAGCGCCGGTGCCGGCCAGTACCAGGGCCATGGTCGAGGACATGCCCGAGTAGTTGGTGACGAAGGCGAACGCCAGCACCATGCCGATCGACAGGATCGGCCAGCGCAGCTCGACGAAGGTTTCCTTTAGTGTGGTCAAGCCGGTCTTCAGGTTGATCTTGAGCACCAGCATGGAGATCAGTGCAGAGAAGAAGATCGCAGTACCGGTGGCCGAGATCGGGTCGAGCTTGAACACGGCAGGCATGGCGGTCGCGTTGGCGACGATCGGTGCAGTCTTGATCACCAGTTGGTCCAGGTGCGGGATGGCGAAGTTGAACACCCAGCTGTACATCGAACCGCCGGCGGCGAAGGCGGCCTTGAACGGCTTGAGGGTCCAGATGGTGACCAGCACGGTCAGGATCAGGAACGGCGACCAGGCCTTGAAGATTTCACCGAAGCTGTACGGCGAAGGCTGGCTGCCACTGCTATTGACTACCGCAGCGCCGACGCTGGCAGTGGCCATTGTCATCGAACGCTTGGGCTGCCAGACCTTGAGGAACAGGGTCAGGGAAATCAGGCTGGCCAGGGCCGAAGTGATGTCCGGCAGCTCCGGGCCGATGAAGTTGGAGGTGAAGTACTGGGTCACGGCGAAGCTCAAGCCGGCCACCAGTGCCGCAGGCCAGGTCTCTTTGACGCCGCGCAGGCCGTCCATCATGAACACCAGCCAGAACGGTACGAACAGCGACAGCAGCGGCAACTGACGGCCGGTCATGGCGCCGATCTTGAACGCGTCGATGCCGGTGACCTGGCCGGCCACGATGATCGGGATGCCCAGTGCGCCAAAGGCCACCGGGGCAGTGTTGGCGATCAGGCACAGTCCGGCGGCGTACAGCGGGTTGAAGCCCAGGCCTACCAGCAGTGCAGCGGTGATTGCCACGGGGGCGCCGAAACCGGCCGCGCCTTCCAGGAAGGCGCCGAAGCAGAAGCCGATCAGCAGCACCTGCAGGCGCTGGTCGTCGGTGATCGACAGTACCGAGCTGCGGATCACTTCGAACTGGCCGCTCTTGACCGTCAGTTTGTACAGGAATACCGCCGCTACGATGATCCAGGCGATGGGCCACAGGCCATAGGCAAAACCGTAACCGGCAGCGGCAAATGCCATGTCGGCCGGCATCTGGAAGGCGAAGATGGCCACCAGGATCGAAAGCCCCAGGGTGATGCTGCCCGCCACATGCCCCTTGAGGCGAAACACGGCCAGCGCCAGGAAGAAGAACACGATGGGAATGACTGCCGCCATGGCGGACAGGCCCAGACTGCCGAGTGGACTATAGAGTTGTTGCCAGGTTTGCATATGGGGTGGCCCCTAATTGTTGTTGGTCATGCAGTGCATTGGTTAATTGGTCATACCAATTTACAATGTCGAGGCGCTAGGTTAAAAGCCTCGTGGCAGGTGTGTCAATTTGCCTCGCTAAAACTTTCGTCGCAGGGTGTGGGAAAGGGGCGCTGAATGGCTGGGAAAAATACCAACTGATGGGTGTGGCGGGGGCGCGGATAGGCCAAAATAGACAGCCCCGAACGTACTCGGGATTGTGGAGAGCATGTGATGGTTTTCAACCAGGTCCGCCAGCGCCGTTTGTCCGACGATATTGTCGAGCGCCTGGAGGGGATGATTCTTGAGGGCACCCTGACTGCTGGTGCTCGGTTGCCGGCCGAACGGTTATTGGCCGAGCAGTTCGGTGTGTCGCGTCCCTCGTTGCGCGAGGCGATCCAGAAACTGGTGGCCAAGGGCATGCTGGTCAGCCGCCAGGGGGGGGGGCAACTATGTCGCCGAGTCGATGGGCTCGACCTTCAGCGACCCGCTGCTGCAACTGCTGGAGAACAACCCTGAAGTCGAGCGCGACCTGTTGGAGTTTCGTCACACGCTGGAAGCGTCGTGCGCCTACTATGCGGCGATGCGCGCCACCGAGGTGGACCGGGCACGGCTGAAGGCCGCGTTCGATGCGTTGCAGGATTGCTATACGCGGGTCGACGAGGTCAGTCGGGCCGAGGAGGGCGCGGCGGATGCGTCGTTCCACCTGGCCATTGCCGAGGCCAGCCATAACGCGGTGCTGCTGCACACCATTCGCGGTTTGTTCGACCTGCTCAAGCGCAACGTGGTGACCAACATCGGCGGCATGTACAAGCAGCGCAGTGAAACCCGCGACATGCTGATTGCCCAGCACCGCGACCTGTACCTGGCGATTGTCGAAGGGCGTGCGCAGGATGCGCGCGAGGTGTCGAGCCGGCACATTCTGTATGTGCAGGAGGTGCTCGAAGAGGTGCGCCAGGAAGTGCAGCGGGTGGCGCGGGCAGAGCGGCGCAACGGGCGATAGCCCGAAGCTGGAAGGCTGGCGCCTTCCTTCGCTGGCAAGCCAGCTCCCACAGGGTTCCCTGCACACCGCAGAACCCTGTGGGAGATGGCTTACCAGCAAAGAGGCCAGGGCGGGCGACCCGAGGTTGCCCGTGAACGATTACTCGTCGCGGCCCTTGCTGCGCACGGCGCGCTGTAATTCGCGGTCCGAATCACGCTCGCGCTGGGTATCGCGCTTGTCGTATTCCTTCTTGCCTTTGCCCAGGGCAATCTCGCACTTGATCAAGTGCTTGCTCCAGTAGATCGACAAGGCCACGCAGGTATAGCCTTTCTGCTGTACGCCCACATACAGGCGCTCCAGCTCACGGCGGTTGAGCAGCAGTTTACGGGTACGGGTCGGGTCGGCGATCACGTGGGTGCTGGCTGCGGCCAGGGGGGTGATATGGCAGCCCATCAGCCATGCCTCACCGTCCTTGAGCAGCACGTAGCTGTCCACCAGATGCGCCTTGCCGGCACGCAGACTTTTTACTTCCCAACCGGACAGGACCAATCCGGCCTCGAACTTGTGCTCGATGAAGTAATCGTGACGCGCCTTTTTTGTTCTGCGCGATGGTCCCTGTCGGATGCTTCTTTTGTTTAGCCATAGGGGCGGCATTATAGGCAGTCGTTGCGTTGTCGGCTACGGGGTAGCGGTGCGCTTGAGCCGCTGGAGTGAATCCCGGACAATGCCTGCTGTTTTTTCTTCTTGATGCGCCATGTGGCGCTCCTCGGCATTCTGATCGTGTTTGCCGCTCAGCTTTGGAAGTGACGCCTGGATGACTACCCATATTCAACGTTCGGCGCTGTTGCCGTACCCCGCTCAGGCGCTGTATGACCTGGTCAATGACGTCGCGCGCTATCCCGAGTTTTTGCCTTGGTGCTCGTCGAGCACCGTGCTGGAGGAGACTGATACGCTGATGCGGGCCAAGGTCGAGGCGGCCAAGGGGGGGATGAGCCAGAGTTTTGTTACGCGAAATGTGCTGGTGCCTGGGCAATCGATCGAAATGAACCTGGAAGAGGGGCCGTTCAACCAGTTGCACGGCGTATGGACGTTCAAGGCATTGGGTGAAAAGGCCTGCAAGATCAGCCTGGACCTGTCCTTCGACTACGCCGGGCCACTGGTGCGGGCGACCTTGGGGCCGATCTTCAACCAGGCGGCCAATACCCTGGTCGATGCATTTTGCCAGCGGGCCAAGCAGCTCAATGGCTGAGCCGATGCTGCCCATCGAGGTGGTCTATGCCACGGCCGAGCAGCAGCTGTTGCTGGCGCTCGAAGTGCCGGCAGGGACGACGGTGGGCGAGGCGGTGAAGTTGTCGGGGATTGCCGGGCGATTGCCTGAGGGGGCGGTGCAAGACTGCCCGCTGGGTATCTTCGGCAAGGTGGTGGCGCCTGAGCGTGTGATAGCGGCCGGGGACAGGGTCGAGGTGTACCGGCCATTGCTCGCCGACCCCAAGGAAGTGCGCAAGCAGCGGGCCGCCAAGGTGGCCAGGGTGTTCAAGAAGGCCAAGCGGTAAACGCAGCGCACAAAAAAGCCCGGGCTGAGCCGGGCTTTTTATTGCCTGCGCAGTGCTTACTGCGGCGAGGTGTCCAGCGGTTCCTGCACCGGAACCGGCATGACTTCGATGGTATCGACGTCACGTTGGATCGTGTCTTCCAGCGAGCCCGGCCTGGCCGGTTTCGATTCGACCGGCTCCGTGCCCTGTGCTGGGCTGACGGTGGTGCCGGCTTCGCTGCCGAGTATTTCCTGGTCGCGGCTTACGCCCGGCATGAAGTCACCGGAAAGGCTCGCGAGCTGGTCGTTCTCGTTGAAGATGACGCTCATCCGCTCCTGCTGGCGCTCACCGCCACCTGGTTGCAGACTGTACAGGTAGTCCCACCGGTTGGTGTGGAAGGTATCCTGGATCAAGGGGTTGCCCATGATAAACCGTACTTGCCGACGGGTCATTCCCGGCCGCAATTGGTCTATCATGTCCTGCGTGACGACATTGCCCTGCTGGATGTCGATTTTGTAAACCCCGGGGAACGAGCAACCGGCGAGTGCGAGCAGTCCCACAAAGGTGAGGCTGGTTAGCAAGAGCTTGGTGTTTTGCATCGGTGGGCGACTTCCACTATCTTGGCTGGACAACGTAAACCCCGATCATACCCGTATTCAGAGAAGCTGCGAAGCAGCATCGGCGAGAAAGCTGACCATGGTTGAAAATAGCGAATTACGCAAAGCCGGTCTCAAGGTGACCCTGCCTCGAGTCAAGATTCTACAGATGCTCGACTCCACCGAGCAGCGCCACATGAGTGCTGAAGACGTCTACAAGGCGTTGATGGAAGCAGGCGAGGACGTCGGTCTGGCCACGGTTTACCGTGTTCTGACTCAGTTCGAGGCGGCAGGTCTTGTCGTTCGCCACAACTTCGACGGCGGTCATGCGGTGTTTGAACTGGCCGATGGCGGCCACCACGATCATATGGTCAACGTGGAGTCTGGCGAAGTCATCGAGTTCTTCGATGCCGAGATCGAAAAGCGCCAGAAGGAAATCGTGCTGGAGCACGGCTACGAGTTGGTAGACCACAACCTCGTGCTGTACGTGCGCAAGAAAAAGTAAGCATTTTGCTTTGATTGCACGGCATAGAAGGCGACCCTGGGGTCGCCTTCGTGCTGTGTGGGGCAAGCGTTTTGCTGGCGGCTGGCGGATTATGAGGCGTTGCGCCAGCAAGGCGGGGTAGGTCAGGCCTGGCTGGTCACGACCATCTTGCGGGCGTGCGCCAGCGACTCTTTGGTCAGGTCGATGCCGCCCAGCATGCGCGCCACCTCTTCGACACGTTCGCGCTTGCCCAGGCTGGCGACGGCCGTGTGGGTGGCATCGCTGTTGCGCACCTTGTGCACGAACAGGTGGTGATGCCCTTGGGCGGCGACCTGCGGCAAGTGGGTTACCGTCAGTACCTGGCCGCGCTCGCCCAGGCGGCGCAACAGTTGGCCGACGATCTCTGCGGTGGGGCCGCCGATGCCCACGTCCACTTCGTCGAACACCAGGGTCGGGATGCGTGAGGTCTGCGCGGTGATCACCTGGATGGCCAGGCTGATGCGCGACAGCTCACCGCCCGATGCCACCTTGGACAGCGCCTTGAGCGGCTGGCCTGGGTTGGCGCTGACCAGCAGTTCTACCTGTTCGAGGCCCTGAGGCAGCAGGTCGTCGCTGTTGTTGGCCCGCAGCTCGATGCTGAAACGCCCGCCCGGCATGCCCAGGCGCTGGATCTCCAGCTCCACGGCGCCAGCCAGTTGCGTCGCCGCCTGTTGGCGCAGCCCGCTCAGTTCGGCCGCCTTTTCGTGATAGTGGCGCGCATAGGCCGCCAGCTCTTCGCCAAGCCGCTCGATGGATTCGTCGTTGGCGTTCAGGCCCTCGAGCTCTTCCATCAGCCGTTGCTGCAGGTCGGCCAGCTCGCTTGGGTTGACGCGGTGCTTGCGCGCCAGGGTGTACAAGGCGTCGAGCCGTTCTTCGAGCAGTTGCAGGCGCGCCGGGTCGGCATCGAAATGGTCGAGGAAGCGGTTGAGTTCGCCCACTGCCTCTTCGACCTGGATCTGCGCGCTGGCGATCATGGTGGCCGCTTCGCCCAGCGCCTTGGGGGCGTTGTGCACGGCGGTCAGGCGGTTGAGGCTGACGGTCAGCGCGCTGAGCACGTTGCCCGAGTCGCTTTCGCTGCAGTGGTCGATCACCTGGCGACAGATACCGAACAACGCCTCGGCATTGGTCAGGTTCTTGTGCTCCTGCTCCAGCAGTTCGAGCTCGTTTTCGCCCAGGTTGAGGTTCTCGAGCTCTTCGAGCTGGTAGCTGAGCAATTGATGCTGCGCGCGCTGCTCGTCGCCGGAGTTGGACAGCCGCTCGAGCGCCTGGCGCGTCTGCCGCCAGCGCTGGGCTGCCAGTTGTACCTGGCGGGCCAGGTCGGTGGCGCCGGCATATTCGTCGAGCAGGCGGCGGTGGGTGTCGCTCTTGAGCAGCGACTGGTGCTCGTGCTGGCTATGGATGTCGATCAGCAGTTCGCCCAGCGCCTTGAGATCGCCCAGTGGGCAGGGCGTACCGTTTATATAGCCACGGCTGCGACCCTCGGCGGTGATGACCCGGCGCAGGATGCACGGGCCGTCGGTGTCCAGGTCGCGCTCGGCCAGCCAGGCGCGTGCCTCGGGAATGTCGCCCAGATCGAAGGTGGCAAGGATGTCGGCCTTGTCGGCCCCGGGCCGCACCACGCCGCTGTCGGCACGATCGCCCAGGGTCAGGCCGAGGGCGTCGAGCATGATCGATTTGCCGGCACCGGTTTCGCCCGTGATGACGCTCATCCCGCGGGCAAGTTCGAGGTCCAGGTGTTCAACGATGGCATAGTTGTGTACGGAAAGGTGCACCAGCATTGGGGCGGCTCCCAGGCGTAAGGTCTGGTTATTTATACAGTGTTTTCAAATCGGCTGACAATGCCTGTGCTTAGTTCGATTCGCTCAGCTGTAGCTGCTTTTGATCGCAAGCGGTTATGAGACCTTTGCGCTTGCCTGCACATCAGCCCTTGAACCTGCGTTTTAAGACCCCATATAGCCGGCAGACGTGCGAGTAAGCTCGCTGACGAAATTGCAAAGGAGAGATTTTATGGCTGACGAACAGACGCTGGATGAACAGAATCTGAACGCCGACAAGTCCGCCGACGCGGCCGGCGATGACCTGAGCACCCGTGTGCAGGTGCTCGAAGAGCAACTGGCGGCGGCCCAGGATCAATCCCTGCGCACCGCTGCCGACCTGCAGAACGTTCGCCGCCGTGCCGAGCAGGATATCGAGAAGGCGCACAAGTTCGCCCTCGAGAAATTCGCCGGTGACCTGCTGCCGATCATCGACAGCCTCGAGCGCGGCCTGGAGCTGTCCAGCGCCGAAGACGAGAGCATCCGTCCGATGCGCGAAGGCATCGAGCTGACCCTGAAAATGTTCCACGACACCCTCAAGCGCTTCAACCTCGAGGCGATCGATCCGCACGGCGAACCGTTCAACGCCGAGCAGCACCAGGCGATGGCCATGCAGGAAAGCGCCGAGGTCGAGCCCAACAGCGTGCTCAAGGTGTTCCAGAAGGGCTACCAGCTCAACGGTCGCCTGTTGCGCCCGGCCATGGTCGTGGTCAGCAAGGCGCCGGCACCGGTTTCGCCCTCGATTGACGAGAAGGCTTGAAATTAGCCGGGCGGCCCCCATTTAAGTGTCAAGCGTTTAAGTGCTACCGCAGTTGGCAACCACCGCTGCGGCAACCAAATCCAAAGTTTCGGGAGAGTTAACATGGGCAAAATCATTGGTATCGACCTGGGGACCACCAACTCCTGCGTCTCCATTCTGGAAAACGGCAACGTCAAGGTTATCGAGAACGCCGAAGGCACTCGTACCACCCCTTCGATCATTGCCTATGCCAACGACGGCGAAATCCTGGTAGGCCAGTCCGCCAAGCGTCAGGCGGTCACCAACCCGCACAACACCCTGTACGCGGTAAAGCGCCTGATCGGTCGTCGCTTTGACGAGGACGTCGTTCAGAAAGACATCCAGATGGTCCCTTACAAGATCGTCAAGGCTGACAACAACGACGCCTGGGTTGAAGTGAACGGTCAGAAAATGGCGCCGCCACAGATCTCGGCGGAAATCCTGAAAAAGATGAAGAAAACCGCCGAAGACTACCTCGGCGAGGCAGTCACTGAAGCGGTCATCACCGTACCTGCCTACTTCAACGACAGCCAGCGTCAGGCCACCAAGGACGCCGGTCGCATCGCCGGTCTGGACGTGAAGCGCATCATCAACGAGCCCACCGCAGCCGCACTGGCCTATGGTATGGACAAGGCCAAGGGCGACCACACCGTGATCGTCTACGACCTGGGTGGCGGTACCTTCGACGTGTCGGTGATCGAGATCGCTGAAGTCGATGGCGAGCACCAGTTCGAAGTGCTGGCCACCAACGGTGACACCTTCCTCGGTGGTGAAGACTTCGACATCCGTCTGATCGACTACCTCGTGGACGAGTTCAAGAAAGAAAGCGGCATGAACCTCAAGGGTGACCCGCTGGCCATGCAGCGCCTGAAAGAAGCCGCTGAAAAAGCCAAGATCGAGCTGTCCTCGAGCCAGATGACCGACGTCAACCTGCCGTACATCACCGCAGATGCGACCGGCCCTAAGCACCTGAACGTGAAGATTTCTCGCGCCAAGCTGGAGTCGCTGGTCGAAGACCTGGTTCAGCGCACCATCGAGCCATGCCGTATCGCCATGAAAGATGCCGGTATCGATGTCAGCAAGATCGACGACGTGATTCTGGTCGGCGGTCAGACCCGCATGCCGCTGGTGCAGAAGGCGGTTACTGATTTCTTCGGCAAGGAAGCGCGTAAAGACGTCAACCCTGACGAAGCCGTTGCCATGGGTGCAGCCATCCAGGGTGCGGTACTGGCCGGTGATGTCAAAGACGTGCTGCTGCTGGACGTCAGCCCGCTGACCCTGGGTATTGAAACCATGGGTGGCGTAATGACCGCGCTGATCGAGAAGAACACCACTATCCCGACCAAAAAGTCGCAAGTGTTCTCGACGGCCGATGACAACCAGGGTGCCGTGACCATTCACGTGCTGCAGGGTGAGCGCAAGCAGGCTACGCAGAACAAGTCCCTGGGCAAGTTCGACCTGGCCGACATTCCACCTGCACCACGTGGCGTGCCGCAGATCGAAGTGACCTTCGACATCGATGCCAACGGCATCCTGCACGTAGGTGCCAAGGACAAGGCGACTGGCAAGACCCAGTCGATCGTGATCAAGGCCAACTCCGGCCTGTCTGATGAAGAAATTCAGCAGATGATCCGCGATGCCGAAGCGAACTCGGAAGAAGACCGCAAGTTTGAAGAGCTGGCCGCAGCCCGCAACCAGGGTGATGCACTGGTTCACTCGACGCGTAAAATGGTCGTTGACGCCGGTGACAAGGTAACCGCCGACGAGAAGACCGCGATCGAAGCTGCCGTGGTTGCCCTGGAAGCCGCTGTCAAAGGCGACGACAAGGCCGCCATCGAAGCCAAGGTCGAAGAGCTGTCGAAGGTCTCCGCGCCAGTGGCTCAGAAGATGTATGCCGAGCAGGCCGAACAGCCTCAGGCCGGCGCACAGCCACAAGCTGAAGAGCCCAAGCACGATGACGTGGTCGATGCTGAGTTCGAAGAAGTCAAAGACAACAAGTAACTGCTACAGGTTGTCGGCCGGTTGACTGCTGTTTGGCAGTGACTGGTAGGATGTCGCCGCGCGGGGGCTTGCTCCCGCGTTGGCGTGTCTGGAATACCCGAATTTTTACAGCATTCGAGCGGGCTTGAATGCTGGCGGCACAGCGCGAAACGCGCAGAGGTATGCCGAACGTCCTCAAGAGTGCAAAGACTTATGGCAAAGCGTGACTATTACGAGGTTCTGGGGGTCGAGCGTGGCTCGAGCGAGGCCGACCTGAAGAAGGCCTATCGCCGCCTGGCGATGAAGCATCACCCGGACCGTAATCCTGATGACAAGGCCTCCGAAGAGCTCTTCAAGGAAGCCAACGAGGCTTACGAAGTGCTCTCCGATGCCAGCAAGCGCGCGGCGTATGACCAGTATGGTCACGCCGGTGTCGACCCGAGCATGGGGGGCGGCGGTGCCGGTTTTGGCGGTGCCAACTTCTCCGACATCTTTGGCGATGTGTTCAGTGACTTCTTCGGCGGCGGCCGTGGCGGTGGTCGCGGTGGCGCCCAGCGTGGCAGCGACCTGCGCTACACCCTGGAGCTGAACCTGGAAGAGGCGGTGCGTGGCACTACGGTCAATATCCGTGTACCAACACTGGTCAACTGCAAGCCGTGCGACGGCTCGGGTGCCAAGAAAGGCTCGTCGCCGTCGACCTGCCCGACCTGTGGCGGTATCGGTCAGGTGCGCATGCAGCAAGGCTTCTTCTCGGTGCAGCAGACCTGCCCGCGTTGCCATGGCCAGGGCAAGATCATCACTGATCCTTGCGATTCGTGTCACGGCGAAGGGCGTATCGAAGAGTACAAGACCCTTTCGGTCAAGGTGCCTGCCGGCGTCGACACCGGTGACCGCATTCGCCTGTCCGGCGAAGGCGAGGCGGGCTCCCAGGGCGGCCCGACCGGTGACCTGTACGTGGTCATCAATGTGCGCGAGCACCCGATCTTCCAGCGTGACGGCAAGCACCTGTACTGCGAAGTGCCGATCAGCTACACCGACGCGGCGCTGGGTGGCGAGCTGGAAGTGCCGACCCTCGATGGTCGCGTGAAGCTGAAGATCCCGGAAGGTACCCAGACCGGCAAGCAGTTCCGCCTGCGTGGCAAGGGTGTTGCGCCGGTGCGTGGCGGTGGTGCGGGCGACCTGATGTGCCGTGTGGCGGTGGAAACGCCGGTCAACCTGAGCCGTCGTCAGCGCGAGCTGCTTGAAGAGCTGCGGGTGTCGCTGGACGGTGACAGCTCTCACTCCCCCAAGGCCAATGGCTGGTTCGAAGGCGTGAAGCGCTTCTTCGGCGATCTGTAAAAGGAGCAGGGCATGCGACGTATAGCGGTAATGGGCGCGGCAGGGCGCATGGGCAAGGCCTTGATCGAGGCGGTGCACCAGGCGTCGGGCGCCGGATTGACGGCGGCCGTGCACCGTGCCGACAGCTCGCTGGTGGGCGCCGATGCGGGTGAGCTGGCGGGGCTGGGGCGTATTGGTGTGCCGTTGTCGGGTGATCTGGATCGGGTGGTCGACGAATTCGACGTGCTGATCGACTTCACGCACCCGTCGGTGACCCTGAAGAACCTGGCGTTCTGCCGCAAGGCCGGCAAGGCCATGATCATCGGCACCACCGGTTTCAGCGTTGAGGAGAAGCAGTTGCTGGTGGAGGCGGGCAAGGATATCCCCATCGTCTTTGCGGCCAACTTCAGCGTCGGCGTCAACCTCAGCCTCAAGCTGCTCGACATGGCGGCGCGGGTGCTGGGTGATGAGGTGGATGTCGAGATCATCGAAGCGCACCACCGGCACAAGGTGGATGCGCCCTCGGGTACTGCGCTGCGCATGGGTGAAGTGGTTGCCAATGCGCTCGGGCGAGACCTGCAGAAAGTTGCCGTGTATGGCCGTGAAGGCCAGACCGGTGCGCGTGATCGCCAGACCATCGGCTTTGCTACCGTGCGTGCCGGTGATGTGGTCGGTGATCACACCGTGCTGTTCGCTGCCGAGGGTGAGCGCCTGGAGATTACCCACAAGGCCTCCAGCCGCATGACCTTCGCCAAGGGTGCGGTGCGTGCCGCGTTGTGGCTGGACGGGCGCGAGCCTGGCCTGTACGACATGCAGGACGTGCTCGACCTGCGTTGATCCGATGCATCCGGGGCCGCCATGCGGCCCTTTCGCCGGCCTGGCCGGCGATGCTTTCCAGCCTGTCGACGTCCTGTCGCATTCCTATGCCTTTTGGGCACATCAGCGGTAGACCAAAAAAGCCTTTTTCTGTAAGCTACAGCTTTAGTGTGTCCACTAAAAGCGCGCAGATAATTCGATGAAGAAAGCGGGGTGACGTGTCTATACGTCATTCCGCTTTTTTGCAACCTGCGATCGCCCCTTCAGGCTTTATTTTTGGGAGGTCTTCTTGACTAAGCCAGCCATACTCGCCCTTGCCGATGGCAGCATTTTTCACGGTGAGGCCATTGGAGCCGACGGTCAGACCGTTGGTGAGGTGGTGTTCAACACCGCAATGACCGGCTATCAGGAAATCCTGACTGACCCTTCGTACTCGCAGCAGATCGTTACCCTGACCTACCCGCACATCGGCAACACGGGTACCACGCCTGAAGATGCCGAGTCCGACCGCGTATGGTCGGCTGGCCTGGTGATCCGCGACCTGCCGCTGATTGCCAGCAACTGGCGCAACACGCTGTCGCTGTCCGATTACCTCAAGGCCAACAATGTGGTGGCGATTGCCGGTATCGATACCCGTCGCCTGACCCGCATCCTGCGTGAGAAGGGCGCGCAGAACGGCTGCATCCTGGCCGGCGACAACATTACTGAAGAGGCGGCCATCGCAGCCGCACGCGGCTTCCCGGGCCTCAAGGGCATGGACCTGGCCAAGGTCGTGAGCACCAAGAGCAGCTACGAGTGGCGCTCCAGCGTGTGGAGCCTGAAGACCGACAGCCACCCGACCATCGAGGCCAGCGAGCTGCCGTACCATGTCGTGGCCTACGACTACGGCGTCAAACTGAACATCCTGCGCATGCTGGTCGAGCGCGGTTGCCGCCTGACCGTGGTGCCGGCGCAGACCCCTGCCAGCGAAGTGCTCGCGCTCAACCCCGATGGCGTGTTCCTGTCCAACGGCCCTGGCGACCCGGAGCCGTGCGACTACGCGATCCAGGCAATCCGCGAGATCCTCGAAACCGAAGTGCCGGTATTCGGCATCTGCCTTGGGCACCAGTTGCTGGCCCTGGCCTCCGGCGCCAAGACCGTGAAAATGGGCCATGGCCACCACGGTGCCAACCACCCTGTTCAGGACCTGGATACCGGCGTTGTGATGATCACCAGCCAGAACCACGGTTTTGCGGTTGATGAAGCGACCCTGCCGGGCAATGTCCGCGCCATCCACAAGTCGCTGTTCGACGGTACCCTGCAGGGCATCGAGCGCACCGACAAGAGCGCCTTCAGCTTCCAGGGGCACCCTGAAGCAAGCCCGGGCCCGACCGACGTCGCGCCACTGTTTGATCGTTTCATCGATGCCATGGCCAAGCGCCGCTGAACCCTCTGCCGAGGCAGCCCTGAACCGGCCCTGACCGTGTTCAGGCGCGCCCCGGACAGCGTGTTCAACCAGCTTGCCCACTGACCTGCGGATTTGAGTGACAACCCATGCCAAAACGTACAGACATTAAAAGCATCCTGATTCTCGGCGCTGGCCCGATCGTGATCGGCCAGGCCTGCGAATTCGACTACTCCGGCGCCCAGGCCTGCAAGGCCCTGCGTGAGGAAGGCTATCGCGTCATCCTGGTGAACTCCAACCCGGCCACCATCATGACCGACCCGGCCATGGCCGACGCCACCTACATAGAGCCGATCAAGTGGCAGACGGTTGCCAAGATCATCGAGACCGAGCGCCCTGACGCGCTGCTGCCGACCATGGGTGGCCAGACTGCTCTGAACTGCGCCCTGGACCTGGAGCGCGAAGGCGTGCTGGAAAAGTTCGGCGTGGAAATGATCGGTGCCAATGCCGACACCATCGACAAGGCCGAAGACCGCTCGCGTTTCGACAAGGCCATGAAGGCCATCGGTCTGGAATGCCCGCGTTCCGGTATCGCCCACAGCATGGATGAGGCCAATGCGGTCCTCGAAAAGCTGGGCTTCCCGTGCATCATTCGTCCGTCCTTCACCATGGGCGGCACCGGCGGTGGCATCGCCTACAACCGTGAAGAGTTCGAAGAAATCTGCGCCCGTGGTCTGGACCTGTCGCCGACCAAGGAACTGCTGATCGACGAATCGCTGATCGGTTGGAAAGAGTACGAGATGGAAGTGGTCCGCGACAAAAAGGACAACTGCATCATCGTCTGCTCCATCGAGAACTTCGATCCGATGGGTGTGCACACCGGTGACTCGATCACCGTTGCGCCAGCGCAGACCCTGACCGACAAGGAATACCAGATCATGCGCAACGCCTCGCTGGCGGTGCTGCGTGAGATCGGCGTTGAAACCGGTGGTTCCAACGTACAGTTCGGTATCTGCCCGGACACCGGCCGTATGGTCGTGATCGAGATGAATCCGCGGGTTTCGCGTTCCTCGGCGCTGGCCTCCAAGGCCACCGGTTTCCCGATCGCCAAGATCGCTGCCAAGCTGGCCGTGGGCTACACCCTCGACGAGCTGCAGAACGACATCACTGGCGGGCGCACCCCGGCGTCGTTCGAGCCATCGATCGACTACGTCGTCACCAAGCTGCCGCGCTTTGCCTTCGAAAAATTCCCGAAGGCCGATGCCCGCCTGACCACCCAGATGAAGTCCGTGGGTGAAGTCATGGCCATCGGCCGGACCTTCCAGGAGTCTCTGCAGAAAGCCCTGCGTGGCCTGGAAGTCGGTGTCTGCGGCCTGGACCCCAAAGTCGACCTGGCGAGCCCAGACGCTGCCAGCATTCTGAAGCGCGAACTGACCGTGCCGGGCGCCGAGCGTATCTGGTACGTGGCCGACGCCATGCGTTCGGGCATGAGCGTTGAAGAGATCTTCGCCCTGACCATGATCGACCGCTGGTTCCTGGTGCAGATGGAAGACCTGATCAAGGAAGAAGAGAAGGTCAAGACCCTGGGCCTGGCCGAGATCGACAAGGCGCTGATGTTCCGTCTCAAGCGCAAGGGCTTCTCCGACCAGCGCCTGGCCAAGCTGCTGGGCATCACCGACAAGAACCTGCGCCGTCATCGTCACAAGCTGGAGATCTTCCCGGTCTACAAGCGTGTCGACACCTGCGCCGCCGAGTTCGCCACCGATACCGCCTACCTGTACTCGACCTATGAGGAGGAGTGCGAGGCCAACCCGTCGACCCGCGACAAGATCATGATCCTGGGTGGCGGCCCCAACCGTATCGGCCAGGGCATCGAATTCGACTACTGCTGTGTGCACGCGGCACTGGCGCTGCGTGAAGACGGGTACGAGACCATCATGGTCAACTGCAACCCGGAAACCGTTTCCACCGACTACGACACCTCCGACCGCCTGTACTTCGAGCCGCTGACGCTGGAAGACGTGCTGGAAGTGGTGCGTGTCGAGAAGCCAAAAGGCGTGATCGTCCACTACGGCGGCCAGACCCCGCTGAAACTGGCCCGTGCCCTTGAAGAGGCCGGCGTGCCGATCATCGGTACCAGCCCGGACTCGATCGACCGCGCCGAAGACCGTGAGCGCTTCCAGCAGATGGTTCAGCGCCTGAACCTGCTGCAGCCGCCAAACGCCACCGTGCGCAGCGAAGACGAAGCCATTCGTGCCGCTGGCGTCATCGGCTACCCGCTGGTGGTGCGTCCGTCCTACGTACTGGGCGGCCGTGCGATGGAGATCGTCTACGAGCTGGATGAACTCAAGCGCTATCTGCGTGAAGCGGTACAAGTGTCCAACGACAGCCCTGTGCTGCTCGACCACTTCCTCAACTGCGCCATCGAGATGGACGTGGATGCGGTCTGCGACGGCACCGACGTGGTGATCGGCGCGATCATGCAGCACATCGAGCAGGCCGGCGTTCACTCCGGTGACTCGGCCTGTTCGCTGCCACCGTACTCGCTGCCTGCCCACGTGCAGGACGAAGTGCGCGACCAGGTCAAGAAGATGGCCCTGGAACTGGGCGTTGTCGGCCTGATGAACGTGCAACTGGCCCTGCAGGGCGACAAGATCTATGTGATCGAAGTCAACCCGCGTGCTTCGCGTACCGTGCCGTTCGTGTCCAAGTGCATCGGCACCTCGCTGGCGATGATCGCGGCCCGTGTCATGGCAGGCAAGACCCTGAAAGAGATCGGCTTCACCCAGGAAATCATTCCTAACTTCTACAGCGTCAAGGAAGCGGTGTTCCCGTTCGCCAAGTTCCCGGGTGTGGACCCGATCCTGGGCCCGGAGATGAAGTCCACCGGTGAAGTCATGGGTGTCGGCGACACCTTTGGCGAAGCCTTCGCCAAGGCCCAGATGGGTGCCAGTGAAGTGCTGCCAACCGGCGGTACCGCGTTCATCAGCGTACGTGACGACGACAAGCCGCAAGTGGCTGGCGTCGCGCGCGACCTGATCAACCTGGGCTTCGAGGTTGTAGCCACCGCAGGTACCGCCAAGATCATCGAGGCGGCCGGCTTGAAAGTGCGTCGCGTGAACAAGGTGACCGAAGGTCGTCCGCACGTGGTCGACATGATCAAGAACGACGAAGTGTCGTTGATCATCAACACCACCGAAGGTCGTCAGTCGATCGCCGACTCCTACTCGATTCGTCGCAATGCGTTGCAGCACAAGATCTACTGCACCACCACCATTGCGGCCGGTGAAGCCATCTGCGAAGCGCTGAAGTTCGGTCCGGAAAAAACCGTACGTCGCTTGCAGGATCTGCATGCAGGACTCAAAGCATGAGCATTACCAAGTATCCGATGACCGTTCAGGGCGCTCGCGCCCTGGAGCAAGAGCATCTTTTCCTGAGCAAGACCGAGCGTCCACGCCTGAGTCAGGCGATTGGCGAGGCCCGCGAGCTGGGTGATCTCAAGGAAAACGCCGAATACCACGCTGCCCGTGAAGAGCAGGGCATGGTCGAGGCGCGTATCCGCGATATCGAAGGTCGCCTGCAGAACGCTGTTGTGATCGACGTCACCAGCATTGCCCACACGGGCAAGGTGATCTTCGGTACCACCGTGGACCTTGAAAACACCGAGACCGGCGATCAGGTGACCTACCAGATCGTTGGTGAGGACGAAGCGGACGTCAAGAATGGCAAGCTTTCTGTCGGTGCTCCGATCGCCCGCGCCATCATCGGCAAGGAAGAGGGCGATACCGTTGTGATCAAGACGCCAAGCGGTACAGTCGAGTACGAGATTGTCGAAGTCCGTCACGTTTGATCGCCCGCGCGGCTTTGTCGCGTCGGCGGTGATCTGGCAGCTGGCCCAGGTGCTCTGGGTCGGCGGCGTGTGGATGCTGCATTTTGCAGTACTGCCGGTGCTGGGCCAGATTGGCCTGGCGCCGCTGCTGGTCGAGGATTTCGGCGCGCTGGCCGCTTCGTTGCTGGTTGCTTTTGCGGCTGTGGGCTGCGGCGTGCAGGTGCTGGTGCTGATTCAGGTCGAAGGCCTGGCCAGTCTGTGGCGATGCATGCGTGGGCAACTGCTGTTGATGGCAGTGGCGGCGTGCGTGATGTACTTCGTCTTGCGCGAAGGCGGGGCGGGGCAGTTGCGTTGGCAACTGTTCTGCTACCTGGTTCTGGGGCTCAGCGGCCTGCTGCTGGTGCTGCAGCCGGTGCCGGGCAGGGCGCGCAGGGCGCGCCACTGAACGGCGCGAGCATCACTTGTAGCGATGGATGTTCGACAGCTGCTTGTTCGGCTGTGGGTTGCGACGGTAGATCAGTGCCTTCTTGCCGATGGTCTGCACCAGTTCGGCGCGGCCGGCCTTGCACAGCGCGGCGATGGCGGCAGCACGTTCCTCGCGGTCTTCCGAGCGGATCTCGACCTTGATCAGTTCGTGATCGGCCAAAGCGCGTTCAAGTTCGGCGATAACGCCTTCAGTCAGGCCATTGCCTGCCACAATCAGAACTGGTTTCAGATCGTGGCCAATGGATTTGTACTGTTTCTTCTGCTCGTTATTGAGCGGCATAATCTGACCCTTTGTCTAGATTCTGTAAAAATGGCGGCCATTTTACCCGAGGGCCCGTGGATCCGCCCAGTTAATCACGACCCTTATCATCGAGGTGCCCAGTGGCGCGTTCCAAGACAAGCCTTGGCTGGCTGAAAGAACATTTCAACGATCCTTACGTCAAAAAGGCGCAAAAGGACGGATATCGCTCGCGTGCGAGCTACAAATTGCTCGAAATCCAGGAAAAGTACCGTTTGATCCGCCCGGGCATGAGCGTGATCGACCTGGGCGCCGCCCCCGGTGGGTGGTCGCAGGTGACCAGTCGTCTGATCGGCGGTCAGGGCCGCCTGATCGCATCCGACATCCTGGAAATGGACAGCATCCCCGATGTCACCTTCATTCAGGGCGATTTTACCCAGGATGCGGTGCTGGCGCAGATTCTCGAGGCCGTCGGTAATTCGCACGTGGACCTTGTGATTTCGGATATGGCCCCCAATATGAGTGGTACGCCTGAAGTGGATATGCCCAAGGCCATGTTCCTGTGCGAGCTGGCCCTTGATCTGGCTACCCGGGTACTCAAGCCCGGTGGCGATTTCGTGATCAAGATTTTCCAGGGTGAAGGGTTTGACGTCTACCTGAAGGACGCTCGCAAGAAGTTCGACAAGGTAGTGATGCTCAAGCCGGACTCTTCACGCGGCCGCTCCCGCGAGCAATACATGCTGGGGCGTGGTTACAAGGGTGAGTAGGGCTCAGGCCGGCGACTTACAGGGTGCCCGATAGCTTTTTCCAATCGGATGTCCTGCCTGACCTGGATCGACATCGTGTAGTCTAGGTTTCACAAAGGGTTACAGACGGCGCCTGCAGACATGTAGGTAATGTAGTAAGTTAAGCCGGTGATTATCATGCGAGGCATGGCTGCGCCTATAGCCTGTCTCAGAGGGTAGCTAATTGAACGATATGGCAAAGAATCTGATCCTGTGGTTGATCATCGCCGCGGTCCTGGTGACTGTGATGAACAACTTCTCAAGCCCGAACGAGCCGCAGACCCTCAACTATTCCGACTTCATTCAGCAGGTCAAGGATGGCAAGGTCGAGCGCGTCACGGTTGACGGCGCCGTCATCATCGGCAAGCGGACCGATGGCGACAGCTTCAAGACGGTCCGTCCCGCGATCGCCGACAACGGCCTGATCGGTGACCTGGTCAACAACAACGTCGTGGTCGAAGGCAAGCAGCCCGAGCAACAGAGCATCTGGACCCAGTTGCTGGTGGCCAGCTTCCCGATCCTGGTGATCATCGCCGTGTTCATGTTCTTCATGCGCCAGATGCAAGGCGGTGCGGGCGGCAAGGGCGGCCCGATGAGCTTTGGCAAGAGCAAGGCGCGCCTGCTCTCCGAAGACCAGGTCAAGACCACCCTGGCCGACGTCGCAGGTTGCGACGAAGCCAAGGAAGAGGTCGGCGAACTGGTCGAGTTCCTGCGCGACCCGGGCAAGTTCCAGCGTCTGGGCGGCCGTATCCCGCGTGGCGTGCTGATGGTTGGCCCGCCAGGTACCGGTAAGACACTGCTGGCCAAGGCCATCGCTGGCGAAGCCAAGGTGCCGTTCTTCACCATCTCCGGTTCCGACTTCGTCGAGATGTTCGTGGGTGTCGGCGCCAGCCGCGTGCGCGACATGTTCGAGCAGGCCAAGAAGCATGCGCCCTGCATCATCTTCATCGACGAGATCGACGCTGTTGGTCGCCACCGTGGCGCCGGCATGGGCGGCGGTCACGACGAGCGCGAGCAGACCCTCAACCAGTTGCTGGTAGAGATGGACGGCTTCGAAATGAACGACGGCATCATCGTGATCGCCGCCACCAACCGTCCTGATGTGCTCGACCCCGCGCTGCTGCGTCCTGGTCGTTTCGACCGTCAGGTGGTCGTGGGCCTGCCCGATATTCGTGGTCGCGAGCAGATCCTCAAGGTTCACATGCGCAAGACGCCGATTGGCGACAACGTGAACCCGGCCGTGATTGCCCGTGGTACCCCTGGTTTCTCCGGTGCAGACCTGGCCAACCTGGTCAACGAGGCCTCGCTGTTCGCCGCTCGCGGTGGCAAGCGGGTGGTCGAGATGAAAGAGTTCGAACTGGCCAAGGACAAGATCATGATGGGCGCCGAGCGCAAATCCATGGTCATGTCCGAGAAAGAGAAGCAGAACACGGCTTATCACGAAGCGGGTCACGCCATTGTGGGGCGCGTCGTGCCTGAGCACGATCCGGTGTACAAGGTTTCCATCATTCCCCGTGGTCGCGCCCTGGGCGTCACCATGTTCCTCCCTGAAGAGGACCGTTACAGCCTGTCCAAGCGCGCGCTGATCAGCCAGATCTGCTCGCTCTATGGCGGCCGTATCGCCGAAGAGATGACCCTGGGCTTCGACGGTGTCACCACCGGTGCCTCCAACGACATCATGCGAGCCAGCCAGATTGCCCGCAACATGGTGACCAAGTGGGGGCTGTCAGAAAAACTCGGTCCGTTGATGTATGCCGAGGAAGAGGGCGAAGTGTTCCTGGGTCGCAGTGCCGGTTCCCAGCACGCCAGCGTGTCGGGTGAGACTGCCAAGCTGATCGACTCCGAGGTTCGCAGCATCATTGACCAGTGCTATGCCACGGCCAAGCAGATCCTCACCGACAATCGCGACAAGCTCGATGCCATGGCCGACGCGTTGATGAAGTACGAAACCATCGATGCCGACCAGATCGACGACATCATGGCCGGTCGCGAGCCGCGTGAGCCGCGCGACTGGGAAGGTGGTTCGGGTACTTCGGGCACCTCTGCGCCGCAGAGTGATCGTCCTGAGTCTCCGATTGGCGGCCCGGCTGCGCAGCTCTAAGGGTTGACATGACTTCACAGCAGTACCCAACCCGGTTGCCTTGCGGCAACCGGGTTCTCGACCTTTCCCGTACCCATGTAATGGGTATCTTGAATGTAACCCCTGATTCCTTCTCTGACGGTGGGCGCTTCACCCAGCGTGACGCTGCTCTGCGCCATGCCGAGGCGATGGTGGCAGCCGGTGCTACGCTGATCGATGTCGGCGGCGAGTCGACTCGCCCCGGCGCACGCATGGTGACTGCACTTGAAGAGCTCGAGCGCGTCGCGCCGATTGTCGAGGCGATCAATCGCGAGCTGGAGGTGATCATTTCGGTTGATACCTCCACGCCTGCGGTCATTCGCGAGTCGGCCCGGCTCGGTGCCGGGCTCATCAACGACGTGCGCTCGCTCAGTCGTGACGGTGCGCTGGATGCGGCTGCGGCGACCGGGCTGCCCGTGTGCCTGATGCATATGCGGGGTGAGCCGGGTGACATGCAGGACGACCCGCGCTACGACGATGTGACCGCCGAGGTGGCCAGCTTTCTCGAGCAGCGGATGCGGGCCTGTGCCGCAGTGGGCATTGGTGCAGAACGTATCGTGCTGGACCCTGGGTTCGGGTTTGCCAAGACCCTGGAGCACAACCTCAGCCTGTTCAAGCATATGTCGGCGCTGTATCGTCTCGGGCGGCCACTGCTGGTGGGTGTTTCACGCAAGAGCATGATCGGCCTGGCGCTGGGGCGCCCGGTAGGTGAGCGGCTGTATGGCAGCCTGGCGCTGGCCGCACTGGCGGTGACTCAGGGTGCAAGCATCCTGCGTGTGCATGATGTGGCCGAGACCGTCGATGTGGTAAGGATGATTGCAGCGATCAACGCCGCCGAATAAGAGTGACGGAGCATTAAGTTATGAGCAGAAAATATTTTGGTACCGACGGCATTCGCGGCCGTGTCGGCGAATACCCGATCACGCCCGATTTCATGCTCAAGCTGGGGTGGGCGGCGGGTATGGCCTTCCGCAAGCTGGGTGCCTGTCGCGTGCTGGTGGGCAAGGATACGCGCATCTCCGGCTACATGTTCGAGTCGGCCCTGGAAGCCGGGTTGTCTGCCGCTGGCGCCGATGTGCTGCTGCTGGGGCCGATGCCGACCCCCGCCATTGCCTACCTGACGCGCACCTTCCATGCCGAAGCCGGTATCGTGATCAGTGCGTCGCACAACCCGCATGACGACAACGGCATCAAGTTCTTTTCGGGCCAGGGCACCAAGTTGCCCGACGAAGTCGAGAAAATGATCGAAGAGCTGCTCGACAAGCCCATGACCGTGGTGGAGTCGAGCAAACTGGGCAAGGTGTCGCGTATCAACGACGCGGCCGGTCGCTACATCGAGTTCTGCAAGAGCAGTGTGCCGACCAGCACCGACTTTGCCGGCCTCAAGCTGGTGGTCGATTGCGCCCACGGCGCTACCTACAAGGTGGCGCCCAGCGTGTTTCGCGAGCTGGGTGCCGACGTCACGGTACTGGCAGCGCAGCCCGATGGCCTGAACATCAACGAAAACTGTGGTTCGACGCACATCGAGTCGCTGCAGGCGGCCGTGCTGGTCGGGCATGCGGACCTGGGCATCGCCTTCGACGGTGACGGTGACCGCGTGCTGATGGTTGACCACACCGGTGCCATCGTCGACGGTGACGAGTTGCTGTTCATCATCGCCCGCGACCTGCAGGAGCGCGGCAAGCTCAATGGTGGCGTGGTGGGTACACTGATGAGCAACCTGGGCCTTGAGCTGGCCTTGCAGGAGCTCTCGATTCCGTTTGTGCGGGCCAAGGTGGGTGACCGTTACGTGATGGCCGAGCTGCTGGCGCGTGACTGGAACATCGGCGGTGAGAACTCCGGTCACGTGGTGTGCTTCAGCCACACCACGACCGGGGATGCGATCATCGCTGCCCTGCAGGTGCTGATGGCCCTCAAGCGCCGCGGCGAAACCCTGGCGCAGTCGCGTCAGGCCTTGCGCAAATGCCCGCAGGTGCTGATCAATGTGCGCTTCGGCGAAAGCAAGGTCGACCCGGTCGAACACCCTGAGGTCAAGCTGGCCTGTGCGCGTGTCACCGAGGCGATGGCGGGGCGTGGTCGCGTGTTGCTGCGCAAGTCCGGCACAGAGCCGCTGGTGCGTGTCATGGTCGAAGGCGACGACGAAAGTCAGGTGCGCGGGCATGCCGAAGCATTGGCAAGACTGGTAAGTGAAGTTTGCGTCTGATTTGCACTTGCCACCGGTGATCGGGTTGGGTAACATCTGCGCCCACTTTGACCGACGAGGTACAGCATGCGTCGCCCTATGGTAGCTGGTAACTGGAAGATGCACGGTACCCGCGCCAGCGTCGCTGAGCTGATCAAGGGCTTGAGTGATCTCGCCCTGCCGAGCGGTGTTGAAGTTGCGGTGTTCCCGCCCTGTCTGTACATCAATCAAGCGATTGAAGGTCTGCTGGGCAAGTCGATCGCCGTGGGTGCGCAGGATTCTGCGGTAGAGCCCCAGCAAGGCGCGCTGACAGGTGAGATTGCACCAAGTCAGCTGGTCGATGCAGGTTGCGAGCTGGTACTGATCGGGCACTCCGAGCGCCGCCAGATTCTTGGTGAGAGCGGCGAGGTGCTCAATCGCAAGTTCGCAGCGGCACAGGCTTGTGGGTTGAAGCCAGTGCTCTGTGTGGGGGAAACCCTGGAAGAGCGCGAAGCCGGCAAGACGCTTGAAGTCGTGGGGCGTCAGTTGGGCAGCATCATCGAAGCATTCGGTGTTGAGGTCTTCGCTGGTGCAATCATCGCCTATGAGCCTGTATGGGCCATCGGCACCGGCCTTACGGCCACGCCGCAACAGGCTCAGGATGTGCATAAAGCCATTCGCGAGCAGTTGGCGCAAAAGAATTCAGAAGTCGCGATGAATGTGCGGCTTCTATACGGCGGCAGCGTGAAGGCGGCCAATGCGGCTGAGCTGTTCGGCATGCCGGATATCGATGGGGGGCTCATTGGTGGAGCTTCCCTGAACGCAGACGAATTCGGTGCAATTTGTCGCGCCGCAGGAAACTGAAAAATGCTGGAAACAGTCGTAGTAGTTTTTCATCTGTTGGGCGCACTGGGTTTGGTAGTGCTGGTGTTGCTGCAACAGGGTAAAGGTGCGGAAGCAGGTGCATCTTTCGGCGCAGGGGCTTCAAATACTGTGTTCGGAAGCCAAGGTTCTGCTACCTTTCTTAGTAAGTTTACTGCTATACTTGCCGCCAGTTTCTTCATAACCGCCCTGGGGTTAGGTTACTTTGCTAAAGAGAAGGCTCATGGGCTGACTCAGGTAGGGCTTCCAGATCCAGCGGTACTTGAAGTGCAGCAGCAAAAACCGGCAACAGATGATGTACCGGTGCTCCAGGAGCAAAAGGCACCCGCCAGCAACACCGGCGACGTACCCCCAGCTCAAGAGCAGAAGTAACGGGTTTCAAAGTAGTATTGCCGAGGTGGTGGAATTGGTAGACACGCAACCTTGAGGTGGTTGTGCCCATAGGGTGTAGGGGTTCGAGTCCCCTTCTCGGTACCAATTGAAACAAGACAGCCCGCTACAGCGGGCTTTCTTGTAGGTGGAGGTTAGATTGACCCCTCGCGGGGTTCGGTCGTATACTTTCGCCCCAGCTTTGACGCGGGGTGGAGCAGTCTGGTAGCTCGTCGGGCTCATAACCCGAAGGTCGTTGGTTCAAATCCAGCCCCCGCAACCAGTTTCAGCAGAGCCCCTTTTCAGGGGCTTTTTGTTAGCTGATCAGTTCTCAGCGCCGGTATTCAGTCGGCGTATCAGGGATGGGCGCTTCGCCCATTTTTTATTTGCATAGCATGCACAAGGGGGTTCAGGTGTCGAGCAAGCTAGAAGAGTTGCAGGCCTTGTTGGCCCCGGTGGTCGTGGCCCTAGGCTATGAATGCTGGGGTATCGAGTTTTCGGCTCAAGGCCGCCACTCAATGTTGCGCGTTTATATCGATAAAGAAGGCGGTGTGCTGGTGGATGATTGCGCCATCGTCAGCCGTCAGATCAGCGGCATTCTGGATGTCGAAGACCCAATTGCCGTCGAATACACCCTTGAAGTTTCCTCTCCTGGCATGGAACGCCCGCTGTTCACGCTTGAACAGTTTGCCAAGTATGTCGGTGAGCAGGTGAAGATTAAACTGCGCTCGCCTTTCGAAGGTCGACGTAATTTTCAGGGCCTTCTGCGCGGTGTGGAGGAGCAGGATGTCGTGGTGCAGGTAGATGACCATGAATTCCTTCTGCCGGTCGACATGATCGACAAGGCCAACATTATTCCCAGTTTTGACTGAGACATGCCGGGTCCGATAGACCGTGCGGACCCAATGGCTTGCGAAAGGCGAGGCGTACGATGAGCAAAGAAGTACTGCTGGTTGTTGAGTCGGTATCCAATGAAAAGGGTGTACCGGCAGACGTGATTTTTGAAGCCTTGGAAGTGGCCCTGGCCACGGCGACCAAGAAGCGTTTTGAAGATGAAGTCGACCTGCGTGTGGAAATCAACCGCCACACCGGTAACTACGAGACCTTCCGTCGCTGGACGGTCGTCGAGGAAGCGGATCTTGACGATCCTGCAATCGAAACCTGGCCAAGCAAAGTTCAGGAAACTCATCCTGAAGCCAAGGTTGGCGATGTCATCGAAGAAAAGATCGAGTCCATCGAGTTCGGCCGTATCGCCGCACAGACCGCCAAGCAGGTCATCGTGCAGAAGGTCCGCGAGGCCGAGCGTGCACAGGTGGTCGATGCTTACCGCGAGCGTCTGGGCGAAATCATCTCGGGTACCGTCAAGAAGGTTACCCGCGACAATGTGATCGTCGACCTGGGCAACAACGCCGAAGCGCTGCTGGCCCGTGAAGATATCATTTCCCGCGAGACGTTCCGGGTCGGTGTGCGTGTACGTGCACTGCTCAAGGAAATCCGCACCGAGAACCGCGGTCCGCAACTGATCCTGTCGCGTACCGCGCCACAGATGCTGATCGAGCTGTTCCGCATCGAAGTTCCGGAAATCGCCGAGGGCCTTATCGAGGTCATGGCGGCTTCCCGTGATCCGGGTTCGCGCGCCAAGATCGCTGTCCGCTCCAAGGACAAGCGCATCGACCCGCAAGGCGCCTGCATCGGTATGCGCGGTTCGCGCGTACAGGCAGTGTCTGGCGAGTTGGGTGGTGAGCGTGTGGATATCGTCCTGTGGGACGACAACCCGGCCCAGTTTGTCATCAACGCCATGTCGCCGGCCGAAGTCGCGGCGATCATCGTTGATGAAGATGCCCACGCGATGGACATCGCTGTAGCCGCGGACAACCTGGCGCAAGCCATTGGCCGTGGTGGTCAGAACGTACGTCTGGCCAGCCAGTTGACCGGCTGGACCCTGAACGTGATGACCGAGTCGGACATCCAGGCCAAGCAACAAGCTGAAACCGGCGACATTCTGCGTAACTTCATCGAAGAGCTGGAAGTCGACGAAGAGCTGGCGCAGGTTCTCGTTGACGAAGGTTTCACCAGCCTGGAAGAAATTGCCTACGTACCGCTGGAAGAAATGCTCAACATCGATGGCTTCGACGAGGAGATCGTCAATGAACTCCGCGCGCGTGCCAAGGACCGCCTGTTGACCAAAGCCATCGCTACTGAGGAAAAACTGGCAGACGCCCACCCGGCCGAAGACCTGCTCTCGCTTGAGGGTATGGACAAGGACCTGGGGGCGGAACTGGCGGTGCGCGGCGTGGTTACCCGCGAAGACCTGGCCGAGCAGTCGATTGATGACCTGCTCGACATCGACGGCATCGACGAAGAACGTGCCGGCAAGTTGATCATGGCCGCCCGAGCCCACTGGTTCGAGTAAGTAGGCTGGCCTGAGGAGAGAAGTGCATGACGCAAGTCACGGTGAAAGAATTGGCCCAAGAGGTCGCTGCACCGGTAGAGCGCCTGCTGCAGCAGATGCGTGAGGCAGGTCTGCCGCACACCGACGCCGGTCAGGTAGTGACCGACAGTGAGAAGCAGGCTCTGCTGACTCACTTGAAAAGCAGCCACAAGGCGAAAGTGGAAGAACCGCGCAAGATCACCTTGCAGCGCAAGACCACCAGCACCCTGCGTGTTGCCGGCAGCAAAAGCATCAGTGTAGAAGTACGCAAGAAGAAAGTTTTCGTACAGCGCAGCCCGGAAGAGATCCAGGCTGAGCAGAAGCGCGAGCTGGAAGAACGTCGTGCCGCTGAAAACGCAGCACGCGACAAGTCTGAAGCCGAAGCGCGTAAACGTGCCGAAGAAAACACCAGCCGCCAGCCGGCCAGCACCCCAGCGCCAGCCGCTGCAGCGCCAGCCGTAACGGCCGCGCCTGCTGCTGCCGAGCCGGTGGCTGCGCCTGCTCCGGGTGTCGAGCGCAAGAAAGCCGAAGACGCACGTCGCAACGACAAGTCGCGTGACGACGATCGTCGTGGCGGCGAGCGCCGCAACGAAGCGCCGCGCGTATCGGTCAAGGTCAAGGAAAAGGAAAAGGCGCCCGCTCCACGTGCCGCTCCGCGTACCACCGAAGAGGAAAGCGACAGCTTCCGCCGTGGTGGTCGTGGCAAGGGCAAGATGAAGAAGCGCAATGCCCACGGCTTCCAGAGCCCGACCGGTCCGGTTATCCGCGACGTGGCCATTGGCGAGACCATCACCGTTTCCGAGCTGGCACAACAGATGTCGGTCAAGGCCGCTGAAGTCGTCAAGTTCATGTTCAAGATGGGCACTCCGGTGACCATCAACCAGGTGCTCGATCAGGAAACTGCTCAGCTGATCGCCGAAGAGCTGGGCCACAAGGTCACGCTGGTCAGCGACAACGCGCTGGAAGATTCCCTGGCCGAGTCGCTGAAATTCGAAGGCGAGTCGTTCTCGCGTGCCCCGGTCGTGACCGTAATGGGCCACGTTGACCACGGCAAGACCTCGCTGCTCGACTACATCCGTCGTGCCAAGGTTGCTGCCGGCGAAGCCGGTGGTATCACCCAGCACATCGGTGCGTACCACGTGGAAACCGACCGCGGCATGGTCACCTTCCTCGACACCCCGGGTCACGCCGCGTTTACCGCAATGCGTGCCCGTGGTGCCAAGGCGACCGACATCGTGATCCTGGTGGTCGCGGCGGACGACGGCGTGATGCCGCAAACCCGTGAAGCGGTCCAGCACGCCAAGGCTGCTGGTGTTCCACTGGTTGTTGCGGTGAACAAGATCGACAAGCCAGGTGCAGACCTGGACCGTATCCGCAACGAGCTGTCTGTCGAAGGCGTTACCTCCGAGGACTGGGGTGGCGACACGCCATTCGTCCAGGTATCGGCCAAGATGGGTACCGGTGTCGACGAACTGCTCGAAGCCGTTCTGCTGCAGGCCGAGATCCTCGAACTCAAGGCCACGCCATCGGCGCCTGGTCGTGGTGTCGTGGTCGAGTCGCGCCTGGACAAGGGCCGTGGCCCGGTGGCTACCGTGCTGGTTCAGGACGGTACCCTGCGTCAAGGCGACATGGTCCTGTGCGGTTCGAACTATGGCCGTGTACGTGCCATGCTCGACGAGAATGGCAAACCTGTTAAGGAAGCCGGCCCGTCGATCCCGGTCGAGATCCTCGGCCTGGACGGCACCCCGGATGCGGGTGACGAACTGAGCGTGGTTGCCGACGAGAAGAAAGCCCGCGAAGTGGCGCTGTTCCGTCAAGGCAAGTTCCGCGAAGTCAAACTGGCACGTGCCCACGCAGGCAAGCTCGAGAACATCTTCGAGAACATGGGCCAGGAAGAGAAGAAGACCCTCAACATCGTGCTCAAGTCCGATGTACGTGGTTCTCTGGAGGCCCTGCAGGGCTCCCTGAGCGGTCTGGGCAACGACGAAGTACAGGTTCGCGTGATCGGCGGCGGTGTCGGTGGTATCACCGAGAGCGATGCCAACCTGGCCCTGGCGTCCAATGCAGTACTGTTCGGCTTCAACGTGCGTGCCGATGCCGGCGCGCGCAAGATCGTCGAGCAGGAAGGTCTGGATATGCGTTACTACAACGTGATCTACGACATCATTGAAGACGTCAAGAAAGCCCTGACCGGTATGCTCGGCAGCGATGTTCGCGAGAACATCCTGGGTATCGCCGAAGTGCGTGACGTGTTCCGTTCGCCCAAGTTCGGCGCCATCGCCGGCTGCATGGTCACCGAGGGTGTGGTTTACCGCAACCGTCCGATCCGCGTACTGCGTGAGGACGTGGTGATCTTCGAAGGCGAGCTGGAGTCGCTGCGTCGCTTCAAGGACGATGCGTCCGAAGTACGTGCCGGCATGGAGTGCGGTATTGGCGTCAAGAGCTACAACGACGTCAAGGTCGGCGACAAGATCGAAGTCTTCGAGAAAGTCCAAGTGGCTCGCACGCTCTAAGCCGCGAGCTTGGGAACCGCAGGCCGTTCGTCGCAAGGCGACGGTCGGCGGCTCTGAACGCAACGCCCGGTCCGGCTCAAGCCTGGCCGGGCGTTTGCCGCTTTAGTTACAGGTAGCAAAACATGGCAAAAGAATATAGCCGTACCCAACGCATTGGCGATCAGATGCAGCGCGAGCTGGCCCAACTGATCCGCCGTGAAGTCAAAGATCCACGTGTCGGCCTGGTGACCATCACCGCCGTCGACGTCAGCCGCGACGTGGGCCATGCCAAGGTGTTCATCACCGTCATGGGCCAGGACAGCGCGGAAGACATCAAGCAAAGCATCAAGGTGCTCAACAGCGCTGCCGGTTTCCTGCGCATGCAGCTGGGCAAGGAAATGAAGCTGCGCAGCGTGCCGCAACTGCACTTCCATTACGACGAAAGCGTGACCCGCGGTGCCCACCTGTCGGCACTGATCGAGCGCGCGGTCGCCGAAGACAGCCAGCATCAGGCCGACGGCACCCCCCTGGACACCAAGGAGTAAGCGGTGGCTCAGGTCAAGCGTATCCGTCGTAACGTCAGTGGCATCATCCTGCTCGACAAGCCATTGGGGTTCACCTCCAATGCGGCTCTGCAGAAGGTGCGCTGGCTGCTCAATGCCGAGAAAGCCGGGCACACCGGCAGCCTCGACCCGCTGGCCAGCGGCGTGCTGCCGCTGTGCTTTGGCGAGGCCACCAAGTTTTCGCAGTACCTGCTCGAGTCCGACAAGGGTTACGAGACGGTCATGCAACTGGGGCAGACCACCAACACGGGTGATGCCGAAGGCGAGATTCTGCAGACCCGCGAAGTGACCGTTGATCGCAGCGACGTTGAAGCGGTATTGCCACAGTTTCGTGGCCCAATCAGCCAGATACCGCCGATGTACTCGGCGCTCAAGCGTGATGGCCAGCCGCTGTACAAGCTGGCACGTGCAGGCGAAGTAGTGGAGCGTGAACCGCGTTCTGTTACTATTAACCGTCTGGAGTTGCTCGAGTGCGAAGGCACGCGGGTACGTCTCTCGGTCGGTTGCAGCAAGGGGACGTATATCCGTACGCTGGTCGAAGACATCGGTGAGCAGCTTGGCTGCGGCGCCTATGTCGCCGAGCTGCGTCGCACCCATGCCGGCCCGTTCGCGCTGGCCCAGACCGTCACCCTCGAAGAGCTCGAGCAGGTGCATGCCGACGGCGGCAACGAAGCGGTCGACCGCTTCCTGATGCCGTCCGACAGCGGGTTGCAGGACTGGCCATTGCTGCACTTTTCGGAGCACAGCGCGTTCTACTGGTTGCACGGTCAGCCGGTTCGCGCACCGGATGCCCCGAAGTTCGGCATGGTGCGGGTACAGGATCACAATGGCCGCTTCATCGGTATCGGTGAAGTGAGCGAAGACGGGCGCATCGCGCCGCGTCGACTGATTCGGTCAGAATGATCGAAACCTTCAGTATCGGGTTTGCGCCCGGTACTGGTGGGCAAGAGGATGGCTGTCAATAGGCACGGTCACGCCTCACTTTTAAATACAGGGATCTGTCCCTGGCCTATTGGAAACCGTTTGTTCGGTTTCCCTTGATTTGGAGAAGCCAGATGGCACTCAGCGTTGAAGAAAAAGCAAAGATCGTTGGTGACTACCAGCAAGCCGCCGGTGATACCGGTAGCCCGGAAGTGCAGGTTGCACTGCTGACCGCCAACATCAACAAGCTGCAAGGCCACTTCAAGGCCAACGGTAAAGACCACCACTCGCGTCGTGGCCTGATCCGTATGGTAAACCAGCGTCGCAAGCTGCTGGATTACCTGAAAGGTAAAGACACCACTCGTTACAGCGCCCTGATCGGTCGTCTGGGTCTGCGTCGCTAATAGCGGCCTGGCCAGTGGTGTGTTCGGCGTGTTGCAGTCACCCGCCGGGGGCTTCGGTCTCCGTGCGGGTGAGCACGCCGGGCGTATCTATGAGGTTGGCTGTCTGTCTCGCTCGTGCGGTTTACCGCAAGGGCAGGGCAGGCTCCCAACCTCTAGTTTTATCTGGACTGCCCACAGGGCCGATTCCCTGTGCTGCCCAAGAATTCGCAAGAACCAGTTCCCCCAGAGCCACTGAAAAAGGTAGGAAACCGTGAACCCGGTAATCAAGAAATTCCAATTCGGTCAATCGACCGTTACCCTCGAGACGGGCCGTATTGCTCGTCAAGCGTCCGGCGCCGTATTGGTCACCGTCGACAACGATGTCACCGTGCTGGTGACCGTGGTCGGTGCCAAACAGGCCGATCCAGGCAAAGGCTTCTTCCCCCTGTCCGTTCACTATCAGGAAAAGACCTACGCCGCCGGCAAGATCCCTGGTGGTTTCTTCAAGCGTGAAGGCCGTCCTTCCGAGAAAGAAACCCTGACCTCGCGTCTGATCGACCGCCCGATCCGCCCGCTGTTCCCAGAAGGCTTCATGAACGAAGTGCAGGTCGTCTGCACCGTCGTTTCCACCAGCAAGAAAACCGATCCGGACATCGCTGCGATGATCGGTACCTCGGCTGCGCTGGCGATCTCCGGCATTCCATTCGAAGGCCCGATCGGCGCCGCGCGTGTTGCTTTCCACGAAAGCACCGGCTACCTGCTGAACCCGACCTACGAGCAGCTGGCTGCCTCGAGCCTGGACATGGTCGTTGCCGGTACCTCCGACGCCGTGCTGATGGTTGAGTCGGAAGCCAAAGAGCTGACCGAAGACCAGATGCTGGGCGCCGTACTGTTCGCCCACGACGAGTTCCAGGCGGTGATCCAGGCGGTCAAAGAGCTGGCTGCCGAAGCTGCCAAGCCTACCTGGGACTGGACTGCCAAGGCCGAGAACACCCCGCTGCTGAGCGCCATCCGTGGCGAATTCGGTGCGGCGGTTTCCGACGCCTACACCATCACCGTCAAGGCCGACCGCTACGCCAAGCTGGGCGAGCTGCGCGAGCAGGTCATCGCCAAGTTCTCCGGTGAAGAAGGCCAGCCGAGCGCCGCTGAAGTCAAAGAGATCTTCGGCGAGATCGAGTACCGCACCGTTCGCGAAAACATCGTCAACGGCAAGCCTCGTATCGACGGCCGCGACACCAAGACCGTACGTCCGCTGAACATCGAGGTCGGTGTACTGCCCAAGACTCACGGTTCGGCCCTGTTCACCCGTGGCGAAACCCAGGCCCTGGTCGTTGCGACCCTGGGTACTGCCCGTGACGCACAGCTGCTGGACACCCTGGAAGGCGAGCGCAAAGACCCCTTCATGCTGCACTACAACTTCCCTCCGTTCTCGGTGGGCGAGTGTGGTCGCATGGGCGGCGCTGGTCGCCGTGAAATCGGTCACGGCCGTCTGGCCCGTCGTTCGGTCCAGGCCATGCTGCCAGCTGCCGACGTGTTCCCTTACACCATCCGTGTAGTGTCGGAAATCACCGAGTCCAACGGTTCGAGCTCGATGGCGTCGGTCTGCGGTGCCTCCCTGGCCCTGATGGACGCCGGTGTGCCGATGAAGGCGCCCGTTGCCGGTATCGCCATGGGTCTGGTCAAGGAAGGCGAGAAGTTCGCCATCCTCACCGACATCCTGGGTGACGAAGACCACCTGGGCGACATGGACTTCAAGGTAGCCGGTACTGCCAAGGGTGTTACTGCGCTGCAGATGGACATCAAGATCAACGGCATCACCGAAGAGATCATGGAAATCGCCCTGGGCCAGGCCCTGGAAGCGCGCCTGAACATCCTCGGCCAGATGAACCAGATCATTGGCCAGTCGCGTACCGAGCTGTCGGAAAACGCACCGACCATGATCGCGATGAAAATCGACACCGACAAGATCCGTGACGTCATCGGTAAAGGCGGTGCGACCATCCGTGCGATCTGTGAAGAAACCAAGGCTTCGATCGACATCGAAGACGACGGTTCGATCAAGATCTTCGGCGAAACCAAGGATGCCGCAGAAGCTGCCCGTCAGCGCGTACTGAGCATCACGGCCGAAGCCGAGATCGGCAAGATCTACGTCGGCAAGGTAGAGCGCATCGTCGACTTCGGCGCATTCGTCAACATCCTTCCTGGCAAGGACGGTCTGGTTCACATCTCGATGCTCAGCGATGCCCGCGTCGAGAAAGTGACCGACATCCTCAAAGAAGGCCAGGAAGTCGAAGTGCTGGTACTGGACGTGGACAACCGCGGCCGTATCAAGCTGTCGATCAAGGACGTTGCTGCGGCCAAGGCTTCGGGCGTCTGATGAGGCAGCGGGGCAGTTGACTGCCCGGTAGTGCCAATGCCCCGTATCGCAGGATACGGGGCATTTTTTGCCTTCAGCCAGCAGCTGCGAAGCGCCGGCGCCCCAATTTGCTGATGATCAGGGCCAGCGAGTCGGCGTTGGCCAGGATCAGGTCTGTGCGCACGTGTGGATCGTTGTAGAAGGCGGTGCGTGCGGCTGCCAGCGTATTGGTCTTGCTCAGCCGGTAGATCGCCGGCAAGGCCGATCCATCCTTGTTCTTGATGTCTCTCCAGGTCTGGGTCGAGGTGTCGAACGTCCGGAACAGGGCCTGGGGGGATGTGTTGATTGAAAACCCGTCGCGTTTGTAGCCAAGGATCGTCTGGTAGGCGATACGTCCACCTCGTGTATGCCGGTTGATCTGATCAGGGAAAGGGGCCGCGGCCTCCACGTAGGCGATGTCTACGGTTCGCAGCACCTGATGGGAAAGCTCATGTATCAGTGTCGCAGCTTGCTGGTGGGCGAGCAGATCGACGGCTGGGGGCGTTGCGTAAACCGAAACATCCCATGGCAAGGTGAAAAAGCGTTCGGTGAAAAAGATACGTTTGCCTGGATCTTCGCGATAAGTGAAGGCGTACGTATCGCGTTGGTCCGGCATGTTCATGCCAACCACGATGCGCTTGGAGGTGGCTGTATCCATCGAGGCAGACAACAGTTCGTGAAGAATGCGTTGGGCGTACTCCCGTAGCAGGCCCACGGTCTGGTCGGAGGGAGGGTGGTCGAACGCAGTTTGCAATACCGTTAGCGTTTCGGGCGGCAGCGGTGCCTGGGGCGATGACGAATTGAGATTTTCCAGGCACGTTTCCAGGTAATTTCGGCTCTGGGTGTGGGCACGCAGGAGCATCTGGTACTTGTTCGGGTGGAGCATGGCGATGTCTCTCATACCCGAGGCCAGTACCGTGTAACGCAGGGAGATGTCTTCGTTCGCAATGGCTGTCTCGAAGCTGCTGTATGCAGCGCCGCCGCCGCGTAGCCCCTCTTGCAGATCAACCCGCCACTGATTCTGCGTTCTTTGCAATTTTGGTCCGAGCCTGCCTTCCTTGATAATTTGCCACTGCTGCCCAGGCTTGACCACTTCATAGACGTGGCCCGCGATCACACCATAGAAACGCTCGGTGGCTGGGGCAAGGTAAAGCCCCAAGGTGGTGTTTTCGACCATGTCCTTGAGTTGCACGTTTTGAGCCTGCAGGTCGCTCAACTGATTGGGTATCAACGGGGTGAGCAGCACCTCGTCCCAGACCGGGTCCAGTTCCAGGGGAGGGGTGACTGGGGGCGTCTGGTGCTGTGCCTTCCGGCTCACGCTCGAGCCGCTCGGGCGAGCGGTTGCCAGGCCGCTCAAGGCGGTGACGAATTCCGCAAGCGACTCCCCCCAATTGTGCTGCAGGGCGGCCTTGCCGGACGCTTGCAACCACTGGACACTCTGTAGTGAGTTGAGCGTCGCTGCCAGCTTGCCAGGCAGGAAAAAGGAGCTCTGTTCAATGGCAAGCCCCATGACATAGCGCAACACATTCCAGTACTCCTCGGCGGTAGTGACCGTACGTGCCTTGGTCAGCGCCAGCAGAAACGCCACGTTCTCGGTGAACAGGTAGTCAAGCGCATTGCCTTCAATCTCACTGCGCACCAGTTCGACCGCACCGGGGGTCGTCGCGAAGTCGAACACGTCCGAGGAAGACCAGAACAGGTGGGGGTGAACAAAGCCCTTGTGGTCGTATCGCGACTGCACGGCTTCGGGTAGCCGGGCCAGAATGTCTTTCTGCAAGTGTGCGTCCGCGAGAATGGTGTTGCGCAAGGCCGCCTGGTCCGTGAATTCGAGCAGTATGTTCTCGGGCCGGTAGGCGCTGTACAGCACGAGCGGACCGTCCTGCTCGCCCTGCGGCCCGATCACGTACATGCCGCGCACAGTATCCGGTACAAACCCTTCTGCGGCCCGCAGTTGCAGTTGAGCGATCGTGATCTTCCTGCCCTCAACAGGCTCTCGCGCCAGGGCATCTGGCTTGGCCAGCACATGCGAAAAGTAATACAACGCCGTTGCCGATAATTTTTTCTCGAGAAAGTGCTGGTAGGCCTCCTCCATCAGGTAGGCGGTGGATGTCTGTGTGTAGCGATGATGGCGTGTGAGGTAATCCGGATCCTGTGGGGAGAGTTTTTTCTGCAACAGGGCCCGGAATGCACTGGCCACATCGAGGCGATCGACCATGTTACGGATGGTTTCTGCATTCAGCTCCTGAGCAGGCAGGCCGGGCCGCATGGCGCTGACCTTGACGCTGGTGGCAGTCCCCGTCAGTTGGCTATGGGTCAGGGCATACTCGGTCAGGGTTTTGCTTGTGGTGAACACGTCCGAGGACATCGGCGAGGGCGTCTGGCCGGGCAGTACCAGGTTGGGTGTGAAGTGAGTAAAGGTGACGATAATCAGGTTGGGGTCGCCCGGTGCGCTCGGATAGTCCTGGGCGAGGCCTGCCCGGAGCTGCTGATCGGCGAAGCTGTTGAGCGTCGGAATCGAGAACAGGTAGTTGAACTTGGGGTTGCTGACGCGAGCGCTGGCTTGCACCAGTTGTGCATAGTTTTTCATTTGCAGCGGCGTCGCATGGCGCAGCCATGACGGCAACAGACTTTGAAAATACTGGCACTCGATACTGTCGCGCACCCGTTTCAAGGCACCTTCGAACGGGTGCCTGGCAGCCTGGTTATCGATAACACGTTGCAGCAGCGAACTGGTGAACCTGCTACGCAGGCTGTAGCTCAAGTAGTAGCGACGGGTCGAGCTGCGAAAGCTGGCAGCGCTGTGAGCAAGAAACCCGAACAGGTCGCTCTGCTCGATCAAGCGCACGTCAGGCTGGCTTGCCCCAGGCCACTGCGCCGGGGTGTGCCAGTGGCTCAGGTCTTCGCAGTTTACCAGTCCCAGCCACTGCTGGAGTTTCTCCGGCTCGTCGAAGGCGCTACCCATCTGCGAGCGCAATGCTGCCTGGTTGCTGAATTGGCTCAGTGGCTCAAGCGGTGACCAGAGCAGCAGGCTGCCATCATCCGCAGTCGCCCGCTGCAGCACGAATGTACAGGCCAGCGCCAGCAGGCCGGACTTGCCGGGCACCGACAGGCTCAGGCTGTACAGTCGCATTGGGCTGTGCCCAGGCCGGTCCAATGCCTGCTGCAGCAGGTCGAGCAGATCGTTGTCGATGGCTGTGTTTTCGCGTGCCTGGGCCAACTCGATGCGCAGCAACGCTTCGTGCAAGGCACGCAGGGTCTTGAAGGGCGATACGACGCCGTCCTGGAGACGTACGTGCCCCGTGTCGAACGCCTTGAGCTGATCCAGATAGGCAGGCGAGAAGTCCATTTTCAGATTGTCGAGCTGTTGCTGGATCAGCTGCGCTGAAGGCCATGTCAGTGGCATGCCCTGACGGTCCTGGACCTGTACGCCCTGCAGCACGCTCTGGGTACCTATATCCTTCAACTGCTCAAGGAAGACGTCGGTCAGTGAGGCGGTCTTTCTTGCCCACGTGAGCTGAATGTCCTGCGCCTGCAACTGGCCGTCGCTGAGGGCGGCGAGGCTGGGGGCAAGCATGTCCTGCACACAGCCCTGTACATCTGGTTGGGCACCGGCCAGGTGTTGGAACAGCTGATACAGTGCGCGTGCGCGGGTGAGGCGCTCTACCAGCGTCAGGCTTTGGCTGGGGGGCGCTGGCAAGCTCACAGGGCGCTCCTGGCGCTGGGTGGGCCTCCATCGACCGCTTACTCCCAGATGCGTCAGACGCCTATCCACAAGGGCACGCATGTCCAGCGCATCCTCCACCCTCGCACGGGCGGTGCTGCTCTGGGCACCGGGGAAACGCAGGGCATGGGCCAGGCGACGGTTGATCAGCGCGATCAGCGCGTCAGCGAGCACCAGGAACGCCGGTTGGCTGACTTCAGCCAGCTTGAGGTCCGGCGTCGCGCCGTTTTGCAACTGGTCCCAGTGGTCGGGGCTGATCGAGGCAGGGCAACTTGCCTGGGTGAGCAGGGCTTGGCAATGCCGTTGAAGTGCAGCCTGATCGGTAAAATGTTGAAATCCGGCCCGTGTGTCAAACAGAAACACACCTTTGTCGCTGTCGTCGGGCTGATGCAGTGCCAGGCTGTCGGCCAGCAGCACGGTCTCGCCTTCGTCCTGGGTTGCTGGGACGAATGTCAGTGTACTGACCCGCAAGGCAACCACGCTGGGGATCAGCGCCTCGCGCAGCCATTGCAACTGGGCAGCGTCGATAAGCCGGCTGTTGGCGGCGCGCAACAGCGCACGGCAGTAGTTGTCCGCCAGGCCAAGCGCCAAGGCTTGGCGGTTGTCGGTGCCCCCTTCGTTATCTGCGCTGTCCCAGTAGGCGCGCAAGGTCTGGGCGAAAGCGCCCGAGACGAGGCTGGCAGTGCTCACAAGGGCCTGTTCGAAGGCCAGGTGATCGGGCGTATCGTGTGTTACTGCGCCATCGCGCAAGAACCGGTACTTCAGGCCGTCGCCCAGGGCCTGGCCGCTGAATGCGTTCAGTGCAACGTCGGCGAGGGCCTCTGTGCGCACCACGCTGTCGTCGCTCGCAATCACCTGTACGCGTTGTTGCGCGCTTTGCGCGACGCCCTCCAGCAAGGTCGAGAAGGATGTGCTCAGGCAACTGTCGAGGATACTGGCCAAGGTCGGCAGTTCTGCCAGGCTGCGTGATTGCCGGCGCAGCCAGTCGACTTGTTGCTGAATCAGGCGCTGTGACCACTGGCTAAATACCGAATCGCTCAAGCACTCGAACTGCAGTGGCTCGCTGGGCACGCCCAGGCATTTCAGTTGAGCCTGCAGTGCACTCTGAAGCTGGCTGAGTGTGTTGAAGCCCTGCACGCCATGCAACGGGCTATAGAGGTAGGTGGCCTCAAGCTGAGGGTCGCTCTGGCGGATGACCAGGCAACTGACGGACAGCGGTTGGGGGGTGCTCCATACCTCGACCAGCATGCTGGCCGGCGGGGTGGCTTCATCGGCCAGGCGGTGCAGCCACCCTGCTTCGATGATGCTCAGGCTCAGTTCACGCAGTGCGGTCTGGAGTGCGGTGATGAAATCTGCACGCAAGGTGCCGGTTTCAAAGTAGGGCGCGGTGATCATGGCGTTTCCTGCAGCGGAGTGCTCCGGCTTATCCGGTTCACGATCTCGCCACAGTAGGTAGCGTCGTGCAGCAGACGGCGGTACATACTGCTGACGTCGCTTGCTTCCCAGCCTAGGGGCAGCGGTGTTTTGTGAACATGCAACTTGCACGCGCATCCACCGCAAAGCATGCAATGTGCACGATGGGTTATTTTTGATATTTTTTTAAGCTGTTGATTATTAAGAGATTTATTTTTTATTTGGGTTGGCACAGCTTCTGCAATATCCCTGTTACCTGCTGCCAGGAATGACGGCGCAGACTTTTCGAAAAACAGGAGTGTCTCGTATGAAGAAGTTCGCTATTGCTGCCGCTACTGCTACCGCGCTGACCCTGACCATGGCTAACGCTGCTTTCGCTGCTCAACAAGCGTCCCACGCGCCGATGATGCTGGCTGCTGGCGAGGTGACGGAAGCCAAGCAAGGTGTATCCGATACCTGGATCACCACCAAGGTCAAGGCTGACCTGGTGACCGAGAAAGGCATTCCGGGTACCGATATCACAGTCGAAACCAATCAGGGTGTTGTGTCCCTGTCGTCGACTGTCGCTGTGAGCGACTCGCAGAAAGATGTGGCTGTGGCCATTGCCAAGAAGATCAAAGGCGTGAAATCCGTATCGGCTGACGGCCTGAAAACCAACTGATCAGTACGATTGCTTCGCTCGCTGACCCTGACGGTTCATGCGAAAGGCCACACGGATGTGGTCACCCAAAGCCCCGGCGCAGTGTGCCGGGGCTTTTCTTTGGACGCTTTATTCGGCGTCCAGGTGCAACGGTGAAATCACGCGGCCATCGGCCTCGGCCTGGCCGAGTGCCGCATCGACGAAGTACACCCGGTCATCTTCCAACTGGCCCTTGTCGACCAGGTAGTCCTTGATGCTGCTGGCGCGCGCCTGGCCCAGTTGACGCAACAGCACCGCGCTCTCCGCCCATGACTTGATCACCGCTTCCTGCAACTTGCCCGTGCGCCCGGTACGGTCCAGTTGCTCCCACTGCGCTGGCGGCTGTTGCTTGAGACGGGTACGGTAGATGCCCTCGAGCATGGCTGGCTTGTCGCCCTCCGGCACCTGCAGGTCAGCGGCTTGTGCAGGTACCTTGTCGCCACGACGCTGCAGGATCTTGTAGTAGGTACTCTGGTACTCGCGCTCCAGGCGCTGCGCTGCAATCAGCGGACCATCGCTGCTCTGGGCGCTGGTGCCTTCGATTTCCAGGCGCAGGGCAGGGCGTTCCTTCAGCGCTGCCGCCAGCTTGTCCAGGGAGCCTTGGGCATCACTGCTCAAGTCGCTGGAGCCGGCTGCGAACGACACTGTGCCGAGGTCTTCAGCACTGCCGCCGGTGACCAGCCCGCCGATGAACTTGAACGGTGCCTGGGCTGCGCGCAGTACCAGGTTGCGCAAGGTCTGCCAGACAATCGGCATGACGCTGAACTGCGGGTTGTTGAGGTCACCCGATACCGGCAGCTCGATGGAGATCTTGCCGTCGGTATCCTTGAGCAGCGCCACCGCCAGACGCAGCGGCAGGTCGACGGCATCGGGGCTGTCGACCTTCTCGCCCAACTGCAGTTGCTCGATCACCACCTTGTTCTCGGCCTTGAGCTGGCCTTTGGTGATCAGGTAGTGAAGGTCCAGGTTCAGGCGTCCCTTGCGGATCCTGAAGCCGGCGAACTTGCCCGAGTACGGGGTCAGCGTGGTCAGTTCGACGCGCTTGAAACTGGTGGCGATGTCCAGGCTGGCCATCGGGTCGAACGGGTTGAGCGCGCCCTTGATGGTGACGGGCGCATAGCGGTCCACCTTGCCCTTGATGTCCACCTTGGCCGGGTTGGGCTGGCGGTTGTCGATGGTGCCGATCTGGCCGTTGAGCTGCTGGATGGCGGTGGCGAAGTTGGGGGTGAGGCTGAAGTCGGCAAAGTTTGCCGAGCCATCGTTGATATCCACACCGCCAATACGGATACCCAGCGGCTTGTCGCTGCTGGCCGCCTTGGCCTGGGGCTTGCCGGCACTGCCGGCAGGCTGAGGAATCAGCAGGTCATCCACGCTGGTGGTACGGTCTTCGTTGATCATGAAGCGGGCGTAGGGCTGGCGCAGGCTGACCTTGCCGATGCTCAGCGCATCGCCATGGCGATACTCGAGGCCATCGAGGTTCAGTTGCTGCCATTTGACGAAGTCGCGGCCCTTGATGGTATCGAGGGTGTGCAACTGGTTGACCTGGGCCTTGCCATTGATGCTGAAGGCCAGTGGCGCGGTACTCTTGAGGTCCACATCCAGATCGCTGCCAAGCATGCCGCTGCGCAGCTCCAGGCGAATGAACGGCGTGATGTAGGCCTGGGCCACACGCAGGTCGATATCCTGGGTGCTGACCTTGAGCCTGGCCGTCACCGGCGCCAGGTTGACCTCGCCGGCCGCTTGCAGCTTGCCTTGGCGGCCAACACCGCTGTCGAGCCTGAGGGTGAAGGGTGAGCCGTTGAGGCTGTCGAAATTCTGCAGGTCGACGTTCAGTGGGCCCAGGTCCAGCGCAACCGGCTCCTTCTGCGAGCGGTCCGCCAGGTGCACCTGATAATTGCGCAACTGCACGTCGCGCAGCAGCACCTGCCAGGGTTTGCTCGGTGCGGCAGGTGTCGCTGCAGAGGTGGCCGGTTCTGCCGTCGCGGGCGCAGCTTTTTCCTTCGGGGTGGCCTTGGCCGGCTGGCTGGCGAACAGTTTCTGCCAATCCAGTTGGCCATCGGCCTCCAGTGCCGCCCAGGTTTCCAGTTTTTCGCTGCGGATCTTGCCTACGCTGACCCGCTGCTTGGCCAGATCGACCGATGTTTCGCTGACCTCCAGCCGCGCCAGGCGAGCCAGTGGGCGCCCGTCGGGTGCCTTGATCGCGAAGGGGGCGATGCTCAGCGAGGTATTGTCCAGCAGCAGCTCGGTCTGCTTGGACAGGTTCAGCTTGTAATGGGTGTTCAGGTTGAGCACGCCGTCTTCGAGTACCAGTGGTACCGCATCGCGCACGTAGGGCCACCACAGCTTCATCTTGCCGTCGGTGATCTTCAGGGTGCCCTCGGAGGCGATCGGCACCAGGCTGAAGCTGCCGGACCAGTCGATTCGCCCGCCTTCAGGGCCGGCAGCAACCAGGGTCATGTCGGTGTTGTCATCGGGCAGGGTGCTGAGGTTCTTCAGCTCCAGGTTCATCGAGTCGTAGAGGAACTCGATCGGCTCGCTCGGGCGCACGTCCTGAAAGTGCAGGTAACCTTCGTTCAGCTTGATGCTGGCGATGCGCAGCGGGAAGGGCTCGCTGACCGGTGTCTCGGGTTTGGGCTCGCTGGGCGGCAGCTTGAACAGCGCCGTCAGGTTGAGGCTGCCGTCCTTGGCGAACAGCACCTCGGTGCGCGGCTTGTCCAGTTCCAGACTGTCCAGGTGCAGCGCACCCGTCCACAGGCTGTCCAGCTGCAGGTTGGCGTACAGACGCTCGAAACCGACATGCTCCTTGCCCGGCTCGCCGATCTGCAGGCCCCACAGGGTCAGCTCGAGGCTGAACGGGTTGAGTTCGATGCGCTGGATCTGCGCGGGGACCGTCGCGTAGTTGGCCAGTTGCTGGTTGGCGATGCGCAAGGCAATGCCAGGCAGGATCAGGAAACCAAGGAGGCTGTAAAAGGCCAGGACGGCCAACAAGGCGCCGAGGGCGCGTTTCAATCCTTTGGGCATGTGTGGCGTCGTCTGTCTGGAACGGAGGTGCCTTGGAGTATGGCACGATAATTCGGTTCCGAAGGTAGTCCAAAATACCCGACCACCTGCGGATTTCTTCCTTTACAGCTGCAGTATCAAGCACTTCAGCGGAGGCTGGCCATCCTGCGACGGAAAATCGCCAGCCGGTGTGAGGACCTGCCATTCACGCACCGGTCGGCCGACTTTCTGCGCACAGCGCAGTACCTGCTCGCGCCAGTCGTCGAGGCTGACCTTGGCCAGATTGTTGCAGCAGATCAGCACGCCGCCCTCGGCGGTACTCAGCAGTGCGGGCTTGAGCAGGCTCTGGTAGTCGCGCAGCAGGTCGACGGTGCCGAAGGCGCTCTTGGCCCAGGCCGGCGGGTCGAGCAGCACCAGGTCGAACTCGCGTGGTTCCAGCCGCGGGTAGGGCGGCAGCTTGTGTCCGCGGCGCTGGCTGACGGGCAAGCCGGCCAGTTGGCGGATGGCCGGGAAATAGTCGGACTGGATGAACGCCATCGGCGTCAGTTGCGGGTTGAGCGCGCCGTTTTCGCGGCCCACCGCCAGGTTGCCTTCGGCAAAGTCCAGGTTGCACACCGCGCTGGCACCACCGGCGGCAGCACTCAGGCCAACCCCGCAGGTGTAGGCGAACAGGTTGAGCACGCGTTTGCCGGCGCTGTGCTGCTTGACCCAGCCACGCGCGTTGCGCAGGTCCAGGAACAGCAGGGGGTCCTGGCCGGCATGGCGCCCGCGTACCCGGTAGTTCAGGCCCCATTCGTGGGCCACCAGGTCGGCCAGTGCCGCCTCGCTGGCCTGATACACCGGGTCGCGTCGGTCGATGCGGCTGTTGCCCTGGGAGCGGTCGTTGTACACCAGCAGCAGCGGCACGCCCAGCGCCTGCTCGACCGTGGCATGCAGGTCGAGCAGCGTGTCGCGTTCGAGCACCTGGTGAAAGCTCTGCACCAGCAGCTGCGGGCCATACCGGTCGATGGTCAGCCCACCTGCGCCTTCCTGGCTACCATGGAACAGGCGGTAACAATCGGTGCCCTGGGCGTGCAACTCGCTGATGAGTGGCTGGCGGGCGTCGAGGGCGGCGCGCAGCGCCTGATTCAAGGAGGACATGCACGTAGCCTTGGTTTGCGGGCGTGCAGTTTACCGCAGGTGGGCGCCTGGCGCCCGGTTCAGGCGATGCCCACACGCCGCCTGGCGCGGTGCAGCGAGCTGTCGCGCATGGCCCAGCGCAGTACCGGTGCGGTGCTGTCGATACCCAGGCCGACCAGCCTGGCCTTGAGCGGACGCTGGGTCAGTGCCAGCAACTCGCTTGCCCAGTGCGGCAGCAAGCCGATGCCGGCGTGCATCATCAGGCCGGCCACCGGTTTGGCCAGGCGGCTGGGGGCGGGGGCGGCGAGCAGTACCCGCACCACTTCATGGCTGCGCGCGTCGCACACCAGTTGCGGGCGCATCGCCTGCAGATAGTCTGCTACCGCCTGGCGCGTACGCGGCACATGGCGTGCGCCCAGACGCTCGGCCACCAGGGCGATTTCAGCGTAGTAGGCATCCTGATCGGCCGACGACAACTGCGGGTTGCGGTAGCGCAGGTGCGCGGCCATGAAGCTGCTGACTTCCGCCACATGCACCCAGGTCAGCAGGTCCGGGTCGCTGGCAGCGTAAGGGCGCCCGTCGGCAGCGGTGCCGGTCACCTGCAAATGGATGGTGCGCACTTTCTCGATCAACCAGTCGGCGTCGCGGGTCGAGCCGAAGGTGGTGCCGGAGATGAACTGGCTGGTGCGGCGCAGGCGGCCGATGATGTCCTGGCGAAACGTGGAGTGGTCCCACACCCCGGCCAGCGCCAGCGGGTGCAGCACTTGCAGCAGCAATGCGCTGATGCCGCCGATGAGCATGCTGGGAAAATCCCCATGCACCTGCCAGCTGATGCTGCGTGGGCCGAACAGCCCGGGGTCACCCTTGGGCTGTTCAAGGTCCAGTTGGCCCAGGGCCAGGCCGGTGAGGCTCAACAGCTGTGTTTCGATGCGGCGGCGTAGCGCTTCCATGGGTACCTTTTCAGGCACCGTCGCTGCGGTGCCGCTTATTGATTCAGGCGTGTGTCGATCAGACCTTGCACCACGCTCGGGTCTGCCAGTGTCGAGGTGTCCCCCAGGTTGTCCAGCTCGTTGCAGGCGATCTTGCGCAGGATGCGTCGCATGATCTTGCCTGAACGGGTCTTGGGCAGGGCCGGGGCCCACTGGATCAGTTCGGGTTTGGCAAAGCTGCCGATTTCCTTGCTGACCAGTGCCAGCAGCTCCTGCTTGAGGCTGTCGCTCGGGGTCACCTCGTTCATGGGCGTGACAAAGGCGTAGATGCCCTGGCCCTTGAGGTCGTGAGGGTACCCGACCACGGCGGCTTCGGCGATGCTGTCGTGCAGCACCAGCGCACTTTCCACCTCGGCGGTACCGATGCGGTGCCCGGACACGTTGATCACATCGTCGATGCGGCCGGTTATCCACAGGTCGCCGTCGGCATCGCGGCGTGCGCCGTCGCCGGTGAAATAGTAGCCCGGCAGCGGTTTGAAGTAGGTGTCGATCATGCGCTGGTGGTCGCCGTACACGCTGCGGATCTGCCCGGGCCAGCTGGCCTTGATCGCCAGCAGGCCGCTGCCTGCGCCTTCGATCAGCCTGCCCTTGTCGTCCAGCAGCACCGGCTGCACACCGAACAGCGGCTGGGTGGCGCAGCCGGGCTTGATGCGGCGGGTACTGACCAGCGGGCTGAGCATGATGGCCCCCGTCTCGGTCTGCCACCAGGTGTCGACAATCGGGCAGCGCTTCTGGCCGACGGCCTCGAAGTACCACTCCCAGGCTTCCGGGTTGATCGGTTCGCCGACACTGCCGAGCAGGCGCAGGCTTTTGCGCGAGGTCGACTGGAGCGGGCGCGGGCCTTCGCGCATCAGTGCGCGCAGGGCGGTGGGGGCGGTGTAGAAGATATTGACCTGATGTTTGTCCACCACCTGCCAGAAGCGCGAGGCGTCGGGGTAGTTGGGCACGCCCTCGAACATCAGCGTGGTGGCGCCATTGGCCAGCGGGCCGTAGACGATGTAGCTGTGGCCGGTCACCCAGCCGACGTCGGCGGTGCACCAGAATACTTCGCCGTCGCGGTAGTCGAATACCACCTTGAACGTCAGTGCCGCCTGCAGCAGGTAACCGGCGGTGGTGTGCAGCACGCCCTTGGGTTTGCCGGTGCTGCCGGAGGTGTACAGGATGAACAGCGGGGCTTCGGCGTCCATCGGTTCGGGTGGGCAATCGTCGCCCACCTGCTCGATCGCCTCGTGGTACCAGAGGTCGCGCCCATCGGTCCAGGCGACCTGCCCACCGGTGCGGCGTATCACCACCACGCTGCTGACGCCGGGGCAGCTTTGCAGGGCCTTGTCGACGTTGTTCTTGAGGCCGATGCTCCTGGCGCCGCGCACCCCTTCGTCGGCGGTGATCACGGCGCGGCAGTCGGCGTCGAGAATGCGGTCGCGCAGGGCGTCCGGAGAAAAGCCGCCAAACACCACTGAGTGGACCGCACCGATGCGCGTGCAGGCCAGCATGGCGAAGGCGGCTTCGGGAATCATCGGCATGTAGATGCACACCCGGTCGCCCTTTTTCACCCCGCGCTGCTTGAGCACGTTGGCCAGTCGGCACACCTGCTGGTGGACCTGGCGGTAGGTGAGGGTGGTGGACTGCTGCGGGTCGTCGCCTTCCCAGATGATTGCCGGCTGATCGGCGCGGGTGGCCAGGTGACGGTCAAGGCAGTTGTAGCTGACGTTGAGCTGGGCGTCCTTGAACCAGCTGGCCTGGCCAGTACGCAGGTCGCTCTGCTGCACCTGCGACCAGGGTTTTATCCAGTCCAGGCGCTTGGCCTGTTCGGCCCAGAACGTGTCGGGGGATTCGATGGATTGTTGGTACAGGCGCTGATAGTCGGCCTGGGAGAGTTGTGCCGCCTTGCTGACGGCATCGGCTTCGGGGTAGTCGCTGATATCGAACATTGGGGGGGCCTTTGCTGTTGGGGATGGGTGTCGTTCCTTTCGCTGGCAAGCCAGCTCCCACAGGTATCCACTGTTCTCAAGACCAGTGCTGTACCTGTGTGGGCTGGCTTGCCAGCGAACGGTTCAACCACATCCCGACAGTGTAGCCCCTAGCCCCGGTGACGCCCGCGGAAGTAGTTGATCAGGCCCTGGGTCGAGGCGTCCTCGGCCGGCTCCTCGATGCCGCCGGTCAGGCGCTGATACACGCCCTTGCCCAGTTCCTTGCCCAGCTCCACACCCCATTGGTCGAAGGCGTTGATGCCCCATACCACGCTCTGCACGAACACCTTGTGTTCATACATTGCCACCAGCGCACCCAGGCGCCGCGGGCTGATGCGCTCGACCACCAGGGTGTTGCTCGGACGGTTGCCCGGGATCACCTTGTGCGGCGCCAGGCGCTGCACTTCGGCCTCGGCCATGCCCTTGTCGCGCAGTTCGGTTTCGGCCTCGGCGCGGGTCTTGCCGAGCATCAGCGCCTGGCTTTGCGACAGGCAGTTGGCGTACAGCCACTGGTGATGGTCGGCCACTGGGTTGAAGCTCACCACCGGCACGATGAAGTCGGCCGGAATCAATTGGGTGCCCTGGTGCAGCAACTGGTGGTAGGCGTGCTGGCCATTGCAACCCACGCCGCCCCAGATCACAGGCCCCGTGTCATGGTTGACCGGCGTGCCGTCCTGGCGAACGCTCTTGCCGTTGGATTCCATGTCCAGCTGTTGCAGGTGCTTGGTGATGTTGCGCAGGTAGTGGTCGTACGGCAGGATCGCGTGCGCCTGTGCCCCCCAGAAGTTGCCATACCACACGCCGAGCAAGGCCAGCAGGACCGGCATGTTCTGCTCGAACGGCGCGTTCTGGAAGTGCTGGTCCATGGTGTGGGCACCCGACAGCAGTTCCTTGAAGTTGGCGGTGCCGATGGCCAGTGCAATCGGCAGGCCGATCGCCGACCACAGCGAATAACGCCCACCGACCCAGTCCCACATCGGGAAGATGTTCTCTTCACGGATACCGAAGGCCACCGCGGCGGCCTTGTTGCTGGAGACTGCGATGAAGTGCTTGTACAGCTCGGCTTCCGAGCCACCCTGGGCCAGGTACCAGGCACGCGCAGCCTGGGCATTCTTCAGGGTTTCGAGGGTGTTGAACGACTTGGACGAGACGATGAACAGCGTGGTCTCGGCGCGTAGCTTGGCCGACAGCTCATGGAACTCGCTGCCATCGATATTGGCCAGGTAGTGGCAGCGCACGCCGCGCTGGGCATACGGCAGCAAGGCTTCGGAGACCAGCTCCGGGCCCAGGAACGAGCCGCCGATGCCGATGTTGACCACGTCGGTGATCGGCTTCTCGCTGTAGCCGCGCCACAGGCCGTCGTGGATGCGCCCGACCAGCTCGGTGACCTGGTTCAGCACCTTGTGCACGTCGGGCATGATATTCACGCCATTCACGCTCAGCTTGTCGCCCACCGGGCGACGCAGGGCCGTGTGCAGCGCCGGGCGGCCTTCGGAGGCGTTGAGGATCTCGCCGGCGAACAGCGACTTGATCGCCTCCTGCAGGCCGACTTCATTGGCCAGGCCCACCAGCAGGTCGCGGGTCTGGTGGTCGATGAGGTTCTTGGAATAGTCCAGGAACAACCCGCAACTGCTCAGGGAAAATTGCTCGAAGCGCTGCGGGTTGGCGCTGAACGCGTCGCGCATGCTGAAGTCCTGCATGGCATCGCGGTGCTGCTCAAGCGCATGCCAGGCGGGCAGCGTGGTCACATCATGGGGGGTGCGGTAGTACGCCATCGCTGCAGGTTTCCTTATTGCGTGAACTGCCTTGGACACTGGAAAAGCGAGCCCGTTTCCAGTTTGGCAGGTTTATTGCCCGGCGGGCCGGCCGGGTGCTTGTTACTGTTGGTCGAGGTTCAGGTGCAGGTTGTCGATCAGGCGCGTGGCGCCCAGCACCGCCGCGACCAGGATCACCAGGTCACGGTCATCGGCGCCTGCCGGGCGCAGGTTCAGCGCCTGGCGAATCTCCAGGTAGTCCGGCTTGAAGCCGGCATCGCTGATTCGTTGCTGGCTTTCGGCAAGCAGCGCCGGGTAGTCGCGTCGGCCCTGGCGAATCGCGTCGGCCATCTCGCTCAGGGTACGGTATAGCGCAGGTGCGGTGGCACGCTGCTGTTCGCTCAGGTAACCGTTGCGCGATGACAGCGCCAGGCCATCGGCGGCGCGTACGGTCGGCTCGCCGATGATCTGGATCGGCATGTTGAGGTCACGTACCAGTGCGCGAATCACCGCCAACTGCTGGAAGTCCTTCTGGCCGAACACCGCCAGGTCAGGCTGAACCATGTTGAACAGCTTGCTGACTACGGTGGCCACGCCTTCGAAATGCCCGGGGCGGCTGGCGCCACACAGGCCCTCGGACAGCTGCGGCACGCTGACCAGGGTTTGCGCGTTCATGCCGTCGGGGTACATCTCTTCGACAGTGGGGGCAAACAGCAGGTGGCAGCCGGCCTGCAACAGGGTTTCCTGATCGGCGGCGAGGGTGCGCGGGTACTTGTCGAGGTCTTCGCCGGGGCCGAACTGCAGCGGGTTGACGAAAATGCTCGCGACCACGAAGTCGGCCCGTTGCGCCGCCCTGGTCACCAGCGCGCCATGCCCGCTGTGCAGGTTGCCCATGGTCGGCACGAAGCCGATGCGTTTGCCTTCACTGCGTGCTCGGGCCACGGCGGCGCGCAGTTCACGCACGGTCTTGACGGTATTCATGCGCTGAACCCATGTTCGCTGGCAGGGAAGGTGATCTGCTTGACTGCTTGCACGTAGGCGCTGAAGGCGCCGGCGATGTCCGCCTGGCCGAGCATGAAGTTCTTCACGAACTTGGGCACGCGGCCGCTGAGCGAGAGACCCAGCATGTCATGCATCACCAGCACCTGGCCGTCGGTGGCACTGCCGGCACCGATGCCGATCACCGGTATGCTCACCGCCTGGGTGATTTCGGCCGCCAGCTCGCTGGGTACGCACTCGAGCAGCAGCATGGCGGCGCCGGCCTGTTCCAGGGCGATGGCGTCGGCACGCATCTGGCGCGCCTGGTTTTCCTGGCGACCCTGTACCTTGTAGCCACCCAGGATGTTGACGGTCTGCGGGGTCAGACCCATGTGCGCGCACACCGGTACGCCACGTTCGGCCAGCAGTCGGATCGTCTCGGCCAGCCAGGCGGCGCCCTCGACCTTGACCATGTGCGCGCCGGCCTGCATCAAGGCGCCGCAGTTGGCGAAGGCTTGCTCGGTGGTGGCACAGGCCATGAACGGCAGGTCGGCCAGGATCAACGCACCGTCATTGCCGCGTTTGACGCAGGCGGTGTGGTACGCCATCTCGGCGGTGGTCACCGGCAAGGTGCTGTCATGGCCCTGAAGGACCATGCCCAGGGAGTCACCCACCAGCAGTATTTCCACACCGGCCTGGCTGGCGACCTTGGCAAAGGTCGCGTCGTAGCAGGTCAGCATGGTTATTTTCTCACCCTTGGCCTTGAGGCTCTGCAGGGTGGTCAGGGTTACTTCTGGCATGAAAGGAATCCTCGTTCAGGCGCTGTGAAAAACGACTGCGTACAACGCGTGTATTCATCTTCTGGAACAGCACATCATCGACTGTGGTGTTTGGAATACGCTCTGTTCCAGGCCTATATACGCCTTTTTGCGGCGCTTGGGCGCCACGGGACGCCTATAGTCGTGAGCGGCAGGAGCGAAGTCAATTACCCTGTTACCGCATTGTTACGAAGGCTCTGTTACGGACGTTACCGCGTGGGGGACAGCCCGGTTACAGGCGTTCCAGGCCGACGAACGGGCATTCTGCCAGCAGCTGTGAGAGCGGGCGCTGGTCGGGCAGGCAGAAGTCGGTGGGCACCAGCTCCGCCAGGGGATAGAGCACGAACGGGCGCGCGTGCATATGGTAGTGGGGGACGGTGAGGCGCGGCTCGTCGAACACCTGGTTGCCGTACAGCAGGATGTCCAGGTCCAGCGTGCGCGGGCCCCAGCGTTCCTTGCGCTCACGGCCCTGCTCGGCTTCGATGGCCTGCAGTGCATCGAGCAGCGCCAGCGCCGGCAAGCTGCTGTCGAGGGCGGCGACCGCGTTGGTGTAACGCGGCTGGCCAGGCGACAGCGAGTCGCTGGCATAGAACGCCGAGACGCCGGCCAGTTGCGAGCCAGGCAAGCGGCCCAGCGCCTCGAGGGCGCTGCGCAATTGCTGCTGCGGGTCGGCCAGGTTGCTGCCCAGGCCGATGTAGGCGCGCACCATGCTGTGTTACTCGCCTGCGGCGCTGTCGGCGCGCTTGCGTTTGCTCGGGCTGCGCTTGCGTTTGCGCGGGCCGGCACCGGCACCGTCGTCGCGGCTGCCCAGGTCGCGAATCATGTCGCGGCGCTCGCTGTCGTTACAGTCCTGGTAGTCGGTCCACCATTGGCCCAGGCCGTCGGTTTCTTCGCCTGCGCTTTCGCGCAGCAGCAGGAAGTCATAGCCGGCACGGAAGCGCGGGTTGTCCAGCAACAGGTCGGCGCGTTTGCCGCTGCGCCGTGGCAGGCGCTCCTGCATGTCCCAGATCTCGCGGATCGGCAAGGTGAAGCGCTTGGGGATGGCAATGCGTTGGCACTGCTCGGCGATCAGCTCGTGCGCGGCTTCCTGCAGCGCCGGGATCGGCGGCATGCCGCGGCTCTGCAGGCGCAGGGCACGGCCTGGCAGGGCAGGCCAGAGCATGGCGGCAAACAGGAACGCGGGGGTGACCGGCTTGCCTTGCTTGATGCGCAGGTCGGTGTTGATCAGCGCCTGGCTGATCAGCGTGTGGGTGTAGGTCGGCTGCTCTTCCAGGGCCTCGGCGCTGGCCGGGAACAATGGGTCGAACAGCTGCAGGTCGACCAGCATCTCGAAGGTGCTGGCGGCATGGCCGGACAGGAACAGCTTGAGCGTCTCTTCGAACAGGCGCGCTGCCGGGATCTCGCGCAGCATCGGGGCCAGCTCGCGGATCGGCTGCACGGTGTGCTTCTCGATGCCGAAGTTCAGCTTGGCGGCAAAGCGCACCGCGCGCAGCATGCGCACCGGGTCTTCCTGGTAACGCTGTACCGGGTCGCCGATCAGGCGGATCAGGCGGTTGCGAATGTCGTGTACGCCGTTGGCGTAGTCGAGGATGCGCTCGCTGACCGGATCGTAGTACAGGGCATTGATGGTGAAGTCGCGGCGTTGCGCGTCTTCTTCCAGGGTGCCATAGACGTTGTCGCGCAGGATGCGCCCGCTCTCGTTGCGCGAAGACGTGTGGCTGTTCTCTTCCTCGACTTCGGGATGGTTGGCGCGGAAGGTGGCAACCTCGATGATTTCGCGACCGAAATGGATATGCACCAGCTTGAATCGCCGGCCGATGATCCGTGCGTTGCGAAACTCGCCGCGCACTTGTTCGGGGGTGGCGCTGGTGGCCACGTCGAAATCCTTGGGGGTGATGCCCAGCAGTTGATCGCGTACGCAACCACCCACCAGGTAGGCCTGGTAGCCGGCGTTCTGCAGGCGCTCGACGATGTTCACCGCGTGACGGCTGAACTGGCCGCGCTGCAGCGAATGTTGACCACTATTGATCACTTCGGGCGTGGTGCGAATAGGGTGCTGGCCACGCACGGTAGGACGGAATGACTGGAACAGCTTCTTCAGCATGGGATGCACTGTTTGAAGGAATGTTCGGCCAAAAACGAAGAATGGCCGCATGATGGGCGGGGATTCTAGCATTTACTCGAAGGATGGTGTAGGCGGGAGCATCGGGCGGGCTGAAAGGCAGAAACTACAAGGGGAGCCGAAGCTCCCCAAGAAGTAGTTGCATGCTCTTATTGTTTTTTTGCCGGGCTTCTTGTTTTTGTTGAGTGCCCTACCCACAAAACCCTGAGGCTTGTGGACGGTCTCCCTAACCGGGAGTCAAGAGCAAACGGATTGCTTTGGTCGCTGAGGTTGCAGTGATCATGCGATCCAACCAGTTCAGGCCCTGCTTGAGTGCAGTTTTTGTTGTTCTCTGCCTGGTTGTGGGGCAAGCCCCAAATACAACTCCTCTCCAAAAGAATCAGTTAGCTGCGCCTCCGCCGTCTTGTTCTTATTGTGCGTGAGCCGATTCGTCTTATTTTTATTGTCTTTTGCAGTGCTTGTTATTGTTCTTGTACCGAACATATAGCAGGTGCCGTGCCAACTTTTGCAAACCCCAGTAAAACAAGGGGTTAGGGGCTGAGAGGGGCGTTTTCAGGGCAAAAAAAAGCCGGGGTTTCGTTACCGTATGCCCCGGCTTCTGTTACGTGTTCAGTGTGAGGTAACATTTTTTTCACACGCTATGGTGTTACCCGCAGGTAACACCCCACACCGCTGAAAGGGATCAGCTCTCGTTGGTGGCCCCGCTTTTGCGCCGCGGGATACCCAGGCGCTGGCGGCGTTCCCACAGGCACTTGCGGCTTACGCCCAGCTTGCGTGCCAGCTCGGTCTCGGTCATGTGGTCCTGATGCTCGAGCACGAAGTGCTGGAAGTAGTCCTCCAGGGACAGGTCCTCGGTGGGTTCGTGGCTGGTGTTGCTACCGGCCCCATTGCTGGAGGGCAGGCCGGCGAACACGTCGTCGTCTTCCAGGTCGGCCAGCTCGATGTCGATGCCCAGCAGGTCGGCGGAGATTTCCGGGCTCTCGCACAGGATCACCGCACGCTCCACCGCGTTCTCCAGCTCGCGCACGTTGCCTGGCCAGGCGTAATGCCGGATGGCCTGTTCGGCGTCGTGGGCGAACTTCAGGTCGTTGCGGCCGATGCGCGCGCTCTGGCGGGCCAGGAACGCTGTGGCGATCTCGTTGACGTCGGCGCCACGTTCGCGCAAGGCCGGCAGTTTCAGTGCGATCACGTGCAGGCGGTAATACAGGTCTTCACGAAACTGGCCAACCTTGGCCAGGTTCTTCAGGTCACGGTGGGTGGCGGCAATCAGGCGCACATCGACCTTTTGCGACTGCACCGAGCCAACGCGGCGAATCTCGCCTTCCTGCAGTACACGCAGCAGGCGGGCCTGGGCTTCGAGCGGCAGTTCACCGATTTCGTCGAGGAACAGCGTGCCACCGTCGGCGGCTTCGACCAGCCCTGCACGCCCGGCGCTGGCGCCGGTGAATGCGCCTTTCTCGTGGCCGAACAGTTCGGACTCGATCAGGCTCTCCGGGATCGCGGCGCAGTTGACCGAAATCATCGGTGCCTTGGCCCGCCGCGACAGGTTGTGCAGGGCGCGGGCCACCAGTTCTTTGCCGGTGCCCGACTCACCCTGGATCAGCACATTGGAGTCGGTGGGCGCGACCTTGCGGATCTTGCTGTACAGGTCCTGCATCGGTGGGCACGAGCCAATGATGCCGATCTCGCCGTTGGCATTGCTGGCGCCTGGCTTGTCGGCCGGGGCGCTGGGCTTGCCGTTGCTGCGTTCGACCGGCGCGGCAGGGGCGTTCTGGCGATCGCGCAGGATGCGCGCGACGGCCTGCAGCATTTCGTCGTGGTCGAAGGGTTTGGCGATGTAGTCCACCGCGCCCATCTTCATCGAGTCGACGGCCGAGCGCAGGCTGGCGTAGCTGGTCATGATCAGTACGGGCGTGCCCTGGCCCAACTTGATCAGTTCGGTACCCGGTGCGCCGGGCAGGCGCAGGTCGCTGACAATCAGGTCGAAGGTCGCAATGCTGAAACGCTCCTGGGCTTCCTGTACCGAGCCGGCCTCGCTGACCTGGTACTGGTTGCGTTCCAGCAATCGGCGCAACGCCGAGCGGATGATGGTTTCGTCTTCGACGATCAGAATATGCGGCATTGATTCAATTCTCTCGACGGTCTCAGTTCACAGCGGACGTCGCTACGACATGACGCGGCAGGGTCACTCGGATCCGGGTGCCACGCTGGCTTTGGGTATCGGCCGGGCTGTCGATGGTGATCTGTCCATAATGCTCTTCCACGATGGAATAGACCAGAGCGAGCCCCAGCCCGGTGCCTTCGCCCGGATCCTTGGTGGTGAAGAACGGTTCGAACAGGCGGTCCATGATGTTCTTCGGGATGCCGCTGCCTTCGTCTTCGACGATCAGGTCGACGGTATGTTCGCTGGCTTCGCTCTTGACCCGCACCGCACTGCCGGCCGGGGACGCATCGCGGGCGTTGGACAGCAGGTTGATCAGCACCTGCGCCAGGCGTTGCGGGTCACCCTCGACCCAGTGGTCCGGGTCGCACAGGTTGAAGAACTGTACTTCGAAATTGCGCCGGTTCAAGGCCAGCAGACCGATGGCATCCTGCGCCACCTCGGCCAGGCACACCGGCTCGTCGCTGTGCTGATGGCTGCCGGCGTGGGCGAAGCTCATCAGCGACTGCACGATGCGTGAAATGCGTTTGGTCTGTTCGAGGATCTGGCTGCTCAGCTCGGTGATTTCGCCATCGTCCTCGCGCTCTTCGCGCAGGTTCTGCGCCAGGCAGGCGATGCCGGTGACCGGGTTGCCGATCTCGTGAGCCACCCCGGCGGCCAGCCGGCCAATGCTGGCCAGGCGCTCGGAATGCACCAGCTTGTCTTCGAGCATCTGGGTCTCGGTGAGGTCCTCGACCAGTAGCACCAGGCCGCTGTTGCCCGGTGCCAGCGGCTCGTCGATGGCGGCCTTGTGCAGGTTGAGCCAGCGCGTCTGGCCATCGAGCCCCAGGCGCTGCTTGTGCAGGTGTTCGTCGGGCACATGGATGAAGCCCAGCAACAGGCCGCGCCACGGTTCGCCGATGGTGGTCAGGCGCGAGCCCACCACGCGCTTGGCGGGGATGCCGGTGAGTTCTTCCATGGCCTTGTTCCACATCAGGATCTCCTGATCCTTGGCCAGCGAGCAGACGCCCATGGGCAGCTCCTGCAGGGTCTGGCGGTGGTAGCGGCGCAGGGCGTCGAGCTCGGCGGCAAGGCCGGTGAGGCGTGAGTGGTAGTCTTCCAGGCGGCTTTCGATGAAGTGGATGTCTTCGGTGACATAGTTTTCGCTGCCGGACTTGTAGGGCAGGAAGGTCTCGACCATGTCTTGCGCAACGCTTGGGCCCATCAGGCCGGAAAGGTTGGCCTCGATCCTGTCACGCAGGCGTCGCAGCGCATAAGGGCGGCGCTCGTCGAAGGGCAGGTAGAGGTCACGCAGGGCCTGCTCCACTTCTTTTTGCGCGGCCTTGGCCCCCAGCGGCTTGGCCAGCTGGGTGGCGAACTCCTGCGGCGAGGCGGCATGCAGTTCACGCCGTTGCGGGCGGCGTACGTTATCCACCGCGCAGGCTTCGGCGGCGGCGACTTCTTCGGCGCTGGCATTGCTGAACAGCGAGATCAGCGTGAACAGCAACACGTTGGCCGCCAGCGAGGCGATCGCCGCCATGTGCCAGCTGGTGTCGTCGAGCACATAGATCATGTTCAGCAGCGGAATGTAGAAGCCCTGCAGGTTGCCCACCAGCGGCAACAGCATGGTCACCATCCACACGAAGATCCCCGCCAGCAGCCCGGCGATGAAACCGCGCCGGTTGGCGGTCGGCCAGTACAGTACCGACAGTACCCCGGGCAGGAACTGCAAGGTAGCAACGAAGGCGACGATGCCCAGGTTGGCCAGGTCCTGCTGGGCGCCCAGCAGCAGATAGAAGCCGAAGCCGGCGGCAATGATCGCCACGATCAGCGCGCGGCGGGTCCATTTCAGCCAGCGGTAAATGTTGCCTTCGGCCGGAGGCTGGTACAGCGGCAGCACCAGGTGGTTGAGGGCCATGCCCGACAGCGCCAGGGTGGTGACGATGATCAGGCCGCTGGAGGCCGACAGCCCGCCCACGTACGCCAGCAGCGCCAATGACTTGTTGTTGGCGGCAATGCCCAGGCCCAGGGTGAAGAACTCGGGGCTGGTGCTGGCGCCCAGCTTGAGCCCGGCCCACAGGATCAGCGGCACCGCCAGGCTCATCAGCAGCAGGAACAGCGGCAGGCCCCAGCTGGCGCTGACCAGCGAGCGCGGGTTGAGGTTCTCGGTGAAGGCCATGTGGTACATGTGCGGCATCACGATCGCCGAGGCGAAGAACACCAGCAGCAGGGTGCGCCAGGGGCCTTCCTGCAGCGGCGTGTGCAGCGCGGCGAGGGCGGTCTGGTTCTGCAGCAGCCAGACTTCCAGCTCGTGCGGCCCGCCGAACACGCCGTACAGCGCGTACAGCCCGATACCGCCCAGCGCCAGCAGCTTGACCACCGACTCGAAGGCAATCGCGAACACCAGGCCTTCGTGTTTTTCACGGGTGGCGATATGGCGCGAGCCGAAGAAGATGGTGAACAGCGTGATCATCGCGCAGAACGCCAGGGCCACGCGGCTTTTCACCGGCTCGCCGGTGAGGATGCTGATCGAGTCGGCCACGGCCTGGATCTGCAGCGCCAGCAGCGGCAGCACCCCGATCAGCATGAAGATGGTGGTCAGGGCGCCGGCCCAGGTGCTGCGAAAGCGGAATGCGATCAGGTCGGCCAGCGACGAGAGCTGGTAGGTGCGGGTGATCTTGAGGATCGGGTAGAGCAGCACCGGCGCCAGCAGGAACGCCCCTGACACCCCCAGGTAACAGGCCAGGAAGCCATAGCCGTACTGGTAGGCCAGGCCCACCGTGCCATAGAAGGCCCATGCGCTGGCGTACACGCCCAGCGACAAGGTGTAGGTCAGGGGGTGGCGGATGATCGCGCGCGGGATCATGCCGCGCTCGCTGATCCAGGCCACGCCGAACAGCACCAGCAGGTAGGCGGCGCTGATCAGGATCATCTGGGTCAGGCTAAAGCTCATCGGCATCACGTTGGCTCTGCAGGATAAAGGTCACGACGATCAGGATCAGCCACAGCAGGTAGGGGCGGTACCAGGCACCGGTCGGTTCGATCCACCAGTCCATGATGGCCGGGGAGAACAGGTAGATCCCCACTACCAGAAGCAGGACCAGACGATAGATGTACATGCGGACCTCGTTGGATGTCGCAGCGGCGTGCCTGGGCTTATTATTGGCGCACTTTGGCGTCGATGGTAACGGAAGGGCCGGTGCCTGCAAACGACCTTCGTGAGATTGCCCAAGGATTTGAATTCATTGGGCTTTGTGCTGCCTGTGGAGGCGGCTGCTACAGGTCGGCTTCGGGAATGCTCAGGCGTCGCGGCAAGGCGTCGGGGTTCCAGTGCCGGGCGGCATGCGCCAGCACTTCGCCCGGTGTGCCCAGCGCCATGGCCGCCTCGACCGGTTGGCCCAGCGCACGCAGCGCGCGCAGCAGCAACGGCGTGGCCTGCTCCGGCGGCAGTGGCGCCGAGCGGTACGACTTGCCCAGCTTGTGCCCGTCGGGCTGGGTAATCAGCGGCACGTGCAGGTAGCGCGGCTGTGACAGGCCCAGCAACTCCTGCAGGTACAGCTGGCGCGGGGTATTGTCGAGCAGGTCGGCGCCGCGCACGATATCGGTCACACCCTGCCAGGCATCGTCCAGCACCACCGCCAACTGATAGGCAAACAGCCCGTCGCGGCGTTGAATCACGACGTCGCCCACCTCGCGGCCCAGATGCTGCTCGAAGCGGCCCTGCAGGCGGTCGACAAAGTGGTAGCTCACCTCCGGCACGCGCACGCGAATGGCGGCGTCTTTCTGAGCGTGGCCCAGGTTGCGGCACAGCCCCGGATAAATGCCGTGATACCCCTCGAGCTGTTTGCGCGAGCAGCTGCAGGCGTAGGCCAGCCCCTGCTGGAACAGGCGCTGCACCACGGCGGCGTAGGCCTCGTGACGTTGGCTCTGGTACACCACTGCGCCGTCCCACTGCAGGCCGTAGCTTTCCAGGGTGTGCAGGATGGCGGCCTGGGCGCCGGGGGCTTCGCGCGGCGGGTCGATGTCTTCCATGCGCAGCAGCCATTGCCCGCCCACGGCGCGCGCGTCCAGCCACGAGGCGAGGGCGGCGACCAGCGAGCCGAAATGCAGGAAACCACTGGGGGTAGGGGCGAAGCGCCCGATGTAGCGAGGCGTATTCATCACAGGCAGGAAGGTCCGGCAGCCATAAATGAAACGGGGCGCCTTGAGCGCCCCGTTCTGTTCAGGTCAGGCCTTGCCGACCTGTTTTTCCTTGATTTCCGCAAGGGTCTTGCAGTCTGTACACATGTCGGCAGTCGGGCGTGCCTCAAGGCGTTTCACGCCGATCTCCACACCGCAGCTCTCGCACCACCCGTACTCTTCGTCCTGAATCAGTTGCAGGGTCTTGTCGATCTTCTTGATCAGCTTGCGTTCGCGGTCACGTGCCCGCAGTTCCAGCGCAAACTCTTCTTCCTGGCTGGCACGGTCGGCGGGGTCGGCAAAGTTGGCCGCTTCTTCCTTCATGTGCCCTACCGTGCGATCCACCTCTTGCATCAGGTCCTGTTTCCACTTGTTCAGGATGGAGACAAAGTGGGCCCGCATGTTGTCGCTCATGTACTCCTCACCCTTGGCTTGCGCGTAGGGGGTGAAGTCGCTCACGGCTTGAGCGTTTTTTTGCTTTTCTTGGGTGGACATGAATAGACCGCCTCTCACTTTTCTAATCCATTGCGCAGGCTTCTCCATCTCCGGCGCCCGCCGGCCCTGCGACTGCGAGCCGCCGAACTTACCAGATCGAATCGGGGCGCGCTACTCCCGGTTGTCTTCCCGGTTGACCACGGCTTTACCCACACGTTCGTTCCTCTGCATGGGTAGAATCATCATTCTAGACCCATTTGAGAGAAGGCCATGGCCCAGCCCTACAGTGCGCGCAGTCGCGCCATCGAACCTTTCCATGTCATGGCGCTGCTGGCACGGGCCAACGAACTGCAGGCAGCCGGGCATGACGTGATCCATCTGGAAATCGGCGAGCCGGACTTCACCACCGCCGCGCCGATTGTCGAGGCGGGCCAGGCTGCGCTGGCCGCCGGACACACCCGCTACACCGCCGCGCGCGGCCTGCCGGCGCTGCGCGAAGCGATTGCGCAGTTCTATGCGCAGCGCTATGGGGTGAGTATCGACCCGCATCGCATCCTGATCACCCCGGGGGGCTCCGGCGCGCTGCTGCTGGCGGCCAGCCTGCTGGTGGACCCCGGCAAGCACTGGCTGCTGGCCGATCCCGGCTACCCGTGCAACCGGCACTTCCTGCGCCTGGTCGAAGGCGGTGCACAACTGGTCCCTGTAGGGCCTGAGGCCAACTACCAGCTCAATGCCGACCTGGTCGAACGCTACTGGGACAGCCAGACGGTGGGTGCCCTGGTGGCATCGCCTGCCAACCCCACCGGCACGGTGCTGGACCGCGCGCAACTGGCCAGCCTGTCGGCCGCCACCCGTGCCCACAACGGCCACCTAGTGCTGGACGAGATCTACCACGGCCTGACCTACGGCATGGACGCCCCCAGCGTGCTGGAAGTCGATGACGAGGCATTCGTCCTTAATAGTTTCTCAAAATATTTCGGCATGACCGGTTGGCGTCTGGGCTGGCTGGTTGCGCCCCCTGCGGCAGTCGCTGACCTGGAGAAGTTGGCGCAGAACCTCTACATCAGCGCGCCGAGCATGGCCCAGTACGCGGCACTGGCGTGTTTCGAGCCGCGTACGCTGGCGATCTTCGAAGAGCGTCGTGCCGAATTCGCCCGTCGTCGCGACTTTCTGTTGCCGGCGCTGCGCGAGCTGGGTTTCGGGATTGCGGTGCAGCCTCAGGGGGCCTTTTACCTGTATGCCGATATCAGTGCGTTCGGCGGTGATGCCTTCGGTTTCTGCCAGCACTTTCTCGAAACAGAGCATGTGGCGTTTACCCCGGGCCTGGATTTCGGTCGTCACCAGGCCGGTCACCATGTGCGTTTCGCCTACACCCAGAGCCTGCCGCGCCTGGAACAGGCGGTCGAGCGGATTGCCCGTGGCCTGCGGAGCTGGCAAGGCTGATGCGTTTTTCTCCCGAACTTGAAGAAGGGCGTCTGCTGCGACGCTACAAGCGCTTCCTGGCGGACATCGAACTGCCGACGGGCGAGCAGATGACCATTCATTGCCCCAACACCGGCTCGATGCTCAACTGCATGCTTGAAGGCGGCAAGGTCTGGTTCAGCCGTTCCAACGACCCCAGGCGCAAGCTGCCCGGCACCTGGGAGATCGCCGAAACGCCGCAGGGCCGGCTGGCGTGTGTGAACACCGGGCGCGCCAACGCGATCGTCGAGCAGGCCCTGCGTGCCGGGCACATCACCGAATTGGCTGGTTTCACGGCGCTCAAGCGTGAGGTGGCCTACGGCGAGGAGCGCAGCCGCATCGATTTTCGCCTGGAGTTTCCGGCGGGGCCCGCCTACGTCGAGGTCAAGAGCGTGACCCTGGGCTTTGACGGGACGCGTGTAGCGGCGTTTCCCGATGCGGTGACCCAGCGCGGCGCCAAGCACTTGCGCGAGTTGTCTGCATTGGTGCGCCAGGGGGTGCGAGCGGTACAGCTGTACTGCGTGAACCTGAGCGGTATCGACGCCGTACGCCCGGCCGAGGAAATCGACAGCGCGTATGCCGCCGCACTGCGGGCGGCGGCGGCCGAAGGCGTGGAGGTGCTGGCCTATGGTGTGCAACTGGACGCCGAGCAGATCTTCATCGACCGCGCCCTGCCCGTGCTGCTCACGCCGTGAGCCAGATGCCCCGGCTGTCTTCCAGGCAGCCGAGGGCCTGCAGGGCGTCTCCCTCGCACGGCCCGGTGATGCACTCGCCGGACTCCGGCACGAACAGCGCGCCGTGGTGCACGCAGGCGATCAGGTGGGCGCTGGGATCGAGAAAGGCATCGGGCTGCCAGTTCAGCGTGATGCCGCGATGCGGGCAGCGGTTGCGGTAAAGGTAGACGCGGCCTTGGCGGCGTACACCGAACAGTTCCAGGCCCGGTGCACTGAAGCCACGGCTCTGGCCTTCAGCCAGCTCAGCCGACAAGCAAAGAAAATGCATGATTAAGATCACTTCAGGAAACGAGAGTCGGCTTGACGCTTAAATGCAAATAATTATCAAATTGGCTGTATCGACCCGGCTGGGCGCAGTCTGTACCGCGAGTAGGTTATACCGCGAGCAGGCGCCCGGCTCTACCGTTATCCCAGTGGATGACGGCCCGTCTCTATTGAAGGAAACCCGTTATGCGCCGACCTGCCAGCCTGATCGCCCTGTGTATCGGGCTTGTTTTCCACCCGGTGTTGCAGGCCGCCGACCCTGTGGCGCAGCGCTGGGTCAGCGCCGGGGGCGCGGTCAGCGAGTGGGTAGTGGCGCTGGGTGGAGAGTCCCGCCTGGTGGGCGTAGACACCACCAGCCAGCACCCACTCAGCCTCAAGGCCCTGCCCAGTATCGGCTACCAGCGCCAGTTGTCGGCCGAAGGTGTGCTCAGCCTGCGCCCGGACCTGCTGGTGGGCACCGAGGAGATGGGCCCGCCCGCGGTGCTCACGCAGATACGCGGCGCCGGGGTGAAGGTCGAGCTGTTCTCGAGCAAGGCCGACCTGCCGTCGCTGGAAGGCAACCTCAAACAACTGGGGCAACTGCTGGGCCAGGCGCAGCAGGCCGAGCAACTGTTCAGCGGCTACCGCCAGCAGCTCGACGGCTTGAGCGCCCGGATCAAGGCGGTGCAGGGCAGTCAGGCGGCGCCGGGGGTGATCCTGCTGGTCGGGCATGGTGGCGCCAAGCCGATGATTGCCGGCAAGGGCACCGCTGGCGACTGGCTTATCCGTCAGGCCGGCGGACGCAACCTGGCCGACAATGACGGCTACAAGAACTTCTCGGTCGAAGCGCTGGCGGCATTGAACCCGCAGGTGCTGGTGTTTGCCGACCGCAGCCTGACGGGCGAGGCGGCGCTGCAAGCCCTGCTCAAGGAAAACCCTGCGCTGGCGGCATCGCGCGCGGCACGTGACAAGCGCCTGGTGGAACTCGATCCGACCTTGCTGGTAGGCGGCCTCGGGCCGCGTCTGCCGGCCAGCCTGCAAGCCTTGGCACAGGCGTTCTACCCGGCGGCCACGGCGCAGTTGGTGCCATGAATCGGCTGGTGCAGCCGCGTACCTTGTTCGTCGGCTTGAGCCTGCTATGCCTGATGGCGGTGTGGCTGTCGCTGGCGCTGGGCCCGGTCAGCCTTCCGTTGCTGGATACCGTGCGGGCCGGTCTGCGTCTGCTTGGCGTACCCATTGACGCTCAGGGGCTGGAGCAGGCCGAACTGATCCTTGGCCAGATCCGACTGCCGCGAACCCTGCTCGGGTTGGTGGTGGGCGCGGTGCTGGCATTGTCCGGGGTGGCCATGCAGGGCCTGTTCCGCAATCCCCTGGCCGACCCCGGGTTGGTGGGCGTGTCCAGCGGTGCGGCGCTGGGCGCCGCCATTGCGATTGTCGGCGGCAACTGGATGGGCGGCATCCCTGACGCCTTCGCGCCTTACCTGTTGTCGTTGTGCGCGTTTCTGGGCGGGCTGGGGGTGACGGCGCTGGTGTATCGGCTGGGACGGCGTGACGGTCAGACCAGCGTGGCGACCATGTTGCTGGCAGGGATCGCGCTGACCGCCCTGGCAGGGTCTGCGGTCGGGCTGTTCACCTACCTGGCCGATGACGCGACGTTGCGCACCCTGACATTCTGGAACCTGGGCAGCCTGAACGGCGCCAGTTACCAGCGCCTGTGGCCGCTGCTGCTGGTGGCGGTGGTGGTGGCGCTGTGGCTGCCGCGCCGGGCGCAGGCGCTCAATGCCCTGCTGCTGGGCGAGTCGGAGGCACGGCACCTGGGTATCGAGGTCGAGAAGCTCAAGCGCGAACTGGTGTTCTGCACGGCGCTGGGTGTGGGGGCGGCGGTGGCGGCCGCCGGGTTGATCGGCTTTATCGGCCTGGTGGTGCCTCATCTGGTGCGGTTGCTGGCCGGGCCGGATCACCGCGTGCTGCTGCCGGCCTCGTTGCTGGCCGGTGCTTCCCTGCTGCTGTTCGCCGACCTGATCGCGCGCCTGGCCCTGGCGCCGGCCGAGCTGCCGATCGGCATTGTCACGGCGTTTATCGGCGCGCCGTTCTTCCTCTTTCTACTGGTACGAGGGCGTGCCTGATGTTGCGGGTAGAGCATCTGCAGGTGGTGCGCGGGCAAACCTGCGTGCTCGAGGGGGTCACCCTGGGCGTGGAGCCTGGACAGGTACTCGGCGTGCTGGGGCCCAATGGTGCGGGCAAGAGCACGCTGCTCGGCGCCTTGTGCGGCGAGTTGCCCGCGCATCAGGGGCAGGTGCTGCTGGATGAGCGGGGGCTCGCCGAGTGGAGTGGCCATGAGCGCGCGCAACGTCTGGCCGTACTGCCGCAAACCTCGACCCTGGGGTTTGCCTTTCGGGTGGAAGAGGTGGTGGGCATGGGGCGCTTGCCCCATCGCAGCGGCCAGGTGCGCGACCAGGCGATTGTGACCGCGGCCCTGGAGGCGGCAGATGCCGCGCACCTGGTGGGGCGCAGCTATCTGGCGCTGTCCGGCGGCGAGCGTCAGCGGGTGCATCTGGCGCGGGTGCTGGCGCAGTTGTGGCCTGGCGAGCAGGGTTGCACGCTGTTGCTCGATGAGCCCACCTCGATGCTCGACCCGTTGCACCAGCACACCACGTTGCAGGCGGTGCGGGCGTTCGCCGATCGTGGTGCGGCGGTGCTGGTGATCCTGCATGACCTGAACCTGGCGGCCCGCTATTGTGATCGTATCCTGCTGCTGGAGCGTGGCCGCCCCCATGCCCTCGATACACCCCGGCAGGTGTTGCAGCCTGAAGCCCTGCGCGCGGTATTCGGCCTGGAGGTACTGGTCCAGCCGCATCCGGAGCGCGGGCACCCGCTGATCATTGCCCGGTAGGAGTCTGCCTATGTCGTTGCGTACGTTGAGGGGGAGTGTCCTGTTGCTGCTGGCAGCGGTGGTGTGTGGCTGTCAGGCCGGCGCCCAGTTGCCGGCCCTGCCGGAACTGCCGGCCTGGCAAAGCCCGCAAGGGCGCGAGGATGCCCGGTTGGGACAGATTCAAGACCTGCGTACGGGGCAGTTGCTGAGCCCGGCGCAACTGGTCGAGCGCCTGGCCGCAGCAACGCGTGTGCTGGTGGGCGAGCAGCACGACAACCCTGATCACCATGCCTTGCAACTGTGGTTGCTGCGTGCGCTGGAGCAGCGACGGCCGCAGGGCAGCGTATTGCTGGAGATGCTGGAACCGGCGCAACAGGGGCGGGTTGATACGGTGAAGGCGCACACCGCGTTGCCGGCGGACCTGCAGCAGGCGCTCGGCTGGCCGGCCGGCTGGGACTGGAACCTGTATGGCCCGATCGTACGCCATGCGCTTGCGCAACCTTACCCACTGCTTGCCGCCAATCTGGACCGAAGCGAGGTGCGCGAGATCTATCGCCAGAAGCCGACGCTGGAGGGACCGCGCTCCACGGCTCAGGGCGTGACGGCCGCGTTGCTCGAGCAGGTGCGCGAAGGGCATTGCGGGCTGCTGCCCGAATCGCAGATGCCGGCCATGCTGGCGGTACAGCAACAGCGCGACCGACGCATTGCCCAGCAACTGATGCAGGCGCCGGCGCCGGCCATGTTGCTGGCAGGGGCCTATCATGTGCGCAAGGACATGGGCGTGCCGCTGCATCTTGAGGACCTTGGGGCGGCGAGTGGGACCGAGGTGGTGATGCTGGCTCAGGTGGGGGCGGCGGTTGAGCCGGGCATGGCCGATTTCGTGTGGTTTACGGCTGCCCTGGTCAAGCGCGATTACTGTGCGGATTTGCGCAAGGGCGAGTAAGCCATGCGTAGACCGGCAACGCCTGCTTGGCCGGCGAGGCAGGCACATCTCAAATGCCAGGCAAAAAAAGACCCGGCAAAGTGCCGGGTCAATAACCGTGATTAGCCTGATGAGGAGATAATCTGAGAGTCCGAACCAAGGTCTTTCAGAATATCCAACCAGTCTCGCGACCAGTTGTGATAATCATAACGATTCTCATTTCGAAGTCAATCCTTTCGTACGCTTTATTCTCAACTATTTTTGCGCGGGGTCTTGGCGTCGAGCTGTTTGTTGAGGTCATCCTTGCGCTCTGGCGGGATATCGTTCCAGTGAACATCCAGCAGGGCGCCTTCAATCGCGTAGAGCAGCACCTTCGAGGCACGAAAGCCACGGGTGCGTACCGCCCGGTAGGCATCCACTGCCCCCAGGCGACGTAAATCCGAGGCGCTGTGGATGCCCACCGCATGCAGCCACTGCGCCGAGGTCTTGCCAAGGTTTTTCAGATGCTGGAGCTCATCGTTCATCAAGCCTCCTTGCGACGGCTGAACGGGTCTTGGAGATTGATTCTGGGGCAGGTCAAAGAGGAGTGTAGCGGCAGTTGGAAAATACGCGGCGTTTTGCCATCGGGCGGCGAACGGCGGGGGCTGCAGCCACCATCAGGCAAGGCTGACAGTGGCCCGCAGGCGGGGGTTTCAGCGGGTACGGTAGCGCAGGCGGGTGCCGAAGTTCACCGACATCAGAATCTCGTCGGCGCTCAGTTCGACCGGGAAGTAGGTACCGGAGATCTGCGCATGGGCCAGGCTCGCGCCCTCCAGGCAGTTTTCCCGAAGGTCCAGGCCGCGCAGGTCGGCTGCACGGAAATAGGCGCCACTGAAGTCGATGCCCTGGGTGTCCAGCTTGCGCAGGTCCAGGCCACGAAAATCGCCGTCCTTGAAATCGATGGTGGCCGTTGTGGGCTTCTCGCGGTTGAACTCGGTGATGTGTTCCTTGTGCACCAAAGCGTATAGCGCGCTGTCGAGCTGGCGTGGCGTGTTCATGAAGGCGCCTCCTTGTTTGATCTTATGGTGGCATTATAGTGCCATCAAACGGAGACGCCCGGAATAGACGCGTGAAGTGTGGACTACTTCACGCTTGATGGGATTACAGGCCGGGCAGGCGTTGGCGGATCTGCTTGACCAGTTCGTCCAGGCTGCCGCTTTCGTTGGTTTGCACGCGCTTGCTCTGCAGCAGCTCTTGAGCGTTCAGTGGCTCGCGTTCGGTCTGTTGCGCCGCGACCACCTCCAGCGTGGCATCGGAAGGGTCGTTTTGGTCAGCCTGGCGCTGTGCCAGCCAGTTGGCGATCACTGCATCCGGTGCGTTGCAGTCCAGGATCAGGAAGGGGACACCGGTAGCGCTGGCGACCTCGGCCGCAGCCTGGCGCTGGGCCTGCTTGAGGTAGGTGGCGTCGATCACCACCGGGAATCCGGCGCGCAGGATGGCATCGGCCAACTGGTGCAGGTGCGCGTAGGTCTTCTGACTGGCATCACTGGTGTAGATGCCTTGCTGCAACTGGCCGGCATCCTGGCTGGTCTGCTCGCCGAGCAGGCGCTTGCGCTCCACGTCCGAACGCAGGCGAATGGCGCCCAGTGCCTCGACCATGCGCATGGCCACGTGGCTCTTGCCGACGGCGGACACGCCGTGGGTGATCGCCAGCAAGCGCGACGGAATCGCACTGTAGCTCTCGGCCAGGTTGGCGTAGTTGCGGTACTGGCGCAGGGTGGTAGCGCGCTGCACGCCATCGGCGTCGGCCGGCATGCTGAACAGGGCAACCTTGGCCCGCACCAGTGCGCGGTAGGCCTTGTAGAAGTTCAGCAGCTCGAGGCCGGCATAGTCGCCGGTGATTTCCAGGTACTGGCTGATGAAGCGCCGTGCCAGTGACTTGAGGCCACGGTCTTCAAGGTCCATGGCCAGGAAGGCGGTATCGGCATACACATCGGTCAGGCGGAAGGGCTCGTTGAACTCGATGCAGTCGAAGATCACCACCTGGCCGTCGATCACGGTGGCATTGCCCAGGTGAATGTCGCCGTGGCATTCGCGAATGAAGCCTTGTGCCTTGCGCGCCTCGAACAGCCCGTGCAGGCGATCGAAGCTGCTGCGGGCCCAGGCCTGCAGTGCGTCGAGTTGTACCAGGTCGGCCTTGTCGCTGAGGAACGGGCGGATCTGCTCGAAGTTCTGCTCCACCGGCGCCATCACGCTGTCGGGGGTGCCCAGCGGGTGATCGATGGCCACCGTGGGTGCATCGAGGTGGAAGCGGGCGATCTGGCGGGCCATCTGGTCGATGTGCGCGGCGGTCAGTTCGCCGTTGGCCTGCAGCGTGCTGAGCATCTGCTCCTGCGGGAACTGGCGCATCTTCAGGGCGTATTCGATGGCGGCACCCTCGCCACCCAGTTGCGGCGCCTCTGCGCTACCGGTGATCGGCAGCACGTCCAGGTACAGGCCGTCGGTCAGGCGCTGGTTCAGGCGCAGCTCTTCTGCGCAGAAGTGGGCACGGCTGGACAGCTCGGTGAAGTCCAGGAAGCCGAAATTCATCGGTTTCTTGATCTTGTAGGCGTAGTCGCCGGTGAGCAGCACCCAGGAAATATGCGTCTCGATAACCTGGAATTGCTTCACAGGGTGCGCAAACAGCGCCGGGTTTTGCAGGGCAGCGATCAAGGCTTGGCTCACGGGCGATCCTTCTGGGTCGTGGGAGATTCGAATCGGCCATTATGGCGGCAAGCGGGGCCGCTGCAAACCGCCGCAGGGCGCCTGTCGACAAGTGATAAAGTGCGTATAATCCGCCGCCATGACTCGTACCCGATCTTCCCGTACCCCCAAAAAACGCCCCGCTGGCCGCTCGCGTGCCTGGCTGGGCTGGGCGCTCAAGCTCAGCCTGGTCGGCCTTGTGGTGCTGGCAGGTTTTGCCGTCTACCTCGATGCCGTGGTCCAGGAGAAGTTCTCTGGCAAGCGCTGGACCATTCCGGCCAAGGTCTACGCGCGCCCGCTCGAGTTGTTCGTCGGACAGAAGCTGAGCAAGGCGGACTTCCTCATCGAACTGGATGCCCTGGGCTATCGCCGCGAAAGCGCGGCCAATGGCCCCGGCGCGGCGGCGGTCAACGGCAATACCATCGACCTCAATACCCGCGGCTTCCAGTTCTATGAAGGCATGGAGAAGGCGCAGGGCGTGCGCGTGCGCTTCTCGGGCGATTACGTGGCCGGGCTGAGCGGCAGCAACGGGTCCAAGCTCGACGTGGTGCGCCTGGAGCCCCTGCTGATCGGCGGTATCTACCCCAAGAATCTTGAAGACCGCATCCTGATCAAGCTCGACCAGGTGCCGCCTTACCTGCTCGAAACCCTGGTGGCGGTGGAAGATCGCGACTTCTATCACCACTTCGGCGTCTCGCCCAAGTCGATTGCGCGGGCCATCTGGGTCAATACCTCCTCCGGCGCGATGCGCCAGGGCGGCAGTACCCTGACCCAGCAGTTGGTCAAGAATTTCTACCTGACCAACGAGCGCAGCCTGAGCCGCAAGCTCAATGAAGCGATGATGGCGCTGCTGCTGGAGCTGCACTACGACAAGCGCGAGATCCTCGAGGCGTACCTCAACGAAGTGTTTGTCGGCCAGGATGGCCAGCGTGCGGTGCACGGCTTCGGCCTGGCCAGCCAGTTCTTCTTCAGCCAGCCGCTGTCGGAGCTCAAGCTGCACCAGGTGGCGTTGCTGGTGGGGATGGTCAAGGGGCCGTCCTACTACAACCCGCGGCGTTATCCGGAGCGTGCGACGGTGCGGCGCAACCTGGTGCTCGACCTGCTGGCCCAGCAAGGCGTCGCTACCCCCGAGGCGGTCGAGGCGGCGAAGAAGATGCCACTGGGCGTGACCAAGCGCGGTAGTCTGGCCGACAGTTCGTTCCCCGGCTTCCTCGACCTGGTCAAGCGCCAGCTGCGCCAGGATTACCGCGACGAAGACTTGACCGAAGAAGGCCTGCGCATCTTCACCAGTTTCGACCCGATCCTGCAGATGAAGTCCGAAGCGGCCATGAGCGAGACCTTCAAGCGCCTGAGTGGGCGCAAGGGGGCTGACGAGGTCGAGGCTGCCATGGTCGTGACCAACCCCGAAACCGGTGAAGTGCAGGCGCTGATCGGCAGTCGCCAGGCCGGCTTTGCCGGTTTCAACCGCGCCATCGACGCCGTGCGGCCGATCGGTTCGCTGGTCAAGCCGGCGGTGTACCTCACTGCATTGGAGAAGCCGAGCCAGTTCACCCTGACCAGTTGGGTGCAGGACGAGCCGTTCTCGGTCAAGGGCGGCGACGGCCAGGTGTGGAAGCCGCAGAACTATGATCGCCGCGCCCACGGCACGATCTTCCTGTACCAGGGCCTGGCCAACTCCTACAACCTGTCGACCGCCAAGCTCGGCATGGAAGTCGGCGTGCCGAATGTGATCAAGACCATTGCTCGCCTGGGCGTGAACGTCGACTGGCCGGCGTTCCCCTCGATGCTGCTGGGCGCTGGCGGCATGTCGCCGGTGCAGGTCGCGACCATGTACCAGACGCTCGCCAATGGCGGCTTCAATACGCCGATGCGCGGCATTCGCAGCGTGCTGACGGCCGAGGGCGAGCCGCTCAAGCGCTACCCGTTCCAGATCCAGCAGACCTTCGATCCGGGCTCCATCTATCTGGTACAGAACGCCATGCAGCGGGTCATGCGTGAAGGTACCGGGCGCTCGGTTTACAGTGTGTTGCCGAACTCGCTGAACCTGGCGGGCAAGACGGGCACCAGTAACGATTCGCGCGACAGCTGGTTTGCCGGTTTCAGCCAGGATCTGCTGGCGGTGGTGTGGCTGGGCCGCGACGACAATGGCAAGACGCCATTTACCGGTGCCACCGGTGCGCTGCAGGTGTGGACCAGTTTCATGCGCAAGGCCGATCCGCTGCCGCTGGACATGCCGCTACCGGACAATGTGGTGCAGGCCTGGGTCGACCCGCATACCGGGCAGGGCTCTGACGCCAGATGCCCGGGTGCGGTGCAGATGCCGTATATTCGCGGCAGTGAGCCAGTGGCCGGCGCTGCCTGCGGGGGTGAACAGGCGCCTGACGAGTCCGTGATGGACTGGGTCAAGGGTTGGATGAATTAAGCTCAGCAAAGAGGATGTGACGTGAAGAAGTGGTTGTTTCCTGCCGTAACGGCACTGGCTTTGCTTAATGGTTGCGCCAGCGTGCAGCGCGGCTCGATCCCTGTGGTGGATTCGAGCACCCGTGTTTCCAACAGTGAGCGGGTGTCAGCCAACCGTGCTGGCACCGCGCCCAGCACCGGCTCGCGCCAGGCCCAGGCGATGCCGCAAGACTCCGGCGTGACCGTGATGGTGCCCCAGGGTGCCGGTTCTGCGCCGATCCAGACGTTCCCGGCCGCCACCGGCGCGGCGCCGATCGACACTGGCCCGATTACCCCGGGCCCGGCAAACTCGGCGCCGTTCCCAGGCACGTCCACCGGCGACTACAGCGCGCCCAGCGCCCCGACCGGGATCCCGCGCAACAACACCAGCAGTGGCGGCGGCCTGTCGGCAGACGAGCAGCTCGATGGCCCTGTGCTGGCGCTGCTGACCACGGCCCAGTCGCAGCAGACCGGCGGTGACCTCAATGGCGCGTCGTCGAGCCTGGAGCGCGCCCAGCGCATTGCACCGCGTGAGCCGCAGGTACTCTATCGCCTGGCCCAGGTACGCCTGGCACAGGGTGATGCGGCGCAGTCCGAGCAACTGGCGCGGCGTGCCATGACCTATGCCAACGGTCGCCCCGACCTGCAAGCCGGCCTGTGGGACATCATTGCCCAGGCCCGTGACAAGCAGGGCGATGCAGCCGGTGCCGCGCTGGCGCGCCAGAAAGCGCAGGTCAACCTGTGATCGAGCAACGTATCCTGGATATCGCGGATCACCTGTTGCTGATCGAGCATGCGCTGCGCGAGCAGGGGTGGTGGAGCCAGGAGGCTCCCAGCCCCGAGGCATTGGCCAGCGTCACGCCGTTCGCGGTCGACGTCATGAGCTTCGACCAGTGGCTGCAGTGGATATTTCTGCCGAAAATGACCGAGATCCTGGAAAAGGGCCTGCCGCTGCCCAGCGCCTCGGGCATCCTGGTGATGGCTGAAACGGTATACGTGGGTCGTCCGCAAGAAAGTCGCGAGCTGCGCCGGCTATTAGCAGAATTCGACCAATTGATCAGTCCTTCTGCCTGAATTTCCCCTTTTTCACCCTTGGAGCCGCAGATTGTGGCTCTTTTTGTTTCTGAAGTTTGTTTTTCTGCTGCTGTCTTCGATATTAGTGGTGAATGCAGATAGTCATTTCAAAAAATTGGCAATAATTTTTCTTGACTTGTAGGCGCAGAATCACAAGAATCCAGTTTCCGCTTTAGAGGGACTGCCAGAAGCAGACCCGCTAAGCAGATCATGAGGCGCACACCCGCGCCGACCTGTTACACCCCGCAACGCGTTACCTCGCGCTGGGTGGGAAAACCCCGCAACACTTTGGGGCGCTCCCAATACTTGCTCAGTCAGTGCTGACGTAGTCGGCGATTTCGTCGCTCATGCTCTGCTTGGCAGTAAACCTATTAAGACCCGTCCTGCCTGGACGGTATTCTGGCGTTTTAGAGGTGAACAACGTGGAGCTTTTATCTGGCGCTGAAATGGTCGTCCGCTTTTTGCGTGACGAAGGCGTTAAGCACATCTACGGGTACCCAGGTGGTGCTCTTCTGCATGTATACGATGCCCTGTTCAAAGAACCGCAAGTAAGTCATATCCTGGTTCGTCACGAGCAGGCGGCAACCCACATGGCCGACGGTTATGCCCGTGCCACCGGTAAAGCCGGTGTGGTACTGGTCACCTCCGGTCCTGGTGCCACCAACGCCATTACCGGTATTGCCACGGCGTACATGGACTCCATCCCGATGGTCATCCTCTCCGGTCAGGTGCCCAGCACCATGGTCGGTACCGATGCCTTCCAGGAAACCGACATGATCGGTATTTCGCGGCCGATCGTGAAGCACAGCTTCATGATCAAGCACGCCTCGGAAATTCCGGAAGTGCTGAAGAAGGCCTTCTACCTGGCTGAGTCCGGTCGCCCGGGGCCGGTGGTTGTCGACATTCCGAAGGACATGACCAACCCGGCCGAGAAGTTCGAATACGTCTACCCGAAAAAGGTCAAGCTGCGCTCCTACAGCCCGGCCGTTCGCGGGCACTCGGGGCAGATCCGCAAGGCAGCCGAAATGCTCCTGGCGGCCAAGCGCCCGATCGTCTATGCCGGTGGTGGCGTTATCCTGGGCGGCGGCGCGGCGGCATTGACCGAAGTGGCTCAACTGCTCAACCTGCCCGTCACCAATACCCTGATGGGCCTGGGTGGCTACCCGGGTACAGACCGTCAGTTCCTGGGCATGCTCGGCATGCACGGCAGCTACACGGCCAACCTCGCGATGCACCATGCCGACGTGATCCTGGCTGTCGGTGCGCGCTTCGACGACCGTGTGGTCAACGGCCCGGCCAAGTTCTGCCCGAACGCCAAGGTCATCCACATCGATATCGACCCCGCGTCGATCTCCAAGACCATCAAGGCCGACGTGCCTATCGTCGGTCCGGTCGAGAGCGTGTTGAGCGAAATGCTCGCCACCCTGCGTGAAATCGGCGAAAAGCCGGAGCAGGCAGCGATGGACGCCTGGTGGAAGCAGATCGCCGAATGGCGTGGCGACGGCATCATGTTCCCTTACAACAAGGGCGATGGCAGCGTCATCAAGCCACAGACCGTGATCGAGACCCTGAGCGAAGTCACCAAGGGGGACGCTTTCGTTACCTCCGACGTGGGTCAGCACCAGATGTTCGCGGCGCAGTACTACCGCTTCAACAAGCCGAACCGTTGGATCAACTCCGGCGGCCTGGGCACCATGGGCTTCGGTTTCCCGGCGGCCATGGGCGTCAAGCTGAACTTCCCGGACCAGGACGTTGCCTGCGTCACCGGCGAGGGCAGCATCCAGATGAATATTCAGGAACTGTCGACCTGCCTGCAGTACGACCTGCCGGTCAAGATCGTCAACCTGAACAACGGCGTGTTGGGCATGGTTCGCCAGTGGCAGGACATGGCCTACAACAGCCGTCACTCGCACTCCTATATGGAATCGCTGCCTGACTTCGTCAAGCTGGCCGAAGCCTATGGTCACGTGGGTATCCGCATCACCGACCTGAAGGACCTCAAGCCCAAGCTGGAGGAAGCCTTCGCCCTGAAAGACCGGTTGGTGTTCATCGACATCCAGGTCGACAACAGCGAGCACGTCTACCCGATGCAGATCAAAGACGGCTCGATGCGCGATATGTGGCTGAGCAAGACGGAGCGGACCTAATCATGCGGCACATTATTTCCCTGCTGTTGGAAAACGAACCGGGTGCCTTGTCCCGTGTGGTCGGCCTGTTCTCGCAGCGCAACTACAACATCGAAAGCCTGACCGTTGCACCGACCGAAGACCCGACCCTGTCGCGCCTGACGTTGACCACGGTCGGTCATGACGAGGTGATCGAGCAGATCACCAAGAACCTGAACAAGCTGGTAGAGGTGGTCAAGCTGGTCGACCTCTCGGAAAGCGCGCACATCGAACGTGAGCTGATGCTGGTCAAGATCAAGGCCACGGGCGCACAGCGTGCCGAGATCAAACGCACCACCGATATCTATCGTGGGCAGATCGTCGATGTGAGCAGCAGCGTGTACACCGTGCAACTGTCGGGCACCAGCGACAAGCTGGACAGCTTCATTCAGTCCATCGGTACCGCGTCCATTCTCGAAACCGTGCGCAGTGGCGTCACCGGCATTGCCCGTGGCGACAAAGTGCTCAGCATCTAACTCAAAGAATTAGCGAATGGCCTGAGAGGGCCGAGATAACCAGGGGTATTTTCATGAAAGTTTTCTACGACAAAGACTGCGACCTTTCGATCATCCAGGGCAAGAAAGTTGCCATCATCGGTTACGGCTCCCAAGGTCACGCCCAGGCGTGCAACCTGAAAGACTCCGGTGTGGATGTCACTGTCGGTCTGCGTAAAGGTTCGGCCACCGTTGCCAAAGCCGAAGCCCACGGCCTGAAAGTAGCCGACGTGGCGACCGCTGTTGCCGGTGCCGACCTGGTCATGATTCTGACCCCGGACGAGTTCCAGTCCCAGCTCTACAAGAACGAAGTCGAGCCGAACATCAAGAAGGGCGCCACCCTGGCCTTCTCCCACGGTTTCGCCATCCACTACAACCAGGTCGTGCCACGCGCTGACCTGGACGTGATCATGATCGCGCCAAAAGCGCCAGGTCACACTGTACGTTCCGAATTCGTCAAAGGCGGCGGTATCCCTGACCTGATCGCTATCTACCAGGACGCCTCGGGCAATGCCAAGAACGTAGCCCTGTCCTACGCTGCTGGCGTTGGTGGCGGCCGTACCGGCATCATCGAAACCACCTTCAAGGACGAGACCGAAACCGACCTGTTCGGCGAACAAGCCGTTCTGTGCGGCGGTACTGTCGAGCTGGTCAAGGCCGGCTTCGAAACCCTGGTTGAAGCTGGCTACGCGCCAGAAATGGCCTACTTCGAGTGCCTGCACGAACTGAAGCTGATCGTTGACCTCATGTACGAAGGCGGTATCGCCAACATGAACTACTCGATCTCCAACAACGCCGAATACGGCGAGTACGTGACCGGCCCTGAAGTCATCAACGCCGAATCCCGTCAGGCCATGCGTAACGCGCTGAAACGCATTCAGGACGGCGAATACGCCAAGATGTTCATCAGCGAAGGCGCCACCGGCTATCCTTCGATGACCGCCAAGCGTCGCAACAACGCTGCTCACGGTATCGAAATCATCGGCGAGCAACTGCGTTCCATGATGCCTTGGATCTCCGCGAACAAAATCGTCGACAAGGCCAAGAACTGATCTTGCTCTGATGCGATGAAAACGCGGCTTCGGCCGCGTTTTTTTCGTTTAGGCGGTCAGCTTCTGGTATAAAGCTTCATCGTTTGCCGGCGAACCCTCGCCGCAGACGTCTGTCGAAACTTTCCACACCGTTGCAAGGTAATGTCCATGAGCGAACGTCCCGAAGAGCCGAACAAGGCCTCTGACGCCGAAAGCCTGCTACCGATCGATGAGCATGTTGAAGAAGGGCATGACGCCGAAGGACGCAAGGTTCGGCATCGCGGCATCTATCTGTTGCCCAACCTGTTCACCACTGCGAACCTGTTCGCCGGTTTCTATTCGATCATCAACTCCATGAGCGCCCAGAGCGCCTTGAGTGCGGGTGATCCACGCGAGGCGAGCAAGTACTTCGCCTTCGCCGCCATCGCGATCTTCGTCGCCATGGTGCTTGATGGCCTGGACGGGCGTGTTGCCCGCATGACCAATACGCAAAGCGCCTTCGGTGCCGAGTACGATTCGCTGTCCGACATGGTCGCGTTTGGCGTGGCCCCGGCGCTGCTGGCCTTCGGCTGGGCGCTGGGTGACATGGGCAAGGTCGGCTGGATGGTGGCCTTCATCTATGTGGCGGGCGCTGCATTGCGCCTGGCGCGTTTCAACACCCAGGTCGGCAAGGCCGACAAGCGCTACTTCATCGGCCTGGCCAGTCCGGCAGCTGCCGGTGTCGTGGCCGGTACGGTGTGGGCGTTCAGCGACTACGGCATCCAGGGCTCGAAGTTGTCGTTCCTGGTGGCCTTGCTGGTGGCGGCAGCGGGCATGCTGATGGTCAGCAACATCAAGTACAACAGCTTCAAGGAGCTGGATCTCAAGGGGCGTGTGCCGTTCGTGGCCATCCTTGCCGTGGTGCTGGTGTTCGCGGTAGTGTTCAGCGATCCGCCACGTATCCTGCTGCTGATTTTCCTCGCGTATGCCGCGTCGGGGCCGGTGCAGTACCTGCTGCGTTCGCGTCGCAAGAAAACCACCGAGCAGTGATGTAATTTCCCCCGGGCTCCGTAGTCTACTGGTGCATCAGCTCACCGGTTCTACGGAGTCATCATGCTTATCAAGCTGCCCCGGCCTTCTGACTGCAACGAATCGCAGGTCACGCCTGAATCTCTCTACCTGACTCGACGTACCCTGCTGGGCGGCGCCGCGGCTGCACTGGCGGTTGGCGGTGTGCCGCGCTGGGCAAGTGCCGCTGAGGCTTCGCGCTATGCCGATGTCGAGGCCGGTGCTGCGCCGGGCTGGTTCAGCGAGAAGTTGCAGGGCACCCAATGGCAGGCAGTCACCGTGAAGGGGGAGGCGATCACGCCGTTCAAGGATGCCACGCACTACAACAACTTCTATGAGTTCGGCACCGACAAGGGCGACCCTGCCGAGCATGCCGGTGCGTTGCCGACTGCGCCCTGGACGGTGGTGGTCGATGGCGAGGTGGGCAAGCCGGGGCGCTACGCACTCGAAGACTTCATGAAGCCCTATCAACTGCAAGAGCGTATCTACCGGTTGCGCTGTGTCGAGGCCTGGTCGATGGTGATTCCGTGGCTGGGGTTCCCGATTTCGGCGTTGCTCAAGCAGGTCGAGCCGACCTCCAAGGCCAGATACATTCGTTTTGAAACCTTGCAGGATCCCAGTCACATGCCGGGGCAGCGCTCCGGTTTTGCGCTGATCGACTGGCCGTATGTCGAGGGCTTGCGCCTGGATGAGGCGATGAACCCGCTGGCGATTCTGGCGGTGGGCATGTATGGGCGCGAGTTGCCCAATCAGAATGGCGCGCCGCTGAGGTTGGTGGTGCCGTGGAAGTACGGCTTCAAGAGCATCAAATCGATTGTGCGTATCAGCCTGGTCGAGCAGCAGCCGCGTACCACCTGGCAGAACATTGCGCCGGAGGAGTACGGTTTCTATGCCAACGTCAACCCGACGGTCGACCATCCGCGCTGGACTCAGGCGCGTGAACGTCGGTTGCCCAGCGGGCTGTTCAGCCCGAATGTGCGTGAGACGCAGATGTTCAACGGTTACGCCGACGAGGTTGCTTCTTTATATAGCGGGCTTGACCTGCGGACGAACTACTGATGCGCTACCCACTGTTTCGTCTTGCGATCTTCGTGCTGGCGTGTGCCTGGCCGCTCTACTGGCTGGTGCAGGCTGGGCTTGATGCGCTGGGGCCCGACCCTGGCAAGGTGCTGGTGGACCGGATGGGGCAGGGCGCGTTGGTGTTCCTGCTAATCACCTTGTGCATGACGCCGTTGCAGAAACTCACAGGATGGTCGGGTTGGATTGTGGTGCGCCGGCAGTTGGGGTTGTGGTGCTTTGCGTATGGGGTGCTGCACCTGTGTGGTTACCTGTTTTTCATTCTTGGGCTGGATTGGGGGCAGTTGGGCGTGGAGTTGCGCAAGCGCCCCTACATCATTGTGGGTGTATTGGCATTTATCGGGCTGTTGGCCTTGGCGATTACATCCAACCGTTATAGCCAGCGTCGGTTGGGTGCCCGCTGGAAGAAGCTGCACAAGCTGGTCTATGTCATTCTGGGGCTGGGGCTGTTGCACTTCTTGTGGATCGTGCGTGCCGACCTCAAGGAGTGGACCGTGTATGCGAGTATCGGCGCATTGCTGCTGTTGTTGCGAGTTCCCTCTGTAGCCAGGCGTATTCCGCGCCTGGTGGGGCGCAAACGAGCTGTTGTAACAAAAGTTGAAACAAACCCTTGACGGCCCCTCAGAAGTCTTTATACTTCGCCCCACTTCCAGCGTAGTCGGAATGAAAAACTCCTTGAGTATCAACGAGTTAGACGTTTCAGGTGGTGCTGGAAGTGCTTCGATCGAAAGATCGGAGGCGGTGAAAAAGGTGGTTGA
>NZ_JAHTBI010000057.1 GCF_019168305.1 Pseudomonas aegrilactucae
CTGGCTTGCCAGCGAAGGGAGCACCTGGGTTTACAGCCCCTGCAGCAAGGCCCGGTAATCCTCTTGCGCGGCAAACTCTGCGGTATCGCGCGGCCCCTTGCGGCTGTCGGGCTGGCGCACCGCCAGCAGGTGCGCCACGCCGAAGGTGCGCGCACTGCGCAAGATTGCCAGGGTATCGTCGATGAACAGGCTGCGCGCCGGGTCGAACCCGGTGTCCTCCTGCAGCGCGCTCCAGAACTGCTGGCTCTCCTTCGGATACCCGTAGTCATGGGAGCTGATCAACCGCTCGAAATACGGCGCCAGCTCCACCCGCTCCAGCTTCAGCGACAGCGAGTCACGGTGCGCGTTGGTGATCATGATCACCCGCTTGCCGGCGTGCTTGATCGCCTGCAGGAAGGTGTCGGCGTCGGGGCGCAAGGCGATCAGGTCGGCCGTCTCCAGCTTGAGCTCGCGCACCGGCAGCTTGAGTTCGGCACTCCAGAAATCCAGGCAGTACCAGTTCAGGGAACCGGCATTGCGCTCGAACAGCGGCTGCAGTTCCAGCTCGGCCATGGCGCGGCTGATACCGTGCAGCTCGGCATAGCGCTGGGGCAGGTGCTCAAGCCAGAAGTGGTTGTCGTAATGCAGGTCCAGCAGGGTACCGTCCATATCCAGCAGCACGGTATCGATGTCGCGCCAGGCGAGTGAGGGCATGTGAAATATTCTCGTTCGATCCAGACACAGTGGGCGGTATAGTACCCCGTTACCGCCAAGGAGCCGCCCCCTCATGCGCCAGAAACCCACCGTCCTCAACCGCGAAATCGTTGCCAGCAGCCGCCTGTTCCGTGTCGAAGCGGTGGCGTTGCGCTTCAGCAACGGCACCGAACGCACCTACGAACGCCTGGTCGGGCGTGGCAACGGCTATGGCGCGGTGATGATCGTGGCCATGCTCGACGCCGAGCACGCGGTGCTGGTCGAGGAATACTGCGGCGGTACCGACGAGTACGAACTGTCGCTGCCCAAGGGCCTGATCGAGCCGGGCGAAGACGTGCTGGCGGCGGCCAACCGTGAACTGAAGGAAGAGGCCGGCTTCGGCGCCCGGCAACTGGAACACCTGACCGAGCTGTCGCTGTCGCCCGGTTACATGAGCCAGAAGATCCAGGTGGTGCTGGCCACCGACCTGTTCGAGGAGCGCCTGGAAGGCGACGAGCCCGAGCCGATGCGCGTCGACAAGGTCAACCTGCGCGAGCTCTCGGCCCTGGCCCAGCACCCGCAGTTTTCCGAAGGGCGGGCGCTGGCGGCGCTGTACCTGGTGCGCGACCTGCTGACCCAGCGCGGGGTGTTCGGCGCATGAACGACCGCGACCTGATGCAACAGGTGGTGGGCCTAGCCCGTGAAGCCGGCGTGGCGACCCTGCCGTTCTGGCGCGCGGACGTCGCGGTGCAGACCAAGGCCGACGCATCACCGGTGACCGCTGCCGACATGGCGGCACACCACGTGATCGCCGCCGGCCTGCAGCGGCTGGCGCCACAGATTCCGGTGCTGTCCGAAGAGGACTGCAATATCCCCCGTGCCGAGCGCGAGCAATGGCAGCGCTGGTGGCTGGTGGACCCGCTGGACGGCACCAAGGAGTTCATCGCCGGCAGCGAGGAGTTCACCGTCAACATCGCTCTGATCGAGCGCGGCCAGGTCCTGTTCGGCGTGGTCGGCATCCCCACCCGCGGGCGCTGTTACTTTGGTGGCCGTGGCCTGGGTGCGTGGCTTGAGGAAGAGGGCGGCGAAGCCCAACCGATCAGCGTACGCCTGGCGCCACCGGCCGGTGGCGCGTTTACCGTGGTGGCCAGCCGTCGCCACAGCAGCCCCGAGCAGGAGCGCCTGCTGGCCGGCCTGAGTGAGGCGGTCGGTGCGCTGGAACTGGCCAATATCGGCAGCTCGCTGAAGTTCTGCCTGCTGGCCGAAGGCGCCGCCGATTGCTACCCGCGCCTGGCACCGACCTCGCAATGGGACACCGCCGCGGCCCAGGGCGTGCTCGAAGGCGCAGGTGGCGAAGTGCTGGGGCTGGACGGCGAAGCCTTCACCTACCCGCCGCGCGAGTCGCTGCTGAACCCGTTCTTCCTCGCCCTGCCGGCCGCCGCCGCCTGGCGCGCCAACCTGCTCAAGCTCGCCTCAGCGGTGTAGCACGTACTGCCCGCTGAACTGCACGGCGGGCGTGTCGCTGCCTGTGTTGAACACCTGGCTGTGCAAGGTCAGGCGGGCGCGACCGCGCCGCTGGTAGGTGGCGACGAAACGCTCCCACACCTTGGCCTCTGGCGCCGCGCACAGCGCCACGGCGGCGCCGGTCACAGGCAGCGGGTAGCTGATCTGGCCTTCCTGGATGACGATGTGCCCGTCGCCGATGCCCGCCTCGCGCAGGCGCAGGTGCAGCCAGCCCCAGCCCGCCAGCACGGCGGCGCAATACAGGCTGCCGCCGAACATGGTGCGCTTGTGGTTGACGTTGGCCGCCAGCGGCAGGTGCAGGCGCAAGGTCTGCTGGTGCCAGTCGAGTACCTGCAAGCCCATCTCGCGGGTCAGCGGGATGTCGGCATGCAGCACGTCCTGCAGGTGGTGGCTCGGGTTCATCAGCGGTTGTCCTCGGTCTCGTCGGCGCCACTGGCGCTGCTGTCGGCAAAGCTCAGGCCGTGCTTGCGCAGCTTGTCGTGCAGGGTCTTGCGCGGCACGCCGAGGGCTTCGGCGAGGCTGCGCATGGAGCTGTGCGGGCGTGCCAGCTCGGCGGCGATCAAGGCGCGTTCGAACTGCTCGACCTGCTCGCTGAGGTTGCCCGTGCTCACCGGTACTTCCAGCGTTGCCGTGGTGGCCTCGGCATCGCCGTCCAGCGCCAGTTCCAGCCCCAGGGCAAAGCGCTCGGCGGCATTCTGCAGTTCGCGCACGTTGCCCGGCCACGGGTGGCGCAGCAGCACCGCGCGCTGCGCCGGCTGCAGCAGGTGGCCCGGCAGGCCATGGCGTTCGCTGGCAGCATCGGCAAAATGCTGGAACAGCATCAGCACGTCTTCACCGCGCTCGCGCAACGGCGGGATGCGCAGCGGCGCGACGTTCAGGCGGTAATACAGGTCGGCGCGAAAGCGCCCCTGGTCGGCGGCCTGGCGCAGGTCTTCCTTGGTGGCGGCGATGATGCGGATATCCAGTGCAATCTGCTGGTTGCCGCCCAGGCGTTCGACCACCCGCTCCTGCAACAGGCGCAGCAGCTTGACCTGCACGTCCAGGCTCATGCTTTCGATTTCATCGAGGAACAGTGTGCCGCCGTTGGCGAACTCGAACTTGCCGATGCGCCGCTTCTGCGCGCCGGTGAAGGCCCCCGGCTCGTGGCCGAACAGCTCGCTTTCCACCACCGACTCGGCCAGCGCACCGGCGTTGATCGCCACGAACGGCCCGTCACGCCGGCTCGACAGGTCGTGCAGGGCGCGCGCCACCACTTCCTTGCCGGCGCCGGTTTCGCCCAGGATCAACACGTCGGCACGGGTGCCGGCCAGGGCGCCGATCTGTTCGCGCAGGCGCAGCATGGGCGCCGACTGGCCGACCAGGCGCGTGCTCAGTTGCTGGCGGTCGCTGAGCGCCAGGCGCAGGCTGCGGTTGTCCAGCACCAGCCGGCGCAGGGCCAGGCCCCGGCGCACGCTGTCGAGCAGGGCGTCGCTGGCGAAGGGTTTTTCCAGGAAATCATAGGCCCCCGCGCGCATCGCCTGCACCGCCAGCGGCACGTCGCCGTGGCCGGTGATCAGCAGTACCGGCAGCTCCGGGTCTTGTGCGTGCAGTTGTTCGAGCAGTTGCAGGCCGTCGATGCCGGGCATGCGGATATCGCTCACCACCACCCCGGGCCAGTCGGCCTCGATGCGCGCGGCCAGGCCCTGGGCATCGCTCAGGGTCAGCACGCGCAGCCCGGCCAGGTCCAGGGTCTGGCTCAGCGCCTGGCGCAGGTGCGGGTCGTCGTCCACCAGGATGACCTGGGTGCGGCTGTCGATGAGCGTCTCGGTCGTCATGCCGAAGGGTCCTCCGAGGTTGAAAGCGTGGCGCCGGGGGTGGCCACGCGCAGTTGCAGGGTCAGCAGCGCGCCGCCTTCCGGGTGGTTGGCCAGCACCAGCTCGCCGCCCAGCGCATTGATCAGCGTATCGCAGATCGCCAGGCCCAGGCCCAGGCCCTGGGTGCGGGTCTTGGTGGTGAAGAACGGCTCGCGTGCGCGCAGCAGCGCCTGGCTGCTGAACCCTGGGCCGTTGTCACGAATGGTCAGGTAGACGCTGCCATCGCGGCGCTGGGCACTGAGCCAGAGTTTGCGCGGGTTGGCTTTCTCGGTCAGCGCGTCGAGGGCATTGGCCAGCAGGTTGCCCAGCACCTGGCGCAGGCGGGTCTCGCCGGCCTGCACCCACAGGGTCGCCTCGGGCAGGTCGCGCACCAGTTCCACGGCCATGGCGCGGCGCCGCTTGGCCAGCAGCGCCAGCGCATCGTCCAGCGCGGGTTGCAAGGCCACGCTCTCCGGTGCGTGTCGGTCGCGGCGGGCAAAGGCGCGCAGGTGCGCGATGATCGAGGCCATGCGCCCGGTCAGTTCGCTGATCAGCTTGAGGTTGCTGCGCGCATCGTCGGTACGCTGGTGATCGAGCAGGATCTCGGCGTTTTCGGCGTAGCTGCGGATGGCTGCCAGCGGCTGGTTGAGTTCGTGGCTGATGCTCGCCGACATGGTGCCCAGCACCGACAGCTTGCCGGCCTGCACCAGTTCGTCCTGGGCGCGCACCAGCTCCTGCTGGGCCTGCTCGCGTTCCAGCACCTCGGTCTTGAGGCGGCTGTTGAGGCCTTCCAGGGCGGCGGTGCGCTCGATCACGCGTTGTTCCAGCTCCTGGCGCGTGCGCGCCTCGAAGTCGAGGCGGTCCATGTAGTTGCGCCGGCGCTGCATCACCAGGCCCAGCAGCAGCATCACCACCAGCAGGGTGGCGCCGCCGATGAACAGCACGGTGCTCACCGAACGGTCGACCAGCGCCCGCGGCGCCAGGATGCTGACCTGCCAGCCGGTCTCGGGGATCGCCTGGGTCTGGATCAGCCACGCATCGGTATTGAGGTTGAGCGGCCGCGGCGTGGTGGTCGGGTACGGCTGGATGGCCACGATCGCATCGCGCTCGGTATCGCTGAGCGGGCGGGTGGCACGGAAGCGCCAGTCGGGGCGCGAGGTCAGGATCACCACGCCGTTGTGGTCGGTCACCAGCAGTTGTTCGGGGGTTTTGCCCCACAGCGTTTCGGTGTGGTCCAGGTCGATCTTGGCCACCAGCACGCCGATCACCTTGTCGCCGTCGCGCACGGCGGCGGCGAAGAAGTAGCCGCGCTTGGCCGAGGTGGTGCCCTGGCCGAAGAAGCGCCCCCAGCTTGCCCTGCATGGCTTCGCTGAAGTACGGCCGGAAGGCGAAGTTGCGCCCGGCAAAATTGTCGTGCTTGTCCCAGTTGGACGCCGCCAGGGTGTTGCCGTTGACGTCCATCAGGTACATCACTTCGGCACCGGTCTGGGCGCAGATATCGTCGAGCAGGCGGTTGGCGTTGGTCAGGGTTTCCAGGCGCAGCGGGTCGACCAGCAGCGCACGCAGCGCCGGCAGGTCGCCAAGGATCTGCGGCAGGGTTTCATAGCGGTGCAGGGTGCCCAGCAGGTTGGCCACGTACAGGTCGAGGGTCTGGCGGTTCTGCCCGGCCAGCTCCTCCTGGTAGTAGTGCTCGGCCAGGCGTTGCAGCGGCCACAGCAACGGTGCCAGGCACAGGGCCAGGATGGCCAGGCTGCGCCAGCGCGGGCGGCGGGGGAGGGTCGGTGTCATGGTCATTGCAACTATAGAAGGCGCCAGAAAGGTCTGGCGTATTATGCGCTACTTCAGGCACTCGATCAGCGCTTCGCGCCAGTCCGGCTGGCTGACCTGCCACAGCCGTTGCAGGCGGCTGCAGTCCAGGCGCGAGTTGAGCGGGCGCCGCGCCGGGGTCGGGTAGTCGCTGGAGGCGATCGGCAGCAGCTGCGCGCAGGGTTTGCCTTGCGCCTTGAGGTGCTCACCGATGGCCTGGGCAAAGCCGAACCATGAGGTATAGCCCTGTGCGCTCAGGTGGTAGGTGCCCCAGGCCCCGGCCTGGCCGGCTTGCCAGCGCTCGATCAGGGCCAGCGTGCTGCTGGCCAGGGTGCCGGCCCAGGTGGGGGCGCCGATCTGGTCGGCAACCACGCGCAGTTCGGGTTTTTCCTGCAGCAGGCGCTGCATGGTCAGCAGGAAGTTGCGCCCGTGCAGCGAATACACCCAGCTGGTGCGCAGGATCAGGTGTGCACCACCCACGGCGCCGATGGCCTGTTCGCCCGCCAGCTTGCTCTGCCCGTACACGCCCAGCGGGCGGGTCGGGTCGTCTTCGGTATAGGCCGTGGCCTTGCTGCCATCGAACACGTAGTCGGTGGAGTAGTGCAGCAACGGCACGCCCAGTCGCGCCGCTTCCTCGGCCAGCACGCCGGGTGCCTGGGCGTTGATCGCAAAGGCTGCCTGTGCGTCGCTTTCGGCCTGGTCGACCGCCGTGTAGGCGGCGGCGTTGATGATCAGGTCCGGCTGCAGGTTGCGCACTGTCTGGCGAATGCGCTCCGGCTCGGCCAGGTCGAGCTGCTCGCGGCCCAGCACATGCAGTTGGCCAAGCCCGCCCAGGCGTTGCTGCAGCGCCTGGGCAAGCTGCCCGTTGCGCCCGCTGATCAGGATGTTCATGGGAACAGCTCGGCATCGCGCAGCCACAGGCCGGTCTGGTCCTTGGCCGACAGTTGCGGCGCCGCGTCCAGCTGCCAGTCGATGGCCAGGTCAGGATCGTCCCAGCGAATGCAGCGCTCGCCGGCCGGGTTGTAGTAGTCGGTGGTCTTGTAGAGAAACTCGGCGCTGTCGCTGAGCACCACGAAGCCATGGGCAAAACCTGCCGGTATCCACACCTGCCGGTGGTTGGCCGCCGACAGGCGCACTGCCACCCACTGGCCGAAGGTGCTGGCGCTGCGGCGGATATCCACCGCCACGTCCAGCACCTCGCCGTGGGTCACGCGTACCAGCTTGCCCTGCGGGTTCTGCACTTGATAGTGCAGGCCGCGCAGCACGCCGCGCAGCGAGCGTGAATGGTTGTCCTGCACGAACGCGGCCTGCACGCCGGTCCTGGCGGCAAACGTCTGGGCATTGAAGCTTTCGAAGAAGAACCCGCGTTCATCGCCGTAAACCTTTGGTTCGATGATCAGCACGTCCGGCAACGCGGTGGCGATCACTTCCATTGCTGGTCTCCGGTCAGGCCGTACAGGTACTGGCCGTAGCCGGTCTTGCCGAAGGCCTTGGCGCGCTCGAGCAACGTCTCCTGGCTGATCCATTCCTGCTGGAAGGCGATCTCTTCCAGGCAGGCGACCTTCAGGCCCTGGCGGTGCTCGATGGTCTGCACGTACTGCGAGGCTTCCAGCAGGCTGTCGTGGGTGCCGGTGTCGAGCCAGGCGAAGCCGCGGCCGAAACGTTCCACGCGCAGGTCGCCGCGGCGCAGGTAGGCGTTGTTGACGTCGGTGATCTCAAGTTCCCCGCGCGGCGAAGGCTTGATGTCCCTGGCGATGCGCACCACGTCGTTGTCATAGAAATACAGGCCGGTGACCGCATAGCTGGATTTGGGCTGGGCCGGCTTTTCCTCGATCGACAGCGCGTTGCCGGCCGCATCGAACTCGATCACGCCAAAGCGCTCCGGGTCCTTGACCCAGTAGCCGAACACCGTGGCACCGCTGGGGTGCGTGGCGGCGCGCAGCAGTTGCTCGGTGAAACGCTGGCCGTGGAACACGTTGTCGCCCAGGATCAGGCACACCGAGTCGTCGCCAATGAATGACTCGCCAATCAGGAAGGCCTGGGCCAGGCCGTCGGGCGAGGGCTGCTCGGCGTACTCGAAACACACCCCGAACTGGCTGCCGTCACCCAGCAACTGGCGGTAGTGCGGCAGGTCCTGGGGGGTGGAAATGATCAGGATCTCGCGGATACCGGCCAGCATCAGCACCGAGATCGGGTAGTAGATCATCGGTTTGTCGTACACCGGCAGCAACTGCTTGGAAATGCCCAGGGTGATGGGGTGCAGGCGCGTGCCGGAGCCGCCTGCCAGAACGATGCCTTTGGTCATGCAATCAGGTCCTTGAAATCGCTGTTGCCCAGCCGTTGCCCTTGGTAGCTGCCGTCTTGTACGTGCTGGCACCACTCGAGGTTGTCGAGGTACCACTGCACGGTCTTGCGCAGGCCGGAATCGAAGGTTTCTGCAGGGGTCCAGCCCAGTTCGCGCTCGATCTTGCCTGCATCGATGGCGTAGCGCAGGTCGTGGCCGGGGCGGTCCTGGACGAAGGTGATCAGGTCGGCATAGTGCGCCACGCCGGCCGGGTGCTGCGGGGCCAGCTCTTCGAGCAGCGCGCAGATGCTGCGCACCACCTCCAGGTTGGTCTGCTCGTTGTGCCCGCCAATGTTGTAGGTCTCGCCCACCACACCCTCGCTGACGACCTTGAGCAGGGCACGCGCGTGGTCTTCGACGAACAGCCAGTCGCGCACCTGCAGGCCGTTGCCGTACACCGGCAGTGGCTTGCCCGCCAGGGCGTTGAGGATCACCAGCGGGATGAGCTTTTCCGGGAAGTGAAACGGCCCGTAGTTGTTCGAGCAGTTGGTCAGCAGCACCGGCAGCCCGTAGGTGCGTTGCCAGGCGCGGACCAGGTGGTCGGACGCCGCCTTGCTCGCCGAGTAGGGCGAGCTGGGCGCATACGGGGTGGTTTCGGTGAACAGCTCGTCTGCGCCATGCAGGTCGCCGTACACCTCGTCGGTGGAGATATGGTGAAAGCGAAACGCCGCGCGCTCGTCGGCGGGCAGTGCGCTCCAGTAAGCACGCGTGGCTTCGAGCAGGCTGTAGGTGCCGACGATGTTGGTCTGGATGAAGGCGGCCGGGCCGTCGATGGAGCGGTCCACATGCGACTCGGCCGCCAGGTGCATGATGGCCTGGGGCTGGAAGCGTGCGAGCACCGCGCTGATGGCGGCCTGGTCGACGATATCGGCCTGCACGAACTCGTAGCGTGTGTTGCTGGCGATGCTGGCCAGCGACTCCAGGTTGCCGGCGTAGGTCAGCTTGTCCAGGTTGAGCACGTGGTGATCGGTGTGGGTGATCAGGTGACGGATCAGCGCCGAACCGATGAAGCCGGCACCGCCGGTGATGAGTATGCGCATGTCGAGTGGCCTTTGGTGCGGCAGATGATGTTCAGGTGGATCTTAGCGTGTGGTCAGGCGCCTGTGTGCGCAAGCCTCTTGCCGAGGCGGCCGACGTCAGGCTATCGGCCGTTGCCTGCGGTAGTTAATAGTGGCTGATGCGGCCGCCGATCTGTGCGCCCAGCGCCAGGTTGTCGGAGAAGTACGCGGTGAAGCCTGCGTGGTGCATGGCCTGCTGCATGCGTTCGATGTCGTACGCCACGCGGTGCAGGGTGAACTGCTGGCCGTCCCAGGTGGCAAACGCGGCGCGCGGGTCGCCATCGCGCGGCTGCCCGACTGCACCGGGGTTGCAGTAGGTCTTGTCACGCCCTTGCCAGAGTGTCTGCACATGGGTGTGGCCCGAGGCGAAGTGGGTGCCGGGCAGCGCCGCGAAGTAGTCCTGCGAGGGGCGCAGGTACTCTTCGATGGGGTCGTTCCAGCCGCCGTGCACCAGTTCGATACCGTGCTGCTGTGCACGCGCAGGCAGGCTCGCCAGCCACGCCGCGTTGGCGGCGCTGATCACGCTCTTCTGGTGGTCCAGGCAGGCGTTGGCGCTGTTGGAGCGCGGGCACGGCGTGTTGCTGGCCAGGTACCAGTCGTGGTTGCCCATGAGGCTGAAGATGCCGCGCTCGCGCAGGGCGTCGCAGCACTCGTTGATCTGGCAATAGTAGCCGGCGGTGTCGCCCAGGCAGATGATCTGCGATGCGCCGAGGCGGTCGAGCTGTTCGAGCACCGCCGAGAGGGCGACGAAGTTGCCGTGGATATCAGAAATGATCCCGATCATAGACCACGTGCTCCTCTATGTAGCGCACCGCGAAGCCCGGGCGAATCTGGGGGGGTGCCGGCGCCTTGCGGGCCAGGAAGAAGTCCAGGCACATGGCCGCCTCGTTGTAGCCGAACGCCCGGCGCATGGAGCTGGTGGAGGAAATCCTGGGGTTGATCTCCAGCAGTTTCCAGCTGCCGTCCTGGTCGCGACGAAATTGCAGGTTGGTCGGGCCGACCGGCTTGAAGTGCGCGCACAGGCGCGCCACGCACTGGTCCAGCGAAGCGTCCTGGCGCACCCAGGCCTTGGCGGTGGAGCCATCGGCGGCGAGCGTGCGTTGCAGGGTGATGGCGCCGAAGCTGCCGCCCTCGCCATCGCCGAACACCGCGACGGTGTACTCCTGGTTGGCACTGCCGATGATCGGTTGGGCCATCAGCACGTCACCCAGCTGATGCACGTGGGGTTCGAAGTCGTCCAGGCTGTGGACCCACACCAGGCCCTTGGAGGCATAGCTGCGGCGTGGCTTGAGCAGGAACGGCAAGCCCAGGGTGGCGCTGAGCTCGCTGAAGCTGCCGGACAGGTAGCTGGGAATGCGGCTGGGTTCGTCGATCGCGGCCAGGGCCTGGTCCATCGCCCACTTGTCGCGGGACAGGTCGATCAGCTCGCGGCTGTTGAGCACCAGCTGGCAGCCCAGCGCCGCGACCTGTTCGCGGTGGTCGGAAAACCAGTGAAGGTCCTGTTCGATGCCGGGTATCAGCAGGTCGACCTCATGGGTGCGCAGTACCCGCTCCAGCCACGCCGGGTAATCGGCGCTGGAGGTCAGCGGGGCCTGTTCGAACACGTCGCACCAGGCCCGGCCGGCGGCGTCGTCATAGATATCGGTGCCCAGCAGCACCAGCGTCGGGTCGCTGGCGCGCAGCGACTTGAGCAGACCGTAGCCCATGATGGCGCCTACGCCGGTGACCATTACGGTGCTCATGCCGTGCCCTCGCGGTAGTGCCGGATCAGGTTGAAACCGCGGCGGATGTCCACGCGCGGTGTGAAGTCGATGGCCTCGTAGAACGCCACGTCCACCGGCTGGTGCGGCAGGTCGGGTACATCCGGCTTGTCACGCAGGAAACGCACCTCGGCCTGCTGCCCGAACGCAGACACCGCGGCGTGCGCGATCTCGCTCAGCCTGGGGCTGCTGGGGTGCACGCAATTGAACAGCCCGGTGACGGTGGCCTGGGCCACACGGGTGCAGATCTGCACCAGGTCATCCAGGTGCAGGTAGTTGCGCCGGGCGTCGTTGTTGCCGAACAGCGTGATGTCGCGTCCGGCCTGGGCGTTGTCGGCCATCACGTACAGCAGGGGCTGGTGCGTGCGGCAGGCGCCGGCTGCGTCGTACACCTGGCTGGGGCGCAGGAGGGTCAGCGCCAGCCCGTGCTGCTTGCAGAACAGGCTGGCGACCTCTTCGGCGTGGCGCTTGGACAGCGAGTAGATGCTGTAGTGATGATCGGCCGGGGTATGGCTGGCAAACACCGACGACAGCACGATCAGATGCTGCGCGCCGCATTGCTGGGCCATACGGCAGGCCGCCAGCGTGCCCAGCACATTGACCTGCTCGGCGCGGATCAGGTCTTCGACGCTGTTGCCGCCAAAGTCGGCGGCGGCCAGCACCACCACGTCGAACCCTTCGGTGATGGGCGCCGCGTTGTCGGGTTGGCTCAGGTCGAGGAAAAAGTCGGCGTCACGCCGGCCGGCGGTTTTAACCGGGCCCAGGCACGACAGGCCGCTGGCCAAAGCCTTGCCGATCACCGAGGTGCTGCCGATTACCAGGCTTTTCATGGCGTTACCTGCTGGCGATACGGGGTGCGAAAGTTGAACAGGTTCATCGTGCGACGAACCTCATGTACTGCGCAGCCTGTGGCCCGCAGTTGAACAGCAGGTCGAGGATGCTCACCGCATGGCTGAACTCGCCCCATTGCTGGGGGTAGGTCGGGTAACCGTCATAATCGAACCAGCCCAGGCTGATGCCGCTGTCGCTGAACAGGCGCTCGTCCAGGTAGTCCCTGGCTGCCGGGCCGGACACATAATGCGTGGCGCCGGCCTGCTGGCACAGGTCGACCAGACGTTCGGTCTTGCCTTCACCCAGCGCGTAGTCCCAGGAGCGGCTGATGCGCGTGGTGATACCCAGGTAGTCGCACACCGCCTGGATCAGCAGCAGGTTGAGCTGGCTGAGGTTGCCGTGCTGCTGGTCCAGGTACAGCGGGCGCAGCCACTGGGCGACTTCGTGAAAGTAAGGCGCCTTGGCGTAGTTGGCCGTCAGGCTCTTCCAGTGCTTGGCCTGCCAGTTGCCCGGTGCCAGTTCGACGTCGCGGATGCGTCGGCTGATGTCCTGTCCGGCCGGAATGGTCAGCCACTCCAGCCCGTTGGGGGTCTTGATGCGGTTGCGGTTGCGCCAGTCGTTCTTGGTGTACTGCATGTCGTCGTAGACGATGAACTCGTCGACGGCCGCAATCAGGTCGAAGTAACCCTTCCAGGGGATGTAGTTGGATTGGAGGATGGCAACCTGCTTCAAGCGTCATTCCCTGTGGCGGAGAGCGAAATGGACGGCGGGTCAGAATACGTTCAATCCCTTCCTTTCGTCACGTCCCCTTGCTTATCGGCAGCAGCGGTGGCGATATAAGCGACAAAAAAACCGAGGCCGCCTTCATGTCGCTGCACACCCTGATTCACCGCGCCAGCCTGCCGGGCCCCGCCCTCAGTGAAACCCAGGCGCAGCGGCTGCTGGCCGAGCACTACGGGCTGGACGCCAGGGTGCAGGCACTGGGCAGCCAGCAGGACCAGAATTTTCGTGTCGACACCTGCCAGGGCCGCTTCGTGCTCAAGGTCTGCCATGGCGACTATGCGGTGCAGGAGCTGGAGGCGCAGCACGCGGCGCTGGGTTTTCTGCGCGAACAGGGCGTGCCGGTACCCGGCGTGCGCCCGGCACAGGATGGCCAGCACCTGTTGGCCCTGACCCTCGATGGCCAGGCCGTGCGTGTGCGGCTGTTGAGCTATATCGAAGGTCAGACGCTGACGCGTCTGGCGTATATGGCGCCGCGCCTGATGGGCGAGCTGGGCGCCTTGTGTGCGCGTGTCGACCTGGCCCTGGCCGACTTTGCGCACCCAGGGCTTGAGCGCACCCTGCAGTGGGACCCGCGCCACGCCCAGGCGATGATCGCGCACCTGTTGCCGGTGCTCGCCGAGGGCCCGCGCAAGGCGCGGGTACAGGCGACGGCGGCGCAGGCCCAGGCGCATCTCGCGCCCTTGCAGGCGCAGTTGCCGATGCAGGCGGTGCACCTGGACATCACCGACGACAATGCCGTGTGGCAGCGCGATGCGCAGCGCCAGTGGCAGTTGCAGGGGGTGATCGATTTTGGCGACCTGGTGCACACCTGGCGCATCGCCGACCTGTCGGTGACCTGTGCGGCGCTGCTGCATCATGTCGACGGCGACCCGTTCAGGATCCTCCCGGCGATCGCGGCCTACCATGCGCTCAATCCGCTTGATGAAACCGAGCTGCGGGCACTGTGGCCGATGGTCGTGGCCCGCGCCGCCGTACTGGTGCTCAGTGGCGAGCAGCAGGTGAGTGTCGACCCCGGCAATACCTACAGCCGCGACAACCTGGCCCACGAATGGCAGATCTTCGAGGTGGCCGACAGCGTGCCGTTCGAACTGATGGAGGCGGCCATCGTGCAGTTGGCCGCGATCATGCCTGTGCCGTTGGCGTCGACCGGCGTGCTGCTACCCGCGCTGCAGGGCCAGGCCGTGACCGCGGTGGACCTGGGCGTATTGAGCGAGCACTTCAGTGCCGGCAACTGGGGGCAGCCGGGCGTGGACCTGCGCCTGCTGCATGCGCAACCGGCGCCGGCCTGCACGCTGTACGGGCAGTACCGGTTGTCGCAAACCCATATCGACAACCCGCATGAGCCGCACACCTGTGCGCTGCATGTGTCGCTGCACCTGGCGCCCGACACCGCGCTGATCGCGCCGTTTGCCGGTACCTGGCGGCCTGCCGGCGAGGGCTGGGCGTGCCTTGAAGGGGCCTCGCTGAGCCTGTGGCTGCACGGCGTGCGCGAGGGGCCTGCTGGCGGTGCCGAGATTGCCCCGGGGCAGTCGCTTGGTCGCAGCGACACGCTGTTGAGCCTGCAACTGTGCCGTATCGCCGGTCTGCAGCCGCCGCTGTTCGCCGCGCCCTCCCGTGCGCCGGCCTGGCAGGCGCTGTGCCCCTCGCCCCGGGCGTTACTGGGAGTGGACTGCGATGCCGCGCCGCTGCCCGACCCGCACGCCTTGCTGGCGCGTCGTGATGCCAGCTTCGCCCGTTCGCAGAAACACTATTACCAGCAGCCGCCGCACATCGAGCGCGGCTGGCGCAACTACCTGATCGACATGCAGGGGCGTTCCTACCTCGACATGCTCAACAACGTTGCCGTGCTGGGCCATGGCCACCCGCGCATGGTGGCCGAATCGGCGCGCCAGTGGTCGCTGCTCAACACCAACTCGCGTTTTCACTATGCGGCCATCGCCGAGTTTTCCGAGCGTTTGCTGGCGCTGGCGCCTGCGGGCATGGACCGTGTGTTCCTGGTCAACAGCGGCACCGAGGCCAACGACCTGGCGATCCGCCTGGCGTGGGCGGCCAGTGGCGGGCGCGACATGCTCAGTGTGCTGGAGGCCTACCATGGCTGGTCGGTGGCCACCGATGCGATCTCCACTTCCATCGCCGACAACCCGCAGGCCTTGAGCACCCGGCCCGCGTGGGTGCACCCGGTGACCGCGCCGAACACCTACCGGGGCAAGTACCGGGGTGATCAGAGCACTGCCGATTATGTGCGCGACGTCGACGAACGCCTGGCTGAACTGGGCGAGCGCCCGTTGGCCGGGTTCATCTGCGAGCCGGTGTATGGCAACGCCGGTGGCATCCCGTTGCCGCCGGGCTATCTGCAGCAGGTGTACGCCCGTGTGCGTGCGCGTGGCGGGGTGTGCATCGCTGATGAAGTGCAGGTGGGTTACGGGCGTCTGGGCGAGTACTTCTGGGGTTTCGAGCAGCAGGGTGTGGTGCCGGACATCATCACCATGGCCAAGGGCATGGGCAATGGCCAGCCGTTGGGGGCGGTGATCACCCGGCGCGAGATTGCCGAGGCGCTGGAGGCCGAGGGGTATTTCTTCTCGTCGGCGGGGGGTAGCCCGGTGAGCTGTCGTATCGGCATGGCGGTGCTTGATGTGATGGACGAGGAGGGGTTGTGGGACAACGCCCGCGAGGTGGGTGGGTATTTCCGGGCGCGGTTGCAGGCGTTGGTCGATCAATATCCGCTGGCGGGCGCGGTGCATGGGTCGGGGTTCTACCTGGGGTTGGAACTGGTGCGTGATGCGCAGAGCCTGGAGCCGGCGACCGAGGAGACGGCGGTGTTGTGTGATCGGTTGCGCGAGCTGGGGATCTTCATGCAGCCGACGGGGGATTACTTGAACATCCTCAAGATCAAGCCGCCGATGTGCACTACGCGGGCGAGTGTGGACTTCTTTGTGGGCAGTGTGGCGCGGGTGTTGGGGGAGGGGTTTTGAGTCGCCTTTGCCACAGAGATCCGAAGCCGATCAAACAAGGCTGACAACGCCGATCCTGCAGGCCATGGTGCGTTGCAACAAATGTGGGAGCTGGCTTGCCAGCGAAGCGCCGCGCGGGCGGCGCTCGAT
>NZ_JAHTBI010000058.1 GCF_019168305.1 Pseudomonas aegrilactucae
CTGCAGGCTCACCAGGTCGTAGGTGGCCTCGCGCAGCCATTGGTCGACAGAGGCGGCTGCGGCGCCGAGGTCTTCACTGAGCAGGGTTTCGAGAGGGGCAATCGCAATCTGGATCTCACGCTCGCTGGGCGCGGATCCGGTGGGAGAAGCAGACATCGTACAAAGCCTTCCTAGGCAGGGACGTAGCGTCCCGGGTGGTCCATGAAGGCAAAATGATACTATGGAGAAGGCTTCTCATCCATGGAGAAACTTCCGAAAGCACTGTGGGATGTGTCGCTGAAAATTTGATGAGATGGAGTTGTAGCGGCACCCTCTCCATTACAAGTGATAACTGGCAATACTGGTCCCCCTTCCTTTTTACCCAACCCTTGAATCCCCACCCCAACCCCGCAAACCCGTCTACACCTCATTCGGCTGCTGCCACGGCGATCACCCACCCCTGTTTTCCGTGCGCGAAGACATCAAGATCGAAGAGGCGCTGGTCTACCTGTCGATCATGATCCAATGCGCCAAGGACACCACCGCACAAGCCTGCGAACGCGTCGATGAACAGTTCAAGAGCCTGCTGATGGCAAGCCAGCACTCACTGGAAATGAGCAACGCACTGATCGAATCGGTGCTGGACGGCATGGAAGCAAAAGCGGCAAGCAAGTAACGACGCAACACCAGGGCCGCAGATGCGGCCTACCGAACGTCCCCCACCGCCAGAAAACCGCTCTCCCCACCCTATGCAGTACATTCCTTGAGCCAGTCGCCCCCCCTGCACCAGCCGCTGGCGACCGATCGCATCCTGCAGTTCTCCTGAAAACGGACTGCGTGATTAAGCGGCAGCCGCCCGGGCTTTGAGAACGGATAGATCTTGAGGGGACGGGTGATGTGTGGTCACGCGCCCGCCGCAAGACCAGTCGGCGGCACGTAAAACATTTTGTAAAATTTCCCTTGAAAATAAATCGCAAATATTAATAATTCGCATTCGATAACAATTACCAGTTGGATCCATCGTATGCCCGCACTCCGCGCTTCCCGGTTCAGCCCCCTGCCGATCCACCTTTGCCTCGGTTTCGCCACCGCCTTCCTGCACACTCCGTTGTGGGCCGAAAGCGTCGAGTCACTCCCGCGTGAGGCACGTGCACAGGACGAAATCGAGGCCGCCAAAGGACTGGAACTGTCGGCCACCAACATCGATGCGCAATCGCTTGGTGAAAACACCGAGAACAGCGGCAGCTACGTGCCGGGCACCACCAGCATGGGCGGCAAGGGCCCGCAGAAACTGCGCGAGATCCCCCAGTCGGTCACCGTCATCACCCGCCAGCGCCTGGAAGATCAGCAACTGACCAACATGGACCAGGTGATGAGCCAAATGACCGGCGTCACGCGCAAGGAGGCCTGGGCCAAGAACACCTATGTGTCGCGCGGTTTCGAGATCACCAACGTGCGCTACGAGGGCGGCGCCACCTCGACCCTGCTCGACAGCAGCCGCTACGAGGACCTGGCGCAGTTCGACAGTGTCGGCCTGCTGCGCGGCGCCGATGGCCTGTACGGTGCCGGCGAGCCTGGCGGAGTGATCAACTTCATGTACAAGCGCCCGCTGGCACAGCCCCAGGTCAAGCTGATGACCTCGGCCGGAAGTTGGGACAACTACCGTGGCGAATTCGACGTGACCGGCCCACTGGGCATGGACGGTCGCCTGCGCGGTCGCTACGTGGGTGTGCTGGAAGACAAGCACTCGTTCGTGGATTACGACCACAAGAAGCGCAACCTCAACTACGCCTCGTTCGAGTTCGACGTCACCGACGAGTCGCTGCTGTTCTTTGGCCTGAGCCATCAGCGCGATGACCTCAACGGTGTGCGCAACACTCTGGCGCGCTTCTCTGACGGCTCCGACCTGGGCCTGCCGCGCAGCACCAACCTGACCACGCCCTGGAGCTGGAACGACATCGAGAGCACCACCTTCTTCGTACGCCTCGACCAGCAGCTCAACGATGCCTGGAAGGCCGTGGCCAACCTGCGACACACCATCAACGAGAACGCACAGAACGTGGTGGAGCTGGAAAACCCGATCGACCCGGTGACCGGCGCCGGCGGTGTGTGGTGGAACAACCAGCACGATTACCGCACCACCGAGACCACCCTGGACCTCAACACCCAGGGCTCGTTCGAGCTGTTCGGCCACCGCCACGACCTGACCGTGGGCGTGGACGCCAGCAACAAGAAGGGCAAGGGCGGCAGCTACTGGAACATGCTCTACGCCGACTCGGTGTTCTCGCCTACCCTGCCCGGCTACTACCCCACCGCGGAGAACTTCCCGGACACTTCAACCGATGTACGCAAGGTCGGCAGCTACACCTCGCTGCGCATTCGCCCGGTCGACGACCTGTCGTTGATCGTCGGCGGCCGCTACACCCTCAAGGAAGACACCGAATACGTCGGCGCCACCGGCCAGAAGCTGTCGTCGGTCGAAGAAGACCCGCAGTTCGTCCCGTACTACGGCATTGTCTACGACCTCACGCCGACCCTCAGCCTGTATGCCAGCCATGCCGAGATCTACAAGTCCCAGGCTACCCTGCTGCAAGGCCCGCCACCGGGCTCCAAGGCGCTGGAGCCGCTGACCGGCACCAACTATGAAATCGGCATCAAGAGCGAAATGGCCGATGGCCGCCTGCTGGGCAGCTTCGCGCTATACCGCATCGAGAAAAAGGGTGAAGGCCAGACCGACCCCAACTACCCGCGCAACTGGGGCGCCGTCACCTCCTGCTGCTATGTGGGCAACGGCTACCAGTTGAGCCAGGGCTTTGAAGTGGAGCTCAACGGTGAAGTCGCGCCGGGCCTGCAGGTGTCGATGGGTTACACCTACAACGCCAACGAGAACAAACGCCAGGGCGATGCGCGCTTCAGCACGCACACTCCGCGCCACCTGTTCAAGCTGTGGAGCGATTACCGCTTCCAGCGCCTGAACGCCTTGAGCCTGGGCGCAGGTGTCATCGCGCAGAGCCAGCACAGCGAGGCCGGCACCGTGGTGCCGATGGGCTCGACCACAGGCGACTCGCTGGACTACACCTTCGTCGAGAGCGGCTATGCCCTCTATTCGGCGCGCGCGCCTACGACCTGGACGAACACTGGACGCTGGCCCTGAACGCCAACAACCTGTTCGACAAGACCTACTACAGCACCGTGTCGTCCACCGGCTACGGCAACCTCTATGGTGAGCCGCGCAGCTTCATGCTCAGCCTGAGCGGGCAGTTCTGACCCCATAAAGCGCCAACACAGGTATGATTCCGGCCCATGGCCACGGCCGAAATCATACCGTTCACTGTCGATTCGGCCCCGAATCGACATGAAACCTACCCGTTGGTGTTGACCCCATGATCGAAGTCACCGAAGTCTCCATTGCACACCTGCGCGCCGCCCTCGAAGCCGGCCAGACCACCTCGGTCGAACTGGTGCGGGCCTACCTCGCCCGCATCGATGCCTACGACGGCGCAGGCACCCCCACTGCGCTGAATGCTGTGGTGGTGCGCAACCCCGAAGCCCTGAATGAAGCACGCGCCAGCGACGATCGCCGCGCCAAGGGCCAGACCCTTGGCCCGCTGGACGGCATCCCCTACACCGCCAAGGACAGCTACCTGGTCAAGGGCCTGACGGCGGCCTCCGGCAGCCCGGCCTTCGCCCACCTGGTGGCGCACCGCGACGCCTTCACCATCGAACGCCTGCGCGGCGCCGGGGCGATCTGCCTGGGCAAGACCAATATGCCGCCCATGGCCAACGGCGGCATGCAGCGCGGGGTGTATGGTCGCGCAGAAAGCCCGTACAACGCTGCCTACCTGACCGCGCCGTTTGCCTCCGGCTCCTCCAACGGCGCCGGTACCGCCACCGCGGCAAGCTTTGCGGCCTTTGGCCTGGCCGAGGAAACCTGGTCGAGCGGGCGCGGCCCGGCCTCCAACAATGGCCTGTGCGCCTACACGCCGTCGCGCGGGGTGATCTCGGTGCGTGGCAACTGGCCGCTGACGCCGACCATGGACGTGGTGGTGCCATTTGCACGCACCATGGCCGACCTGCTCGAGGTGCTGGACGTGGTGGTGGCCGAAGACCCCGACACCCGTGGCGACCTGTGGCGCCTGCAGCCGTGGGTGCCGATTCCGGCCGTGGCATCGGTGCGCCCGGCCGCCTACCCGCAGTTGGCCGCCACACCCGAAGCGTTGGCGGGCAAGCGCTTTGGCATCCCGCGCCTGTACATCAACAAGGACCCTGAGGCCGGTACCGCGGACGCGCCGGGCATTGGCGGCCCGACCGGCCAGCGTATCCATACGCGCCCGTCGGTGATCGCCCTGTGGGACGCGGCGCGCCAGGCGCTGGAAGCGGCCGGTGCCCAGGTGCTGGAGGTGGATTTCCCACTGGTGTCCAACTGCGAGGGCGACCGGCCCGGCGCCCCGACCGTGTTCAATCGCGGGCTGGTGTCCAAGGAGTTTCTGCACCATGAACTGTGGGACCTGACCGCCTGGGCGTTCGATGACTTCCTGCGCGCCAATGGCGACCCGCAGCTGAACCGCCTGGTCGATGTGGACGGCCCGCAGATCTTCCCCCACGACCCAGGCACCCTGCCCAACCGTGAGGGTGATCTGGCGGCGGGCATGGACGCGTACGTGCGCATGGCCGAGCGCGGCATCACGCCGTGGGATCAGATCAGCACCTTGCCTGACGGCTTGCGCGGGCTGGAGCAGACGCGACGCATCGACCTGGAAGACTGGATGGACGCGCTGGGGCTGGATGCCGTGCTGTTCCCGACGGTCGCCGATGTGGGCCCGGCGGATGCGGATGTGAACCCGGCATCTGCAGACATTGCCTGGAGCAATGGGGTGTGGGTGGCCAACGGCAACCTGGCGATTCGGCACCTTGGCGTGCCGACGGTGACGGTGCCGATGGGGGTGATGGCGGACATCGGCATGCCGGTGGGGCTGACCTTTGCAGGGCGTGCTTACGATGATTCGGCATTGTTGCGGTTGGCGTCGGCGTTCGAAGCTACCGGGTCGAAGCGGATGATTCCACCGCGTACGCCGGCATTGGCGTAGATAAGAACCTCTCGGCTGGCTGACCCGGCCTCTTCGCTGGCAAGCCAGCTCCCACAGGAACTGCGCATACCTTGAGGGCAGCGCGGTATTTGTGGGAGCTGGCTTGCCAGCGAAGGGGGCAATGCGATTACAAAACGGGCACAAAAAAGGGGACGCCATCATGGCGCCCCCCCCCTTTTAGTCAACCTGACCCTTTCAGTTCCAGGGACGGTCGCCGTTCTCGTCCTTGATACGGGTCGGCAAGCCCATCACGTCCAGCGCCTTGAGGAACGGCTCGGCCGGCAGCTCCTCGACGTTGGCCATGCGCTGCACATCCCACTCGCCACGCGCAACCAGCAAGGCCGCAGCCACTGGCGGCACGCCAGCAGTGTAGGAAATGCCCTGGCTGTCGGTCTCGGCGTAAGCCTCTTCGTGATCGGCCACGTTATAGATGAACACTTCACGCGGCTGGCCATCCTTGGTGCCCTTGACCAGGTCGCCAATGCAGGTCTTGCCGGTATAGCCCGGCGCCAGCGAAGACGGATCCGGCAGCACGGCCTTGACCACCTTGAGCGGCACCACTTCCAGGCCCTCGGCTGTCTTGACCGGTTGCTCGGACAGCAGGCCCAGGTTCTTCAGCACGGTGAACACGTTGATGTAGTGCTCGCCAAAGCTCATCCAGAAGCGCACGTTCGGCACGTCCAGGTTCTTGGACAGCGAATGCACTTCATCGTGGCCGGTCAGGTACAGGTTCTGCGAACCCACCACCGGCAGGTCGTCGGTACGCTTGACCTCGAACATGGTGTTGCTGGTCCACTGGCTGTTCTGCCAGCTCCACACCTGCCCGGTGAACTCACGGAAGTTGATTTCCGGGTCGAAATTGGTGGCGAAATACTTGCCATGCGAGCCGGCATTGACGTCGAGAATGTCGATCGAATCAATGCGGTCGAAATACTGTTGTTGCGCCAGCGCTGCATAGGCATTGACCACACCCGGGTCGAAGCCCACGCCAAGGATGGCGGTAATGTTCTTCTGCTGGCATTCCTCGAGGTGATTCCACTCGTAGTTGCCATACCAGGGCGGCGTTTCGCAGATCTTGCCCGGTTCTTCGTGAATGGCGGTGTCCAGGTAGGCCACGCCGGTATCGATGCAGGCACGCAGCACCGACATGTTGAGGAAGGCAGAACCGACGTTGATCACGATCTGCGATTCGGTTTCGCGGATCAGCGCCTTGGTCGCCTCGACATCCAGAGCGTTCAGTGCAAAGGCCTTGATGTCGGCGGGTACCTTGAGGCTACCCTTGGCCTTGACGCTGTCGATGATGGCCTGGCATTTGGAGATGTTGCGTGACGCGATTGCAATACGACCGAGTTCGTCGTTGTGCTGCGCGCACTTGTGGGCCACCACCTTGGCGACACCTCCTGCACCAATGATAAGAACGTTTTTTCTTCAATTTCTTTAAGTCTCCTTTGCGCCAGCTTACGAGAGGCTGGACAGGTAGTCGTCAAAACCAAATTCGCGAACCACGTCGACACTACCGTCGAGTTGTTTCACTACGATGGATGGCATCTTCAAACCGTTGAACCAGTTTTTCTTGACCATGGTGTAACCCGCCGCGTCGATGAACGACAGCCGATCGCCGATGGCCAGCGGACGATCGAATTGATATTCACCGAAGATATCCCCGGCCAGGCAGGATTTGCCGCACACCATGTAGGTGTGTTCACCCTCGCTGGGCGCCAGCTTGGCGTTCAGGCGATAGATCAGCAGGTCGAGCATGTGCGCTTCGATGGAGCTGTCGACCACGGCCAGGTGCTTGCCGTTGTACAGGGTGTCGAGCACGGTGACTTCCAGCGAGGCGCTCTGGGTGATGGCCGCTTCGCCGGGCTCCAGGTAGACCTGCACGCCGTACTGCTGCGAGAACGCCTTCAGGCGCGCGCAGAACGCGTCCAGTGCATAGTCTTCGCCGGTGAAGTGGATACCACCGCCCAGGCTGACCCACTCGACCTTGTGCAGCAGGTGGCCGAAGCGCTCTTCGATGGTGTTGAGCATCTGGTCGAACAGGCCGAAGTCGCCGTTCTCGCAGTTGTTGTGGAACATGAAGCCGGAGATCTGGCCCATGACCGCGTCGATCTTCACCGGGTCCCATTCGCCCAGGCGGCTGAACGGGCGCGCCGGGTCGGCCAGCAGATAGTCGGAGCTGCTCACCTGCGGGTTGACGCGCAGGCCGCGGACCTTGCCTTCGGTGGCGTCGGCAAAACGCTCCAGCTGACCGATGGAGTTGAAGATGATCTTGTCGCAGTTCTCGACCATCTCTTCGATTTCATCGTCGGCCCAGGCCACGCTGTAGGCGTGGGTTTCGCCTTCGAACTTCTGGCGACCGAGCTTGAGCTCGTACAGCGACGACGAGGTGGTGCCGTCCATGTACTGCTGCATCAGGTCGAACACCGACCAGGTGGCGAAGCACTTGAGTGCCAGCAGGGCCTTGGCCCCGGACTGTTCGCGCACATAGGCGATCTTCTGCATGTTCTGCAGCAGCTTGGTTTTGTCGATCAGGTAGTACGGCGTTTTGATCATTTCGAGGCCCCCGGCAAGGCCGGCCAAAAAAAAGGACACGCATTGTGCCTTCACTGCGTCGGAATCGAAAGCTCGGAAATGATTTTTGCGGGGTCGGGATTTTTCAGGTTGTGCCGGGCCGCGCACGCGCGACGGCCGGAGAAATTTTCCTGCCACCACGATCGTGCGTTGCACTTGCCTCTGGCAAGATCGGCATGGGGCCCATTCCCTGTTCAAACATCATCCGGAGCACTGCGCATGGATCAAGCAACACTGAATTCGATACTGCTCAAGCTGAACAATGGCGACCTGGACGGCGCCGCCGTTGACATGCAGGCGCATGCGGCACTGCTGGCCGGCAACGGGCACGCGGCACTGTCCGATTTCCTGGCGCGCCATGCGTTCAGAACCCTGCGCGACAAGCATGACCCGACCAAGACCCTGCCCTTGCTGAACAAGGCGCTGCAGCACGCCGAACAGCATCAGGCTCGCCTGGACAGCGAGTACAAGGTACTGCTGGACGAGCTGTACGCGTATTTCCAGGCGTTCGAGGAAATTTCCTACGCCGTGGCGCCGGAGTGGACGCAGCCGGTGGTGTTCAATGAGCAGAACCGCGACAACCTGCCCTTTATCGAAGACTTCCTGAACCAGCGTGAAAGCCCGATCGACGCGTTCAACCTGCAAGGCGTATTGAGAAAGCAGATCAAGTTCTACCTGAACCTGAACCTGGCGGACGAAAGGCCGGGCCTTAAAGTGACCTACCGCAAAACCCATATCCTGCAGGGCAAGTCCTGGCGGTTTGTGGAACTGAGCCTGCAGGCGGCAGAAAAAACCGAAAAAGTGAACCGGCTGCCATCGCTTGAAAACGAGCTGTACGCGGTACACAGCGAGATGACCAGGCTGAAATGGGAAGTGCGCGAAACCGAGCTGCTCGGGCACAGGCACGCCGCGCAGTTTCAGGAGAAGCTGGGGGCGTTCCTTGGCGGTGTGACGACGCCTGCCTGATCTCGTGAGCGGGTACTGTGTGCCAGCAACCCAGGGGTGCCCTGCAGCACAAACGGCCCCGCCACACCCCGCCCCAGGTACACCAGCCGTGGTGACTTCATTGCGACATCAAGAAAGATCGTATTAATATCGAATCATTCTTATTAGCATATACACCCATGAAGCCCACCCCTGCTGCTCCGCCCGAGACGTTCGACAGCCTTTACCGCAGCCAGCACAGCTGGTTGCTCGGTTGGCTGCGTCGACGCCTGCACTGCCCGCACACTGCAGCGGACGTGGCACAGGACACCTTCATCCGTGTGCTGAGCACTGGCAACTACGTTGCCCCTCACCAGCCACGTGCATTTCTCGCCACCGTGGCGCGCCGCTTGCTGATCGACAACGGTCGACGCCAGCGTCTCGAACAGGCGTACCGCGAGGAGCTTGAACACTGTGCCAGCTACCTGGATCAGGCGCCCTCCCCCGAGCAGATCCTCCACGCCGTGCAAGTGCTCGAAGCGATCGACCGGGCACTCGCACGGATGAAGCCACGGGTGCGCGAGACCTTCATGCTCAGGCACCTGGAAGGCTTGAGCCAGGCCGATGTGGCCAAGCGCCTGGGCGTTTCGCTACGCACGGTGCAACAAGACCTGGTCGATGCCCTCGAAGCCTGCGATGACGCAGCGGGCGGGTGCACATGAGCCCGTCCAGCCCCGCATCGGTGCGCCGCCAGGCCGCCGAATGGCTGGTGCGCCTGGATCACCAGCCCGACGCCACCACCACCCAGGCCTTTGCCGACTGGCTGGCCGCCGACCCCTTGCATGCCCAGGCCATCGATCGCCTGCGCGGCCACCTGGCACCGCTGCATACCTTGCCTGCGCTGCCCGCCGGCAAGGCACTGCGGCGCGCCGGCCAGCGTCGCCGCCCAAGCCGCGTGGCAACACTGGCGCTGGCAACCCTGGTTGGCACCTCGGCATTGTTGGGGTATCCGTATTGGCAACAAGGCTTCGTGCTGGCAGACCTCAGCACCGGGGAACAGCAATGGCTTAGCGAGCACCTGCCCGACGGCAGCCAGCTCGAACTGGATGCCCGTTCCGCCGTCGACCTGCAATTCGATACCACGCAACGGCGGGTGCGTCTGCTACGCGGCGAGATGCTGGTCGAGGTGGCCAAGGACGCCCAGCGTCCGTTCTACGTCGATACCCCACAAGGCAGTATCCGCGCCCTGGGCACCCGTTTTATCGTGGAGCGCCAGGCGCAGGCCACCGTCATCACCATGCTCGAATCCGCCACCCAGGTCGACAGCGCCGGGCACAGCCAGACCGTCAACGCCGGCCAACGCCTGCGTTTCGATGGCAACGGGCCTGGCACGCTGCAACAGGTGGATGGCACCGCGCTGCAAAATGCCTGGGCCGCCCATCAGGTGCTGGCCTACGACCAACCGTTGCCCGAAGTACTGGAGCGCCTGGCGCGTCATCGCAAGGGCCTGGTGCTGTTCGACTCCAAGGTGCTGGCCGCGCTGCGCGTCACCGTGATGTTGCCCACCGACGACAGCGACCGCGCCTTGCGCCTGCTGGCACGCACACTGCCCATCCAGGTCAGGCACTACACGCCTTGGGTGACCGTGGTGTCGCTCACACCCGGGAGCATCAAGGAATAATTTTCAGATGCGCTGCGTGTTTTCGATTCTCAGTCGTCCTCCCCTGGGCCAACACTGAACGGAGACTCGCAAACATGGCTTCATCTACCCGCAAGCCCCCCCTGCCATCGCCCGGCGGCCTGCTGCTGGCAACGCGCCTGACCCTGGGCGGCCTGTGCCTGGGCCTGCCGGCGCTGGCCTGTGCCGAGCAGCAGGTACAGGCCTATGACATTCCTGCCGGGCCACTGGAGCAGGTGCTGGGCCGCTATGCCCAGGCGGCCGACGCGCCAATCTCGTTCCAGTCCCGCCAGGTGGCGGGCTTGAGCAGCCCGGGGGTACGTGGAACCCTCAGTGTGCTCGAAGGGTTTGCCCAGGTGCTGCGCGGCACGCCACTGACGGTGCGCTACAGCGATGGGGGGTATTCGCTGGAGCGCCTGCCGGCGCAAAGCGGGGTACTGGAAGTAGAAGCCACCAGCGTGACCGCCCAGCAGTTGGGCAGCATCACCGAAGGCACCGGTTCCTACACCACCGGCAGCGCCACCATTGGCGGCAAGACCGAAAAGACGCTGCGCGAAACACCCCAGTCGGTCTCGGTCATCACCCGCCAGCGCATGGAAGACCAGGGCCTGAACAGCCTGACCCAGGTGCTCGACCAGACCACCGGCATCACCCTGGTCGGCGGCAACGATGCCAGCACCAGCATCCTCTCCCGCGGTTTTGCGATCACCAGCATCCAGACCGACGGCGGCGCGCCGGCGGTGCGCGCCGAAACCTACCAGACCCTGCCGGACATGACAGCCTACGACCACGTCGAGGTGCTGCGGGGTTCCGACGGTCTGTATGGCGGCACCGGGGAGCCGGGCGGCAGCATCAACCTGGTGCGCAAGCGTGCACTGGGCCATAACCAGCTCAAGATCAGCCAGTCGGCAGGCAGTTGGAACAGCTACCGCACCGAGGTCGATGTCACCGGCCCACTGGGCTTCGATGGCCAGTTGCGCGGTCGTGTGGCCATGTCCTACGAGGACAAGGATTACTTCTACAAAGGTGCCGACAGCGAGAAGCACGTCGTGTTCGGCACCCTCGAAGCCGACCTGACGCCAGACACCCTGCTGACCCTCGGCGGCACCTACGAGTGGCGTGACATGGACGGCTATTGGGATGGCGGCCTGCCACGCTACAGCGACGGCAAGTCGCTGGGTCTGTCGCGGCGCACCTCGTTGGCCGCCGACTGGTCGTCCAACGACTACAAGCGCACCGAAGGCTTCATCAAGCTCGACCATCGCTTCAACGATGACTGGAAAATCAACGCCAGCTACACCAAGGCCAGGTTCGACACCACTGAAGACATCGGCCAGGTGACCGGCGCGGTTGATCCGCTGACAGGTGCGGGCGCGCAATATGCCCGTTTCATCCGGGGCTACAGCAACGACCAGGACCTGGTGGACACCAACGTTCAGGGCCGGTTCGAGGCCTTCGGCCTGCAGCATGAGGTGCTGTTCGGTGCCGACTACAGCGAGCTGGACCGCTCCTATTCCGACCACAGCGACCAGACCTTCCCTTTCAGCGTGGTCGACGGCGACGCCGGTGCGCTGCCCAAGCCTGCCAAGCCCCCGCTGTACTATGAAAGCCCCACCTGGAACATGCGTAAATCCGGGGCCTACGCCACCCTCAAGGCACAGTTGGCCGAGCCGTTGAAACTGACTGTCGGGGCCCGTTACTCGGACTACAGCGACGTGACCCGCACCATCGTGCCCAGTTTCGGCAGCGACCGTATCGTCGCCGGCAAGGACAGCGGTGTGATCACCCCCTACGGCGGGCTGGTCTATGACCTGACCGAGCAGTGGTCGCTGTACACCAGTTATGCCGAGATCTACCTGCCGCAAACCGCGTTCCTTGATGCAGGCTTCAATGGCCTCAAGCCGATCACGGGCCAGACCTACGAGTTCGGCACCAAGGGCGAGTTGCTCGACGGCCGCCTCAACCTGTCCACCGCGCTGTACTACACCAAACGCGAGAACGAGGCGGTACGGGTGTTCGCAGGTTCTGCGCCAGGTAACGATGCCAATTGCTGCTACGCGGCCATCGGCCAGATCATCAGCAAAGGCATCGACAGCGAGATTTCCGGTGAACTGGCGCCTGGCTGGCAGGCCACCGCAGGCTACACACTGAACATCAACCGCCAACGCACAGCCAGCGATCCGGGCAACAGTGGCAAACCGATCAGCACGCAAACGCCCAAGCACCTGTTCAAGTTCTTCACCACCTACCAGTTGCCGGCGCAACTGGAGCGCTGGAAGGTCGGCCTGGGCGCAGTCGTGCAGAGCGAGACCTACAAGAGCGGCAACGTCCAGCGGCGTCTGGGTGACGGCAGCCTGGCCACCGACCCGACCTCGTTCTCGTTCACCCAGTCGGGCTATGCGGTGTGGAACAGCCTGGTGGAGTACCGTATCGACGACCACTGGACGGCGACGGTCAACGCCAACAACCTCTTCGACAAGACCTACTACCAGACAGTGGACGCCACCGACAGCCGCAACTGGTACGGCGCACCGCGCAACTACATGCTGACCTTGCGTGGGACGTTCTGACCGGGCCTAGATCCACACATCGTTGACGGCCGTCCTGTCGCCGCCTTGCTCCCCGGTGTTCAAGACCCCGCGTGGCTCGACAAGCATCAGCTGGACCTCGGTTTCAGCGTAAGGCTTGTGCTCCACGCCCTTGGGCACCACGTACAGATCACCGCTGCCAAGCACCACGCTGCTGTCGCGAAAATCGATACGCAGCGTGCCTTGCACCACGAAGAACGCCTCGTCGGTGTCGGCATGCGCGTGCCACACGAAGTCGCCCTGCAAGCGCACCACCTTGAACTGGTAGTCATTCATTTCGGCCACGACCTTGGGTGTCCACTGCTCGCGGAACAGGGACAGCTTGTGGATCAGGTTGATCGGCTGGCTGGAAACCTGGGACATGTCGAACTCCTCATTTGACGAGCCAACAGCCTATCCGGCGCCCTCACCTGCACGCTTGTACGATCCTGCAACTTCAGCGCGCAGCGCTCAACATGCCCAGCCAGCGTGTCGGTGAAAGGCCATAGCACTGGCTGAAGTGACGGGTCATGTGGCTCTGGTCGAAGAACCCGGCCACCAATGCGGCGTCGACCAGGCTGAAGCCCTCCAGCAGCAACCGCCGGCAACGGTCCAGGCGGCGCAGCGTCACGTACCGGTAGGGGCTGGTGCCGAACAGCACGCGAAAATCACGCGACAGGCTCCAGCGCTCGCGGCCACTGACATGCTCCAGTTCATCCAGGGTGATGCCTGTGCCCAGGTGCTCATGGATGTACTCGCGAGCCCGTTGCGCGGCGCGGTAATCGAAGCTGCGTCGCCCGCGGGGTTTGCCGCCCACCGCTTCCAGCGCCTGTGCCAGGTCGAAGATTGCGTCTTGCTCCTGCAGCGGTTCCAGCGGGCAGTCCATCGCCTGCATGAACGGCTCGGTGGCCTGGTACAGGCGCGCATCGGTAGACAAACCACCGAGGATGAACGGCAGTGGCTTGCCACCCAGCACCTGCTGGATCACACAGGGGTCGATGTAGACCATGCGGTAGCGAAAACCGGCCTCGGTACCGGCCATGCCGTCGTGCAGCTCATCGGGGTGCAGCACCAGGGTGCCGCCAGGCAGGCTGTGACGCATGCCCTTCTGGTAGCTGAAGCTTTGCACCCCCGACAAGGTACGCCCGATGGCGTAGGTGTCATGCCGGTGCGGGTCGTAGCCATGCCCGCCAAAGTAGGCTTCGATGCGCTCGACCTGCGCCGCAGCGTGGCTTCGCAGCACCCAGTCCCGGTCGAATCTATCGTCGTGCATGGCGTGGTCCCTGTCGCACTGGCCGTCGGTTCACCCCTGGTTGCGGTCCATGTAGGCACTGAAGTTGTTGATATGGTCGTCCAGGTTGTCCTCGAGCATCATCCGGTACTGCTCGCAGAAGTACTTCAACATCGCCTCGCGCGCCTGCGCCATCTCTTCGCCGGACTTGAAGTTGCGCGCACTGACCCAGGCGTTGAAACGGGTGGTGCCGAACATCATCGATGCGCTGACCTTGCCCAGGTCTTGCACCTGCTGGAGCTGCGTGTTGGACAGATCGATATGCGCGTCGGCGCGATCATAGAACGACTCATCAGTGATTTCGGACATTGCGGGGGTACCTTTGGGGTCTTTGACGGCATGACGGCCTGCTGTGCAAGCCAGACGATCGTGCGGCGAGTGGATATCTGCAAGAAGGTGATTATGCTTCAAACGAGCGTGCAGCGCTGCGAGAGGGCTGTGCGCGCCATTCGTAGTCCGATGACATCAGCCCTTGGGCCTGGGTGCGGTGGTAGTGGGTGTTGCGGTCTACACAGCTCACTGCGGAGAAACCTCATGGCGGCAATCGACAACACATCCACGGGCAGTGCGCCCCGGCGCGGCATCACCAAGGAGGAGCGCAAGGTCATCTTCGCCTCGTCTCTGGGCACCGTATTCGAATGGTATGACTTCTACCTGTATGGCTCGCTGGCGGCGATCATCGCCAAGCACTTCTTTGCCGGCGTCAACGAAACCACTGCCTTCATCTTCGCCCTGCTGGCCTTCGCCGCCGGTTTCGCCGTGCGACCGTTCGGCGCCATCGTGTTCGGCCGCCTGGGCGACATGATCGGGCGCAAGCATACCTTTCTCATCACCATCGTCATCATGGGCGTGTCCACGGCGGTGGTCGGCCTGCTACCCGGCTACGCCAGCATCGGGGTGGCGGCGCCGATCATCCTGATCACCCTGCGCCTGCTGCAAGGCCTGGCGCTGGGCGGCGAGTATGGCGGGGCGGCCACCTACGTGGCCGAGCACGCGCCACCCGGCCGGCGCGGGTTCTTCACCTCGTGGATCCAGACCACTGCAACGCTGGGGCTGTTCCTGTCGCTGCTGGTGATCCTGGCCTGCCGTACCGCGCTGGGTACCGAGGCGTTCGAAGCCTGGGGCTGGCGTATCCCGTTCCTGCTGTCGATCCTGCTGCTGATCGTGTCGGTGTACATCCGCCTGCAACTGAGCGAGTCACCGGTGTTCCAGCGGATGAAAGCCGAGGGCAAGACCTCCAAGGCGCCGCTGACCGAGTCGTTCGCGCGCTGGGACAACCTGAAGATCGTGATCATGTCGCTGCTCGGCGGTACCGCCGGCCAGGCGGTGGTGTGGTACACCGGGCAGTTCTATGCGCTGTTCTTCCTGCTGCAGACCCTCAAGATCGACCCGCAGACCGCCAACCTGCTGATTGCCGGCTCGCTGCTGATCGGCACGCCGTTCTTCGTGATCTTCGGCAGCCTGTCCGACCGCATCGGGCGCAAGGGCATCATCATGGCCGGCTGCATCCTGGCGGCGCTGACCTACTTCCCGATCTTCCATGCCCTGACCCAGTACGGGAACCCCGACGTGTTCGCCGCGCAGGCCAAGAACCCGGTAACGGTGATCGCCGACCCCGCCCAGTGCTCGTTCCAGTTCGACCCGGTGGGCAAGGCCAGGTTTACCAGCTCGTGCGACGTCGCCAAGAGCCTGCTGGCCAGGCGGGCGATCCCCTACGAGAACCAGAAGGCCGAGCCGGGTACGGTGGCGCAGGTACGTATCGGCGACAAGGTGGTGCAGAGTTTTGAAGGCACCACACTGCCCGGCGCCGAATTCAAGGCCCAGAACGACGCCTTCACCGCCACCCTTGGCACCGCCCTGAAGGACGCCGGCTACCCGGAGAAAGCCGATCCGAACAAGACCAATTACCCGATGGTGCTGTTGCTGCTGACCATCCTGGTGATCTACGTGACCATGGTGTACGGCCCCATTGCCGCCTGGCTGGTGGAGCTGTTCCCTACACGCATCCGCTACACCTCCATGTCACTGCCCTACCACATCGGCAACGGCTGGTTCGGCGGGTTCCTGCCGACGGTGGCCTTCGCCATGGTCGCGGCCACGGGCGACATCTATTACGGGCTGTGGTACCCGATCGTCATCGCGGTGATGACAGCCATCCTGGGCACCTTCTTCCTGCCTGAAACCAAGGACCGCGATATCAACCACGAGTGAAGCACAGCGCCGCCCCTCCCCGGCCGGAGGGGGCGGCGCACCTTCAGTGGCCGGACCTGCCCGCTCGTTCAGCTTTACTTGCACGCCCCATCTGCGTCATACGGGGCGATTGAGATATTCTCTGCGCTCGCCATTCCCGCCCCTCTACGAGTCTTCATGGATGAAATACCTGTCCCCCCTGGCCTTGAGCATCAGCCTCGCGCTCGCTGGTTGCTCCAGCACTTCTTCTTCCAGCGAGGAGGCCACCAACGCACTTATCGCTGATATCCAGGCACCGCGCGATGCCAGCGACCTGGTGCAGTGGGTACAGCCACAGAACCAGAGCGTGGACTGCAAGATCTACAGTTCCATGTCCAGAACCGCACCCTCTGCCATCCATCAAGCGTACTGGGATGGCAAGTGCAAGGGCGGCTATGCCTCCGGTATCGGCCTGGAGGCGATGACCTCCGAACAGGGCAGCGGCTCGGCCATCGCCAACTACAGCGCAGGCCAGACCAAGCCTGATTACTACTACCAGAACAACGACGAGCCGGGGCTGGTCGCGTTTGGCGACCCGGAAAATGGCAACCTGATGCTGCTGGCCAAGGGCAGCACGTCGGGCAGCCCGGTTTTTTCGCTCGTCACCATGACACGAGAAAGCGACGGCACGGTGTATTCGAGCCTGTTCAACCCCGAGACCGGCGATACGTCGTTCGTCAAGCAGTTCCCGAGCGGATACGAGCTGGTCTATCGGTACCCGGCGTCGCCCAAGGACCCTGTCGCGATTGAAGCGTTCACGCTGAAGAACAACGCAGTGGTGGGCTACGCCATTCGCCAGCACAAGGACGCCAGCGTCGACCAGCTCAAGATGAGCGCCGGCTCGGCACGCGCCGGGCGTGTGCCAGAGCCCTACATCCAGTTTCTGCAAAGCACGCTCACGCAGGTCCGGCAAAAAAGTGCTGCGGCACTGCACAACGCCGAATCGAGCGTGGCCACGTCCATCGCCTACAGGAGCGCACAGTGCGGTCAGCAGGCACGCCAGCACGTCGCCACGCCCACGGACCTGTGCACAGAGCGGGCAGACCTGAGCCGCTACGCTGGCGCACTCAAGGCGATCGATGCCAAACGCGAGCAACGCTTCACCAACGAGTTGAATGCGCGCAACGTCGCCAGGCGCTGGCTGCAGGCACTGGCCGATTACAATGCAACCAACCAGCGCCCGAGCAGTAGCCTGGACGATGCCGTGGCGCAGTATGTAGAAAGCGTGAAAAGGGCCAGAACGATGGTCGACTACATCGAACGGAGTGCCGCCGCAGGCCTCTGATACCCTTGGTATCGCCCGAGCTTCGTTATCCCGCCAGGGCCCGGAACGCGGCGGCTGCAACCACGCCTGCGGTAATCGCAGGCAGTGGTTTTTTCACCACCAGCATGACCACCGCGGTACTCAGCAAGGCCAGCCGTGCGCCGTTGTCGCCCGTCACCGCCATTGGCGCCAGCACGGCGACCAGCACGGAACCGGACATGGCACTGATCAATTGCTGCACCCGATAGTTGATGGGTACGAACGACATCACGAACACCCCGCCCCAGCGCGTTGCCAGCGTAACCAGCGCCATGATCAGGATAATGATGAGCGGGCCATAGCCGCTGGTTTCAATGCTCATGCTTGTTCTCCATCCATACTGCGCCCAGCACGCCGCCGGCCAATGCCCCGACGACCACATGACTGTTGGCCGGCAGGTACCAGTAGGCGCACAGCGACGAGCCGGCCGCCACCGCCCAGATCACCAGCATGCGCGGGTTCTTTTGCCCGCCAACCACCATCGCCAGCAGAAAGCAGCCCATCACCATGTCCAGGCCCAGGCTTACCGGGTCGTGGATGGCGTTGCCGAAGTACAGCCCCAGCCAGGTACCGATCGCCCACGCCACCCACAGCGCCAGGCCGCCCCCGAACAGCAGGCCCAGGCCCGGCTTGCCGCTGTTGCAGGCCTGCATGGCCAGCGCCCAGTTGGCGTCCGAGGCTACCAGCATCACGCCGTAGCGCTTGGCCAGCGGCAACTCGCGCAGCCAGGGGTACAACGTTGCCCCCATCAACAGGTGCCGGGCATTGATCGCAAACACCGTGACCATCAACGGAATCAGCGGCACCTGCTCGCCCCACAGGTCGAGCGCTGCGAACTGCGACGCGCCAGCGAACACCAGGGTGCTCATCAGCATGATCGAACCATCGCCCAGCCCCGTTTGTACGGCAGCCAGCCCGAACGCCACGGCGAACACGACGACGAAGAAGGAAATCGGCAGCAGCTGTTTGAAGCCACCCCATACCTCATCGAACGTCAGCTCGCACGACGCCTTATCTACTGACAACACTCATGTTCTCCCTTGTCTGCCTATGCAATACCTCAAGCGTCACGTCGGGTTGACCCGTGCGGGTGCTTGAACAGCAGGCAATGTTGCTCCATCAGGGCGGGGATTGTCTTGCTGTTCTTCATGTGGGAACGCCACTGAGCGGTTAAGGTGGGTGGGCTGCCACGCCTCGGTGCGTTATGGTCGCTCACCTGCAGCGTGCTACCCATCTGCCACGATGCATCCCTAGCGCAAAGGACCGCACCATGATTTCCATCTGCTCGATCCTCGCCAATGAATGGCCGCTCTATCGCGAGATGCGCCTGCGGGCGTTGCTCGACTCACCCGACGCGTTCGGCAGCACCTATGCCGAAGAAGCCACCCGGGCTGATGACGCAGCCCATGGCACTGAACCTCAGCCGCTGAGCGCCCTCAACAAAGGCATCCCAACCCTCATACGCCAGCCTGCTGGTGGCGCCACTCCTGCGTACGCCCGCCATAGCCATAGGCCGCTGCGCGTGCATCGATCAGGTGCACGTAGGACGTCTCGTGCAAATCAGGACGCAACGCGGCAAGCGCTGCGTACACCTGGCCGATGAAACGTGCTTTCTCGGCCTTGGTGTTGGTCTCGTCGGTAATGCTGATGTCCAGGTGAAAGGCGCTGCCACCCAGCGCTGACAAGGGCTGGCCGGCGATGAACCAATCTTCGTCAGCGACATACTGCACCGTGGTGGCCATGACCTCGGGCAGCTTGCCGAGCACCTCGGCGGTCAGCCGGTTGACGATGGAAACAGCCTGGCGGCCCAGGTCGGTGTCGCGAGGGCCTGACAACTGGATGACGATATGGGGCATGACGCTCTCCTGGAAAGTGTTCAACGGCCCCATTGTGCAAGCCCACTTCACTTCGCAAAAGCCGGAAGATATGACCCTATCCATCGGCAAAACAGATGGATAGCCATGCATAGTTTCGACCTCGACCAACTCAAGACCCTTGTGGCCGCCGTCGAGGCAGGCAGCCTGTCTGCCGCCGCCCCGGCACGCTTCCTGTCCCAGTCATCGCTCAGCGAGCAGTTGCGCAAGCTGGAGCAACGCGCCGGCCAGCCCCTGCTGGTGCGCAGCAAGGCGGGCGTCAAGCCGACCGCCGCCGGGGAACGCTTGCTGGTGCATGCGCGGCAGATCCTGGCCTTGTCCGATGCCGCCTGGCGCGACCTGCATCAGGTGCCGCTGGAAGGCGAGCTGAACCTGGGCATCACCGATTACTTTCGCCCTGCCGACCTGACCCGACTATTGGCGCGCCTGGGCCAGCAGTACCCGCGCCTGCGCTTGCGCACGCTGATCGGCAAGAGCGACGAGCTTGAGGTTGCCCATCGGCACGGCCAGTTGGACCTTGCAATCGTGATGCGCGCGGCCGACGCCATAGGGTTGCCCACTGACGAAGCGCGGCGTCTGCACACTGAGCCGCTTGTGTGGGCACAGGCGCCGGGAAGTGCACTCGGCCAGCCGCTGGCACTGGCCGTACTGCCGCAGGGCTGTTCCCTGCACCGTCTGGCCCGCAGCCAGCTCGAAGCACACGGCACAGCCTATGTGGTGACCCACGTGGCCTCCGGCGTTGCCGGCCTGCAGGCAGCCGTCGCGGCAGGGCTAGGGGTGGCGTGCATGAATCGGTCGTCACTGCAGGAAGGTCATGTGGTGGAAGTGGCCCACGGCCTGATGCCGCCCTTGCCAATGGCCACCTTCGTACTGCTTGCCCAACCAGGGGGGGAGCTGTCGGCGCTGATCGAGGTCGTGGTGCAGGCGCTGGCAGGCTGAACACTCGCCAACGTGGGCAGGCGCCTGCCTCAAACACCCGCCCTTTCTGCGGCGCCCTCCTCGGCCAACATCTGCCGCAGGCGCTCTCGCTCCACAGGGCCTGGCAACACGCCCGGTGTCGTGGCGGCCGCACGTTCCCTTGGCCGCTGCATACGTACCCCTCAACACTGGAATGTATGTTCGGGCCCAGGGAACACGCCCTCGCCCACTTCCCGGGCAAACTCGCTTGCCGCCCTGTGCAGCACCGAGCGCACGTCGGCGTATTGTTTGACGAAGCGCGGCAGGCGCACATTGCCAAGCCCGGCCATGTCTTGCCACACCAGCACCTGGGCATCGCATTGATTGCCCGCGCCGATGCCGACGGTGGGGATCGCAACGGCCTGGGTAATGGCCGCGCCCACTTCAGCGGGCACCCTCTCGATCAGGAGCGCGAAGGCCCCCGCCGCTTCGAATGCCCTGGCCGTGTCTATCAGGCGTTGCGCGTCCTCGCCGCGGCCCTGAACCCGGTAGCCGCCCAACTGATGCTCCATCTGAGGAGTAAAACCGATATGCGCCATCACCGGGATGCCAGCCTCTTCGAAAATGCTCGTGCTGAAGGTGTCATAGGCTGTGAGCATCGCCCATTTGCGCCCTTGTGCCTTCATCTGCCCCAGGTGCGGGATTCGGATACGGGTGGGCCGCGTCACGGGCCCATTGCCATAAGGTGCTGGCTGATCGTTCATGCAACGTGTCTCCTGGTGAAGGGTGATCAATGCGGTATCTGCCCGGCCAGCAACACCAGTGCAATGATGATCATGGCGGCGCCTGACAACCGGCTGACCCAGCGCGCAGCGGCGGGTCGTGCGCCCAGCACGACTTGCGAACCGAAGCCGACCAACAGGTAGATCACCGCGCAACTGAAGGCGTGCACCAGCCCCAGGGCCATGATCTGCAGCGGTACCGGCCACGGCGCGGTGACATCGGTGAACTGCGGCAGCAGCGCCAGAAACAGCAGGAATACCTTGGGGTTCAGCCCGCTTACACACAGCCCCTTGAAGGCCCAGCGCCGCCAGGCGCCTGAAGCCTGGGTGGCATCGGCCTGGGGTGCAGAGGGGTGGGCGAGCATGTTGATACCCAACCACAGCAGATACCCTGAGCCTGCGATGGTCAGCAGCGACATCGCCACCGGGTGCCCGGCCACCAGCGTGCCTACACCTGCCGCCACGACCACCGTCGCAATCAAATGCCCGGACAACAGCCCGGCCACGGCAGGCACGACCACACGGCCCTTCAGGCCTGCCGAAATCGCATACGCCCAATCGGCGCCAGGGGTGATGACGAACAGGACCGACACGGCCCAGAACGCAACGAATACACTCAACGTCATGGCGCTACCCGCGCCTGCTGCAACCCGCTTGACTGCATGCTCCTGCTCCTCGATGCAATGATGGAAGCAGGAAGATTAGTGAAAAGTTGCTAGAATTTTCTTTCAAAGATAATCGGCCAGATGGCCGATACGGGGAGATTCTTCTACATGGACCGAATTGATCGAAAGATTCTTTCCGAGCTGCAAAAAGATGGCCGTTTGTCGGTCACCGAGCTGGCCGAGCGCGTGGGCTTGAGCCTCTCGCCCTGCCACCGTCGGGTACGTGCGCTGGAGGACTCGGGCGTGCTGCTGGGCTACCGGGCGCAACTGGACCCCAGCGCACTCGGCCTGAATTTTTCCGCGATGGTGTTTGCCACCTTGCGCGAGGGTGACCGTCAGGCCGTAGAGGCCTTCGAGACCGCGCTGGTGGGCATTGCGCAGGTGGTCGACGCCCAGCGGCTGTTCGGCGAACCGGACTACCTGCTGCACGTCATCACCCAGGATTTGCCGGCTTTTCAGAAGCTCTACGACGAATGCCTGTCGACACTGCCCAATGTGCAGCGCCTGACCTCTACCCTGGTGATGAAACGGGTCGTGCAGGACAGGCCGCTACCGCTGTGAAGGCCACCGCACCCTGGCAGGGCGAGCTGTGGCAGCACATAGGCCAGCAGCGGGATCGCCATCACGCTCAGGACATTGAGGGTTTCGTTGACCACGGCATGCATGACGTCCCGGGGCGTGTCGCCAAGGGTGCACACCACGGCCTTCAACATGACCTGCAGCACCACTGACAACGGAATGTGCATGACTGAACGACACCCCTGCCGCACCTGCGGCAACCTGATCCTGGCCAGCACCGCCGCACGCACCGGCGGGCTGTGCATGCCCTGCAAAGGTGGCTACCGGGAGAACATCGAGCACGGCAAGCAGCTCGCCAAGGAGCGCAAGCAGTACCTGGCCAGCCCGCAGGCGCTGTACTGGTCGGCATTGGTCGATCGGGTCTACCGCACCGAGGAGGGTTTCGCGGGGCTGGCCTTGGCCGAGCAGCACTACTACGCCGTGAACTGCCTCAGTGGGGAGGTCTACAACGGCGGTTTCGAACAGTACTTCGGCAACTCGTCGGGCGATCATTACCGGGTCGCCTGCGCAGGGCTGCGCGCACTCGGCGCGGTGCAGACCCTCGCGCTGCTGGAGGAAGCCAGCCGCGTGCTTTTTGGTACACAATCGGTGCCCCTCGATCAGGGCGCACGACAGATGATCATGCCCACCTACGCCGAGGAAGGCGACGCGCAGTGCGAGGCCGCGCTGGATGCGCTGGACACACGTTTCTACCTCGACACCGAGGCACTCGATGACCGATTGCTCCAGCATGCGCGTGTGCATGGGTTGTTCGTGGACGCCGAACCTGGTTGAAAAAAGCCACCGCGGGGGCGCGCGGTGGCTTCGGCGTCAGCGCCGCGTGATCACCACTTCAAGGTACTCGCTGGGGACTAGCAGCGATGATGTCGTCGCGACGTTGCTGTCGTTGAGCAGTTGGGTGAGGTCGCTTTCCAGGGCGCCGGCCTTTTCGCTGTCCAGTGAGGCAAAGGCCTTGTGCACCGGGCCGTACCAGGTCCTGAATACCTCGATGAAGTGCGCCGCCGAACGGTAGCGAAAATTGAACTGCTGACGGCTGACATCGATCGAGCCGATTGCGCCTTCGAACAGGTTGTGCAACTGCGCTTCGTCCCCCCAGCGCGACGGGGGTTGCGCGCCGGCGGGCGGCGGCACGTGTCGCCCGAGGGTCTTGAACATCTGCCCGACGAAGCCTTGCGGCGTCCAGTTGGCCAGACCGATGCGGCCACCTGACCGGCACACGCGAGCCATTTCCCTCGCTGCTTGCGCCTGGTCGGGTGCGAACATCACGCCGAAGGTCGATAGCACGGCATCGAAGCAGCCGTCTGCAAACGGCAGCGCCTCGACATCGGCGACCTGGAACTTCACATTCAAGTGTTCGGCCCGGGCGCGCTCCTCGCCGCGCTTGAGCAGTTCGGGCACATAGTCGGTAGACGTGACCTGGCAACCGCGTCGCGCGGCGGCCAGGGTGGCATTGCCGTTGCCGGCGGCCACATCCAGTACCTGTTCATCCCAGCGCAGGTCGCAGGCTTCGGCCAGGCGTTCGCCGACCAGTTGCAAGGTGGTGCCGATCACCGCGTAGTCGCCACTCGCCCACGCCGCCTGCTGGCGTGCTTTCAACGCTTGCAAATCAAGGGGTGTGCTCATTGTGTGCACCTGGTTTTCCGCGTGGCCGTCGCGTCAGGCGGTCAACGCGCCTTGGTTGTCATAGGGGCTGTTGTGATGGGGTCGTTCGCGCGCTGTATGGCGCGAGGGAATAGCTAACCGCCAAGCCGCACAGCGGGCAAGCCTGCATGTGCTGTGTTCAAGATGAGTTGGCTACAAGGGTATAGCGTTGGCGAATATGCCGTTGTGGGGTCTTCGTCTTTCGTGGACCTAGCCATCCTCCCTGTTTCACGCTTACCATAGGCGCAACTCGTATTGCCGCGGCTGCTGAACCCGGTATTCACGAGGACACGATCATGCAAAGAACACGCGCCTGGAGACGTTCCAAGGCCCGCAAGCACGGCCGGGACAAAGCGGCTCGCCCGCTGGAGTACAAGCCGGAAAAGAACTGGAAGCTGATGTACACCCGTGGCGACAAGTTGGTCAGGGCACGCCAGCTCGGCATGAGCTACCCCATCCGCACGCCTCGCCAATTGTTGGATCAAGAGTGACTAACCTCCTGTTCGTCTGCAGCCGCAACCAGTGGCGCAGCCCAACTGCAGAAGCGATGTGGCGCCGCCGTCCGGGCTACACTGCCCGCTCGGCGGGCACCAGCCCGAACGCACGCAAACCCATCGGCCCGGCGGATATCCGCTGGGCTGATGTGATCTTCGTGATGGAGCCCAAGCACCTGCATCGCCTGCGGGCGACTTATGCCCGCCTGCTTGAACACAAACGGCTGCACTGCCTGGATATTCCCGATGATTTTCAGTACATGGACCCTGATTTGATGGCCATGCTCGAAGACACCGTGGCGCCCCCACCTTGAAGTGCGCTTGCACGCTGAGTAGACACCATGAACCGTCGTAAAAAGATAAACCAGCTGTTGAAAGCCAACGCCAAGAAGGCAAGTGCCAAGTTGGCACCGCGCAGCAAGCCGCAGTACATCAGCAAGGCCGACCGGCTGAAGCTGGCTGCCGAAGCCGAGCAGGCCTCGCCCTTGGGTGGCGAGGTTGTTCAGGCATCACAGTAATCTCCCGTCTCCAGGTGCAGCTTCATTCGCTGAGCTGCATGCCCTGATCCGAAGGCCGTGGGAGCGGGCTTGACCCGCGACCTGGTGCGCAGCGCCAGTAGAACCGGTACACGCGGTGTGCCTGATGCACCGTGCATTCAGGGTTTGCGACCGCTGCGCGCTCGTTCGCTGGCAAGCCCGCTCCCACGCCCTCCGGGCAGAAGCTGATGCCTGCAGGCACTGGAGATCCGCTTCTGGCCGCCAGGCCGTGGGAGCTGGCTTGCCAGCGAACTGGTGCGCAGCGCCAGTAAACCGCTACACGCGGTCTACCTTATCCAACGCGCGCCCTACCCCTGCATGCTCGGCACCTCAAGCCCGACCTTCACCCGGTCCAGCGCCACGATGGTCTTGAACCAGGTGACATTGGTGTTTTCAGCAAACAGGCGCCGTGCCAGCGCCTGGTACTCCTGCATGCTGGCAACGGTCAGCACCAGCACGAAATCCACTTCACCGGTGACGTAATAGCACTGCTGAACCTCAGGCACCGCGAAATGCGCCTTCATCGCCTCCAGCGCCTCGATGCTGGTGCGCTCGGCCATGACCTCCACAATGATCGTGATCGGCCGCCCAACCGCCGTGGGGTCGACGATCGCGACATTGCCGGTGATCACGCCCCGCTCCTCCATCCGCTTGATGCGCCGCTGTACTGCGGCCGTGGACAGGTTGACCTGCTCGGCCATCAGGCGCAGCGCCAGGGTGTTGTCACGCTGGATCAGCGCCAGGATGGCACGGTCGAACTTGTCCAGCGATTCAGATGCAGCGTCGTGCTTTGCCATGGTGAACCCGCGAGAAAATTTCTCGAAAACTAGCAGAAAACTGCGACCCTTTATCTAGCTGCGAGAAATATTATCTTGCCGGCAGCCTGCATCCGCAGCCTGTTCGTGAACTCACACAGGATATGCCGGCATGCTCGCACTGTTTCACCTTTCCCCTGTCCTGTTGGTCACGGCCATGCTCGTGGTGCTGCGCCGCCCGCCCGTACACGCCGCCATCGCAGGCACCCTGCTGGTGGTGGTGCTGTGGCTCGCCGGGGCTGCCGACGCCTGGCAGCCGGGCAGCATGCTGGCGCCACCCAGGACACCCTGGTGCTGTTCGCAAGCACCGCGTTCGTGATCGTGCCGGGGCTGGCCTTCGTGATCGTCATCGAGCGGCTGGGCGTCAACCTGGCGTTCAGCCACTGGGTGCGCTCACTGGGGTTGCGACGCGGCGATCAGGTGGTGTTCATCGTGCTGGGGCTGGCCCCGCTGCTGGAAGCGATGACCGGCTTTGGCGTTTCACTGATCGCCACGGTGCCCCTGCTGCTCAGCCTCTTCGAACGCCGCGTGGCGCTGCGCATGGCGCTGGCCGGCATGGCGATCATGCCGTGGGGTACGCTGGGCCTGGCCTCGGTCATCGGTGCGTCGCTGGCGCACCTGGATGCCCGCGAGCTGGCATCGACCTCGGCACTCACCAGCGCACCGGTGTTCCTGGGCCTCAGTGCGGTCGCGCTGTACCTGGCAGGCGTCAAGGGGCTGCGGGAATGGACCGCACTGGGCGCGATCTGGTTGCTGTTCATCGGCGTGCTTTACAGCGCCAGCCGGTGGGTGGGGCCGGAGGTTGCCGGCGTTGCCGCGGGCCTGGTGACGGCGACCGCCGTACTGTGTGCGGGCCTGTCGCGCCTGCGCCGTCAGCACAGCGAACGCCGGGCGCTGCACTGGCCGCGTGAAGCCTGGCCGTACCTGTTGCTGATCGTCGCAATCGTTGCCCTGAAGATGCTCTGGACGCTCACCGCCTGGCAGGATCTGTGGGTTGTGCAGGGCGCCCAGGTCAGCTGGAAACCGCTCGCCTCGCCGGGTGTGGCACTGATGCTGGTGCTGATCGGGCTAGGCTTGCACACACGCAACCCACAACCCTGCAGCCTGCCCGATGGGAACATCGCCAAGGGGCTGGCGGCACGTGCGAAGCGGCCATTGCTGACCATCTTCTTCTTTCTCGCCATGTCGCAGATGATGGTGAAAGCCGGCTTCCTGGCGGGGTTGATGCAGTTGCTGGCGGGCCTGTCGCCCTACGCTGCGACGCCCCTGGTTGCGCTGCTCGGCGGGTTGTCCGGCTACATGACGGGCTCGAATGTGGGCGGCAATGCGATCTTCATGCCGGCCATCGCACTGTTGCCCGACACCTCCCGCCTGTTGCTGGCCGCGGTACAGAACAGCGCTGCCGGGCATGCGGCGTTGGGCTCGCTGTCGATCGTGATGCTGATCCTGGGGCTTGCCAGGACCGAGGCCCGGGAAGAAGGCGAACTGGTGAGGTTCGGGTTCGGGCTGGTGTGTCTTAATACGGCGTTGGTGGCATGGGGGGCGGTGTTGCTGAGTGGCTGGTTGGGATAACTATTTGGGATAACTATGCGCCGGGCCTGAGCATCAGCACACCAGCGGCGATCATCGCTGCCAGCCCGGTCAGGCACACGATGCCGATGCCGTAGCACACTGTTCGCCACGGCTGCACACATGCCAGATAACTCAATGTGTGCAGGCACCGGGCTACGGTGAACGACACGCTCAACCAGGCAATGGCAGTTGCCGGCGCCCCAACGGCAATGGCCACCCCGCCCAGTGCGAAGAACAGCGGGATGTTTTCCAGATCGTTCGCCCAGGCCTTGGCGGCCCGGATCACCTGCGGGCGCTCTTCTGGCTCGGGCTGGCGCCTGAAAACGGCGGCATCCTCGGGGTTGGTGAAGGCAACATGACGCAGGCGAAAGTAACCCTGATAACAGGAAAGCGCGAACATCTTGAAAAACAGCACCACCACGCACACCGCGTAAACATCCAGGGCATCGTTCATCGCCTGCCCTCCCCGGCTACGCCCCTGACCACGATGTACAGAAGCGGGCCGAGCGAAACAAACACCGCCGTCACCAGCAGGTAGGGAAGCACGCCTGGCAACGAGCCACCGCGCATGCGGGTATCCCTCACCATCCACACACAGGCTAGCGCCGCCATCACGTACAGATCGATGACTACCTGAGCCGTGTCCGGCCGGGACAACAGCCCTAGCCCGAACGTAATCAGCGACTGCTCTGCAATAAGCATCGTCCAACCGGTATACAGCGCAAAAGCGGTCAACACGGCAAGCGCGATCAAGCGAGCTTTCATCGTCGTCTCCTGGGTAGGTATGCCCTGCAGACTAGTGATAGGGTTGTGTGCCCCTCAATGACCTGACAGGTCATGGACGCGCCCCACACGGTCAGTCAGAGTCGACGCATGCGCCATCACCCCTTCCATCCCACCCGCCCTCTCGCCAGCACCTCGGCCGGCCAGCATCTGCGCCGCCTGCGTCGTCAGGCGGGGCTGAGCCAGCTTGATCTGGCGCTTATCGCAGGTGTCTCCCAACGCCACCTCAGTTGCGTCGAGACCGGTCGCGCCAAGGCCAGCCCGAGCACCTTGCATGCCGTGCTGTCAGCCCTGGATACACCGCTGGAGCACTGCAACGAAGTGTTCCTCGCCGCCGGCTATGCGCCGCGCTACATCGCGTCTGCGCTCGACGCCCCGGCGCTGCGAATGGTGCACGGCGCCATCGAGCACATCCTGCGAGCGCAGAACCCGGCGCCTGCGATCGTCATCGACAGCCACTGGGACATCACCGCCGCCAACATCAGTACAGGACTGCTGCTGGCAATGACCGGTACTGCAGCGGGTGGTGAGTCGGGCATCAACCTGCTGGACACGCTGCTGTGCCCGGGCGGTTTGGGCGATCACCTGATCAACGCGCAGGAGGTACGCGCCGTCGCCTGGCAGCGCGCCTCGAGAGAAGCGGCAAGCAACCCCGAGCTTGCCCGCCGGCTGCAACGCCTGTCATGCCCGACAGATCTGCCACTGGCGCAAGCGCCTGCGCCGCTGGTGCTGACCCGCGTGCGTACCCTGCAGGGTGAGTTGACGTTCATGTCCACGTTCACCACCTTTGGCATGCCGCAGGACATCACCGTGGCGTCGCTGCGCATCGAGCACCTTATCCCCGCCGATACCCAGACCTGGCAGACGATGACCGCAGCCTACCAACAGTGGTCAGCCGCCGAGTCGACCAACCAGACACCGCCGCCTTTGGGTGCGGCACATAGCGTCAATCCTGTTGTAAGCTGACCGCCTTTGCCCACAGGGAAAGCGTGATGAAGACATCGATGGAGCGCCTGGAAAAATGGCTGTCCGCCCATCTTCCAGAACTGCATGACGATCTGGCGCCAGGGTGCGCAGAGGATGCGCTGGCCGCGTTCGAGCGACAGGTGGGTCGAACCTTTCCAGACGATCTCAAGGCTCTCTACAGGCTGCATGATGGGCAGACAGGGGCGGTCAACACAGGCCCGTTCTTCGGCCTCACGTTCCTGCCACTGGCACAGGCACAGGCACACTGGGCGTCATGGAAAGCGCTGGTCGATGAGTACTCGGCCGAAGAGATGAAGGAGGCGAGCGAGTTTTGCAAGTCTGCAAAACCGGGCGCTGTAAAGGACGTTTACGCAAACCCGTACTGGATCCCGTTTGCGTACGACTACGGTGGCAACCATCTGGGCGTGGACCTGGACCCCGCGGCGCGCGGAACCCTGGGGCAAGTGATCAACTTTGGTCGGGACGAAGAGGAGCGATTCGTGTTGGCGGGCTCCATGGGCGATTTCTTCGAGTGGCTGGTCGATCAACTGGAAGCCGGCAACGCGGCCATCCGAGTGGAAGATGACGGTGGGCGAAGCCTGAACACGAAAGTCCCCGAGCAGTTTCACTTTCTGGATTCGGTAGCCAGCCTGTTCGCATCCCAGCGCAACGACTGACCTGACCCAGCCGTTAAAGGTGCAGCGCCCCCAAGGGCGCGCTGACACCTCGCTTTTCTCAGAGCTTCATCCCCACCGCCAGCCGATTGAACGCATTCATCAACGCCACCGCCATCGTCAGATCGGAAATCTCGACATCGGAAAAGTGTGCCTTCAACGGCTCATACAGCGCATCGGGAGCCCCCTTCTCGCTGACGTATGTCAGCGTCTCGGCCCAGGCCAGCGCCGCCCGCTCGCGTTCGTCGAACAGTTCGCTGATGCGCCAGCCCGCCAGGCAGTCCAGCTTCGCCTGTGGCACCTCGCATTCGCGCAGGGTCTGCGAATGCTTGCCCAGGCAGAACGCGCAGCCGTTGATCTGCGAGATGCGCAGGTACACCAGTTCAAGCAGCGGCAAGCCGAGCGGGCTCGCCGCCAGCGCCGTGTTGGTCGCCAGCAGGCCTTGGTAGGCCGCAGGCGACAGGGAAGAAAACGGCAGTCTGAGTTGGCTCATGGTGAAACTCCTGTGTAGGGAAAAAGATCAGGCGCAAACGAGTGTGCTGAACAGCGGCTCCAGGGCCAGGCGGGCACGGCTGGCGTCGACCGTCGCACGCACGGCCTCCTCACCGCACACCAGGCCCTGAAGGTAGGTGAAGTGCACGTCGAACAGCCCCAGGGTGTTCAGCACGTGGCGCAGGTACGGGGTCAGAAAATCGGGTTGGCGTGCCCGCTCGCCCTGGTGGAAACCACCCGCCCCCACCAGCACGTAGACCGGGCGGTCGCGCAGCAGGCCAAGCTTGCCTTCAGGGCCTGAACTGAAGGTGCGGTGAATGCGCAGCACGTAATCGACCCAGAGCTTGAGCTGGGCTGGCAACGTGAAGTTGTGCATCGGGGTCGCGACAAGCAGCACGTCGCTACGCTCCAGCTCGCGGATCAAGGCTTCGGAAACCTCGAACACCGGCGACTCGAAGGGCGTTGTGGTGGTCAGCGCCCGGGCGTAGTCCATGCCCAATGCGGGCAACGGACAGGCGCCCAGGTCGCGTTGTGCCAGCTCGAGCGCGGGGTGGCGCTGTTGCAGGCAAGCCACCAGTTCGCGTGCCAACTGGTTCGCATGGGAAACCTCCCCTTGCGGGCTGGCATTGATCAGCAGGACATTCTTCATGCCGGGCTCCCTGGCCGAAGGCGCTGGGTGAAGTGCATGCCACGGGCCAGCAGCCCCTGGCGGAAATAGAAACGCTGGGCCAGCGGCATGTGCAGGCCGGTATCCAGCACGAAGTGATCGCACCCATGCTGCACCGCCTCCTCGCGCACGGCGCCCAACAATTGCGCCCCTAGGCCGCTGCGCTGCAGCGCCGGGCTGACCACCAGGTCATCGACGTAGATGAAACGTCCGTAGAGCAGGTTTTCCAGCAGGCGATAGCCGGCCAGGCCGACCACCTGTTCACCGTCGCACGCCGCCAGCAAGCGATAGCCCTGTTCTGCCTGGCGCAACAGTTGCGCCACGTAGGCAGCCACATCGGTGACCTGCGGGCGCAACACGCGCATCACGTCGAAACTGGCCGCAAAGCCCCGCGTGTCTTCAAGGTGCTGAAGTGAATACGTCATGTCGTCGTCCGTCGTAGCGAGAGCGCTTACTTTAGGGGCGCAATGACATAAGCTACAGGGCCGAAAAATGCATAAATGACTAGGCCATGATGTTTCCCTGCGAACCGGACCGCAGCCAGCAGGCGCCGATCTATCGTCAGCTGTATCAGCGCTTTCGTGAATCGATTGCCGATGGCCGCCTGCGACCAGGGGATCGAGTACCGGCCGTGCGGGCACTGGCGGCAGAGCTGAACCTGGCACGCGGCACCGTGGAGGCGGCCTATCAACTGCTGATCGGCGAAGGCTACCTGATGACGCGCGGCGCCGCCGGCACGGTTGTCACGCCCCACCTGGCACCCGCATCCTCGCCCCTGGCGCACATGCCGCCGGCATCGATGGCCTATCAACCCATCCATGCCGGCGAACTGCCGCTGGCGCTGCAGATGGGCCTGCCCGCCCTGGACGCCTTCCCGCGCAAGCTGTGGACCCGCCTGGCGGGCCGACAGCTGCGCCAGACCGGCCTGGAAGGGCTGGTCTACCCGGACCCGCGCGGCCATGCGCCCTTGCGCGCGGCCATCGCAACCTACCTGGGTATTTCACGCGGCATCGCCTGCCGCCCGGAACAAGTGTTCGTGTGCGCCGGCTACAGGGCCTGCCTGGACCTGATCTGCCATACGCTGATGCAGCCGGGCGACACGTGCTGGCTGGAGGAACCCGGCTATTTCATGGCCAGGAATGCCCTGCTGGAAGCCGGCGCGCAGTTGGTGCCGGTGCCGGTGGATGACCAGGGCCTGGAGGTGGCGCAAGGCATCGCCCGCGCTGCGGATGCACGCTTTGCGGTGGTAACGCCGACCCACCAGAGCCCGCTGGGCATGTCGCTGTCACTGCCACGTCGGCTGGCCCTGCTGGCCTGGGCCAATCAACGAGACAGCTGGATCATCGAGGACGACTACGACAGCGAATACCGCTACCAGGGCAAACCCCTGCCCGCCCTCAAGAGCCTGGACCAGCTGGGCCGCGTGCTTTACACCGGCACCTTCAGCAAGGTGCTGTTCCCCGGCCTGCGCCTGGCCTACCTGGTGGTACCGGCCGAGCAGAGCGATGCATTCGCGCGCCAGGCCGACCGTTTGCACAACCACTGCCCTCACCTGCTTCAGGCCACCGTCTGCGCGTTCCTCAACGAAGGCCACTTCGCGCGCCACCTGAACAAGATGCGCAACCTTTATGCACGCCGCCGCCAGTGGATGGTCGATGCGCTGCAGCAACAGTTCGGCGAGCGCCTGCTGATCAACCCCCAGGCGGGCGGCATGCACCTGGTCGCAGCGCTGAGCGAAGGCGATGACGTCAAGCTCGCCCTGCGCGCGCGGGCCGTGGGTATTGCCGTCGAACCGCTGTCGCAGTGGTATCTGCAAGGCATGCCGCGCCAAGGCCTGGTGCTTGGCTTCACCAACATCGCCAGTGCCGAACAGGCGGCCGCCGTGGCACGTCGCCTGGTTCAGGTGCTTTAGCGTTTGGCGGTCGAGGGCACCGCGATATCGAGCACTTACCAGGGGGGGCGAATCCAGCTACGTCGAGCGGGTCGACGCGTAATCATTGCCGTGCAACGGGCTGTTCCGTCTTGCTGCTGCGCCAGGCTGCCCCACAGCACACCAGCAAGGCGCCTGCGGTGAGTGCACCGGCCAACCAGAGGTTGCCGGTCGGGCCCCCGCCATCCACCACCAGCCCCCCGAGCCCGGCGCCCAGCGCGATACCGATGTTGAACACCCCCACGTACAACGATGCGGCAATCTCTACCGCATGTGGCGCAGCCTTCATCATCCACGTCATCAGGGCAACCGATACACCGCCGTACGCCAGGCCCCAGACAAGCAGCACCAGGGCGCCACCGATGTTCGAGTCACCCACCACAAGGAACAGTACTGCGGTGGCCAGCAGGCCCAATCCGATCACGCCCACGGTCGTTGTCGTGCGATGCGCCGCGGCCATGCCCGCCGCGAAATTGCCGACGATGCCGGCCACGCCATAAGCGAACAGCAAGGGGCTGATCCACTGGGTGTCGAACATCGAGATCGTCTGCAGTAATGGACGCACGAAGGTAAACGCTGCGAAATGACCGGCCACCAGCAGCAGCGTCAGCACCAGCCCGGCTTGCAGCATGCGATTGTGCAGTTGCTCAGTGAACTGGCGCACGCTCGCAGAGCGGGTTACCGGCAGCGGCGCAATGACACGCACGTGCAGGGCAAGCACCAGCGCACTGAACAGCGCCATGATGCCAAAGGCCCAACGCCATCCGAGGTTATCGCCGATCAGCGCACCCAGGGGTACGCCAAGGACCGAAGCGGCGGCTACCCCACCGAAGATGATGGACGTTGCCAGCCCGACAGAGTGATCCGGCACCAGCCGTGTCGCCAATCCACCCGCTATCGCCCAGATACCACCGATGCAAAAGCCGACCAGTACCCGCGCGGCGAGCAGCCATGCCATGCTCGGTGCCAATGCCGAGGCACTGTTGGCGAGCACCAGCAGGCCGAGCAATCCGCACAACAGCGTGCGCCGGTCCAGCCCACCCGATGCGATCACCACCAGTGGTGCGAACAACGCAGCCAGCAGCGCGGGCAGCGAAATCATCAGCCCCGCGGTGCCGGTAGTACTGCCCAGGCTGTCGGCGATAGCGGTCAGCATGCCCACCGGCAACATTTCTGTGGTGACCACCGAGAAGGTGGCCAGGGCTACCGCAACGACGGCCAGCCACGGCTTGGACGATGAGGCTTGTGCGCCAGCCAGTGCAGCGGTACGCATGGTTCAACTCCTTGAGATGAGGTCATCCAGCTTTGCCAGGCGGCTTGATGCTTGCCAGGGCAACACGGCGCAGGGACAATACATACACGCCGTATGAATAAACCCTACATTCATACGTCTCGAATGTAAATAATCATACCTCTCGTATGTAAGGAGTCTGGATGGTTCGTCGAACCCGTGTGGAGATGGAAGAAACCCGCGCCACACTGTTGACCACTGCCCGTCAGTGTTTCACCGTGCGAGGCTACGCAGACACCTCAATGGATGACCTCACTGCACAGGCGGGCTTGACCCGAGGTGCGCTGTATCACCATTTCGGCGACAAGAAAGGCCTGTTGACTGCGGTGGTGGCGCAGATCGATGCTGAAATGGATGCGCGACTGCAAGCCATCTCCGACACTGCAGAGAATGCCTGGGAAGGTTTTCGCAGGCGCTGCCGCGGGTATCTGGAAATGGCGCTGGAAGTGGAAATCCAGCGTGTCGTACTGCGCGATGCGAGGGCGGTACTGGGCGGCGCCTCGCCCGCGTCACAACGCCACTGCATCGAATCGATGCGGCGCCTGATTCAACAGCTCATGAACCAAGGCATCGTTGCCCACGCCGACGCGGGGGCACTGGCAATCCTGATCTATGGCAGCCTGGCCGAAGCGGCCTTCTGGATAGCGGACGGCGACGAAGGCGATGCGCGCCTGGAACAGGCCATTGCCGGGTTGGAGCTGCTGTTGCGCGGGCTGTTGGCCACCCCCCCAGCGGTGAAATGCACGGCATGACCAGACGGCGTTATCCATGCTTCAATACGCCGTTCCCCCACCCCATCAAGGACGATAGATGCCCCTGATCTCTGAACGTGTTGCCCTCGCCCGCAAAGGCGAAAACGACAAAGTCATCTGCCGCATGCCCTCAGGCTGGGCAGTGATGGGCGATGTGCAGTTCCTGCCGGGCTACTGCCTGCTGCTGCCCGATCCCGTCGTCGAAAGCCTGAATGATCTGGATACCGAAGCCAGGGCGACCTACCTGCTGGACATGGCACGCCTGGGTGACGCCGCCTTGCAGGCCACCGGTGCGGTGCGCATGAACTATGAAATTCTCGGCAACTCCGAGCCGGAGCTGCACTGCCACCTGTTCCCGCGCTATGCCAGCGAACCTGAACAGCACCGCAAGATGCCCGTCTGGTTCTATGACTGGAAGACCGCAATCCCCTACGCCGAGGAGGCCCACGGCGGCCTGCGTAAAAAAATTGCCGAGTTGCTGGATACCCCCGGCCGATGAGCAGCCACAGCGTCACCCTCGCCAACGGCTGGGTCGCCATGTTCGAGAACCAGGGCGAGTTCCGCATGTCTGCCGAAGGCTGGAACCTGGTGCTGCGCGGCCCCGACGATCGCACCATCGGCTACTTCAACGACCAGATCGTGCTGGTCAATGACGACGACGGTGCGCAGGCCAGGTCGTGTATCAGCCTTTCCAGCGACGGTATCTACGGGTATCTGGGCACCGCCCTGGGCCATGGCTGGGTGATCGATTTTGCGCGGGGCATGATCGCGCCACACCGCATGGACATCTACCATCACCATGACGCTTACGATGAAAGCGTCTCGGTCACCGAGCAACCCACCTTCAAGCGCGCACGCCAGTACATCCAGGTCACCGGCAGGTTCATCTACCTGACGTTCCCGCTTACCCGGGAGCGGGACTTTCCCAAGGTATGGGAAGAGTACCTGGCGATTCGACGGCGCCAGCTCGATGAGCTGTATTTTCGCAACTGAGGCTGCCCGCACATAACAAAAAAGCACCTGGCGAGGTGCTTTTCCGTCTGTCGCGGTTGCGCCGTCTACTTCGCCACGTTGGCCCGCGCAGTGTGCAGCTTCTTGTAGCTGTCGATCAGCCGCAGGTGCCGGTCCAGCCCTTCGAGCTGCAGGCTGGTCGGGGTCAGGCCGAAGAAACGCACGCTGCCCTCCACCGACCCGATCACCGCGTCCATGCGCGGGTTGCCGAACATGCGACGCAAGTTGACCTCGTAATCGTCCAGTTCCAGCTCGTCGTCCAGCACAATCTCCAGCACCGCGTTCATGGCCTGATAGAACAAGCCGCGCTCGACCGTGTTGTCGTTGAACTGCAGGAAGGCGCCGACCAGGTCGCTGGCCTCCTCGTACTGCTGCAGGGCGAGATAGATCAGCAGTTTGAGTTCCAGAATCGTCAACTGGCCCCAGGCCGTATTGTCATCGAACTCGATGCCGATCAGGGTCTTGATGTCGGTGTAGTCGTCCAGCTCGCTGTCTTCCAGGCGCTCGACCAGCGCTTGCAGGCCGGCGTCGTCCAGGCGATGCAGGTTGAGGATATCTTCGCGGAAGAACAGCGCCTTGTTGGTGTTGTCCCAGATCAGGTCGTCGATCGGGTAGATCTCCGAATAATCCGGCACCAGGATGCGGCAGGCGGTGGCGCCCAGGTGTTCGTACACCGCCATGTAGGTTTCCTTGCCCATGGCTTGGAGGATGCCGAACAGGGTCGCGGCTTCTTGCTCGTTGGAGTTCTCGCCCTGGCCCGAGAAGTCCCACTCGACGAACTCGAAATCGGACCTGGCACTGAAGAAGCGCCACGACACCACGCCGCTGGAGTCGATGAAATGCTCGACAAAGTTGTTCGGCTCGGTCACCGCGTTGCTTTCAAAGGTCGGCTGCGGCAGGTCGTTCAGGCCTTCGAAGCTGCGGCCCTGCAGCAACTCGGTGAGGCTGCGCTCCAGTGCCACTTCAAAGCTTGGGTGCGCGCCGAACGAGGCGAATACGCCCCCCGTGCGCGGGTTCATCAAGGTGACACACATCACCGGGAACTCGCCGCCCAACGACGCATCCTTGACCAGCACCGGGAAGCCCTGGGCCTCAAGGCCTTCAATACCCGCCAGGATGCCCGGGTACTTGGCAAGCACCTGGTGCGGCACATCCGGCAGGGCCAGTTCGCCCTCCAGGATTTCGCGCTTGACCGCGCGTTCGAAGATTTCCGACAGGCATTGCACCTGAGCTTCGGCCAGCGTGTTGCCGGCGCTCATGCCATTGCTCAAATACAGGTTTTCGACCAGGTTGGACGGGAAGTACACCACCTCGCCGTCGGACTGGCGCACGTACGGCAGCGAACAGATGCCGCGCTGCACATTGCCGGAGTTGGTGTCGTACAGGTGCGAGCCACGCAGCTCGCCCTCCGGGTTGTAGATCTGCAGGCAGTACGCATCAAGGATTTCAGCCGGCAGCGCGTCTTTGCGGCCTGGTTTGAACCAGCGCTCATCGGGGTAATGCACGAACGCCGCGTTGGCGATGTCCTCACCCCAGAACTGGTCGTTGTAGAAGAAGTTGCAGTTCAGGCGCTCGATGAACTCGCCCAGCGCCGACGCCAGGGCGCCTTCCTTGGTAGCGCCCTTGCCGTTGGTGAAGCACATCGGCGAATGCGCGTCGCGCACATGCAGCGACCACACGTTGGGCACGATATTGCGCCACGAGGCGATTTCGATCTTCATGCCAAGGCCGGCGAGGATGCCGGACATGTTGGCGATGGTCTGCTCCAGCGGCAGGTCCTTGCCGGCGATGTAGGTGCTGGCATCCGAGGCCGAATCGGGCATCAGCAGCGCCTGGGCGTCGGCGTCGAGGTTCTGCACCTCTTCGATCACGAACTCAGGCCCGGCTTGCACCACCTTTTTCACCGTGCAACGGTCGATGGAGCGCAGGATGCCCTGGCGGTCCTTGTCGCTGATGTCTGCCGGCAGCTCGACCTGGATCTTGAAGATCTGGTTGTAGCGGTTTTCCGGGTCGACAATGTTGTTTTGCGACAGGCGGATGTTGTCGGTGGGGATATCGCGGGTCTGGCAGTACAACTTCACGAAGTACGCGGCGCACAGGGCCGAGGATGCCAGGAAATAATCGAACGGGCCCGGTGCCGAGCCATCGCCCTTGTAGCGGATTGGTTGATCGGCCACCACCGTGAAATCATCGAACTTGGCTTCAAGTCGAAGGTTGTCGAGAAAATTGACCTTGATTTCCATGCGGGATTACCATTACCAAGCAAAACGAAATTGGCCGCCATTATCCAGTTTTTCCGCCAGAAGTCGTGCGCGATCTGTCAGTGTGCAACCCGGCGGCCTCCTTCGCTGGCTTGCCAGCGAAGGAGGCCGGTACAGGCAATGCACATCCGAGGTTCGCGCATGACCATGACAACCGCCCGTCGGCCCCTGCTCTACCTGCTCGCCGTCGCCCTGACATTGACCGCCGGTTGCTCAGGCAACGCCTCCAAGGCCCGCTATATCGCGGCACACCAAGGCTCCAACTGCTATGCCAAGGCGGTCCCTTCTGCGGGCGAAGGCGGCCTGGCGTGGGGCGATACCCTGGGCATCGCCCGCAAGAAGTCGCTCGACAACTGCAAGCGCTACGCCGGCCGCTCCGGTGGCACACCCGCGACGTGCCAGGTGGTGTTGGCCAAGTGCAAGGATTGACGCCTGCATACCTTCAGCCCCCCAACGGCGTACGCCACGCCAGCGCCTTGTACAGGTCCACGACATTGCGATAGGAGGCGGTTTGCGCCAGCACGATGTCCTGTTGCGTCTTGAGCAGGTCGCGCTGGTTCTCCAGTACCGCCAGGTAGCTACCCGCCCCCGCGCTGTATCGCTGCCGGGCGAGATCGAACGAGACCTCGCCGTGGCGCCCCGCCTGCACCATCAGCAGCAGGTGCCGCTGATGCTGTGCCAACTGGGTGACGGCATCCTCCACCTCTTCCAGCGCCACCAGCAGTACCTGCTCGAAGCGCGCCGACTCGCCGCCGGACAACGCCTGCGCACCCCGCAAGCGCGCACGCACCGTGCCCAGGTCAAAGGCAGGCCAGGTCAACCCGGGGGCCAATTCGAAGGCGCGGGCGGCACTGCCCAGGTCACCATTGCGCACCGCAAGGAAGCCGATGAAGCCCCCCACGTTGAACCGCGGATAAAGGTCGGCCGTTGCCGCCCCCACGTCCTCGACGCGGGCAGCCAGCAGGCGTTCGGCGCGCAACACATCCGGTCGATTGCGGATCAGGCTGTGCACATCGCCCAGCGGCAGCTGGCGCGCCAGCGGTGCGGGCGGCAATGCGCCAAGGTCCGCCGACACGCTGCCCGGCCGCTCGCCGCACAGCACCGCCAGCCGATGAAGGTTGCCTTGCAGCTGGCCTTCAAGGGGCGCGATGCTCGCCTGGGCCCTCAGCAGTTGGCTGCGCGCACTCTCGCGCTCTTCAGGCAGACCGCTGCCAGCCTGCAACTGTGCCTCAGCCATGCTGACGGTCTGCGCCCAGCTCTGCACTTGCGCCTGGGCCAGCGCCAACTGCTGACGCAGGCCTTGCGCGTCGAAGTAGGCATGGGCCACTTGCGCGGCGATGCTCAGGCGCACCTGCTCCAGTTCTGCCTGCGAGGCCTCGACACGCGCTTGCGCCGCCCGGCTCAGGTGGTCCAGGCGCCCGAACAGGTCCAGCTCCCATTGCAGGTCCAGGCCCGCTCGCCACGACTCGGACAAGGTGCGGCTCGGCCGTCCCCCCGTCACGGCCTGTTGCGCACGGCTGCGCTGGTACGCCAGCCCACTGGTGACGGTGGGCAAGCGTTCCAGATCAGCCTCATCCAGGCTGGCACGGGCCAGCAGCAGGTTCGCGCGCGCCACGCGCACGTCATGGTTGTGTGCCACGGCGGTGGCGATCAGTTGCTCCAGCTGACGGTCGTCGAAAAAGCGCCACCACGCCGCTGGCAACGCCACGTCGGGCGCGGCAAACGCCTCCTGCTGCGGGCTGGCCAGTCGAATCGGCGCTACGTCGGGCTCACGGTACTGCGGCCCCACCGTACAGGCGCCCACGCTCGCCAGCGCGGCCATCAACCACAGTGTGTGCACAAGGCGGTTCATGAGTGCACCTCCTGAGTGCCCAGGCTGCGCTCGGCATCCGCCAGTTGCTGCGCCCGCACGCCTTGCACGCGATGGTCGCGCGCCAGCCAGCAATAGAGGGTGGGCAGCACGAACAAGGTAAACAGCGTACCGACCAGCATGCCGCACACGATCACCACGCCGAGCCCGAAGCGGCTGTTGGCACCGGCACCACTGGCAAACAGCAACGGCGCCACGCCGAAGGTCATCGCCGCGGTGGTCATCAGCACCGGGCGCAGGCGGATCTGCGCGGCCCGGATAATGGCGGCCGCCCGGTCGAGGTTTTCCCGCACCTGGATCTCGTTGGCGAACTCCACCATCAGGATGCCGTGCTTGCTGATCAGGCCGATCAACGTGACCAGGCCGATCTGGGTATAGATATTGAGTGTCGCCCAGCCCAGCGCCAGCGGTAGCAGCGCGCCGCAGATCGACAGCGGCACGGTGACCAGGATGATCAACGGATCGACCAGGCTTTCGTACTGCGCAGCAAGCACCAGGTAGATCACCACCAGGGCCGCCAGAAACGCCAGCACCAGCGCACTGCCCTCCTGCACATACTGGCGTGATTCGGACTGCCAGTCGTGGCTGAACGCTGGTGGCAGCTGGTTGGCCAACTGCTCCAGAAACGCTACGGCCTGCCCCTGGGACACGCCCTGCGCAGGGATGGCCTGCAGCGTGCTTGCATTCTGCTGGTCGAACTGGAACAGCCGATTCGGCGCCACGCTCATCTTCAGGTGCACGACGGTCGCCAAGGGCACCAGCCGCCCCTGAGCGGTACGCACATACTGGCGAGCCAGCGCTTCGGGTGTCAGGCGCTGCTCGCGGGTACTCTGGGCGATCACGTCATAGGAGCGCCCGTACAGGGCGAAACGGTTGATGTACTGCTCGCCTACCAACACCGCCAGGGAGTCGCCGATGTCTTGCATGCCGATACCCAGGCTGGCGGCCTTGGCGCGGTCGATACTGACGTTGACCACGGGGTTGTTGTAATCAAGGTCGCTGTCCACCACCACGAACAGGCCACTGTCGCGGGCGCGCTGTTTGAGGGTTTCCATGGCCTGGTACAGCACCGGGTAGTCCTGTGCGGTACGCAGCACCATCTGCACCGGCAAGCCGCCACTGGAGCCCGGCAGCGAGGCCACCTGAAAGGCAAAGATGCTGCTGCCCTCGACGTCCGCCACAGCGTGCTGCAACTTGGCCTGGATCTGGTCGGCGGAGCGTTCGCGCGACTGCCAGTCGCTGAGGTTGATGCCGCCAAAGCTGGCTGCCGGGCCATCGGTGCCGTTGATGATCCAGGTATCGGTGGTTTCCGGAATGCGCTTCATGACCTGATCGAGCTTGCTGGCGAAACGCTCCACGTAATCGAGGTTGGCATACTGTGGGGACTTGATGGCGGTCAGTACCGTGGCCTGGTCCTCGGGCGGGGCCAGCTCGCGCTGCGGCATCAGGTACAGCCATGGCAGGCTCAGGCAGACCAGCAAGGCCACCGCGCCGCTGACCCAGCGCCGCGCCAGCGAGCGTCCAAGCCCCCGGCCATAGGCTGCGGCCAGGCCGCCGAACACCTGCTCGGCCAGCCGGGCCATGCGGCCCTCCTGCTGACCGGGCTTGAGCAGCAACGAACTCATCACCGGCGACAGGGTCAGCGCGATGACACCGGAAACGATCACGGCGCCGGCCAGGGTCAGGGCAAATTCGCGGAACAGCGTGCCCGTGAGCCCGCCCATCAACCCGATCGGCGCGTACACCGCCGCCAGGGTCAGGGTCATGGCGATCACCGGCCCGGCGATCTCGCGCGCGCCGGCCATGGCTGCGGCGATCGGCGTCTGGCCCTCTTCGATATGCCGGTGCACGTTCTCCACCACCACGATGGCGTCGTCCACCACCAGCCCGATCGCCAGCACCATCGCCAGCAAGGTCAGCAGGTTGATGCTGAAACCGAACGCCAGCATCAGCCCGGCAGCCCCGAGCATCGACAGCGGTATCGCCAGCACCGGGATGGCCACGCTGCGCAGCGAGCCCAGCGACAGCCAGATCACCAGTACCACAATCAGCATGGCCTCCAGCAGCGTGTGCATCACTTCCTGGATCGACGCTTCGATAAACCGCGCGGTCTCGTAGGCCAGCGCGACCTTCACGCCTGGCGGCAGTGTCTGCTGGAGCTGCGGCAACAGTGTGCGAATGCCGTCGACGATCACCAGCGGGTTGCCCGTAGGCGTAGGGAACAGCCCCAGATGCACCGCCGGTTTGCCGTCCATGGTCGCGCTGGTCTGCGTGGAGGCCGCGCTCAGCTCGACCGTCCCCACGTCGCGCAGGCGCACCAGTTGCGCGCCCTCGCTAAGCACGACCATGTCGGCGAAGGCTTCAACGCTGGTCAGGTCGGTGTCCATACGGATATCGGCCAGCACGAACTGGCCGCGTACCTGCCCGGCCGTGGCCTGTACGTTGTTGCGGCGCACGGCCGCCGCCACGTCGGCCGCAGTGATGCCGTGCCCGGCCATGCGCTCACTGTCCAGCCACAGGCGCATGGCCAGTGTCTGGCCGCCAAACGTCTGCACCTTGGCCACGCCATCGATGCCGGACAACTGCGGCTCGACCACGCGCGAAAGGTAGTCGCTCAGCTCAGGGATCGACAGCGTATCGCTGGAGAACCCGACATAGGCAACAGCGGTGGAATCGCCGGCAGACAATTCGACCACTGGGTCGTACGCGTTGTCCGGCAAGCGGTAGCGCACCTGGTTGACCTTGGCCATGGTCTCGCTCAGTGCCTGGGTCGGATCGCGGTTGAGCAGCATGCGCAGGGTGATCACACTGCGCCCCTGCACCGACGATGACGACAGGTAGTCGATGCCCTCCACCGACGACACCGCCTGGGTGATCGGCTGTGTCACAAAGCCCTGCATGAGCTCGGCGGACGCGCCGGGGTACTCGGTACTGACCGTGATGGTCGAGCTTGCCAGCAGCGGGTATTGGCGCACCGGCAATTTGCCCAGGGCAAACAACCCCATGAGCACAATCAGGCTGCTGACCACCAGCGCCAGCACCGGGCGACGCACGAACAGATCGGTGAATTTCACGAGGCCTGGCCCTCGACACTGTCAGCCAGGGTGTCCGTGGCGACCGGCTCGACCTGCATGCCATCGCTGAGCTTGAGTTGACCGGAAACGACCACCTGATCGCCCACCTCCAGCCCCGACGTGACCTCCACCCTGCCTTCCCAGCGCTCCCCCGTGTTGACCCGCACGCGGTGCACGCTCAGGCGCTGATCGCCATCGCGCCGGGCGATGAACACCGTTTGCCCGTACGCGGTGTAGGTAATGGCGGTTTCGGGTACCACCCGCACCGCCGTCGGCTGTCCGGCACGCAGTCGCACGCTGGCATACATGCCCGCCTGCAACTGGCCGTGCGGGTTGTCCAGCACGGCTTGCACCTGTAGTTGGCGCGACTTGCCGATCAGCGGGTCGATGGCGTTGACCCTGGCCTGGAACGTGCGTAGTGGCAGCGCATCCACCGTCAGGTCCAGGGCTTGCCCTGCTTGCAGGTGCGCCGCCGTCTGCTCGTTCAGCGAAAAATTCACCCGCAACGTGCTCGCATCCACCAGGCTGGCAACCGCCTCGCCTGCGCTCAGGTAGTGGCCCTGGTGAACACGACGGATGCCGAGCGTACCGCCGAACGGTGCACGGATGGCTTTCTGCGCTATCAGTGCTTCGACCTGCTGCAGCTCGCCCTGGGCCATTTGCAGTGCGGCCGTGGCGTTGTCCAGTTGCTGCTGCGTGGCGACGTTCGCGGTTCGCAGCGTGGCGGTACGCTGATGCAGTGTGCGGGCATTGTGCAACTGCGCACGCAGGCGCACGCGTTCGGCGCGCTCGGGGGCGTCATTGAGCTGCACCAGCAACTGCCCCGGCTTGATCGACTGACCGGAATCGAATGCGATCGTCTGGATGCGGCCGGAGGTTTCTGCCGCCACCTGCACCTGGCGGGACGCCTCCAGCTCACCGGCGGCAAAGACCTGCCGTGGTGCCTCCAACTGCGTCACCGTGGCCAGCGCCACCTGGGTCACTGGCCACGCCGCGACCACCGGTTCCGATGGACCCTCAGCGGTCAGCACAATGGCGACAGCCAATACGCCCAGCGCAGCCGCCACGCCGCCCAACAGCATCCGTTTGCTCATGCATTGCTCCGATCATCGATAGTGTATTCACCACACAGCCACCCACTGCCCGGCGGCAGTGCAACGCGCTTGCAGGAAAGATCGGGCCGGACTATAAAACCTCAACTTAAGTTGAGGTCAACCGGCATGGCAGTACAAAAAAACAGCGAGGGCGTGCGCTCACTCACGGTTGGCGAGGTCGCCAGACGCAGCGGCGTGCCGGTGTCGACCTTGCACTTCTACGAGTCGAAGGGGCTGATCGCCAGCACACGCAATGCCGGCAACCAGCGGCGTTTTCCTGCGCTGGTGTTGCGCACCATCGCCATCATCAAGGTGGCGCAGCGCACGGGCATACCGCTTGAGGAGATAAAACGCGCACTGGGACGTTACCCGCCCAACAGCAAGCTCACCGCTGCGCAGTGGGGGGAAATGTCATCAGCCTGGCGCGAAGACCTCAATGCGCGCATCCGCACACTGCAAGCGCTGCGAGACAGCCTGGACAACTGCATAGGTTGCGGTTGCCTGTCGCTGGATGATTGCCCGCTGCGCAACCCCGGCGACGCGCTGGGGCAAGACGGTACCGGGCCGAGAATTCTCGAGGCGGCCAGTGCAGGTACCTGAAGGGCCTGTCGGGGTTGCCTTGCGCGCAGGGAACACGCAGATTACGCACCAGGATGTATTGACCGACTTTCCAAGGTGAATTTTTTGAACGCAACGCTCAAACGCAACACGCTCATCAGCCTGCTCGCCGCCGCTCTGGCTCCTGCAGCCATGGCCGCCACACCTGAGATGCCCAAGCCACGAACAGCCGCCGAGCTGATGCCGACCGAGGCATTCGCCTCGACCTATCCGGGCTTCGAGCAACAGAAGCGGCGCTTCCCGGCGCAGCTGGAAGGCAGCGGTGAGTTCAAGGTCACCCGGGTCACGAGTATCTGCCCTGGCCCAACCGAGGCGAACCAGCAGGCGGTATTCATGAATGGCGCCATGGAAGTCGAGCACTTCACCCGTATGGGCAACCGTGAAATGGCGGCCGAAGTGGACAAGCGCAATATCGACTGGGAGATGTGCGAGGCCGCATCGGTCGGGCAAACGCTGAAGGTCGTGCGGCTGCAGATCCTGAGCATGGGCTGTGCCTACCCCTTCCTGGACCCGAAAAAGCCCAGCAAGTCCCCGGTGGTGGAGCATGCCTGCTTCTACATGCCGGTGGTTGAATACAAAGGCAAGGAACAGGCGATTGCCAGCGATGCGCTGGAAGGGTTCGACGCGTTCGCGGTGCAACGCCTGAATACCTACCTGAAGCAGTGAGCATGAGCGATTACCGAGGCCTGCTCGTCGAAGACACTCGCGAGGCTGCCAGCGACCACGACATCACCCAGCTCGAAGCGCTACTGGGGGCACGCCTGCCCGATGACTACCGGCACTTTCTGAAGACCTGCAATGGTGCGTACCTGGAATATGACGTGGAGGTCGTCCTGGCCAGTGGCGAACGGGAGCTGATGGGCTTCACCCTGTTCGGCCTGGGCCAGGATGAGCAGTGGGAATGCAACCCCGAGGAGCTTGCGCAGGCGCGCAGGCAGCCGGGGTACCCTGCCACCGGCTTGCTGCCGATCGGTCGCGATGGTGGTTCTAGCCTGCTCTTGCTCGATCTGCGCGAGGGGCGCCAGGACGTGGCTGCCATGGTCGCTGCGCTGCCGGCCTGGACCGGTCGTCGCCAGCAGGAGGATGAATATGTGGTACTGGCGGCGTCGTTCAATGGCTACCTGGACGTGCTTCATCTGGCGGACGAAACCGTTGCCCGCCATATCGACACCTTCATGATTGATGAAGGCAGCATCCAGGCCACGCTGGCCTGGTTCGACTCCGGCAATCCGACGTGGCGCGAGCGTCATCGTGAACGCTGGAATGCGCGGGTGACGATCAGGCCGATCTGACGCGCCTTCAGCCCGCCTTTTTTCTCTGGTGCTGGCAGCCTGTCGGCCCCGAAAGGATTGCACAATGAAACAGCTGGACCAACTGATCGAGCTTCAGGACCCGGCCTTGCCGGTGATCCAGGCAATGCTGGATCAGGCGCAACGCCCCTTTGAGCTGCTGCCTCCCGCCGAAGACCGTGCCAGGGTGCTGCTTGGCCTTCAGGTCACGACACGGTCTACCCTTGGCGCCATTGCCTACGAGACCGGCGGCTTACTGATCGATCATGGCTGGCTGCGCGTGCTTGGCGCCGGGCACCCGCGATTGTCGCGAACGCTTGCCGACTGGAGCAAGGGGCGCGCCGAGGGCCACCTGCTGGTGGCCGATGATGCGGCTGGTGGGTTCTTTTCCATCAATGGCGGTGGGCTGGGCCAAGACCTGGGGGCACTCTACTACTGGGCGCCTGACACCCTGAGGTGGGAGCCGCTGGAGATTGGCTATAGCGACTTTCTGGGCTGGGCCCTGAGCGATCAACTGACCGACTTCTACCAGGATCTGCGCTGGCCGAGCTGGCGCGAGGACCTGCAGGCTGCGAACGCCGATCAGTGCTTCACGTTCTTCCCGTTTTTGTGGACACGGGAGGGTTCGGTGCAGGGCAGTAGCCGCAAACTGGTCGACATCGCGCAGCAGTACGCCATGAATGTCGACCTTTCTCGGCAATTGGCGCACTAGCGGCCTGGCGAGCACCAGATCGCCAGCAAGCCTGGCTTGCTGGCGAAGCGGTCGTTCAATCTCAAGGGCGCGATAAATGCATGGGCCGGGGACATGGTGGCTCCACATCAATCTGCGGCCAGCCTTGGTGGTTCGGCTCTCGATCCCGGTGGCACCGCACACGCACCATCGCACCACACCCTGCATGCCAGGCACTGCGAAAATCTGAATCAAACGCTTACAATCTACCCCTTTCATTGCACACCACACAGGCCAGCCCGACCATGGCGCTCGACCCAACCACGATGTTGACCATCACGATCGCCCTCGCTGCCGCCGCCGCACTGTACCTGGCGATCGAATGGCGCAGCATTCGTGAGCCTTCTCTGCTGTTCTGGAGTGCAGGCTTTGCCACGATCACGGTGGGCTCCACACTCGCGCTGCTGCGTACCAGCGGAATGCTGCTGATCGGCATCTGGTTCGCCAACGGCTTGCTGGTTACCGCCCATTGGCTGTTCCTGCTGGGCGTGGCGCGCTTCACCCATGCGCGCCTGTCACGAACCTGGTACCTGGTCTTCGCCGCCTGGCTGGCCCTGCTGCTGTTACCCGACGATCATCCGTGGTCCAAGCTGATGTTGCTGGTCAATTCACTGCTGGTCGCCCTGCTGACCCTGCGAGCGAGCCTGCTGCTGCGCCCCCACGGCAAGTCGCTGAGCGTAGGCGCAGTGCAGTTGCGCTATGTACTGCTGCTGCACGGGCTGTTCTATATCGCCAAGGCGATTACCGCCGTCATCCCCGGCACGTTGATCGACCTGGCCGCATTGCGCGGCGAAATCATCCAGATCTCGCTGGTCGAGGGCACGATGGCAATCATGCTGATCGCCTTGTCGATGACCGGTACCGAACGCTACCGCCGCGAAAAACAGATTGCGCGCCTGGCAGCACGCGATCCGTTGACCGCCCTGTACAACCGCCGCGCCCTCGAAGTGCGTGCGCCACGGCTGCTGGAGGACGTTTCAGGCGAGCGGCCGGGGGCCTTGCTGCTGATCGATATCGACAACTTCAAACTGGTCAACGACCTGTATGGGCACAGTGCGGGCGACCGCTTGCTGGTGGCACTGAGCGAGATGATCCGCGCGGCGCTGCCCAATGGCGCACTGGCAGCCCGGCTCGGCGGTGACGAGTTCATCATCCTGCTGACCCATGCCAGCAACGAGCAGGTGATGACGCTGGGCGGTGCACTGCGCGAGCAGTTCCACAAGACCGCCTCGCAAACGTTCACCACCCCGCAGGCTGTCACCCTGAGCATCGGCGCCAACCTGTTCGACCAGCCGCCGGCCAGCCTCGCGGCGCTGATCGAGCAAGGCGACGCCGCGCTGTATGCGTCCAAGCGTGGCGGGCGCAACCACATTCGCCTGGTCGATCGTTGCGGTCGCGAGCGTGTGCTGCATACCCACCAGCCATGAGCGCCCCCCGCCTCGTCGGCGCATGGCCTATTCTTTGACTCAAGCAACGACCGCGGACCGCACCATGCCCTCCCCCGAAACCACGCTTATGCGCAGCTGGCACCACAACGCACACGCCTGGATCGAGGCCATTCGCACCGGCGCCCTGCAAAGCCGTACCCAGGTCACCGATCAGGCAATACTGCTGGCGATACTCAGCCGACAACCCGCGCGTGTACTGGACCTTGGCTGTGGCGAAGGCTGGCTGCTGCGGGCGCTGGCCGAACGGGGCGTCGAGGCCGTCGGCGTGGATGGCAACCCGACGCTGGTGCACGCAGCGCGGTCGGCGGGCACAGCGCTCGTTCATCTGGCCAGCTATGCCGAACTTGCAGAGGCGAAGGTCGATATCGGTAAAGACTATGACCTGATCTGCGCCAACTTCGCCCTGCTGCACCAGGACATCATCCCCCTGCTCGGCGCCATGAACGCGCTGCTCGCGCAGGGCGGCGCGCTGGTGATCCAGACGCTGCATCCGTGGGCGGCCACGGCAGGTGAGTATCAGGATGGCTGGCGCGAAGAGACCTTTGCCGGGCTGCAGGGGCAATGGCAGCCCATGCCGTGGTACGCACGCACATTGTCCAGCTGGCTGAATGCGCTGGACATGGCGGGGTTGCGCCTGGTCACCCTGCAAGAGCCGCAGCACCCGCAAAGCCCGATACCGCAGTCGTTGCTGCTGGTCGCCGAACACCGCAGATGAGTCAGCTCAACTCCATACCAATCGCCTGCGCCACGATGCCCGCGAGGCGCTCGACCACGGGTGACCGCTCGGCCTGCTGATAGCACAGCGACAAGGCAATCGAGGGCAATGTCGGCAGCCCCACAGCCCGCTCATCGACAATGCGAGTGCCGGGCTGCAGGCCCAGCCGGGTGCGCACCGTATAACCCAGGCCAGCCTGCGTCGCAGCGGCCAGCCCCGGCAGGCTGCTGCTGGTAAACGCCATGTGCCAACCCAGGCCCTGCGCCTCCAGGCGCTCGGTGGCCATCGAGTGGAACGGGCACGGGGAATCGAACAGCACCAGCGGCACCGGTTGTGCCCCGCCCGCCGTCCACATCACCGGCTGCGCCTGCGACCCGATCCAGGTCATCGGCAGCTCGGTGATCACCTCACGCTGGCGCCCCGCCCCAGCGCCCCACACCACCGCCAGGTCCAGTGTTCCGGCGTCGAGGCGGCCAAGCAGCTCGGCATTGCGCGCAATGCGCGCCTCTACCCGCACCTTTGGATGCGCCCTCGCGAACTGCCCAGCACCGAGGGCAGAAACCCGCTGAGGTCCTCTTGCAGACCGAACCGTACCCACCCCTCAAGCGCGGCCTGCGACACGGCCAACACGGCCTCGTCATTGAGGCACACCAGGCGCCGTGCGTACGCCAGCATCTGCTCCCCGGCCTGGGTCAGTGCCAGCCCTCGCCCCGACTTGCGCAGCAAAGGCTCACCCACCTGCGCCTCGAGTTTTTTCATCTGCGCACTGATGGCGGACGTGGAGCGCGCCAACTTGTCGGCGGCGACCGCGAAGCTGCCTGACTCCACGCCGCAAACAAAGCTGCGCAGCACATCGATATCGAAACTGACTGGGCGCATGACCATCCTGAATTTCGGGATTATTTAAAAAATAACTCGATATTTCGCACGAAGATTACCTGACACGCTTGCCCCTCACAACGTCAGCATCGGGGGAGCATCCATGCCATTGGGCACGCAACATCGCTGGAAAGTACTGGGGGCCGGCGTGGCCGCCAACGCCTGTTTCTCCTGCGTGGTGGGGGGCGTACCGGCCACGGCCGTGTTTCTGCGCAGTCACTATCAACTGTCCGACAGCGCGCTGGGCTGGGTGCTGGGGATTCTGGGTCTGGGGATTGCAATCAGCGAGATTCCCTGGGGCCTGCTGACCGACCGCTGGGGGGATCGCCCGGTCTTGCTGACTGGCCTCTCGAGCGTGGCACTGGTGCTGCTGTGCCTGGCCGCAAGCGCAGGCCATGCGCCCACGGCGACAGGGCTGGGCGTGGGGCTGTTTGTCGCAGGAGTGCTGGGCAGCAGCGTCAACGGCGCCAGCGGGCGGGCCATCATGCTGTGGTTCCAAGAGCGCGAACGCGGGTTGGCGATGAGCATCCGGCAAACCGCGGTGCCCGCTGGCTACGCGCTGGGCGCTGTGATGATGCCATGGCTGGCGCAGGCCTATGGGTTCAAGGCGGTGTTCGGCACTGCCGGTGTGCTCTGTCTGGTGTGTTGCATGCTGGTCGCGGCGTGGATCCACGAACCGACCCTCTTGCCCGCCAGACCCGATGTACAGCGCGCGAGCCCCTTGGGTGATCGCCGGGTATGGCGCAGCGCCGCCGCCATCAGCCTGCTCTGCGCACCGCAATTTGCCGTACTGACGTACGCCGTGGTGTTCTTCCATGATGCCGTGGGCCTGAATGTGACGACGGTGTCGATCACCTTGGCGCTGGTGCACGTCGGTGCGATTGTCGGGCGTTTGTGGAGTGGTCGCTGGACCGACCGGAGGAACAATCGAGGCGTGTTCCTGAAAGCCTGCGCCTTGCTCTGCGCAGTGGCATTCCTGGGGCTCAGCCTTGCCGTCTCGCTACTGGGTACGGCGTTGGCGGCGGCCACCGTGATCCTGCCGATTGCCGTGCTGGCAGCCGGGGTGGTGGCCTCGATCTGGCATGGAGTCGCCTATGCCGAACTGGCCAACGTTGCCGGTGTTCAACGCGCCGGCACCGCCTTGGCCATGGGCAATACCGGCGTGTTTCTGGTGCTGTTCGCCACGCCCATTGCGGCCTCGGCTGCCGTCAGCCATTGGGGTTGGAGCTCGCTATGGGCGCTGTGCGCGCTCTGTGCCTTGGCCGCGGCGGTGCTGTTTCCAGGCACCGCCCGGCGCAGCCTTGCAGTGACGGCTGCGCCCTGACTCAGCGGTAGCGTTCGAGCCAATGCGCGTAAGGTGCCGGCAGGGTCCAGGAGGCCTTGTCGACACCCAGCTCCTTGGCTGCGAAGTAGGACCAGTGCGGGTCGGCCAGATGCGCCCGACCTACCGACACCAGATCGAGCTGGCCAGCCTGCAGGGCTCCCTCGGCCAACTGCGGCGTACCGAAGCCCCAGGCCGAGGTGACCGGCAGATCGGCTTCGCGTCGCACGCGCTCGGCGATCGAACCCAAGAAAGCCGGGCCCCAAGGGATAGTGGTGTCAGGAATGGTGAAGCCGACACTGACGCTCAACAGGTCCAGGCCACCAGCCTTGAAACGACGCGCCAGCTCGATGGACTCGGCCAGTGTCTGCTCGTCACGACCGTCATACTCCAGTACACCGAAACGTGCGGTCAGCGGCAGGTGCTCCGGCCATACTTCGCGCACGGCGGCCAGGGTTTCGAGCAGGAAACGGCTGCGGTTGTCGAAGCTGCCGCCGTAGGCATCGGTACGCTGGTTGGAGTGCTCGGAGAAGAAGCTCTGGCCCAGGTAGCCGTGCGCGAAATGCAGCTCGATCCATTCAAAGCCGGCGTCACGTGCGCGGCGCGCCGCGTCGACGAAGTCCTGCTGGACACGAGCGATGTCCTCCAGGGTCATGGCACGCGGCACTCTTGGCAGGTTGGCACCGAATGCAATGGCGGACGGCGCAATCGTTTCCCAACCGTTGAGGTCACCCTCGCCGATGTGGTCATCGCCTTCCCACGGGCGGTTGGCACTGGCTTTGCGGCCGGCGTGGGCGATCTGGATGCCCGGCACCGAGCCTGCGGCCTTGATGGCGTTGACCACCGGCACGAACGCCTGGGCCTGTTCATCGTTCCAGATACCGGCGCAGCCGGGTGTGATACGCCCTTCTGGCGCAACGGCAGTCGCCTCGACCACCACCAGGCCGGCGCCACCACGGGCCAGGCCGGCCAGGTGCACATGGTGCCAGTCGTTGATCAGGCCGTCGTTGGCCATGTACTGGCACATCGGCGGGATCGCGATGCGGTTGCGCAACGTGACGTCTTTGAGGGTATAGGGTTGGAACAATGCAGACATGATGACTCCGGGAAGCATGCTAGTTTCGATAGTTCGATCATAATCGAACTATGGCAATTTATGGAAGCCCCGTTATCATGTGCCCCATGCGAACCTATACCCACCCCACCCCCGAAGACCTCACCCTGGAGCGCCTGCTCTACGCCCTGAGCGACCCTGTGCGCATGGAAATCGTGCGCTGCCTGGCCGGTGTCCCCGAAGCCACCTGCGGCGAACTGGACGGCGGGCGCCCCAAATCGAGCATGTCCCATCACTTCAGGGTACTGCGCGACGCCGGCCTGGTGCATACCCGCAACGTGGGCACCACGCACATGAACTCGCTGCGCAGCGACGCGTTGGAGAGTCGTTTTCCGGGATTGCTCAAGAGCATTCTGGCGCAGCAGTGAGCGCGTATCGGGAGTAGGAGAACGGGCCGGCGAAACCGACCCGTGAAGCCGTGTCAGTCCTGGCAGAACCGCAGGCGGTTGCCGAACGGGTCATGCACTTCCAACACCTGGCCCCAGCCCTGCTGCACGATCTGCGGGCGCCCGTAGCCGTAGCGCTTGGCAAGCAACTCGTCGCGCAGCGCTTCGATGTTGTGCATCGGCACAAACACGGTCGAGCCGGGGCTGGCATCACCATGGTGTTCGGAAAGGTGCAGTTGCAGGCCGTTGCGGCTGATGCCCAGGTACAAGGGCAGATCAGCTTCGAAACGGTGTTCGAACTCGACGCTGAAACCGAGGAAATCCAGGTAGAACTCGCGGGCCTTGGTTTCGTCGAAACTGCGCAGGATAGGGATGGGCCTGTCGAAGGTCACCGAGGGCTGCGGGCCTTCGCACGGCAGCAGCGCGCTGGCGGTGTTCCAGTCCTTGTAGCCCAGTTGCTGGGCTGTCAGTTCCAGCGCGGTAGCATGCGGGACATCTTCATTGCGCGCAGCCAATGCCGCACGCAGCCGCTTGGCCATCTGTTTGGCTTGTTCGATTGTAATCATCATTGCTCCTGGCGCCGAAGCCTT
>NZ_JAHTBI010000059.1 GCF_019168305.1 Pseudomonas aegrilactucae
GTATACCGCCCCGGCTTTTGTTTGCCCCAATGAAAACCCTGCCAAGAGTAAAACACCGGATTGATTGCAACTTAGCACAGCACTCTGGCAACGCGGCGCTGCGACAGCACGCCACACCCTCGGCGCCCAAGCAGCGTCTGCGGCTACCACGCCCGCCCTGCATCAGAACGTCGCACCTGACAGCTACCGTCGCTTCCATAGACTCAGGCTTCCAATAAAAACCTGAAAGGTGGGTCATGAAAAAAACACTCGCAATGCTCGCCTGTATGGCAACCGCAAGCCTGGCTCACGCGGCCCAGGACCCGGAGGCAGTGTTCAAGCGCGCCTGCCAGATGTGCCACAACGGCCAACTGCCCATGGCGCCGAAGAAAGGTGACCACGAAGCCTGGAAAACGCGCCTCGCCCAAGGCAACGACGTGCTGGTCAAGCACGTCACCGAGGGCTTCAATGCCATGCCGCCTCGGGGCCTGTGCATGGACTGCAGCGCCGATGACTACAAGGCCGTGATCGACTACATGTCCAGGTGATCCAGGCCAAGGGCCGCACGCAGCGTAGCGCGGCTGATAGCGGGTATTGGCTCATGCCCGGCTGGCACGCCGCCGGGCCCCCAGCCACAGGCACAGAAACGCACCAAGCAGCAACACCGCGGTCATCGCCCACCACACCTGGCTGTAACCCTGGCTACGCCCCAGCAGCAAACCGAACAACGGCGGCCCCAGCGCGAAACCACCGAAGAACCCCACCGACAACAGACTCGCAGAGGCAGCCGGCGCACCAAACGAGCGGTCGCGCAGCACCATGCTCATCGCCACCGCATTGGTCGCCACCGCCGTCAGCCCCATGCCGATACTGCCGACCCAGAGCCACGCCCAGGACTGCGGGCCAGCCAGGCTCACACTGCAGACCGCCAGCGCCGCAAGCAGGCAGAGCACGCCCAGCATCAGGCTTTCGTCCTTCATGCGCGCGGCCAGTGGGGTCAGCAGCACACGCGCCAGGATCCCCATCAACCCAAATACCGCTACCAGCGAACCGGCCAGCATCGCTGGCATGTCCTGGGCGCGGGCATAGACCCCAAGATAGGTGACGAACGACGACAGGGCGATGGCCACGCAACACTGCACGGCCATCAACAGGGCCAGGCAGGCCGACGGGCGTTGAAGGGTGATCGGCAGGCCTGCCTTGCCCGCCTGCCGTGCAGGCAGACGGCGCACGCCGATGCACCCCAACAGCAGCGCAATCGGGGCGAACAGTACAAGCGCCGTTCGCCAGCCCAGGCCCTGAGCGATGGCAGGCAACAGTAACCCCGCAAACAGCGCCGACACCTGCACTCCGGCCTGCTTGAAACCGACGGTCGCGGCCCGCTCGGCAACCGGCAGATTTTCGGCGATCAACAGATTGGTCGCAGGATTGGCCAATGCCTGGGCCGCGCCACAGATGGCCAGGGCAATCACCAGCCCGTAGAAGCCTGGCAGAAGGCCGGCCAACGCGTACGCCAGGGCGCAGGTCCCAAACAGCAGCCCCAACGCCCGCCGCCCACCGAGTCGATCGACGATGGCCCCGGCCCACAACGAGAGCAGCGCGGCCAGGGCGAAGGCACTCATGGTCAGGTAACCCAGCCTGTACTCGGGAACATCCAGGTCGGCGACCAGGTACGGGCCCAACGCACCGATGGCGTAGAACACCAGCATGGGCAAGGCCATGCCCGCCGCCAACAGGCTGCGCAACAACAGAGTGGAGGGTTGTCGGACCTGCGTCATCGACACGTCGTCAGCTTGCATGGGGGCCTTCCTTGTCGTCGCCCGTTACAGTTACCCAGTCTAAAGGTAACGAAGATGGCGCGGCGAAATTCAATCCACCCCCAGCCTGGTAGGCACCGATCATCTGTCGTCCCACCGCGCTGACGAGTGCATCGTCGGTGCCATCCATGAAGTGGCTGGCGCGGGCATGTCGGTAGATCCCCGACAGCGGCGTAGCGTCACCCAGCCCCTCGGCGCCGTAGACCTGGATCGCTGAATCCGCATTCAGGCTCAAGGCCCTGGATGCCGCCAGCTTGGCGAGGTTGGCCTCCACGTCGTGGGGCTGCCCCTGATCGAACCGGGTCGCGGCGTCGCGCAGCAGTGATCGGGCGGCATGAATCGCCTGGTACGCCTCGACCATGCGTGAGCGCACCAGTTGCTTGTCCGCCAGGCGTGCCAGGGTGCCGCGTGGCGAGACAATGCGCGCGCCCATCAGGTCAAAGCAGCGCTGCGCCATGCCCAGCCAGTGCGCAGAGCGCAGCAGGCGCCCCAGGCCCAGACGTTCCTGGATCAGCGCAAAGCCCTGACCGACTTCACCCAGGACCTGCTGCGAGTCGGCCCGCACGGCACAAAGGCGTACACCGGATTGCCCCTGATAGCGCCCCAGTACGTTCATTCTCCCGGCGACTTCCAGGCCGGGCGTGCCAGCGGGCACCACGAACAAGGTCAACGCCTGCTCAACCGGCCCGTCACCGGTACGCGCCACCACGGTGATGAATGCCGCCTGCTCGGCACGGCAGATAAACCACTTCTCGCCGTCCAGCCGCCAATGATCGCCGCACCATTGAGCGCGGGTCGTGAGGGTTGCTGGTATCGAACCGATGCTGTTGGGCTCCGACATGCCATAACTGGCCACAACTTCCCCGGCGAGCACTGGCGCGAGTACCTCGGGGCGCAACGCATCATTGCAGTGACGCAGCATGTAACCGTCCAGTGCCGCTTCGGCGCCGAACACGGCGGGGCCATGTTCACTGCGCCCCTCCTGCTCGGCAAGCGGCAGGTAATCGAGGAGCAGGCCGGGCTTCATACCATTGGCAACCCCCCACAGCCCTGCATCGCGGGCGGCCTGCTGCAGTTGCACCAGGCACGCCTGGGCCTGGGCCTCGCCGGCCTCAAGACGCCGTTCTTGGGGGATGAGCCGCTCGTCCATGAAACGACGGACCTGTATCACCCGTCTTTGCAACTGATCGTGGTCATGCATGCGGGCACCTCAGCAGGCGATGTTCATACGGCGTTGCAGGAACGCCAGATCGGCGCCAAGCGCCTTTTTGTCTACCTTGCCGGCGGGGCTCAAGGGCAGTTCACGGTAGAAGCGCAGGTACTCCGGCCATTTGTTTTTCTCCAGCCCCTGATCGCCCAGGTAATCCGTCAGGTGTTTGAGGGCAAACCGTCGCGCGCCCGCTCGCAGGGTGAGGCAGATACACACCCGCTGCCCGAGTTCGGTGTCGGCCACCGGCACGCAGGCAGCACTGACCACATCCGGATGAGCCGTGGCGAGTTGCTCGATCTGCGCTGGGCTGATGTTGGCGCCACCGCGGATGATCACATCCTTCTTGCGCCCGGCCAGCACCAGGTAACCCTTGGCATCGAGCCGCCCCAGGTCGCCGGTGCTGACCCAGCCCTGATCATCGCGGTAACGCTGGTCGAGTTCGGGCGCATTGACGTATTGCATCGGGCTCAAGGGCCCACGAGCCTTGATTTCTCCAACCTCCCCACGGGTTAGTTCGACACCGCCCTCATCAACGATCTTGATCTGGCAGACGCTTGGGTTGGGTTTGCCGACGCTGCTCAAGACCACCTCCAGCGAATCACCCGCCAGGTTGTGGCAGTTGACCCCGTCGGCCGAGCCATACAGGCTGATCAACGCGCAGCCGAACGCTTCGACACAGCGGCGAATGCTCTGACCGTCGATCAACGCCCCCCCACTGACCACGGCCACTAGGCTGCTGCGATCAGCCATGGCCAAGGCAGGGTCGGCAGCGATCCGCTGCAGCATGGTCGGCACCGCGAACACATGGGTTGGGCGCAGTCGCTCGATGGCACGGATGGCATCGGCCGCCTCGAAGTGGTCCAGTACCGCCAGCGAGCCACCGAGCCAGGCCAGGCAACCGGCCGTGGCGGTGGAACCGAACGCCGAACCCAGCGGCACCAGATACAGACCGCGCAGCCCGTGGCTATCGGGCTGCAGACGCTGCAAGAATCGCCCGCGCCCACCGACCAGCGCGTTGTGCGAGTACGCCACCAGCTTGGGTTCGGACTCGGTACCGGAAGACACCAGCAGGCGCGCCGGGCTGTCGGGGCAGACCATCGGGCGCTCGTAGGCAGCCAACGGCGCAGAAGCCAGCAGGCCGCGCAGCGTCGACCAGCCCTGGCGCTCTGCACCATCGACCACCAGCACACGCAGGCACAACAGCGTCGGGCGCAGCGATTCGATGACCTCGCACAGGTCGGTCTCGCCCTGGCATGGCGCGACGATGACCGCCCGCGCGCAGCAACGCTTGAGCAATACCTCGATGTCCAGCCGGCCACGCCCCGGCGGGAACGGTGCAACCACAGCACCCAGCACGGCGGCGGCGAGGTCAATGGCACAGCAATGCCAGCCATTGCCGAGCTGGTAGGCGATCACATCGCCTGCCACCACGCCGCGCTCGCGCAGGCCCTTGGCCAGACGCAGGCTGTGGTCGTGCAACTGACCGTAGCTCACCTGCCCATCAAGGGTCAGCACCGCCGGTTTTTCGGGTGTCGCCTGCGCGTGCCCTTCGAACAGGTCGAACAGCGGCTGGTCGGCGTACCAGCCTGCCTCGCGCCAGGCCTGACGGACAGCGGCGGGCACCAGGTCGATCATGCCGGAATCATTCATGTGAACCTCCATGGGGATAGCACGCGGGTATAGCTGCCCGACGCCAGCCAAGGCGCCAGGCGTGGGTCATGGTGCAATTGGGCAAGGTCCTGCCAGACCACTGCGACAGGTACGTGCGAGGCGAACAGCAGCGACTGCCAGTGCCCGGCCGTTTGCCGTGACAACTGCTCCTGCAGTGGTTCGCGCATGTCCTGCCAGGGGGACTGCGCCGGGAGATCGAACAGGCGCCTGACGGTCTGGAGGTCGTGCGCTGCGGAGCAGTCGATCGCCAGGCTCACATCCTTGCACTGGAACACACCGGTCCTGGCCTCCTGCACTCGCGCGAGGCGCGAGCGGCACAGCACATCAGCGGCGCCGAGCAACGAGCTGTCCATTCGCCCGGCACAGCCACGCAGGTGCCGGGCCAACAGCGCGGCGACGACGCCCTGGGCGGCAATCACCCCGCCGAACACGTCCAGCACGGTGAACAAGGAGCCACCGGGGTTGCCATCGCCCTGGCCGATCAGGTGGGCAACACCCGACCAGGCCTGCACCGTGAAATCCGTACCGGGCAGGCCCGCGGGCACCTCTGCGTCGCCCCAGCCACCGGCGTAGGCATAGATCAACGCGGGGTTGACCGCGGCTAGGTCTGGCTGGTCGAGCGACAACGCCTCGGCTTTGCCGGGGGCCCAGTTATGCAGGAACACGTCGGCATCGCAGACGCTCTGCCGCAACTGCTCCCGCTCGAACGCTGACTTGAGGTCTAGCTCGACCGCCGACTTCAGGCCGTTCAGGGCGTCGAAACGCACCGAACAGCCTTGCGCCAGCGGGGTCATGCCGCGCAGTGGGTCGCCGCCCGGCATTTCCACGCGCGTTACCTGTGCGCCCAGGGTGGCCAGCAGATGCCCCGCCAGGGGCCCCTGGATGCGCCGGCACGACTCTATGACCCGCAGACCGTCCAGGGGCAAGGCCTGTGTGCATGGGCGAGGCGGCGACTTGGCGGGATGCAGATCGAACGACCAGGGGCTGTCGCCTGGCGCGGCCAGGGCACTGCGCTGCGCCAGGTCGTGCACCGCGGTGATGGCCATGCCCGCGGCGGCACAATGCTGAACGATCTGTCCATACGGCAAAGCGGCCAAGGCCTGGCACAGGGCCTCGGGCATCGGCGCGATTGCCCGGGCGTAGCGCAACAGGAACCCCTGCCAGCCGTTGCAACTGTCGGCTCGCGACACGCCCAGGGCCTCCCAGAACGCCAGCCAGGGGCCGGCATCCAACGTCTCCAGTTCGAACGCCACGCCATCGGCACTGATGAAGGGCGGGCGCAACCGGGCAGAAGAACAGCCGGCAGGCAACTGTTCGGCGCCCTCCTCGGCCGTCGCCCCGGCGAGGTACTGGCTGATGCACAGCAGCCCCGCCCCAGGCAGTGACAGGCTGCACTCGACAGCCTTGCTGCCGCGCAGGCGCCCCAACGCCGAGGCCATCAGCCCGGTCAACACCAGGCTGGCTGCCACGTTGGTGAGGTAATCCAGATCGATGGCCTGCGCCTGGCCACTGGCCCGGCCATGCACCGCCATCAGGCCGCAGGCGGCCTGCAGGGTGAATTCGCTGATAGCCCTCGGGGCATCGCTGGCCCAGCCAGTAATGCTGCAGTGGGCCGGTTGCATGCCCTCGCCTTCCAGCCGATAGACCCGCCGCCCCCCTTCACCTGACGCATGGCGAACGTCCAGCCCCAACGCCCGCGCCTGGACGCTCAAGGCGCGCTGCAGCGGATCATGCGGGTCGGCGAAGGGGCCGAGCAGCCGGCAGCCGCCCAGCACCGGCGGCGAAACATCGCTCATCGTGCGCCTCCGGCGACAGCGGGCAGAAGGGTGAGTTCATCGTGGTCGCTCACGGCAGTGTCAAGGTTATCGAGAAAACGGATGTCTTCATCGTTGAGGTACAGGTTGATGAAGCGATGCAGTCGCTGCTCGTCCATCAGCCGCTGGCCAATGCCCGGGTAGCACCGCTCGAGGTCTTCGACGACCTCGCGCACCGTCTGCCCTTGGGCCTGGACACGCTTGCTGCCGTGGGTGTAGCTGCGCAACAGGGTGGGAACGCTGACAAGAACCGGCATGGCGTACTCCTCGGCCACAAGGCCGATAACAGGAAGAATCGGATGGTGGCGCGGCTCAGGCCGCGCGGGTGTCACTGTCGATGATGCGCAGGCTCTCTTCGATCACCTTGCCCTGCGCGATGCGGTAGCAGCGCACAGGGTGCTCGCAGCCCGGGACGGTAGAGAGGATCAGGTAGTGAACCTGTGGCTCGTTGGCGAACTCGATATCGGCTTTGCTTGGATAGGCCTCGCTGGCCGTGTGCGAGTGGTAGATCACCAACGGTTCTTCCTGCTGCGCCTCCATCGCGCGCCATACACGCAGTTGCTCACGTGGCTCGAACTGGAAAAACGCGGTCGACGCAGCGTGGTTGACCATGGGGATCCACCGCGAAGGCCGGTCGCTACCTTGCCTGCCGGCCATCACGCCGCAGGCCTCGAGCGGATGTTGGTGCTGTGCGTGGGCCATGGCGGCGTCGAGCAAGGCCCTGGAAATGATCAGCATGAACGGCTCCTTCCTTCAATAACTCGGCAAGCCCGGCTCGACATCCTTGATCCAGGCCAGTATCCCGCCTTGCAGGTTTTGCGCCCGGGTAAACCCCAGGTGCTGCAATTCGACCAGCACCGCCTGGGAGCGGGCGCCGGATTTGCAGTGCAGCACCAGGGGCGTGTCGCTGGCATAGCGAGCCTGGAGGTGCGCGGCGAGCTGTGCGGTCTTTGGCATCAGCTGCGCGCCCTGAATATGCGCGATGTCCCATTCGGTCTGCTCGCGCACATCGATCAGCACCACGGCCGGGTCTTTCAACAGCAGCGTGTGCAGTTGCGCGGCGCTGATCTGCGGTACGTCCACCGGGGCTTGCGCCACGCCGGCGCAGAAGGCGTGATAGTCCGCCAACCGGGTGATCGGCAGGCGGTCCGGGGCGCGGCGCAGGCGGATCTGTCGATAGTTCATTTCAAGGGCGTCGTAGACCATCAGCCTGCCCAGCAGGGTCTGGCCGATACCGGTGATGAGTTTGATCGCCTCGGTGGCCATGATCGAACCGATCGAGGCGCAGAGAATGCCGAGCACACCGCCCTCGGCGCACGACGGTGCCAGCTCCGGTGGCGGCGGCTCGGGGTAGAGGTCGCGGTAATTCAGGCCGACACCGCCTGGCGCCTGCTCCCAGAACACCGAGACCTGACCTTCGAAACGGAAGATCGAGCCCCACACATAGGGTTTTGCGGCCAGCACACAGGCGTCGTTGACCAGGTAACGGGTGGCGAAATTGTCGGTGCCGTCGAGGATCAGGTCGTACTCGGCGAACAGCGCCAGTGCGTTCTCCGGCTCCAGGCGCAGCGTATGTTGACGTACCGTGACAAAGGGGTTGAGGTCGGCGATAGCCCGCGCGGCGCTTTCGCTCTTGGCCTGGCCCAGGGTCGACTGGCGATGGATCACCTGGCGCTGCAGGTTGGACGCCTCGACCACGTCGAAATCGACGATACCGAGGGTGCCGACCCCCGCGGCCGCCAGGTACAGCAGCGTCGGCGAGCCGAGCCCGCCGGCACCGATGACCAGTACCCTGCTGCCCTTCAATCGACGCTGACCTTCGAGCCCGACGTCGGGAATCAACAGGTGGCGGCTATAGCGGGAAATTTCTTCGCTGCTCAGTCGTGCGCAGGCATCAACCAGTGCGGGAAGTCTCATAGTGAAGATCCTTGGCTTAGGGCCAGGCCATTCTTCACCCCCCCCGCAGGGGCGCCAATCCGCAGACAGCAACCATTCTTATGGATTGCGAACGGATACCTATGCATTACGTCGGCCCTGCCCGGCCTCTGCCAACCCGTTTGGGCACAATGCCGAAATAGTCGCTGAACGCCGCGCTGAAATTGCTCGGGTGGCGGTAACCCACCTTGTAGCCCACCTGAGCGACCTGGCAGCCGTCCTGGAGCAAGGCGTAGGCACGCTGCATGCGCAGTTCCAGCAACATGCGATAGGGCGTGGTACTGAACAACTGGTGAAAGCCCTGCTTGAGCGTCGCCACGCTGAGGCCGACGCGGTTGCTCAATCCCTGGACGGTCAAGGGCTGGTCAAGTTCATCGAGCATCACTTGCCGCGCCTGTTGCAGGCGCTTCACCTGCCCCTCGGGCAACAGCGGCCTGGTGCCTGCCGGGTGCACGGTCAACTGTTGCAATGGCATGTTCAGCAGGTTGAGGACATGCAGGTGAACGTCCAGCGGCGAACGCTGAGCGTGTGCCAGCGGCGCAATCAGCGCCTGGACATGACGGCACGCCTCACGGCTGGTGTTCCGCTGCAAGAGTGGCGCCTCGCCCAGGCAGCCCAGCAATCGTTGCGCCTGCTGTTCGCCCATATAGCGGCGCAAGGTCCGCTCGCCAAGCAACAGATGCAAGCCACTGGCCTCCTGGCAGGGTTGATACAACATGGCGTGGCGAGGATGGCGCAGCAGCAGGGCGACCGTCTGGCCGGCCTGGAATGTCCAGAGCCGGCCCTTGCTGGCGCAATGCTGCAGTTGCCCCTGCTGAACGAAAGTCAGGCACAGCAGCGTACCGGTGACGCTCTCGCACACAGGCTGCACGCACGTGCACAGGCTGCGCCGATCGAAAGGCAGCAACAGCAAGTCGCTCTCGATGGCCAGGTGGCACGGTGCGCCTGCGGGCTCGGCCACGCAGTCGAAACGGCACATTCGGGTCAGGCGAGAATCAGCAGCACACCGACATACGATGCCCAGGCCGTCAAGGCGCGTCGTCTCGGGTGCAGACTCATGGGGAGGCGATTCTCACAGCAGATCCGTGGCTGTAGTGGTTGGGAGGTGCGAGTGACAATTCTCACCTGACAATCCGCACAAGGCGCTGCAGGCCGCTCTGCGACAATCCGCCACACCCTCTTGCGCAATCTCGTGCGGATGCAGCAGGGAGGCTTTTCAGTGCGGCAGGCTGTCGCACCCGGCATCGAAAAAAAACCACTGTTAGACTCGCGCATCGCCCCTCTTCAACCGCAGCGGTCACCGAGCAAAGGATATGCACCGACCCGCAGGACGCCGCCAGGCATTGGCCTGGCCCCTATACGCCAGTCTGCTGCTCGCCTTGCTGCACGGCGGCCGGGGCACGGCCAACCCGCGTGCCTCGCCTGCACTGATCTGAATCAGCCCGTTCCCCCCCCGGCGCCCATGGCTCAACGCACATGGGAATGTCGCGCTGCGCGCTGGGGCCTGGCCCGCTTCGACTTTTCACATCAGGAATACTTCAGAGCATGAACAACAAGACTCTCTGCTGCGCTGCCGGACTCGCCCTGTCCAGCGCCGCCACACTGGCCCAGGCCCACACCGTGGAACTGGCCGAGACCCCCGTGGTGGGCGCCTCGGTCATCGATCAGAACAACGTCGACAGCTTCGCCAGCCTGACCACGGTGGTCGGCCAGGCACAGATCCGCGACCTCAATGCCCTGGACCTCTCCTCGGCACTGCGCCGCACGCCAGGGGTGGTGGTGTCACGCTTCAACCCGGTCGGTTCGTTCGGCGGCGCCGAGGGCGGCGCTGTGTACATCCGCGGCATGGGCGCCAGCCGCCCCGGCAGCGAGATCAAGACCTATATCGATGGCGTGCCTTTCTACATGGGCGTCTGGGGCCACCCACTGCTGGACCTGCTGCCGATCAATGCCATGCAGAGCATCAACGTCTACAAAGGCCCGCAGCCGCAGAAGTTCGGCAACACCTTCGCCGCCATCGACCTGACGCCCAAGGTCGCCGAACAGGGCGACAATCATCACGGCGAACTGCAACTGACCGGCGGCAGCTTTCGCACTGCGACCGAGCAAGCCAGCCTGGTCGGTCGCGAGGGCAACTTCGACTACCTGCTGGCCCAGGGCGCGGCCCGTTCCGATGGCGACCGCAGCGATGGCGACGGCCGCCTGAACAATGGCATGGCACGCCTGGGCTACCAACTGAACGACAACTGGAGCACGGGGCTATTGCTGCTGCACGCCAACAACCAGGTGTCCGACCCCGGCCAGAAAGGCCTGCCGCAGACGAAGAACGGCGAGTTCAATACGCGCGGCACCCTGGCCTCGCTGTCTCTGGCCCACGAGCACGACTGGGGCAAAGGCAGCGTCAAGGTCTACCACAACGAAGGACGAGGCGCCGCTCTGGACCAGACCGGACTGGATGGTGACACCATCAGCGACTTCACCCTGCAAGGCATCCGCTGGGAAGAGCAGTTGCGCCCGTGGCAAGGTGGCGAAGTGGCCCTGGGCCTGGACCTGGACGAGAGCAAGGGCGAAGTGCACTTCAAGCGCATCGCACCGGCGCCGCAGGCGAAATTCGACGCGCCGACCCTGCGCGTGACCTCCCCGCACATCGCGGTCAGTCATGCCTTCGCCCTCAACGACCGCTGGACCCTGACACCGTCGGCCGGTGTACGCACGTACGATCACAACGTCTTCGATAGCGCCACCGCGCCCCATGCCGGGCTGCTGCTATCGTCAGACAAGGTCGAGTTCCGTGCCAACGCCTCGCGCGGTATCAACTACCCAGGCCTGGAAGCCTCGGTCATGTCCAGCCTGATCCCGGCACTGGGTGAAACCTGGAGGGACCTCAAGCCCGAAAAGGTCGACCATCAGGAGTTGGGGGCACGCTTCAACCCGATCGACAGCGCCACCCTGGACCTTGCCGTGTTCAAGGACAAGCTGCAGGACCGCTACCTGTTCGCCTTCCCGCCGTCGGTGTCGCGCCCCTCGTACATCAACCTGGGCGACTACAGCATCAAGGGGGCCGAAGCCACCTGGCAGCAGCGCTGGACCAGCAACTGGAGCAGTTTCGTCGGTTTCACCTGGCTCGACCCGTCCCTCAAGACCCTGCCCTACGCCCCACAGAATTCGCTCTCGCTGGGTACCACCTACGAGATCGAGCGCTGGCGGCTGTCGGCCGACGCACAGTACCAAAAGGACATGTTTGTCCTGGCCGAAGAGCGCAGCGCCGGTGCAAGCAACTTCTCCAAGGTCGACAGTTTCACCGTGGTCAACCTGCGCGTGGGTTACGCCATGCCGGCGCTGGGCAAGGTCGGTGAAGTGTTCGTCGCCGTGGAGAACCTGTTCGACCGCGACTACGCCTACCGCACCCACTACCCGATGCCCGGCACCTCGGCGCAACTGGGTGTGAAGATGGGCTTCTGAGCCTGCAACCAGACGCTGCCGGTAGATTGCCGGCAGCCTTGAAAAGGAGAACGTCAGATGAAAGCACCGATACTCGCCCTGCTGCTGGCCTGCAGCCCACTGCTGGCGATGGCCGATAGCCCGAGCGCACAGCAGAGCATCGAACACCTGATGCGACACGCCTTCGAACGCCCCGACGCCCCGCTGGACGTAGGCCCGGTGACCCTCGAGGGCGACCATGCCGTGGCCGGCTGGCTGCAGGACCAGCGCGGCGGCCGCGCCCTGCTGCGCAAGGGGCCCCACGGCTGGCACGTGGTGGTGTGCGCGGGGGATTCGCTACTGGACCCGGCCACCCTGCGCAGCGCCGGGCTGCCTGAACAGGACGCCGAACGACTGAGCCAGGCGGTGCGCGAGGCCGAGCGCAGCCAACCGGCCGAACGGGTCCGGCAGTTCGCACTGTTTCACGGCGTGGTCAAGGTCGACAAGGACGCCGCTCACGGCAACCACTGAAATCCTGCTACTCAAGGGTCGGCATGTCCCAAGCACGGGCAAGCGGCCCTTGCAGTTTCGTCAAGACAGCACGTATAAAACCAACCCCGTACCTGCTTGCCGGCTGCAAAGCATGAGAAATCACTATGTCATTGCGTGCACTTCGTACCTTGATCGCTATCGCTCAGCACGGCTCGTTTGCGCGAGCGGCAGACACCGTCCATCTCACCCAATCGGCAGTGAGCCTGCACGTAAAGTCGCTTGAAGAAGAGTTCAATGCCGCTTTGTTCGACCGTTCACGGCGCTTGCCCGTGCTAACCGACGCCGGCCATCTGGCCGTGGAGCGCGCGCACGAGATCATTGCACTTTACGACAGCATCGCTTCAGACATCGGTGGTGATAACGAACTGCGCGGCCGACTGAAAATCGGCGCCATCCAGACGGCGCTGGCCGGTGCCTTGCCGCTTGCCCTCGCCGCACTGGCTGCCGAACATCCACACCTGCGCATAAATGTCGCCTCGGGCATGTCTGCCGAATTGGCCACGCGCGTAGAGGCGGGCGAGTTGGATGTCGCGATCACTACAGAGCCGGTGAAACCGTACCCCTATGGCCTGGTGAGCACGACACTCTATGAAGAAGGCTTTTGGATCATTGCGCCGAGCTCATGCGCAGGTCTGGATTTTCGACAGCTACTTCAACAACTCCCCTTCATCCGCTTTGACCGCAGGGCCTGGGCCGGGCGCACCATTGATCGAGCGCTTCGACGGATGCGCCTGCGGGTGAAAACCAGCATGGAGCTGGACAGTCAGGATGCAATCATCCAGATGGTTGCCAGCGGTTTGGGGGTGTCAGTGGTGCCGCTATCGAGCCAACATCTCGAACACCTCAAGCACCTGGACGTACAGCCCTTCGGATCACCGCAAAGCACGCGTCGCGTTGTGCTTCTGGAGCAAGAGGAAAGACCGCTCGCACGGCTGGCGGCAGCGCTGGCGCAGGCGGTCAAAAAGCACGCGCCTACGTGAGACCTATGATTAAAAGTTGTTGAATCGTGAATTTTAAATCGTTTTTACTTTAGGTCTGGAGTTCTTATTGTAGTGCCCACTCAACTGCAATTGTGAAGGGCACCTTGTACAGCACCTCAACGCCAAACCGCGCTTTCCCGTCACCTATTCTGCTCATGGCCAAACGTGCCGCGGCAGACCAAGCCACCTTGGTTGAAAGGTGCGAGCGTTTGGTGCGTGCACTGGAGGCGCACACGTGACGGCCGAGCTTTTAATGGCACTTGCGCCTATCGCAGTGCTGATTGTCATGGGTGGCTGGCTCAAGCGCAGTCGATTTCTGCAAGACAGCTTCTGGGCACAGGCCGAGCGCCTGGGTTACTACGTTCTGCTGCCGGCGCTTTTTCTGCACGGCCTGGCGACCGCCAAACTGGACAACGTACCCGTCCAAGGGATGATCATGGCGCTTGTTCTTTCGACGGTCATGGTCGCGGTGCTGATGGTCGGCGCCCGTCCGTTGATCAAAGACAACGACGCGGCGTTCACGTCCATTTTCCAGGGCGCGGTGCGATTCAACAATTATGTAGGCGTCTCAGTGGTGGCCGGCGTGTTCGGCGCCCAGGGCATCGCGCTGGCTGCCGTAGCCAATGCGGCCATAGTGCCGACAGTGAACATTCTGTGCGTACTGGTGTTCGCCCGCTACGGCACAGGGGGCAGAATGTCTGTGGGCAAGGTTGCCAGGCAGGTGGCACTTAACCCACTTGTTCTGGCCTGCTTCGCAGGTATAGCGCTTCAGGCGCTGGGGTTGGGCCTGCCGGTTGGCATCGAGCCGGTGATCAAGGCTTTAGGGCAAGCGTCGTTGCCGCTAGGCTTGCTTTGTGTGGGGGCTGCGCTTGAGCTGGGTTCTGTACGCAGTTGGTTTCGACCCGTCGCGTATTCATCGGTGGTCAAGTTTCTGATCATGCCGCTGATGACGCTGTGCGCTTGTCATGTGGTGGGGTTGGACGGCAAGGCCGCCATCGCGGCATTGCTTTTCCAGGCACTGCCAACCGCCTCATCGTCCTATATCATGGCGCGGCAGCTAGGCGGCGATGCGCCGCTCATGGCGGGAATCATTGCCAGTCAAACGTTGCTTGCAGCAGTGGCACTGCCCATTGCAGTGATCGTCCTGGTTCCCTGGATCTGATAACAGGGCTGGCACGGGCCGCTCAAGCACAGAGGGTCTGCACATCGCCGGCCACCATGGGCGGCATGTGATCGATCAGATGCTGGATCCAGGTGCTGGTGCGTACATCCGACGGTTGCCTGCTCGGATAGATCGCGTAGATACCGCCAGGTCGGGAACGGTAGGCGGGCAACACCTGCAGCAAGCTCCCCTCGCGCAAGCCTTCAGCGGCGGCGTATGCCGGTAGCAGGCCGATCCCCAACCCTGCCTCTATTGCAGAGCGCATTGCATCTTCCGAATCGACCTGCAGGGGCGTCTGTACCAACGGCACCCTGACCGGCCCTGAAGGCCCGTAAAGCTGCCAATCATCAGGCGGTCGCCCTCCATCGCAAAAGCCAAGGCAGGCATGAACACGTAAATCCTGCGCACATTTCAATGGCCCGTTGCTCGCCAGGTAGCCTGGCGAAGCGCAGAGGACCGAGTCTACGCTGCCCAGTGCCTGCACGCCGTAGGACACCTGCGGTGGTGAGTCCTGCAGCAGGATCGACATGTCATAGCCTTCCTTGTGCAAGTCCGGCAACCGGTTGGACAAGGTCAGCTTGAACGTCACCTCAGGGTAGCGTTTACGGTATCGGGTGATCAGGTCCACCACATAGTGCTGCCCCAGCCCGTGCATCGCATGGATATGCAACTCACCCATCGGCCGGTTGCGCTGTTGCTGCACCTCGCTCTCGGCGGTGTCTACCAGCGTGAGAATCTGCTCGCAGCGTGCCAGATAGCGTTTGCCTGCTGCTGTCAGGGCGATACGGCGGGTGGTGCGATTGAGCAGACGAATATGCAGGTGTGCTTCCAGTTGCGTGAGCATACGGGAGATATTCGCGGTACTTGTCTGCAGTCGTTCGGCAGCACCTGTAAGGCTGCCAGCCTGGACCACGGAACGGAACGCGCGCATGAATTGCAGTACATCCATCGTCAGAGCCTCGAAGTGTGTTGAATATCAGGTGGATGCCGGGCGAACCCTCGGCCCGCCCGTTCAGACACACGGCCCTAGCCGGGCACTGGCAACCAGCGCCGAAAGCTCACCGCCCCTTTGCCGCTGAGCGGACTCCATGAAAAGTCCCACTGCGGTGAGGGCAGTTGCTTGCTGTCTTCAAGCGTGAATGCTCCAGCGCGCGCGCCATGCTTCCACTCCACCACCACCTCGGCCATCGGTTGCCAGGCCAGTACCAGGCCGCGGGCCTGGGATACATCACTGGAAACCCACAGCGCCGCCGCCGCGACCAGAAAAGCTTCGATGTGCTCATCGGTCACCTGGGCCTTGTAAGGCGAGCTAAGTAACCAGCGGCACACGCTGACGTAATAGGTCCAGTCCAGTGAGGGATGGTGCCGATAGGCCCAGGTCATGAAACGACGGAACAGCTCCAGACCTTCTGGAGGGTCCAGCTTGAGCAAGCTGGGGCATACATCGAACAACGTATGCCAGTACGGCAGCAGGCGCGCGTCCAGATGCACAAAACTGCGCGCATTGCAGGGGTAATCGGGAAACGGCAACAGAAAATCACCGTTGCGAGGCGCACGGTTGCTGGGCTCCGGCACCGCCGGAGAGGTCAAGGCGCGAGACATCGCGTGCTCCTGAAATCATTAGCCATCGGCAGGTACGCACGTCAGCACAATGCTGAGGGACGACAACCTGTATTCACGTCGAATCAGCGGCTTGATGCGGGCGAGGCGCGAGGGTTGATCGATGGCCAGTCATGACGGGGCGAGCGGTGCCCAGCGCTCGTCTGGGATGATTCGGGAGAGGCATGTGGCAGCCAGCGCGGGAGCAGCAGGCTGGCCGCAATCGGCACCGGACCGTTTGCCTGGGAACAGCAGCAATGCCCGGAGTCCGACACCGGCTGGGAGCTGACCGGGTCCTTGTCCACCGCCAGATACTGCGCGCCACCAGACGAGCAGTAGCTGCCCGAAAGCAGTTGCGCCAGGCTGAGTTCGCCCGCAGCGCTGGCCATGGGCAAGGCGAACACCTTGAACAGCATCGCGATCAGCGCGGCTATCCAGACATTGTCCCAGGTGGTTTTACCCATACCGCAGCGCTGCACCGTCAGCCCCCGCTCAAGCGTGAGGCTTCGCACAGCGGTAGGCCCGCCGCAACTGGCGAGCCGATCAGATAGTTCATGGCACATGTCCTTGACAGCTGACGATCACCCGGGCACGCCCTTTACGTCCTGGCAGACGTAAAAAGGGCGATCAGGTGCCTTGGAGCATGAGCAAACGCTCACTCCAGCATTTACGTACAGACAGTGTCAGAGAGGGGAAGCGCGTGGATTGGCCGAGGGCCAGCAATAGCGTGGTGGCGCCTGGGCGCATACCTCACGGTGGATCAGGCGTCGATTGGCGCGTGCCAATAACCAGGCAACACCCACCAGGAACAGCAGGCAGAGAAAGGATGCCGAGCACAGTGGGCAGCCGAATGGGCTGTTCAAGTCGACCGTTGCCAGCGCACTGCCCTGCTTGGCCTGGATGGCCGAGGTGTCACCACCAAGGCTGCAGAACACACCACCGATGCCATTCAAGGCAAAGCCCAGCGTCTGCCCGTGGCCAAGGCCACAGGAAAACACATTGAACAGGACACAGAAATACAGTGCCCAGGCAATGAGAGGACGGTTGGAGGGGGTGCGGTTCATGGCAGCGACTCTAGCACCGAACACGCTCAGATTGAAGTACACGGCTCAGGCTGCAGCGGGTGCGACATCCCGCCACAGCCGGCGCCCCTCCCCACGGCCTGATGCCGAATCGAGTCAGGGGAGACGGATTGTCGCAGTTGGTGATATTGCACACGGTTCATAAAGTAGCGCCGCTGTCGCCACTGACTACTTTGCGACATTCGATCATCCACCGCCAACAGGCTCGCCCAGGACCTGAGCGCTGTTTCCTGCAACCGGCGCCGAAGAACGCGCCGTCCCGTGAGGCCTTACCTTTATGAGCATGTTCGAGGCGTTGGACCTGGCCCGAATCCAGTTCGCATTCACCATTTCCTTCCACATCCTGTTCCCGGCCATCACCATTGGCCTGGCAAGTTACCTGGCGGTGCTTGAGGGCCTGTGGCTCAAGACGCACCAAAGCGTCTACCGCGACCTCTACCACTTCTGGTCGAAAATCTTTGCCGTGAACTTCGGCATGGGCGTTGTCTCGGGCCTGGTCATGGCCTACCAGTTCGGCACCAACTGGAGCCGCTTCAGCGACTTCGCCGGTGCTGTAACCGGGCCGCTGCTGACGTATGAAGTACTGACCGCGTTCTTCCTTGAGGCGGGCTTCCTCGGTGTGATGCTGTTCGGCTGGAACCGCGTGGGCCGTGGCCTGCACTTCTTTTCCACGGTAATGGTGGCGCTTGGCACACTGGTTTCGACCTTCTGGATTCTCGCTTCCAACAGCTGGATGCAGACGCCTCAGGGCCACGAGATCATCGATGGGCGAGTGGTGCCGGTGGACTGGCTGGCAATCATCTTCAACCCCTCCTTCCCCTACCGCCTGCTGCACATGACTACCGCCGCCTTTGTCGCCACGGCGTTCTTCGTCGGGGCCTCGGCAGCCTGGCACCTGCTGCGCGGGCGCGACAATCCGGCGGTACGCAAGATGATGTCGATGGCGATGTGGATGGCGTTGATCGTGGCGCCCGTGCAGGCAGTGATCGGCGATTTCCATGGGCTCAATACCCTCGAGCATCAACCGGCGAAAATAGCCGCGATCGAAGGGCACTGGGAAAACATCGGCGGCGAGCCGACCCCGCTGATCCTGTTCGGCATACCGGACATGAAGAACGAGACCACTCATTTCAAGCTGGAGATTCCGGCACTGGGCAGCCTGATCCTCACCCACAGCCTGGATAAACAGGTACCGGCACTCAAAGACTTCCCACCTGAGGACCGGCCCAACTCCGCGGTGGTGTTCTGGTCGTTTCGAATCATGGTCGGCCTGGGCATGCTGATGATTGCCGTGGGGCTGTGGAGCCTGTGGCTACGCAGAAGCGGCAGGCTGTACAGCTCGCGCCCCTTCCTTTACCTGACCCTGTGGATGGGCCCGTCTGGCCTGATCGCTATCCTGGCAGGCTGGTTCACCACCGAGGTAGGCCGCCAGCCCTGGATCGTCTACGGCCTGATGCGCACCGCCGATGGCGTGTCCAACCATAGCTACGCGCACCTGGGCATCACGCTGGTGATGTTCGTGGTGGTCTATTTCGCGCTGTTCGGCGCGGGCCTGGGCTACATGATGCGCCTGGTCCGCAGCGGGCCGAGAATCGGCGAAGGCGAGGAGCATATCCAGGGCGGCCCAGGCCAGCAGCACACACCCGCACGGCCGCTGTCAGCTGCCGACGACGATTACCAGAGCGAGAAAAACTGAGATGGGTATCGACCTTCCGCTGATCTGGGCTGTGATCATCATTTTCGGCGTCATGATGTACGTAGTGATGGACGGCTTTGACCTGGGCATCGGCATGCTCTTCCCTTTCGTCAAAAACGAGCGCGACCGCGATGTGATGATAAATACCGTCGCGCCGGTATGGGACGGCAACGAAACGTGGCTGATACTGGGCGGGGCCGCGTTGTTCGGTGCCTTCCCGCTGGCTTACGCGGTGGTGCTCGAAGCGCTCTACCTGCCGCTGATGCTGATGTTGATGGGGTTGATCTTTCGCGGTGTGGCCTTTGAGTTCCGCTTCAAGGCCAAGCCTGCCAAACGCCACCTCTGGGACAAGGCCTTCATCTGGGGCTCGCTCACCGCTACGTTCTGCCAAGGGGTCGCGCTGGGTGCGTTCATTGAAGGTATCAAGGTGGTGGACCGACGTTACGCCGGCGGCGCGCTGGACTGGTTGACACCGTTCAGCCTGTTCTGTGGCGTGGCACTGGTGGTTGCCTACACCCTGCTCGGCTGCACCTGGCTGATCATGAAAACCGAGGGCATGCTGCAACAACAGATGCATGGTCTGGCCCGCCCTCTGGCCCTGATGCTGCTGGTGATGATGGGGGTCGTCAGCCTGTGGACACCGCTGGCCTACCCGCAGATCGCAGATCGCTGGTTCAGCATGCCCAACTTCATCTGGTTCGTGCCCGTGCCCATTCTGGTAGTGGTGTGCTTCTATGGCCTGCTGCGCGCGGTCGCGCGCAATGCACACTACACACCGTTCCTGCTGACGCTGGCACTCATCTTTCTCGGCTACAGCGGCCTGGGGATCAGCCTGTGGCCAAACATCATCCCACCGTCGATCTCAATCTGGGAGGCAGCAGCACCGCCGCAAAGCCTGGGCTTCATGCTGGTGGGTACGCTATTCATCATTCCGATCATTCTGGTGTACACCTTCTGGAGCTACTACGTGTTCCGCGGCAAGGTGACCCACGAGGATGGTTATCACTGAGGAGTCACACCCGATGACCGATAAAAGCATTGTTGTGGAACGGCACAGCCCACTTTGGCAGCGGCTCGGCTGGCTTGCCCTGATCTGGACAGCCAGTGTGGCTGTGCTCGGGGTCGCGGCCTGGGTGATGCGTCTTTTCATGAGCGCAGCCGGCCTGACCAGCCACTGACCACACCCCACTCCCCTCACCTTTGAGCGGGGGGAACGGGCGCCCAACATTTCAACGACAACCATTTTACAGACCGCTTTGGATAAGGCTTAATGCCCACCTCGTTCGCTGGGCCCCGGCCATGATTTCATCTCTGCGCACACAGCTCTGGTGGCTGGCATGCTTTGCAGTGTTGTTCAACCTGCTGGCCATGCCGCTTGACCGTGCCTTGCGTGTACCCAGCTTCGATAGCCAGTCATTGCTGCTGGGCAGTTTCTGCAGCCTGCACACTGTCCCCGCGGCCGTGGTGAAGCAACTGTACGCCGACCTCGACCTGCCGGACGACAGCGCACCGCAGCACAGCAAACAGCCTTCCGGCGATTGCTGCTGCGGACATGCCGGCCAGGCCTTCGTGCCCGGCCACTACGCCAAGCAACTGTTCCCCCGCTATTGGTCCGAGGCACTGCTGCTCGGCCATGCCCATGTGCTGCCCCTACCCCGCCAGCAATGGCCTGACCTGAGCCCGCGCGCACCGCCCCTGAGCTGAAGCTGTCGTTGACACCTTTGTGGGCCCTGTGCGGCCCGAGCCTATT
>NZ_JAHTBI010000060.1 GCF_019168305.1 Pseudomonas aegrilactucae
AGCTTCTTGCTACATAACCCATTCGGATCAATCCACGCCGTCGGGTTCGCCGCATACTCATACAGGTTGACCCCACCCGCATAACTGATCGGGTCTTTGCTGATAAAACGCCCTACTCCCGGATCATAGTAGCGATGCCGGTTATAGTGCAGGCCTGTCTCATGGTCGTGATACTGGCCCTGGAAGCGGATCGGGTTCTTCACCCCCTGCTGCTGCGCCCATTCCGAGCGCTGCTCCTTCACTTCTCCCCACGCCTTGTACTGCGCCGTCCACGCCATCTGCCCGAAGTGGTCCGTCAGTTCCTGCGGCGTACCCAGGTGGTCGCACTGGTACCACGCCAGCGCGTTGAAAGGCTTGGCCTGCGGAGTGAAGGTCCAGACCGGATCGTCATCGATGTTGTACGGCTGACTATAGGTCGGCTGCGCAATCAACCGAATGCCTTCATGCCGCACCGCCTGCGCCACCGGCACAAAGCTGCCCGGCTCGAACAGGTAGTGCACCGTGCGCCCGATACCGCCCTCGTACTGTGCCGGGCTGCTCTCCCACGCCAGGTGGTCGCCGTCCCAGCCATACAAGGTGAAACCGCACCCCAGCTCGCGCTGCTTGCGCTCATGCTCGTTGCGGTTCCACTGCGAGCCGGCCTCGCGGCGCGGTTTGTAGTGCGCACTGGAATGCTTGAACAGTCGCCGGCCCA
>NZ_JAHTBI010000061.1 GCF_019168305.1 Pseudomonas aegrilactucae
GCCAGCGAAGCAGGCGCCGCGCATCAACGGACATGGCGTCGATCCCTTCGCTGGCAAGCCAGCTCCCACAGGGGTTGTGCAAAGCCATCAGCGGCAGTGCGCGATCAGAAATCCTTGCACAGGCGCAAGGCGTCGTAGATCGCCGCGTGGGTATTGCGCTGCGCCACACAGTCACCGATGCGGTACAGCAGATACCCTTCCCCCGGCTGGCTCAGGATCGGCTGTGGCTGGATCGCAAACAGCGCCTCGATGTCGATCTGGCCCTTGTTGCGTGAACCTTCCTTGAGCGCGTAATACAGCGTCTCGTCCGGCCGCACGCCGTTCTCGATCACCACCTGGTCGACCACCCGCTCCTCCTTGGCCCCGGTGTACTCGTTCTCCAGCACCGCCACCAGCTTGTCGCCCTCGCGGTAGACCTTCTCCAGCATCAGGTCGCCGGTCATGATCACTTCCTTGGGGTACATGCTGCGGTAGTAGGTGGGGAACGACGTGCCGCCAATCGCCACGCCCGGCTTGATGTCATCGGTGACGATCTCCACCTGGCTGCCCTTGTCGGCCAGAAAGTCCGCCACCGACATGCCGGTGAATTCGCAGATGGTGTCGTACACCAGCGCGGTCTTGCCCGGCGCCACAGTGCCGTCGAGCACGTCCCAACTGCTGACCACCAGCCCTTCGGCCGCGCCCCAGTGCTCGTTCTGTTCAATGAACGGGTGCCCCCCCACCGCCAGCACCACCACATCCGGGCGCAGGTCCATGATGGTTTCGGCATCGGCGCCGGTGCCCAGGCGCAGGTCGACCTTCAGGCGTGCCAGCTCCAGCTGGTACCAGCGCGTGATCCCGGCGATCTGGTCGCGTTGCGGCGCCTTGGACGCCAGCGTGATCTGCCCGCCGATCGCGTCCTTCTTCTCGAACAGGGTCACGTCATGGCCGCGCTCGGCCGCCACGCGGGCAGCCTCCATGCCGGCCGGGCCGGCACCGACCACCACCACCTTGCGCCGCGGCCCGGTGGACTTCTCGATGATGTGCGGCACGCCCATGTATTCACGCGAGGTGGCAGCGTTCTGGATGCACAGCACGTCCAGGCCCTGGTACTGGCGGTCGATGCAGTAGTTGGCGCCCACGCACTGCTTGATCTGGTCGACCTGGCCCATCTTGATCTTGGCGATCAGGTGCGGGTCGGCAATGTGCGCGCGGGTCATGCCGACCATGTCCACGTAGCCGCCTTCGAGGATGCGCGTGGCCTGGTTGGGGTCCTTGATGTTCTGCGCGTGCATCACCGGTACGCTGACCACTTCCTTGATCCCGGCCGCCAGGTGCAGGAACGGCTCCGGCGGGTAGCTCATGTTGGGGATCACGTTGGCCAGGGTGTTGTGGGTGTCGCAGCCCGAGCCGATCACGCCGAAGAAATCCAGCATGCCGGTGGCATCGTAGTACTTGGCGATCTCCTTCATGTCCTCGTGGCTGAGGCCATCGGGGTGGAACTCGTCGCCGCAGATGCGCATGCCCACGCAGAAATCCGGGCCCACTTCCTCGCGCACCGCCTTGAGCACTTCCAGGCCGAACTTCATGCGGCCCTCGAAGCTGCCGCCCCATTCATCGGTGCGCTTGTTGACCCGTGGGCTCCAGAACTGGTCGATCATGTGCTGGTGCACCGCCGACAGTTCGACGCCGTCCAGCCCGCCTTCCTTCGCGCGCCGCGCGGCCTGTGCGTAGTTGCCGATCACGCGCCAGATCTCTTCGGGCTCGATGGTCTTGCAGGTGGCGCGGTGCACTGGTTCGCGGATGCCCGAGGGCGACATCAGGGTCGGCCAGTTGAAACCGTCCCAGCGCGAACGCCGGCCCATGTGGGTAATCTGGATCATGATCTTGGCGCCATGCTTGTGCATGGCGTCGGCCAGGTTCTGGAAGTGCGGGATGATGCGGTCGGTGGCCAGGTTCACCGAGGCCCACCATTGCTGCGGGCTGTCGATGGCCACCACCGAGGAGCCGCCACAGATCGCCAGGCCGATGCCGCCCTTGGCTTTCTCTTCGTAGTACCTCACGTAGCGCTCGGTGGTCATGCCGCCATCGGTGGCGTACACCTCGGCGTGCGCGGTGCTCAGCACGCGGTTGCGGATGGTCAGTTTGCCGATCTGGATCGGCTGGAACATTGCTTCGAATGCCATGGCGCGATCCTCGACTTACAGCGGCTTGACGATGAACAGGCCATCGTCGTGGCCTTCTTCAGAACCGCCGTAGACCTGCTCGGCGACCGTGCGCAAGGTACTGCCGCGGGCGGCCAGGATCTGGTCCATGGCGCCGGCGAACCAGCCGGTGAACATGTAGTCGACCTTGCGCCCGACCTTGCCGTACACATAGACGAAGGCAGAGTGCGCGAGCCTGACGCTGGCCGTGCCCTGGTCCAGGTCGATGTCCTGGATCTTGAACAGGCCCCAGCCGCGTTGCGACAGACGCTTCATGTAGTGCTCGAACACCGCCACGCCTTCCAGGCCATGGCATTCGGCCTCTTTCTCGCACCAGTGCCAGGCCGACTTGTAGCCGGCCTTGTAGAGGATTTCGGCATAGGCGTCGGCGCCCAGCACCTCTTCGATGCCGATGTGGTTGTTGACGAAGAAATGCCGGGGCACGTAGAGCATCGGCAGCGCGTCGCTGGTCCAGACACCGGTCTCGCTGTCGACTTCGATGGGTAATTGCGGGGCGATCTTGGCCATGGAAACTGAACTCCAACAAGGAAAAAGGGGTGAAGCGGGCTGAGGCGGGATTTATTCGCCCCACACGTCCCTGAGGACGTTGACCCAGTTTTCGCCCATGATCTTTCTCACCACGCGCTCCGGATGGCCGCGCTTGAGCAGGGTTTCGGTGAGGTTGGGAAACTCGCCGACGGTGCGGATGCCCAGCGGGTTGATGATCTTGCCGAAGCTGGTCAGGCGGCGCGCGTAGCCCTTGTCGTGGGTCAGGTACTCGAAGAAGTCCTGGCCGTGGCCCTGGGTGAAATCGGTGCCGATGCCGATGGCGTCTTCACCCACCAGGTTCATGGTGTATTCGATGGCTTCGGCGTAGTCGTCGATGGTCGAGTCGATGCCCTTGGCCAGGAACGGCGCGAACATCGTCACGCCGACGAAGCCGCCGCGGTCGGCGATGAACTTCAGCTCTGCATCGGACTTGTTGCGCGGGTGCTCCTTGAGCCCGGAGGGCAGGCAGTGGGAGTAGCACACCGGTTTTTTCGATTCGAGAATGACTTCCTCGCTGGTCTTGGAACCGACATGGGACAGGTCGCACATGACCCCGACGCGGTTCATCTCGGCGACGATCTCGCGACCGAAGCCCGACAGGCCGCCGTCGCGTTCGTAGCAGCCGGTGCCTACCAGGTTCTGGGTGTTGTAGCACATCTGCACGATGCCCACGCCCAGCTGCTTGAAGATGTCGACGTAGCCGATCTGGTCTTCGAAGGCATGGGCGTTCTGGAAGCCGAAGAGGATGCCGGTCTTGCCCAGCTCCTTGGCCTTGCGAATGTCGGCGGTGGTGCGTACCGGGATCACCAGGTCGCTGTTCTCGCGGATCAGCTTCTGGCTGGCGACGATGCTGTTGACCGTGGTTTGAAAGCCTTCCCACACCGATACCGTGCAGTTGGCGGCGGTGAGGCCGCCTTTGCGCATGTCCTCGAACAGCTCGCGGTTCCATTTGGCGATGATCAGCCCGTCGATAACGATGCTGTCTGCGTGTAACTCGGCTGGGCTCATCAGGCTGTCCCCTTTTTGGTGTCTGTGCGCCGAATCGTGTGCCGGCGCTTTGGGACCAGCATATGCCTAGGGGACAGGTCGCCAGGATGCAAAAACGACAGGGGAATTGCCGAAAGCGTCAACGGCCGACAAAGCCGATGATGGTCAGTGGGCTCAGTGCTGTCAGACAGGTTGGCCAAGCGAGCAGCGCTGTTCTTTGCCGCAGTGCTTTGCGAGAATCGCTGATCCTGTTGCGCGTACCCCTGTGGGAGACTCTATAGATGAAATCGCTGGTATGGCTTGCCCTCGTGGCCGTGACGCTGGGCGCACAGGCCGAGGAAAACGACGAGAACACCCCGTGCGACAACGTGGAAACTGCCCAGCAGAACTACGACTGCGCGCTGTTCAGCCGCACCACTGCCGAACGCGAACTGAATGCGGCCTTCGCCGACCTGCTCGAGCGCATCAAGGAGCAGTACGCCGGCCAGGGCGCCAAGGTCGTTGAGCTGAGCACCCGCCTGAACGCCGCCCAAACCCTGTGGAAGCAAGTGCGCGACGCCGACTGCAAGGTCGAGACCTACGACAGCGCGCCGGGCAAGGACTACGACGCGGCGCTGAACACCTGCCTGGCGCAGCGCAGCGACGACCGTTCCGAATACCTGCAGTCCCTGGGCCTGCAAAACTCCGATTGAGGCACACATGAAAATCTGCGGTATTGAAATCAAGGGCAGCGAAGCGTTGCTGGCCGTGGTCAGCCTGGAGGCTGGCAGCCCTGTGCACGTTGGCGTGGCGACCAAGAAAATCGGCCTGGAGGACGACGAAGACGCGGCTCAGGTCAAGGCCTTCGCCGCGCAGGTGAAAGCCTTTGTCAGCGAGCAGGGCATCGAGCGCCTGGCGATCAAGAAGCGCAGCAAGAAAGGCGATTTTGCCGGTGGCCCCACCACCTTCAAGATCGAGGGCGTGTTGCAGTTGCTGGACAACTGCGAGGTCGAGCTGGTGTCGCCGCAAACCGTCAGCGCCCAGGCCAAGAAGCATGATCTGGAGCTGCCGACGTCGCTGAACAAGTATCAGCATGAGGCCTACAAGAGTGCCTGCGCGGTGCTGCTCAAGCGCGGCTGAGGCCCCATCGGCTTAGCCGAAAACGACCTGTTCATAGGTAAAGCGGACATGCCCCTTGTCGCCGCGCGGCGGCGCTTCCAGAATCGGAACACCTTCTGCGTAGAACAAGGAAACCGCCATGCTGCATGCCGATTTGATTGATCAGGACGACCTGCTGAGCCAACTGCGTGCGTTGGGCTTCGAGATGCCGGCGGGCGCCACGGCCGAGCAGGCCTGCGAGTGTGCGGTACGGGGGTTGAGCGCAGAACGCGCGCGGGCGTTGCGCGCGATGGTGGAGCAGTTGTACAGCGGCAGCGCGACGATCCTGCCGGCGGTGCGCCAGGCGATCGACAGGCAGCTGCTGCCGGCGTTGGCGGCGTTCACCCCCCCACCGCAGTTGACCCCTTCGCTGGCAAGCCAGCTCCCACAGGTAAATCACCGCTCTCATGGGCGGTGGAGAACCTGTGGGAGCTGGCTTGCCAGCGAAGAACCCCCGCGTTCTACAGCCTCACACTGGCAAATGTCGACTCGTTGCGCGCCTGGCTCAACGCCGACATCGGCCCGGCCAGCGGCGACAGCACCAGCGCCTGCGGGATCGGCATCATCGCCACCTGCTGCGCCGTATTGGACCCTACCCGCTCATCACGCGGTGGGATCCCGAAGTACTCGCGATAGCACTTGGAGAAGTGCGGCGTGGACACAAACCCGCACACCGACGCCACCTCGATGATCGACATCGGTGTCTGCTTGAGCAACTGCCGCGCGCGAATCAGGCGCAGCTTCAGGTAATAGCGCGACGGCGAACAGTGCAGGTACTTCTGGAACAACCGCTCCAGTTGGCGCCGCGACACCGCCACGTACACCGCCAGCTCATCCAGGTCGATCGGCTCTTCGAGGTTGGCCTCCATCAGCGCGACGATCTCCTGCAGCTTCGGCTGGTTGGTGCCCAGCATGTGCTTGAGCGGCACGCGCTGGTGATCCTGTTCGTTGCGAATGCGCTCGTACACGAACATCTCCGAGATCGCCGCCGACAACTCGCGGCCATGATCACGGCTGATCAGGTGCAGCATCATGTCCAGCGGCGCCGTACCACCGGAGCTGGTGAAGCGGTTGCGGTCCAGAGTGAACAGCCGGGTGCTCATGCTCACCCGCGGGAACGCCTCCTGCATCGAGGCCAGGCACTCCCAGTGCACGCTGCAGTCGAAACCGTCGAGCAGGCCGGCGCACGCCAGCGCCCAGCTGCCGGTGCACACCGCGCCCAGGCGCCGCGACTGACGCGCCTGGCTCTGCAGCCAGGTCACGTGCTCACGGGTCACGGTGCGCTGGATGCCGATGCCGCCGCACACGATCACGGTGTCCATGGCCGGTGCCTTGTGCATCGCCGCATCGGGGGTGATCTGCAAGCCGTCGCTGGCCCATACCTGGCCGCCATCCACGCTCAAGGTGCTCCAGCGATACAGCTCGCGGCCCGACAGCTGGTTGGCCATGCGCAGCGGCTCGACGGCAGACGCCAGGGAAATCAGCGTGAAGTTGTCCAGCAGCAGAAAGCCGATGGATTGGGGCGTGCGGTTTTGGGTTGGGGTCCCGGAGTTGTACGACGTCATCGCGATCTCTCCTCACACAATGCAGGTTGCGCCTCAGGCACGGGCTTTTTGTCATGGCCCCGATTCGAATGCAGGGGCTTTTGCCAATCACAACGCAAATGCCATGCCCAAAATTGAATGGGCATTCAACAACTCCTGAAAACGACCTTGCGAAGCGTCTATATAGCCCGCCCCAAAAGCCCCGGCTATAAACGCAAAAGGCCGGCCCAAAGCGCGTCTGTAGGACGGCTCAGGGACGGTGAGAAGTCTGGTAGCACTTGTGGGAATTTGCCCAGAAACGACAACGCGCGGTGTCACCGCGCGCTGAAGAAGACCTGTTCTCAATGCCGCATCAGCGCCATCGGCAATGGTCGCGCCAAAAGGCGGCGCGGTGTCGAGGGTGTGGGCGAAAACGGCGCAGGTACCTCAGCACTCGATGGTGTTCACCGCCAGGCCGCCGCGTGAGGTTTCCTTGTATTTGTCGTGCATGTCGGCGCCGGTATCACGCATGGTGCGGATCACCCGGTCGAGGGAAATGAAGTGCTCGCCGTCACCGCGCAGGGCCATCTGCGCGGCATTGATCGCCTTCACCGCAGCGATTGCGTTGCGCTCGATGCAGGGCACCTGCACCAGCCCGCCGACCGGGTCGCAGGTCAGCCCCAGGTTGTGCTCCAGGCCTATTTCGGCGGCGTTCTCCACCTGTGCCGGGGTGGCCCCGAGCACTTCGGCCAGCCCCGCCGCCGCCATCGCGCAGGCCGAGCCGACCTCGCCCTGGCAGCCGACCTCGGCGCCAGAGATCGAGGCGTTCTTCTTGCACAGGATGCCCACTGCCGCCGCACCCAGGAAGAAGTCCACCACGTTGGCTTCGCTCACCTCGTCGCTGAAACGCATGTAGTAGTGCAGCACCGCCGGGATGATCCCGGCGGCGCCGTTGGTGGGGGCGGTGACCATGCGCCCGCCGGCGGCGTTCTCTTCGTTGACGGCCAGTGCATACAGGTTGACCCACTCCATGGCGCTGAGCGTCGAACCAATCACATTGGGTTTGCCCAGCTCCTGCAGGCTGCGGTGCAGGCGTGCTGCACGGCGTCGCACATTGAGCCCGCCGGGCAGGATGCCCTCGTGCCTGAGGCCGCTTTCGACGCACGCCTGCATGGCCCGCCAGAGGGTCATGAGGCCGGCGCGAATCTCGGCTTCGCTGCGCCAGACCTTTTCGTTTTCCAGCATCAATTGCGACACGCGCAGGTCGTTTCGCTTGCACAGCTCAAGCAGTTCGACGGCGCTGTTGAAATCGTAGGGCAACTCGGTGGTGTCGGCGTCCAGCACACCGCTGGCCGCCTGCGCGGCGTCCACCACAAAACCGCCGCCCACCGAGTAATAGGTATCGCGGTGCAACTGGCCATGCGCGGCTTCGGCAATCAGGGTCATGGCGTTGGGATGGTACGGCAGGTTCTCGTCGAGCAGCAGCATGTCGCGGGCCCATACAAACCCGACGGGCAGGTGCCCGTCCAGCAGCAGGCTGTCGGTTTCACGCAGTGCGGCGATGCGCGGGCCGATCCGGGTGGGGTCGATGGCGTCCGGCCATTCGCCCATCAGGCCCATGATCACGGCATTGTCACTGCCGTGGCCGATGCCGGTGGCCGACAGCGAACCGTACAGGCGCACCTCGATGCGCTGCACCTGTGCAAGCTGGCCGCGCTCGCGCAGCCCCTGCACGAACAGCGCGGCGGCGCGCATGGGCCCGACCGTGTGCGAGCTTGAAGGGCCGACACCGATCTTGAACAGGTCGAACACGCTGATGGCCATGCCATACACCTCTGACTGCTACGCTGAAAAGGCGGCAATCCGCCGGTTTCGCGCATCATCAGGCTTTTGTCTGCGGCCCCGGCGTCTACAACCGACGCGCTCTTGTCCAGCAACGCCGCCCGTTGCCAGCGCGGTTTTTGCGCCGTTTTTTGCGGTGCAGAGGCGCCACGACAGCGTTTATCCAGGCCTACAAATCTGTAAGCGACCTCACCGGCACTGGATGCGACCCTGCCTGTACTGGATACGACGCACCCTGTAGGCGTTTGTTTTTGGCTGTTAGATGATCGGTATCGACTCGATTGCACGGCACCTGTCCCGTGGGACATCCGAGAAAAAACACCCAGGAGTCCATCCATGAAAGGTTCCCCCCCGCTGTTGCTGGCTGCGCTGCTGAGCCTGCCGGTGCTGGCCCAGGCCGCCGAGCCCGAGCAGTGTCACACCGTCAACTTCTCCGATGTCGGCTGGACCGACATCACCGTCACCACCGCCGTCACCAGCGCGGTACTCGAAGCCCTCGGCTACAAGACCCGCACCACCATGATCTCGGTGCCGGTGACCTACAAGTCGCTGGCCGACGGCAAGAACATGGACGTGTTCCTCGGCAACTGGATGCCGACCATGGAAAACGACATCAAGCAGTACCGCGACGCCGGTACGGTCGAGACCGTGCGCGCCAACCTGGAAAACGCCAAGTACACCCTGGCCGTGCCCCAGGCGCTGTACGACAAGGGCCTGAAGAATTTTGCCGACATCGCCAAATTCAAGAAGGAACTGGGCGGCAAGATCTACGGCATCGAGCCGGGCAACGACGGTAACCGCACCATCCAGAGCATGATCGACAAGAACGCCTTCGGCCTGAAGGACGCCGGCTTCAAGGTGGTGGAGTCGAGCGAGGCCGGCATGTTGTCGCAGGTTGACCGCGCCCAGCGCCGCGGCACCGACGTGGTGTTCCTGGGCTGGGAACCGCACCCGATGAACACGCGCTTCAAGATGAAATACCTCGACGGCGGCGACGACTTCTTCGGCCCCGACTATGGCAAGGCCACCGTGCTCACCAACACGCGCAAGGGCTACAGCCAGGAATGCAGCAACGTCGGCCAGTTGCTGAAGAACCTCGCCTTCACCCTGGACATGGAAAGCACCCTGATGGGCAAGGTGCTCGACGACAAGGTCAAGCCCGACGCAGCGGCCAAGGCCTGGCTCAAGCAGAACCCGCAGGTGCTCGACACCTGGCTGGCCGGCGTGACCACCGTAGACGGCAAACCGGGCCTGGAGGCGGCCAAGGCCAAGCTGACGCAGTAAGCACGCCCTGCGCCGGGGGGCGATTGCCCGGCGCAGGTTGTTTCCAATCCCTTGCAGGTGGACGCTCGCTATCATGCTGATCGATCAAAAAATACCCCTGGGCCAGCACATCGCGGCATTCGTCGAATGGTTGACGCAACACGGCGCCAACTACTTCGATGCCTTTGCCGAAGCGCTGGAATTCATGATTCATGGTGTGACCGGGGCACTGACCTGGTTCAACCCTTTCGTCCTGATCGGCCTGGTTGCCCTGATCGCTCACCTGATCCAGCGCAAATGGGCGCTGACGGTGTTCTGCGCCCTGTCGTTCCTGCTCATCCTCAACCTGGGCTACTGGCAGGAGACCATGGAAACCCTGGCCCAGGTGCTGTTCGCGACCTTCGTGTGCGTGGCCATCGGCGTGCCGCTTGGCATCCTGGCGGCGCACAAGCCGATGTTCTATACCGCCATGCGCCCGGTGCTCGACCTGATGCAGACGGTGCCCACCTTCGTCTACCTGATCCCCACCCTGACCCTGTTCGGCCTGGGCGTGGTGCCGGGGTTGATCTCGACGGTGGTATTCGCCATCGCCGCGCCCATCCGCCTCACCTACCTGGGCATCCGCGACGTGCCGCAGGAACTGCTGGACGCCGGCAAGGCGTTCGGCTGCTCGCGGCGCCAACTGCTCTCGCGCATCGAACTGCCGCACGCCATGCCCAGCATCGCGGCGGGCGTTACCCAGTGCATCATGCTGTCGCTGTCGATGGTGGTGATTGCCGCACTGGTGGGCGCCGACGGTCTGGGCAAACCTGTGGTCAACGCACTCAACACTGCCGATATCGCGCTGGGCTTCGAGGCTGGGCTGGCGATCGTGCTGCTGGCGATCATGCTCGACCGTATCTGCAAACAACCCGACGCACCGGCAAGGAGTGAAGCATGAGCATTATTCGCTTCGAAGAGGTAGACGTAATCTTCTCCAGGCACCCGCGTGAGGCCCTGAGCCTGCTCGACCAGGGCCTCACGCGTGAACAGATCCTGAAGAAGACCGGCCTGGTGGTCGGCGTCGAGAAGGCCAGCCTGGACATCAACAAGGGCGAGATCTGCGTGCTGATGGGCCTGTCGGGCTCGGGCAAGTCGAGCCTGCTGCGCTGCATCAACGGCTTGAACACGGTCAGCCGCGGCAAGCTGTTCGTCGAACATGAAGGCTCGCAGATCGACATCGCCCACTGCACCCCGGCGGAACTCAAGATGATGCGCACCCAGCGCATCGCCATGGTGTTCCAGAAGTTCGCCCTGATGCCCTGGCTGACGGTGCGCGAGAACATCAGCTTCGGCCTGGAGATGCAGGGCCGGCCGGAGAAGGAGCGGCGCAAGCTGGTGGACGAAAAGCTGGAGCTGGTGGGCCTGACCCAGTGGCGCAACAAGAAGCCCGACGAGCTGTCCGGAGGCATGCAGCAGCGTGTGGGCCTGGCCCGGGCGCTGGCGATGGATGCCGACATCCTGCTGATGGACGAACCGTTCTCGGCGCTCGACCCGTTGATCCGCCAGGGCCTGCAGGACGAGTTGCTGGAACTGCAGCGCAAGCTGGCCAAGACCATCGTGTTCGTCAGCCATGACCTGGACGAGGCGCTCAAACTCGGTAGCCGCATCGCGATCATGAAGGACGGGCGCATCATCCAGTACAGCAAGCCGGAAGAGATCGTGCTGAACCCGGCGGACGAGTATGTGCGTACCTTCGTGGCGCACACCAACCCGCTCAACGTGCTGTGCGGGCGCAGCCTGATGCGCACGCTGGACAAGTGCAAGCGCATCAATGGCTCGGTGTGCCTGGACCCGGGCGGTGATTCCTGGCTGGACCTGGCCGAGGGCAACACCATCAAGGGCGCACGCCAGGGCGCCAACGGCATGGCCTTGCAGAACTGGGCGCCGGGCGAGGCGGTGGAAGGGTTGGAGCGCAAGCCGACCCTGGTGAACGCGAGCATCGGCATGCGCGAGGCGCTGCAGATTCGCTATCAGACGGGGAACAAGCTGGTGCTGCAGGACGGCAACCAGGTGGTGGGGATACTGGGCGACAGCGAGCTGTATCACGCGTTGCTGGGCAAGAATCTGGGGTGATGCGCATCGCTTCTTCGCCGGCAAGGTCAGCGCATTGACTTGCCTGCGAGGGGGCCGAGAGGTCAAGGCCGCCCACCCCGAACAGGTTTAGGCTTAGTGGGGGTTGCACTTGAAAATTGAGCCTAAGCTGTCCGTTAGTGGCGATAAGGCCAACTTAGGTCAGGACGCGAGGCCGCGTGTGGATGCGGGTCGTGCGCAGTGGACGCCGCCTGACATCTTTGCAAGTTCACATAGGACTCCAGCAACATACCGATCAAATCCCGACAGGCGTGCAGACGCTACGGCACGTACACCAAAACCACCTCATATCGGTATCCATCGTCACCTTCATAAACGTGAACCTGAAGGACCAAGTCACTTCTCCCCTCCTCCTCGGTGTAAAGATCAACCAAAACGTCCCAGAATTCCCCGTACCAAATGCAGACGGAAGAGTTCCAGGACTCATCTGGCAACTTTCTTAGTTGTGCACCATACGCATGAATACTCTCTTGGGCATGCGCCCATACGTCCGGAGATTGAAGCGTTACCTGCGCCAGCGATGGCTCGCCCCCTTGGATTAGGGCATCAACGATGGCGCTGAGCGTTGGCCGCCAAACCTGCGGCACTGGAACCTGATTTTCGCCATCTTTAGCTACGACCGTCTTATTCATTGCCAATCTCTCGCATGCAATTGTTTGTGACAATCCAAACAGACCTCGACATGATTGGACGATGTAGTGGGACCGCCGTCGGCATCACGCTTAACATGATGCCCGGCGCACATGTTCCTATCAATTGACGTCCCGCAGCCTGTCGCGTACTGACCACCCTGTTCAGCTCGCCTGGATTCTCTCGCGGATTCAGTGAACCTCCGCTGCGGGTCTCATTGCGTTATCGGAACTGACCCCGCCCCGCTAAGTGGCTTTGGAAGATCTACCACCACCTTGCTGGTGTCGCCCAGCTTGAACGTGATTCCCTTTAGTTCACCTTTGCCCTAGGTGCAGGCCCGTCTCATGGTCGTGATACTGGCCCTGGAAGCGAATCGGGTCTTCACCTCCCCCCATGCCTTGTAATGCGCCGACCACGCCACCTGCCCGAAGTGGTCAGTCAACTACTGCGGCGTACCCAGGTGGTCGCACTGGTACCACGCCAGCGCATTGAACGGCTTCGCCTGCGGTTCGAAGGTCCAGACCGGATCGTCATCGATGTTGTACGGCAGGCTGTAGGTCGGCTGTGCGATCAGCCGTGTCCCTTCATGCCTTACAGCCTGCGCCTTGGAGATACATCAGTAGATCAACAAACATCAGCGCAGTTTGCGGCCGGTTCGCAACAGCCACTAACAAACTTTAGCTGTATACTCAAACTCCGATTCTTTACTTCCCCTCAAAGTCCAACATCGAAATCTTTGCGCGCACAAACATTTTCTCTACAAAGCATTTTTCGGCAGACCAAGATACCCGTTCAATTATTTAAATAATATAAAACAAACACCTATTCACGAGCAAGCTCGCCAGGCCCAGCCGACAATAGAACTTAACTAACTTTCAGGTCATATCCTTCTGGCGAGCTAAGAGCAGCACACAATCTAATACCCTTCGCAAGGGCCTCGCAAGCTCCTGGCCCGACATAATAAGAGCGAATTTTTTTTAAAGTTACCTTTAATTTTTTTCTCGAACAACTTAAAAAGATCTAAGCCATCACCTGACTGATATATAGTCGACACTTCACTTACAATAATTCCTTCTCCAAAATATTCGCCCCCAGGCCTAAAAACTAAAGTACCTAGATTTTCCTTTTGATCCAAAATATATCTTACCCCCCCCTGCTTCGTAGAAACCTTACGCAGAGAAACCGCCACACCAGGCTTGCAAATTAAATAAAAATCATTCAAAACACTTGTTGGATGTGATGACACTCCTAGCCCCGGAACATCGACCAACCGACTGAAAACAGTTAGCTTTCCATCTACTACTTCCCCCGCTTGCGTGATATTTATACTACTAGTCGCATCTATTGCCTCCACCAGCGAAAACATATCACTTTTAGTTGCGAAAAAACCTAAGCTCTTCCCTCGCACGTTCATCACCCCTTTGGCTTTGGTAGCAGCAGAAAGTGCTCTGTTGGTTTTTGTGCTCGGATGCGTACTGCATTACGAGCCCCCGTACTGCCTGAGCGCAGACTCTGTTAAACCCGACCGCCTCAATCTTTAAATACTTTATAGCCCCTCAACATAACCGCACAAATACCCTAATAACCCGGGACTCTTATCCAGACTCAAACACCACACAAGACGCATTTAAACTTCTTTCAGCACCATCGCAGAGAGTTTTTTTTCATCCCTCAACCTTCTGATCGTAGCTCGATCGTGATTTTTTCCAACAAACTCTATAAGACGAGAAAAAACATCAATCAGTAGTCTTTTCAGCTCACCCATATCCCCATTAACCACAAGATCATCGAAGGTTTTTTGTAGTTTCACGGGAGCATCAGGAAACCCTTCAAGCCTGAAATCCACATGCACAGACAGCTTAGAGTCACGAAAATTAAAAGCGCTGCAAACTTCCTCAATTGAAGGGCTCCCCCCCATCAACTCCTTATATATTATTCCGACATTCACATAAAACGCCTTGCTGTAGCTTGACTTCTGATGATTAAGCAAAAGGAAAAAATCCGGATATTCAATATATCGTGTACTCCCGGATCCTAAAAAACCAACCTCAGTTGCCGCAGAGGAAAAAACCTTATTTGTCGTCAATACCTTACTCATGACTTAGGCACCACCACCCTTATGCTTCTCGCACCCGTATTCGGATCTAACACATCTAAAATACCTTCGTACTCCTGGCCAGTATTTTCTTTCATTTGATCACAGTAACGCTTCACTTGAGCCTCCCCTCTTTTTATCGTCCTAGCACTACACGTGCACTTCCTCTCGATTATTGCGCACTCCTCATAATTGATAGCATCAACCCTCCCGGCCCCCTTCACCTCCCTCTCCCGTTTATACCCATCAGGATAAGGAAATTTTTGCATATCATTATGAAATTCTTGACCACGCTTTGCTTGACTGCTATGCCCACTGGTCGAGGACTTCGCCAAACCTAAAGCATCAACCCACCCAACCGGATTCGGCGCATACACATACAGATTCAACCCACCCGCATAACTGATCGGGTCTTTACTGACAAATCGCCCTACCCCCGGATCATA
>NZ_JAHTBI010000062.1 GCF_019168305.1 Pseudomonas aegrilactucae
ATGCGCCAGTTCGCACGCCTGACGCTGAGCGCGCCGATCCCCGAAGACACCACGATCATGAACTTCCGGCACTTGCTGGAGAAGCATCAACTCGCACCTGCGATCCTTGCGGTCATCAACGGTTACTTGCAGGAGAAAGGCCTGTCGTTGCGCCAGGGCACCATCGTTGATGCCACCATTATTCATGCCCCAAGTTCGACCAAGAACGAAGAAGGCAAGCGCGATCCCGAGATGCATCAGACCAAGAAAGGCAATCAGTATTTTTTCGGGATGAAGGCTCATATCGGCGTCGATGCTGAGTCCGGCCTGGTTCATCACGTCCATGGCACCGCAGCCAATGTGGCCGATGTCACACAGGTCGCCGAGCTGTTGCATGGCGAAGAAAACGCGGTGTATGCAGACGCCGGATACACCGGTGTCGAGAAACGCGAAGAGCATGAAAATCGTGAGGTAATCTGGCAAGTCGCCGCGCGCCGCAGCACGTATTCCAAGCTGAACAAACGCAGCCTGCTTTACAAAGCCAAGCGCAAAATTGTTGAGTACTGCAAAAGCTCAGACACCCCCCCCGGTGTCAGGATAGTTGTCGCCTCGCCAGATTTTACCCTGAAACCAGACTCCGGGGGGCGGAAAAGAGAACGCCCGTT
>NZ_JAHTBI010000063.1 GCF_019168305.1 Pseudomonas aegrilactucae
GCGGCGCCTGCTTCGCTGGCAAGCCAGCTCCCACAGGTCCATCACCTGCAGGACCTGATGTGTATTTCGGGAGCTTCCCATGTTGAATACCCTGCTACCCCTCCTGCTGTTCGCCGCCCTCGGCCTGGCCGTGCTAGGCGCGTGGCGGCGCGTGCGGATGTGGCGCCGCGGCCGGCCGTCCAGGGTCGACCTGCTGGGCGGCCTGCTGGCCATGCCGCGTCGCTACAGGGTCGACCTGCACCACGTGGTCGCCCGCGACAAATACATGGCCAACACCCACGTCGCCACCGCCGGCGGCTTTGTGCTGGCGGCCGCGCTGGCGATCCTGGTGCACGGCTTCGGCCTGCACAACCGCCTCCTCGGCTACGCACTGCTGGCCGCCACCGTGCTGATGTTCGGCGGCGCAGTGTTCGTCTGCAAGCGCCGGCTGAACCCGCCCTCGCGCCTGTCCAGAGGCCCTTGGATGCGCCTGCCCAAAAGCCTGCTGGTATTTGCCGCCAGCTTCTTCATCGCCACCCTGCCGGTGGCCGGCATCCTGCCTGAAGGCACCGGTGGCTGGGTACTGGTGGCGCTGCTGGGGCTGGGCGTGCTGTGGGGCGTGAGCGAGCTGTTCCTGGGCATGACCTGGGGCGGGCCGATGAAGCACGCTTTTGCCGGTGCCCTGCACCTGGCCTGGCACCGGCGCGCCGAGCGTTTTGGCGGCGGCCGCTCCACCGGGCTCAAGCCGCTGGACCTGGAAGACCCGAATGCACCCCTGGGTGTGGAAAAACCCAGGGACTTCACCTGGAACCAGTTGCTCGGCTTCGACGCCTGCGTGCAGTGCGGCAAGTGCGAAGCGGCGTGCCCGGCGTTCGCTGCCGGCCAGCCGCTGAACCCGAAAAAACTCATTCAGGACATGGTGGTGGGCCTGGCTGGCGGTACCGACGCGAAGTTTGCCGGCAGCCCGTACCCAGGCAAACCCATCGGCGAACATGGCGGCAATCCGCACCAGCCGATCGTCAATGGCCTGGTCGACGCCGAGACGCTGTGGTCGTGCACCACCTGCCGCGCGTGCGTGGAGGAGTGCCCGATGATGATCGAGCACGTCGATGCCATCGTCGACATGCGCCGCCACCTGACCCTGGAAAAAGGCGCCACGCCGAACAAGGGCGCCGAAGTGCTCGACAACCTCATCGCCACCGATAACCCCGGCGGCTTCGCACCGGGCGGGCGGATGAACTGGGCCGCCGACCTGGACCTCGACGTGTTGAGCGAGGCAGGCAGCACCGACGTGCTGTTCTGGGTGGGCGACGGTGCCTTCGACATGCGCAACCAGCGCACTCTGCGCGCCTTCGTCAAAGTGCTCAAGGCGGCCAATGTGGACTTTGCCGTGCTGGGCCTGGAAGAGCGCGACAGCGGCGACGTGGCGCGGCGGCTGGGCGATGAGGCGACCTTTCAGCACCTGGCCCGGCGCAATATCCAGACCCTTGGCCAGTACCGCTTCAAGCGCATCGTTACCTGCGACCCGCATAGCTTCCATGTGCTGAAGAACGAGTACCCCGCTTTCGGCGGTGATTACGTGGTCCAGCACCACAGCGCTTACCTGGCCGAACTGATTGCTGCCGGCCAACTCAACCTGGGTCAGCACAGCGGCGCCAGCGTCACCTATCACGACCCGTGCTACCTGGGGCGCTACAACGGCGAATACGAGGCGCCGCGCCAGGTGCTGCGCGCCCTGGGCATCGAGGTGCGCGAAATGCAGCGCTCCGGTTTCCGTTCACGCTGCTGCGGTGGCGGTGGCGGTGCGCCGATCACCGACATCCCCGGCAAACAGCGTATCCCCGACATGCGCATGCAGGACATTCGCGAGACCGCGGCCGAGGTGGTGGCCGTGGGCTGCCCGCAATGCACCGCGATGCTCGAAGGCGTGGTCGAGCCACGTCCGTTGATCAAGGACCTGGCGGAACTGGTGGCCGACGCGCTGCTCGAAACGCCGGTAGCCAGCACACCGGTACCGAGCAAGCGTGAACCCGCGGAGGTGCACTGATGAGCGACATCATCCGGCGTGACCCGCGTGCCGAGTGGATTGCACGCAACCGCCTGCACCCGCTGCACGCGGCCATGCAGACCCGGCAGACGCAGTGGATGGGCCCCAACGGGGTGCTGCGCAAGAACCCCCATGCAGTCGGCTTCATCGGCCCCAACGGGATCAGGCGCATCGACCGCAGTGGTGCCCAGCACGGCGGCGCCAGCAAGCGCAGTGCCGCCGCCGAGGTGCTGCTGCCGCTGCATCAGGTGGCAGCGCCGGCGTTCTACATCGCCGTGGTGCCGGACATGGTCGGCGGGCGCCTGACCAGTCATGATCGTGACCTGCTCGGGTTGGCCCACAGCCTGGCCGGCAACGACGGCGCGGTGCTGGCGGTGGTGTTCGGCGAGCACAAGGAAACCACCTTTGGCACCTTCGGGGTCGACCGGCTGTTGCAGATCGAAGGCGACGAATTTGCCGGCTATGTGCCCGAGCAATGGGTGCAGGGCCTGCGCGCTGTGGATAACCAGTTCAACCCGCGCCACTGGCTGCTGCCCGACAGCCGCAGCGGTGGCGGCGAGCTGGGCCGACGCTTTGCCGCGGTGCTGGGCGAGCGCCCGGCGACGCGGGTGTGGCAGGTCAAGGACGGGGTATGCAGCGGGCGCGCCGGCGCGGGGCAGCAGGACCTGGTGCGCGCCTTGCCGCGCCTTGTCCTGGCCGCCGCCGAATGCGCCGAGCCGGTCAGCGAAACCCGCCACGAAGCCTTGCCGGTGCAGTTGTCCACAGGCGCCCCGCGCAGCCTGCCACGCATCGAAGACCTTGGCCCGGTGGCTGTGGACCCGGCCGCCATCGCCATGGCCGAAGCGGAATTCATCATGTCCGGTGGCAACGGGGTCAGGGACTGGGCACTTTTCCACAGCGCCACCGCAGCACTGGGTGCCACCGAAGGCGCTTCGAGGGTGGCGGTGGACGATGGCTTCATGCCGCGCAACCGGCAGGTCGGCGCCACCGGCACCTGGGTCACCGCGCGGGTGTACGTGGCGGTGGGGATCTCGGGGGCGATCCAGCACCTGCAGGGCATTGGTGCCTGCGACAAGGTGGTGGCGATCAACCTGGACCCGGGCTGCGACATGATCAAGCGCGCCGACCTGTCGGTGATCGGTGACAGCGCGGCGATCCTGCAGGCGCTGATCGAGGCTGTGGACAACTATCGCAATGGCGCCCGGCGCGATGCGGCGTAAGGGCAGGGGACGGTTATGAACACGAAGGTCATCAGCCTGGTATCGATTGGTGCACACCCAAGCTCGGGCCGTACGCGACGTGCCGAGCAGGATGCGCGGGCAGTGGAGCTTGGCTTGCAACTGGCTGGGGATAACTTGCAGGTGCTGCATGCCGGCGACCCGCAGGAGCCTGCGTTGCGGGCGTACCTGGGCATGGGCCTGGCGCAGCTGGACGTGCTGGAGCAGCCGCCGGGTGCGGATGCCCTGGGCGTGTTGGGCGACTATTTGCGCGAAGCCGGGGCGCAGTTGGTGTTGACCGGCAGCCAGGCCGAAACCGGTGAAGGCTCGGGCATGTTGCCGTTTTTGCTGGCCGAGCGCCTGGGCTGGCCGCTGGTGGTGGGGCTGGCCCAGGTCGAATCCATCCATGAGGGTGTGGCTCAGGTGCTGCAGGCCTTGCCGCGCGGCCAGCGGCGACGCCTGAAGGTGCGCCTGCCATTGCTGGCGACTGTGGATAACGCTGCGCCGACCCCGCGCCAGAGCGCTTTCGGTCCGGCACGACGCGGCGTGCTGGCGGCGCGGCAGGTCGAAATAGTCGAAGACGAGTTATTCACAGGCGCTGAGCTGCAACCGGCCAGGCCACGTCCCAAACGCCTGAAAGTGATCAAGGCCAAGAGCGGTGCCGACCGCATGAAAGCGGCCACCGCCAAGGCCAGTGGCGGCGGTGGGCAGGTACTCAAGGGCGTCAGTCCCGAAGAGGGCGCCCAGGCAATTCTCAAGCTGCTGGCGGAGGAGGGCGTGCTGCGCTGAGGGGTTGTGCACAAAGTCTGTTGGCGGATCTGTGGATAAAGTGTTTGCGTATGGCTGCAGGCCACGTGGAACATGGCGTTGAGCGTTGCGATCAAATAATGATCAATGTAAGCCACGGATTTTCCGTGGTTTTTTTATGCGTGCGGGGAGGTGAGGGCGCGTTTTTGCACACAATCCTTGTTGGCTGCTCTGTGGATAATCTGTTCGGACATGGCTGCAGGCCACGGCAGGCAAGGCGTTCAATGGATTGATCAAAAAACGTCCAAAAGTGCGCTCTGGCGTGTCCGAATAATCTGAATGCCGCGAAAAACGTGGGTTTTACGAGGTTATCCACAATGGTTTTTGGCATGGCTAAAGTTGCACACAAAGTCTGTTGGCGGCTCTGTGGATAAGGTGTTTGCGTAGTGCTGTGAGCCACGTATTCAAAGGCTTGGCGAGGGTTGATCATTATTTGATCAGCTCGAGGTTGTGGATTTTTTTGCCGCAGGGGGGCGTTTTCCACAAGGGTTGCCCACAATTGCTGTGGGTGTGGCTGTGGATAAAGTGTTCGTGAAGTGGTTATGGGTCAGCGGGGGCTGGGGTTTGCGGGTGTTGATCAGATTTTGTACAGATCAGGGTTGGAAGTCGCCCGATCTGGCCTCTTCGCTGGCACGCCAGCTCCCACAGGATTTATGCACGCCGCAACACCTTGTGGGAGCTGGCTTGCCAGCGAAGGGGGCAACACGGTGTTACTGCGCAGCCACGCCTTTGAGGTACGGCGCCGGCGCCGCCCCCAGGTTGTTCAGCAAGCGCTCGCTGTACCAGTCCACGAAGTTCACCACGCCAAACTCATAGGTCTTCGAATACGGCCCCGGCTGATACGCCGTGGAGTTGATGCCGCGCTGGTTCTCCTCTGCCAGGCGCCGGTCCTGGTCGTTGGTGGCATCCCACACCTCACGCATGCGCGCCGGGTCGTAATCCACACCCTCCACCGCATCCTTGTGCACCAGCCACTTGGTGGTCACCTTGCTCTCCCGGGCACTGATCGGCCACACGGTGAACACGATGATGTGATCGCCCATGCAGTGGTTCCACGAGTGCGGCAGGTGCAGGATGCGCATCGAGCCCAGGTCGGGGTTCTTGATCCGTCCCATCAGCTTCTGGCAGCCCTGCTTGCCGTCCAGGGTCATCGACACCGTGCCCTTGAGCAGCGGCATGCGCACGATGCGGTTGCGCAGGCCGAAGCTGGCATGCGCATACGGGATCTTCTCCGCGTCCCAGGCCGCCGCACTGGCCGCCACATGGTCCTTGAACGCCTGGTCGGCGCGTGGGTCGGTCACGTCATCCCATTCGAGCAGGGTTTTCAACAGCTCCGGGTGCGAGGCGTTGCAGTGGTAGCACTCGCGGTTGTTCTCCAGCACCAGTTTCCAGTTGGCCTTCTCCAGCAAGGTGGTCTGCACCGCCACCTTGGTGTTCTCCATGTCGTAGGGCTCCATGTAATGGGCCAGGGTGGCAAGAAAGTCATCGATGGCTGGCGGGTTCTCGGCCAGGCTGATGAAGATGTAGCCGCCGGCAGTCTTCACGTTCACAGGCTTGAGGCCGTACTGCTGCATGTCGAAGTCGGCGCCCATCTCGGTGCCGGCGAACAGCAGGCGCCCGTCCAGCTCGTAGGTCCACTGGTGGTAGTGGCACACCAGCTTGGCGACCTTGCCCTTGTCGCTGGTGCACAGGCGCGAGCCACGGTGCCGGCAGACGTTGTGGAAGGCATGCACCTGGCCCTCGGCACCCCGGATCACGATGATCGGGTTGGTGCCGATCTCCAGCGTCAGGTAGTTGCCCTTGGCCGGGATCTCGCAGGTCATCCCGGCAATCAGCCACTCCTTGTGAAAGATCTCCTGCATGTCGATCTGGAACAGCCGCTCATCGGTGTAGAACGGTTGTGGCAGCGAGAAGGTACGCTCGCGGGTCTGCAGCATCTCGGCGGTGGCCTTGCGCGCAGGTTCCAGTGGATCGCCCAGGCTCAGGGTTGCGGTGACGTCCATCGTTCAGGTCCTCATGGCCCGTGGGGCCGGCGAAAGTGGCTAATCGTTCTTATGGCGACGCAGGGCTGAAAAACAGCAGGAGTGTGTGCGATGGAGTGTGCGTTCGCCGGCGTCGCGAACCATACCCATGGGCGACATGGTCGGATCCGTTTCCGACGCGCGAGCCCCTGTAGCCGGGGGCTGGTCGCGATAAGCACGCCGATGTCGCGAATAGAAAAGTGCCGTGCCCGGCGCTTGCGCATTATCGGTGCCATAACAGGCCCCGATCGGCCGTGGAGACGAGCATGTCCAACAACTTCCTCAACCCGGTGACCACTCAGACCTGGGCCAACGGCCGGCATATCGTGCGCTGCGTCAAGGTCATCCAGGAGACCTGGGATGTGCGCACGTTCTGCTTCATGGCCGACCAGCCGATCCTGTTCTTCTTCAAGCCCGGGCAGTTCGTGACCCTGGAGCTCGAGATCGACGGCCAGCCGATCATGCGCTCGTACACCATCTCCAGTTCGCCCTCGGTGCCCTACAGCTTTTCGGTGACGATCAAGCGCGTGGCGGGCGGCAAGGTTTCCAACTGGCTGCACGATACCCTGCACGAAGGCCAGGAACTGGCGGTGCACGGGCCGGTGGGGCTGTTCAACGCCATGGATTTCCCCAGCCCCAAGGTGCTCTACCTCAGCGGCGGGGTCGGCATCACGCCGGTGATGTCGATGGCGCGCTGGTTCTATGACACCAACGCCAATGTCGACATGGTGTTCGTGCACAGTGCGCGCTCGCCCAAGGACATCATCTACCACCGCGAGCTGGAGCACATGGCCTCGCGCATCGACAATTTCAGCCTGCACATCATTTGCGAAAAACACGGGCTGGGCGAGCCGTGGTCGGGTTATCGCGGCTACCTGAACCAGAAGCTGATGGAGCTGATCGCCCCTGACTATCTTGAGCGCGAGATCTTCTGCTGTGGGCCCACGCCCTACATGAATGCGGTCAAGCGCCTGCTCGAAGGCAGTGGCTACGACATGCAGCGCTATCACGAGGAGTCGTTCGGCGCGACACCGCCCGAGGCCAAGGCCGACGCGGTGGAGAACGCCGAGCAGGCCGCCGAGGCGGCCGAGGTGGACGTGGCCGACCTGCACCAGGTGGAGTTCACTGCCAGCGGCAAGAGCATCCGCGTGGCGCCTGGCGAGACGGTGCACGCGGCCGCCGCCAAGCTCGGGCTGATGATCCCCAAGGCCTGCGGCATGGGCATCTGCGGCACGTGCAAGGTGCTCAAGCTGGGCGGCGAGGTGGACATGGAGCACAACGGCGGCATTACCGAGGACGATGAGGCCGAAGGCTATATCCTGTCGTGCTGCAGCGTGCCCAAGGGCGATGTGCGCATCGAGTTCTAGTCGCGCAGCAGGTCGGCGTAGAGCGCCGGGCGGCGGTCGCGCAGCACGTGATTGCGGGTGCTGACCTGCTTGTCGAGGGCCTGCTGCAGGTCGATGTCGGCCAGCAGCAGCTGCTTGTTGCCCACGCTCTTGCCGCCCTTGAGCACGTAGCCGTCGGCATCGGTCAGGGTCGAGCCGCCTACCCAGTTCACGCCACGCTCTTCGCCACAGCGGTCACAGGCGATGATGAACAGGCGGTTGACCGAGGCATTGGCCTGCACCCGGATCACTTCGGCCGGCCGTTGAAACCCCGGGCGCGGGCTGTCGGGCCAGTTCACCGGCGCGCACAGCAGCTGTGCGCCGCGCAGTGCCGTCAGGCGCACCCACTCGGGAAACTCCAGGTCGTAGCAGATCATCATCGCGATGCGCCCCAGGTACGTGTCCACCACTGGCGGCGGCTCACTGCCAGGGGTGAAGATCTGCGCCTCGCGGTCCCACAGGTGCGCCTTGCGGTAGAAGGTGCGCCGCCCGTCCGGCTCGATCAGCACGGCGCTGTTGGCCACCTGGCCATCGGCCAGGCGCTCGCAGAAGCCGCCCACCACGATGATCTGGTGCCGCTGGGCCTGGCGTGTCCAGGCGGCGAGGGTCGGCCCGTCACGGGGCTCGGACAGGGCATGGGCTTCGGCGCGGTCGTAGAACAGGTAGCCGCTCTGCGCCAACTCCGGCAGCACCACCAGTTGCGCGCCGCGGCTGGCCGCCTCGGCGATGGCCACGCGGGAGCGGTCGAGGTTGTAGGCCGGGTTGGCAATCACGGGCGCCAGTTGATAGCAGCCCACCCGTACGCTCGAGCCTGGCAAGGTCATGGGCGTGGTACCTGTGGGGCGAGCGGCGAGCGCCGGCGCATGAGCTGGCAATACAGCAGCGCCGACACCACGAAGCCCGGAATGAACGCCAGGTCGGCGCCGGCCAGTGCCTCGGCCACGGGCCCTCGCAGGCCGGCCAGCGAGATGAACGGCAGCATTGTCAGCAGGCCGCCCAGGTACGCCAGGATACCGGGCCAGGCCCATTGTCCGTAGATGCCGGCCGGGTTGAACAGATCGCTGACGACGTAGCGGCCTTTGCGCAGCAGGTAGTAGTCGGTGAGGTTGATCGCGCTCCATGGCACCAGGAAATACAGCATCAGTTGCAGGAACAGGTTGAAGCTGTCCAGGTAGCTTTCAGGCAGGGCGATAGCGGTCAGGTAGACCAGTGCGCCAATCCCCACGATGCTCAGGGCGCGTGTGCGCAGGCCCGGATTCATGGGGCGGAAGGCGGTGATTGCACTGAAACCGGTGAGCATCGCGCCGTAGTAGTTGACCGCCATGATGCCCACCAGCGCGGGCACCGCCATCACGATGGCGAAGGTGCCGAAACCGGGCAGGAACTGATTGCCCAGGTGCTGCAGGCTGCTGATGGCCTCCGGGGCGGGCACCGCCGAGGCCATCAGCGCGCCCAGCGACATCAGCCACAGCGCCGAACCTGCGGCGCCCAGGTAGGTCCACAGCACCACCTTGCGCGCCGAGGTGGTCGGCGGCAGGTAGCGCGAGTAGTCCGAGACGTACACCGAGTAGCTGATCTGGTAGCCCGCCGCGGCCGACAGTTGAATGAAAAAGCCCGACCACGAGAACTGCAGGTTGCGCTGCACGGTGTCGGCTTCAAGCAGCAGCAGTGCTGCGAGGGTGAGCAGGCCGAAGACGCCGATCAACAGGTAGGTCAGCAAGCGCTGCACGGTGTGCAGCAGGTCGTGGCCAATGATCGTGATCAGCACCGCGGCCCCGATCAGCACCGCATACCAGAACCCATCGCTGCCCGGCAGCACGGTGGTGAGTGCGTCGGTGGCCAGGATCACGTTGAACACGTTGAAGCCGACGTACACGCACACCACCGCGGCGAACGGCACCACCGCGCCCCGCAGGCCGAACTGGGCGCGTGACTGCAGCATCTGCGGCAGGCCCAGGCGCGGGCCCTGGTTGGCGTGCAAGGCCATGCACAGGGTGCCGACCGTCACGCCGAAAATGATCGCCATGACCGCCTGCCAGGCGGCCAACCCCAGCGCAGGGCCGACGAAACCGGTGACCATGGTGGTCAGCACGAAGTTGCCGGTGAACCAGAACGGGCCCAGGTGCCAGGCGCTGCCATGGCGCTCGTTCAGGGGCACCGGGTCGATGGTGCGGGTTTCGATGTTAAGGCCTGAGGCCTCGGGCAGGGGTGCAGCATTGTCCATGGGATTCCCATACGTTCGGGCAAAAGCTCAAGTGCTGCTGAGAGTAGGCGAACTTACAGACACTGAAGTAAGCGCCCAGCGTCAGGAACGTTGCCGCGTCATTTTTGAAGTGGGCTGTAACACCCGGAATAGGGCCATTCTGATAAGTAAACTGATATTTCTGCCAGTCTCTTAATGCGCGGATTTATCCCGAAACGTTATTGGGAAGTGTCAGATTTTTTGCCAAATTCACTAACGCTGAAGATTATTCCTACTTGTTATTCGGAACAGTCTTGTATCGACCGGCGGGCGGGGGCGAGTCGACAGTGGCAAGCGGCCGCCCCTGTGTGCAGGGGCGGCGGCAAGGGTCACACGCTGAAGCGTGCGACCAGGCCGTTCAGGTTGACGGCCAGGCGCGACAGCTCGGCACTCGCTGCGCTGGTCTGGTGGGCACCGGTGGCCGACTGCACCGACAGGTCATTGATGTTGACCAGATTGCGGTCCACTTCACGGGCCACCTGGGCCTGCTCTTCGGCAGCGCTGGCGATCACCAGGTTGCGCTCGTTGATCTCGGCGACCGCGCTGGTGATGGTCTCCAGCGACAGGCCGGCGCCACGTGCGATGTTCAGGGTCGACTCGGCGCGCTCGGTGCTGTTGCGCATGGAGTTCACTGCCTGCTCGGTACCGCCCTGGATGCTGCCGATCATGCGTTCGATTTCGCTGGTCGACTGCTGGGTGCGATGGGCCAGTGCACGCACTTCGTCCGCGACCACGGCAAACCCGCGGCCGGCTTCACCCGCGCGGGCAGCCTCGATGGCGGCGTTGAGTGCCAGCAGGTTGGTCTGGTCGGCCAGGCCGCGAATCACGTCCAGGACCTTGCCGATGTCGCGCGATTCGCCCGCCAGGTTGCCGATCAGTTCGGCGGTGCCTTGCACGTCGGCGCTCATGCGTTCGATGGCGCTGACGGTCTCCATCACTAGGTCACGCCCATCGCCGGCCGAGCGGGTGGCTTCCTTGGAGGCTTCGGAAGTGCTCACGGCGTTGCGCGCCACTTCTTCCACGGCGCTGGTCATTTCGGTGACGGCGGTGGCCGCCTGCTGAATTTCGTTGTTCTGCTGCTGCAGGCCGCGGGCGCTTTCGTCGGTGACCGCGTTCAGCTCTTCGGCGGCCGAGGCCAGCTGGGTCGCGGAGCCGGCGATCTGTTGCAGGGTGTCACGCAGCTTGTGCTGCATCTTGGCCATGGCCTTGAGCAGGCGCGCCGCTTCGTCGGTGCCTTCAGCCCGGATCGTCTGGGTAAGGTTGCCTTCGGCGATCTGCTCGGCGGCGTGCAGCGCCTCATCGATCGGCTTGACGATGCTGCGCGTCAGCAGCACTGCACACAGCAGGGTCAGCGCGGTGGCGGCGACCAGCAGCACGATGACCAGGGTGAAGGCCGTGTCGTACTGGTCCGCTGCGGCCTGGTTGGCGCTGCGCGTCTGCTCGTTGTTGACCTTGACCAACTGGTCCAGTACGGCGTTGATCTGCTCGGAGTTGCTCAGCATCTCCTTGTTGAGCAGGCTGCGCAGGCCGTCGCGGTCATTGCTCTGCGCCATGCGTTTCATCTGGGCTTCGAGTTGACGGTACTGGCCCAGTAGCTGGCGGTACTGGTTGAAGATATCGCGCTCGCCGTCGGCAACGATCAGTTTTTCATAGGCCTGTGTGGCCTTGTCGATCTGGCTGTTGCGCGTGTCCAGCAGGCCGAGGATTTCCTGCTGCTCGCCCGCGTCACGGTTGACCAGCAGGCGGTAGGAGAGTGTGCGCAGACGCAGGGTCAACTGGTTGATCTGGCTGAGGTTGTCGAAGCTGGGCACATTGACCTGCTCGATGATGATGCCCGCCTGACGAATACTGCCCAGCTGGTTCAGGGCAAATATGCCAAGTGCAAGCATCAGGGCACCGATCAATGAAAACCCCAGAAGCGCACGCACTGCGATGTTCATGTTACGTAATGACATGGTTTTATCCGGCAAGAAGGATGTGGGCGCGCGGTCCATGCGTCATTGGAGTGTCACAATGCCTATCGGTCGGGCGTAGAGAGACTTGAGCGGTTATGTAACTAAATATGAACCGGCCGTCGTTTTTTGTTGGATGACATCGGACCAAGTGACGGAACCGGGTCGCGATCAGCGGGTCAATCTGCACCACGTTGGGGCTCTGGCCCCGATATCCCTGGCGAGCACGACGAGATTTCTTTATCGTGTGCGCCCCCTGAAAAACCCTGAGAACGCAATCATGCTGGAAACATCCCTGAGTCAACTGGAGCAACTGGTCAGCGACCTGGTGCAGAAGAACCTGGAACTGGCCGAGCGCAACGCGCAACTGGACAGCGAGCTGGCCCAGGCCAAGGACGAAAACGAGAGCCTGCAACTGAGCCTGATGGAACAGGAAGAGAAGCAGGGCGCGACCGCTGCGCGCATCCAGGCGCTGGTGGAACGTGTCGGTGGTGGTGCCGTTAACGCATGAACACCTCCGCGCAGTCGATCAATGTCGTGTCGATCCTGGGCAACGACTATTCGATCAAGGCCCCCGAAGGTCAGGAGCAGACCCTGGCGCAGGCGGTGCAGATGCTCAAGGCCTCCCTGGCCGACACCAAGCGCAAGTACCCTTCGCTCATTGGTGACAAGCTGCTGGTGCTGGCGGCCCTGAATCTGTGCTCGCAGCAGATCGAGCTGCAGCAGACCCATCAGCAAGCCCTCGACCGTTATCAAGAGCAAGTCAGCGCCACGGTCGACGTGATCGCCCGGACCATCGGCAACAGCTGATCGCTCCGGCGCCCGTTTCAAGTCTATTTGCTTGCTCACTGACCTTCGGGACAGTGGGCGGCATTGTGCTGCCTTGCTGCTGGTATTGTATTTCCTGTTGTATACAATTGGTCGGGACCTTGCGGTCAGCGGCTCATTCTTCTCAGGGGATATCCATGCAGTTCTGGCGGCGCAGTATCCAGTGGCAATTGATTGCAAGCATGGGCGCAGCCTTGCTGGCGAGCCTGTTGATCGTGGTGGTGATCTATACCCTGGCGGTCAATCGGCTGACCGAGCGTTACCTGATCGAGACCGCGTTGCCGTCCAGCGTCGAGGCGATTCGCAACGATATCGAGCGCATGCTCGGCCGCCCGCTGACTGCGGCGGCCGACATTGCCAGCAACACCCTGCTGCGTGACTGGCTGGCCGCGGGCGAGGACAGCCGCCAGGCCGCACAGTTTGTCGAGTACCTGGAGTCGGTGCGGGTGCACAACCAGGCGTTCACCGCGCTGTTTGCCGCCACCGCCAGCAACCACTATTACAACCAGGGCGGGCTGGACCGTACCTTGAGCCGCAGCAACCCGAAGGACCAGTGGTTCTTCGGCTTCATCGACAGCGGTAACCGGCGCCTGCTCAACATCGATACCGATGTCAGCAGCGGCGACCTGGCGCTGTTCATCGACTACCGGGTCGAGAAGGCCGGCCAACTGGTGGGCATTGCCGGCCTGGGGCTGCGCATGACCGAGCTGTCGGAGCTGATCCACGACTTCAGTTTCGGCGAGCTCGGGCGGGTGTTCCTGGTGCGTGGCGATGGCCTGATCCAGGTGCACCCGCAGCCCGAGTTCAGCGGCAAGCGCCAGTTGGCCGAGCAGATCGGCGAGGCCGCTGCAACGCTGGCGCTCACGCCCCATGAAGGCTTGCAGCGCAGCCGCTTCGAGCGCGACGGAGAAGCCTACCTGGCGCTGAGCCTGCCGCTGCGCGATTTGAACTGGACACTGGTGGCCGAGGTGCCCGAGGCGCAGATCTATGCCCAGGTGAACCAGACCGTATGGCTGACCAGCCTGATCGGTGCGGCGGTGGCGTTGCTCTCGCTGCTGCTGGTGGTGTGGCTGGCGCGGGGCATCGTGCGGCCGTTGCGCGGGGTGACGGCTGCATTGACGGCCATCGGCGACGGTGGGGGCGACCTGACCCACCGCCTGGACGAGACGCGGGCTGACGAGCTGGGTGACCTGGCGCGGGGCTTCAACCGCTTTCTCGACAGCCAGCGTGCCCTGATCGGTGATGTCCTGCGCACCACCGAGCACTTGCGCAGTGCGGTGGGGCAGGTGAGCGAGGTGGTCGAGAACACCGCCGACCGCGCGCAGCGCCAGCAGCAGATGACCGAGATGGTGGCCACCGCGGTGCACCAGATGGGGCTGACCGTGCAGGACATTGCGCAGAACGCCGGCACCGCCGCGCAGGCTTCGCAGACTGCGCGCAGCGAAGCCCTGCAGGCGCGCGAGGTGGTGCAGCGCTCGATTGCGCACATCGAAGGGATGTCGGGGGAGATCGGCGTGGCGGCCGGCGCGGTGGGTGAGCTGGCGCAGGAGGTGGCGTCGATCGACGAGGTACTGGCGGTGATCCGCAGCATTTCCGAGCAGACCAACCTGCTGGCGTTGAATGCGGCGATCGAGGCGGCGCGGGCCGGCGAGATGGGGCGTGGCTTTGCAGTGGTGGCCGACGAGGTGCGTACCCTGGCGCAGCGTACCCAGGTGTCGACCGACGAGGTGCAGACGATGATCCAGCGCCTCAAGCAGGGGGCGGGCACGGCGGTGGCGTCGATGCAGGCGGGGCAGGCGGCGACCGGTACGGGCGTGGCGTCGAGCCAGCGCACAGGGGCCTCGTTGACCACCATTACCGGGCAGGTGGAGCACATCAGCGACTTGAACCTGCAGGTAGCCACGGCGACTGAACAGCAGTCGGCAGTGACCGAGGAGATCAACCGCAACGTACAGGGGATTTCCGACCTGGCGCGTCAGACGGCGGCCGAGGTGGACGGGTGCCGGCAGGATTGCCGGGCGCTGCGCGGGCTGGCGGATGACCTGGCGCGGCAGATGGGTGGGTTCAGGCTCTAGACCCACGTGACTGCTTCGCTGGCAAGCCAGCTCCCACAGGGTCAGGGGCGCTCACAAAACCCCTGTAGGAGCCGGCCTTGCCGGCGAAGGGGCAATCAGCCCAGCGTGACGGCCCGGATATCCGCCGCCAGCTCGCGCACCCGCGCCTGGTCGGTGTCCCACGAGCACATGAAACGCGCGCCACCGCTGCCAATGAAGGTATAGAAGCGCCAGCCCTTTTCACGCAGGGCTTCCAGCGCCGGCTCCGGCATCTGCAGGAACACCCCGTTGGCCTCCACCGGGAACATCAGCTGCACCGACGGGATGTCGGCCACCAGCCCGCTGAGCAGTTGCGCGCACTGGTTGGCGTGCTGTGCATGGCGCAACCAGGCGCCGTCTTCGAGCAGCCCCACCCACGGCGCCGACAGAAAGCGCATCTTCGACGCCAGTTGCCCGGCCTGCTTGCAGCGGTAGTCGAAGTCTTCGGCCAGCTTGTGGTTGAAGAACAGGATCGCCTCGCCCACCGCCATGCCGTTCTTGGTACCGCCAAAGCACAGCACGTCGATGCCGGCCTTCCAGGTCAGCTCGGCAGGCGTGCAGCCCAGGAACGCGCAGGCATTGCTGAAGCGTGCGCCGTCCATGTGCAGGTTCAGGCCCAGTTCCTTGCAGGTGTCGCTGATCGCCTTGAGCTCTTCGGGGCGGTACACGCTGCCCACTTCGGTAGCCTGGGTGATGGTCACCACGCGCGGCTTGGGGTAGTGGATGTCCTGGCGCTTGAGCGCCACTTCGCGGATCGATTCAGGCGTGAGCTTGCCGTTCTCGCTGCGTGCGGTCAGCAGCTTGGAGCCGTTGGAGAAGAACTCCGGCGCGCCGCATTCGTCGGTCTCGACGTGGGCGGTCTCCGAACAGATCACGCTGTGGTAGCTCTGGCACAGCGACGACAGGGCCAGGGAGTTGGCGGCGGTGCCGTTGAAGGCAAAGAACACCTCGCAGTCGGTTTCGAACAGCTTGCGAAAGTGATCGGCAGCCTTGGCGGTCCACTGGTCGTCGCCATAGGCGCGCTCGTGGCCCTGGTTGGCCTTGTCCATTGCCGCCCAGGCTTCGGGGCAGATGCCGGAATAGTTGTCGCTGGCGAATTGCTGGGTTTGTTCGGTCATTGCACTGTCCTGTGATCGACGCAGGCAAGCACTCTAAACCAACTTCCGGGTTGTCGCCTATCGCTGGCAAGCCAGCTCCCACAGGTACAGCGCCGCTTTTTGACCCGATGATTTCCTGTGGGAGCTGGCTTGCCAGCGAAGCGGGCGACACGGATGTCGTAAACGCACCTTTGCGTGGCGCGCGCAGGCATCTGGGCTGTGCGTACCAGTCCTACCATCGCAGCCAAAGGGCGCTGTCCATGTCACTGCCGGGAGAGATGCGATGTTCACCAAGCAAGACCAGATCCAGGGTTACGACGATGCACTGCTGGCGGCGATCAACGCCGAAGAGCAACGCCAGGAAGATCACATCGAACTGATCGCCTCGGAAAACTACACCAGCAAGCGCGTGATGCAGGCTCAAGGCAGTGGCCTGACCAACAAATACGCCGAAGGCTACCCCGGCAAGCGCTACTACGGCGGTTGCGAGCATGTGGACAAGGTCGAACAACTGGCCATCGATCGCGCCAGGCAGCTGTTCGGCGCCGACTACGCCAACGTCCAGCCGCACTCCGGCAGCCAGGCCAACGCTGCGGTGTTCCTTGCCCTGCTGCAAGCCGGCGACACCGTGCTGGGCATGAGCCTGGCCCACGGTGGCCACCTTACCCACGGCGCCAAGGTCAGCTTCAGCGGCAAGCTGTACAACGCGGTGCAGTACGGCATCGACACCGACACCGGCCTGATCGACTACGACGAGGTCGAGCGCCTGGCCGTCGAACATCAGCCGAAGATGATCATCGCCGGGTTTTCGGCCTACAGCAAAACCCTCGATTTCCCACGCTTTCGCGAGATCGCCGACAAGGTCGGCGCCTACCTGTTCGTCGACATGGCGCACGTCGCCGGGCTGGTCGCCGCCGGCCTGTACCCCAACCCGCTGCCCTACGCCGACGTGGTCACCACCACTACCCACAAGACCCTGCGCGGCCCGCGTGGCGGGCTGATCCTGGCCAGGGCCGACGAGGCGCTGGAGAAGAAGCTCAACGCCGCGGTGTTCCCCGGTGGCCAGGGCGGCCCGCTGATGCACGTGATCGCGGCCAAGGCGGTGTGCTTCAAGGAAGCGCTGGAGCCCGGCTTCAAGGCTTACCAGCAGCAGGTCATCGACAACGCCCAGGCCATGGCTGGCGTGTTCATCGAGCGCGGCTACGATGTAGTGTCCGGCGGCACCGACAACCACCTGTTCCTGGTCAGCCTGATCCGTCAGGGCCTGACCGGCAAGGAGGCCGACGCCGCACTGGGGCGTGCCCACATCACCGTGAACAAGAACGCCGTGCCCAACGACCCGCAGTCGCCCTTCGTCACCTCGGGCCTGCGCATCGGTACCCCGGCGGTCACCAGCCGTGGCTTCAAGGTCGCCCAGTGCACGGCGCTTGCCGGCTGGATCTGCGACATCCTCGACAACCTCGGCGACGCCGATGTCGAGGCGGACGTGGCCAGGAACGTGTCGGCATTGTGTGCGGATTATCCGGTTTACCGCTGAGTGGTTGAGGAGTACAGACTATGCAACGCTACTCGGGCTTCGGCCTTTTCAAGCACTCGCTGAGCCACCATGAAAACTGGCAGCGCATGTGGCGCACGCCGACCCCGAAGAAGGTCTACGACGTGGTCATCGTCGGCGGCGGCGGGCATGGCCTGGCCACGGCCTATTACCTGGCCAAGGAACACGGCATCACCAACGTGGCGGTGGTCGAGAAGGGCTGGCTGGGGGGCGGCAACACCGCGCGCAACACCACCATCGTACGTTCCAACTACCTGTGGGACGAGTCGGCGCGCCTGTACGAGCATGCCATGAAGCTGTGGGAAGGGTTGTCCCAGGACATCAACTACAACGTGATGTTCTCCCAGCGCGGCGTGTACAACCTGTGCCACACGCTGCAGGACATTCGTGACTCCGAACGCCGCGTGAGCGCCAACCGGCTCAACGGTGTGGACGGCGAACTGCTCAATAGCCAGCAGGTGGCCGACGAGATCCCGTACCTGGACTGCTCGAAGAACACCCGCTACCCGATCCTCGGCGCCACCGTGCAGCGGCGCGGCGGCGTGGCCCGTCACGATGCCGTGGCCTGGGGCTACGCGCGTGCCGCCGACGCCCTGGGGGTGGACCTGATCCAGCAGACCGAGGTGATCGGCTTTCGCAAGGAGAACGGCGTGGTGATCGGCGTGGAGACCAACAAGGGCTTCATCGGCGCCAAGCGCGTCGGTGTAGTCACTGCCGGCAATTCCGGGCACATGGCCAAGCTGGCCGGCTTTCGCCTGCCGATCGAGTCGCACCCGTTGCAGGCGCTGGTGTCCGAGCCGATCAAGCCGATCATCGACAGCGTGATCATGTCCAACGCCGTGCATGGCTACATCAGCCAGTCGGACAAGGGCGACCTGGTGATCGGTGCCGGTATCGACGGCTGGGTCGGCTACGGCCAGCGTGGTTCTTACCCGGTGATCGAGCACACCCTGCAGGCGATCGTGGAGATGTTCCCGATCCTTTCGCGGGTACGCATGAACCGCCAGTGGGGCGGCATCGTCGACACCACCCCGGACGCCTGCCCGATCATTTCCAAGACGCCGGTGCCGAACATGTTCTTCAACTGCGGCTGGGGCACCGGTGGCTTCAAGGCTACGCCAGGCTCGGGCAACGTGTTCGCCGCGAGCCTGGCCAAGGGCGAGATGCACCCGCTGGCCAAGCCGTTTTCCATCGACCGTTTCCACAACGGCGCCCTGATCGACGAACACGGCGCTGCCGCTGTCGCCCACTAACAGGAGAAATTCCCATGTTGCACATCTTCTGTCCCCACTGCGGCGAGCTGCGCTCCGAAGAAGAATTCCATGCCGCCGGTCAGGCGCACATCCCGCGCCCGCTGGACCCGAACGCCTGCACCGACGAGCAGTGGGGCGACTACATGTTCTTTCGCGACAACCCGCGTGGCCTGCACCACGAGCTGTGGATCCATGCCGCGGGCTGCCGTCAGTACTTCAACGCCACCCGTGACACCGTGACCTACGAGATCCTCGAGACCTACACCATCGGTAGCCAACCCCAGGTGACCGGCAAGGGCACCGCCCCGCAGTTGGCTGCCAGCGGCCAGGGAGAAAAGGTATGAGCCAGCTTTATCGCCTGCCCAGCGGCGGTCGCATCGATCGCAGCAACGTCTTGAGCTTCACCTTCAACGGCCAGAGCTACCAGGGTTTCGAGGGCGACACCCTGGCCGCCGCGCTGCTGGCCAATGGCGTGGATATCGTGGGGCGCAGCTTCAAGTACTCGCGCCCGCGCGGCATCATCGCTGCCGGCAGCGAAGAGCCCAACGCGATCCTGCAGGTAGGCGCCACCGAAGCCACCCAGGTGCCCAACGTGCGCGCCACCCAGCAGGCGCTGTACGCCGGCCTGGTGGCCACCAGCACCAATGGCTGGCCGAGCGTGAACACTGACGTCATGGGCATCCTCGGCAAGGTCGGCGGCAAGCTGATGCCGCCGGGCTTCTACTACAAGACGTTCATGTACCCGCAGTCGTTCTGGATGACCTACGAGAAGTACATCCGCAAGGCGGCAGGCCTGGGCCGTTCGCCGCTGGAAAACGACCCCGACAGCTACGACTACATGAGCCAGCACTGTGACGTGCTGGTGGTGGGCGCCGGCCCTGCCGGGCTGGCCGCCGCACTGGCGGCAGGGCGCAGTGGCGCGCGGGTGATCCTGGCCGACGAACAGGAAGAATTCGGCGGCAGCCTGCTCGACAGCCGCGAGAGCCTGGACGGCAAGCCGGCCGCCGACTGGGTGGCCACGGTGATCAGCGAGCTCAAGGGCATGCCCGAGGTCACGCTGCTGCCCCGCGCCACGGTCAACGGCTACCACGACCACAACTTCCTCACCCTTCACGAGCGCCTCACCGATCACCTGGGCGACCGGGCGCCGATCGGCCAGGTACGCCAGCGCATGCACCGTGTACGTGCCAAGCGCGTGGTGCTGGCCACCGGTGCCCACGAGCGCCCGCTGGTGTACGGCAACAACGATGTACCGGGCAACATGTTGGCCGGTGCGGTGTCCACCTATGTGCGCCGCTACGGCGTGGCGCCGGGGCGCAAGCTGGTGCTCTCGACCAACAACGACCACGCCTACCGCGTGGCGCTGGACTGGCACGATGCGGGGCTCAAGGTGGTCGCCGTCGCCGACGCACGGCACAACCCGCGCGGTTCGCTGGTGGAGGAGGCGCGCGCCAAGGGCATCCGCATCCTCACCTCCAGCGCGGTGATCGAGTCGCGTGGCAGCAAGCACGTGAGCGCTGCACGGGTGGCGGCCATCGATGTGGTAGCGCACACCGTCGTCAGCCCCGGCGAATGGCTGGACTGCGACCTGGTGGCGACCTCCGGTGGCTACAGCCCGGTGGTGCACCTGGCCTCGCACCTGGGCGGCAAGCCGGTGTGGCGTGATGACATTCTTGGTTTTGTGCCGGGCGACGCCCCGCAGAAACGTGTGTGCGTGGGCGGAATCAATGGTGTGTTCGCCCTGGGCGATGCCCTTGCCGACGGTTTCGAAGGCGGTGTGCGCGCGGCCACCGAGGCCGGTTTCAAGGCGGTCGAAGGCGTGCTGCCCAAGGCCCTGGTGCGCCAGGAAGAGGCCACTGTGGCGCTGTTCCAGGTGCCCCACGACAAGAACACCGCGCGCGCACCCAAGCAGTTCGTCGACCAGCAGAACGATGTCACCGCTGCCGCCATCGAGCTGGCCACCCGCGAGGGCTTCGAGTCGGTCGAGCACGTCAAGCGCTATACCGCGCTGGGCTTCGGCACCGACCAGGGCAAGCTGGGCAACATCAACGGGCTGGCGATTGCCGCGCGTTCGATGGGCATCAGCATCGCGCAGATGGGCACCACCATGTTTCGCCCCAACTACACGCCGGTGACCTTCGGCGCGGTGGCCGGGCGCCATTGCGGACACCTGTTCGAACCGGTGCGGTTTACCGCGCTGCATGCCTGGCATGTGAACAACGGTGCCGAATTCGAGGACGTCGGCCAGTGGAAGCGGCCGTGGTACTTCCCACGCGGCGGCGAAGACATTCATGCCGCCGTGGCCCGCGAATGCAAGGCGGTACGCGACAGCGTCGGCCTGCTGGACGCCTCGACCCTGGGCAAGATCGACATCCAGGGCCCCGATGCACGGGAGTTCCTCAACCGCATCTACACCAACGCCTGGACCAAGCTGGACGTGGGCAAGGCGCGCTACGGGCTGATGTGCAAGGAAGACGGCATGGTCTTCGACGACGGCGTGACGGCCTGCCTGGGCGACAACCATTTCCTGATGACCACCACCACCGGGGGGGGCGGCGCGGGTGCTGCAATGGCTGGAGATCTATCAGCAGACCGAATGGCCGGACCTGAAGGTGTACTTCACCTCGGTCACCGACCACTGGGCCACGCTGACCCTGTCGGGCCCCAACAGCCGCAAGCTGCTCAGCGAAGTGACCGACATCGACCTGGACAAGGACGCCTTCCCGTTCATGACCTGGAAGGAAGGCCTGGTGGGCGGTGTGCCGGCGCGGGTGTTCCGGATCTCGTTCACCGGCGAGCTGTCGTACGAGGTGAACATCCAGGCCAACTACGCGATGGGCGTGCTGGAGCAGATCGTTGCCGCCGGCAAGCAGTACAACCTGACCCCGTATGGCACCGAGACCATGCACGTGCTGCGGGCCGAGAAGGGTTTCATCATCGTCGGCCAGGACACTGACGGCTCGATGACCCCGGATGACCTGAACATGGGCTGGTGTGTGGGGCGTACCAAGCCGTTCTCGTGGATCGGCTGGCGCGGCATGAACCGTGAGGACTGCGTGCGCGAGCAGCGCAAGCAACTGGTGGGGCTCAAGCCGGTCGACCCGACCAAGTGGTTGCCGGAAGGCGCGCAACTGGTGTTCGACCCCAAGCAGCCGATCCCGATGGACATGGTGGGGCACGTGACCTCCAGCTACGCCAGCAACTCGCTGGGCTATTCGTTTGCCATGGGCGTGGTCAAGGGGGGCCTCAAGCGCATGGGCGAGCGGGTGTTTTCGCCGCAGGCCGACGGCAGCGTGATCGAGGCCGAGATCTGCGCTTCGGTGTTCTTCGATCCGAAGGGCGAGCGGCAGAACATCTGATTCCAGGTTGACACGGTACCTGTGGGAGCTGGCTTGCCAGCGAAGGGGCGCAACAACGCTTCGCTGGCAAGCCAGCTCCCACAGGGAATCGCGGTGCGATGTCCATCGAATTCAAGGCAGGTATGTAATGAGCGCAATCAACGTCTACCCGCAACGCCCCGGCACCGATGCCAAGGCCGAATCACCGCTGCACCATGCCGACCTGCCAAGCCTGGTCGGCAGGGGGGCGCAAGAACGCCGGGGTGACCCTGCGCGAAAGACCTTTTCTCGGCCACCTGACCCTGCGCGGCAATGCCCATGACCCGGCCTTCGCCGCCGGCGTGAGCCGTGCCCTGGGCCTGGACCTGCCGGTGGCGCTTACCGTGGTCGCCAGCGGCGACACCTCGCTGCAGTGGCTGGGCCCGGACGAATGGCTGCTGATCGTGCCCGGTGGCGAGGAGCTGGCCGCCGAGCAGAAGCTGCGCGAGGCATTGGGTGAGCTGCACGTACAGATCGTCAACGTCAGCGGCGGGCAGACCCTGCTTGAACTGAGTGGGCCCAAGGTGCGCGAGGTGCTGATGAAATCCACCAGCTACGACGTGCACCCCAACAACTTCCCGGTGGGCAAGGCCGTGGGCACGGTATTCGCCAAGTCCCAGCTGGTGATCCGGCGTACCGGCGAAGACACCTGGGAACTGCTGATCCGCCGCAGCTTCAGCGACTACTGGTGGCTGTGGCTGCAGGATGCCTCGGCCGAGTACGGTCTGAGCATTGCGCCATGAGCCGCGCGCCGGACACCTGGATTCTCACCGCCGACTGCCCGAGCCTGCTGGGCACGGTGGATGCGGTGACGCGCTATCTGTACGAGCAGCAATGTTACGTGACCGAGCATCACTCGTTCGATGATCGCCTGTCGGGGCGCTTTTTCATCCGGGTGGAGTTTCGCCAGCCCGACGCCTTCGACGAGCAGGCCTTTCGCGCCGGCCTGGCCGAGCGGGGCGAGGTGTTCGGCATGACCTTCGAGCTGACTGCGCCCAAGCATCGGCCCAAGGTGGTGATCATGGTGTCCAAGGCCGATCACTGCCTCAACGATCTGCTCTATCGCCAGCGCATCGGCCAGTTGTCGATGGACGTGGTGGCGGTGATTTCCAACCATCCGGACCTGGAGCCGCTGGCGCACTGGCACCGCATTCCCTATTACCACTTCGCCCTCGACCCGCAGGACAAGCCGGCGCAGGAGCGCAAGGTGCTGCAGGTGATCGAGGAGGCAGGGGCGGAGCTGGTGATCCTTGCGCGCTACATGCAGGTGCTGTCGCCGGAGCTGTGCCGCCGGCTGGACGGCTGGGCGATCAATATCCATCACTCGCTGCTGCCGGGGTTCAAGGGCGCCAAGCCGTACCACCAGGCCTACAACAAGGGCGTGAAGCTGGTGGGGGCCACGGCGCACTACATCAACAACGACCTGGACGAGGGCCCGATCATTGCCCAGGGCGTGGAAGCAGTCGATCACAGCCACTACCCTGAAGACCTGATTGCCCGTGGGCGCGATATCGAGTGCCTGACGTTGGCACGGGCAGTGGGGTATCACATCGAGCGGCGGGTGTTCTTGAACGCCAATCGGACGGTGGTGCTATAGCGGGCCTCTTCGCTGGCAAGTCGAAGCGTCGAACCGCAGCTCCCACAGGGTTTAGCGGTACGTGCAAAACCCTGTGGGAGCTGGCTTGCCAGCGAAAGGGGCCTGGAGACAGACACAGATTCAGCGCGACATAACAACAATCGAGCGAGGTGAAAGCATGTCTGGTAATCGTGGTGTGGTGTACCTGGGCGCAGGCAAGGTCGAGGTGCAGACAATCCCTTATCCAAAAATGCAGGACCCGCGTGGGCGCAAGATCGAACACGGCGTCATCCTGCGGGTGGTCTCCACCAATATCTGTGGCTCCGACCAGCACATGGTGCGCGGTCGCACCACCGCCCAGACCGGGCTGGTGCTGGGCCATGAAATCACCGGCGAGGTGATCGAGAAAGGCCGCGACGTCGAGCACCTGCAACTGGGTGATCTGGTCTCGGTGCCTTTCAACGTCGCCTGCGGCCGCTGCCGTTCGTGCAAGGAGCAACACACCGGCGTGTGCCTGACCGTCAACCCGGCCCGTGCCGGTGGCGCCTACGGCTATGTCGACATGGGTGACTGGACCGGCGGGCAGGCCGAGTACGTGCTGGTGCCCTACGCCGATTTCAACCTGCTCAAGCTGCCGGACCGCGACAAGGCCATGGAGAAGATCCGCGACCTGACCTGCCTGTCCGACATCCTGCCCACCGGCTACCACGGCGCGGTTACCGCGGGTGTGGGCCCGGGCAGCACGGTATACGTGGCCGGGGCCGGCCCGGTCGGTCTGGCCGCTGCCGCCTCGGCGCGCCTGCTCGGCGCCGCGGTGGTGATCGTCGGTGACGTGAACCCGGTGCGTCTGGCCCACGCCAAGGCCCAGGGTTTCGAGATCGCCGACCTGTCCCAGGACACCCCGCTGCACGAGCAGATCGCCAACCTGTTGGGCGAGCCTGAGGTCGACTGTGCGGTCGACGCGGTGGGCTTCGAGGCGCGCGGCCACGGCCATGCCGGGGCACAGCACGAGGCTCCGGCCACCGTGCTCAACTCGCTGATGGGCGTGGTGCGGGTGGCCGGCAAGATCGGCATCCCCGGCCTGTATGTCACCGAAGACCCGGGTGCGGTGGACGCGGCCGCGAAAATGGGCAGCCTGAGCATCCGCTTCGGCCTGGGCTGGGCCAAGTCCCACAGCTTCCACACCGGCCAGACCCCGGTGATGAAGTACAACCGCGCCCTGATGCAGGCCATCATGTGGGATCGCATCAACATCGCCGAAGTGGTGGGGGTGCAGGTCATCACCCTCGACCAGGCACCCGAAGGCTATGGCGAGTTCGATGCCGGCGTGCCGAAGAAATTCGTCATCGACCCGCACAAACTGTTCAGCGCCGCCTGATCACCCCCCCTGCCTGCCCGGCTTCAGGTCCCTGAAGCCGGGCAGGCAGACAAATTGTCGCAGCGGTCGGCAATTTTTTGTTACCCTTAAACGTACTAACTGGTTAACAAGCAAGCTACCTAAATTCGCCGGCTATGCTCGGGAGTGGGCCGGCTAACTGTTGACGGTGGCTTTTCACTACGTTTAGGACGGTACATCACATGAACGAACAGGCGGGTGCCCCAGGCACCGCAAAGTGGCTGCTGGGCGGTCTGGGCATCCTGATCGCCCTGATCGGCCTGGTACTGGCCGGGGGCGGTGCTTACCTGAGCACCCTGGGCGGTAGCGGGTATTTCCTTCTGATGGGCCTGGCGATGCTGGCCAGCGGCGTGCTGATTGCACGGCGCAAGCCGGTGGGCGCGTGGCTGTACGCGGTGGCGCTGGTGCTGACCGCGATCTGGGCGGTGTGGGACGCGGGCCTGGATTTCTGGCCGCTGGTCTCGCGGGTGCTGACCTTTGCCGTGATCGGCCTGGTCATCGCGCTGGTGTTCCCGAGCCTGCAACGCGCCGCCGGCCAGCCGGCCGGGCGTGGCGCCTTCGGCGTGGCCGCAGTGCTTGCCGTGGGCGTCGCCGCCACCCTGGGCTACATGTTCGTGCCGACCCACGTGGTCACTGCCAGCAGTGTGCCGGCGGTGCAGCCGGTCAAGCCGGGCACCGAGCAGAAGGACTGGGCGCACTGGGGCAACACCACCGCTGGCAACCGCTTTGCCGCGCTGGACCAGATCAACAAGGGCAACGTCGACAAGCTGCAGGTGGCCTGGACCTTCCGCACCGGCGACCTTCCGCAGAGCACCGGCGCTGGCGCCGAAGACCAGAACACCCCGCTGCAGATCGGTGACACGCTGTATTCGTGCACCGCCTACGGCAAGGTATTCGCCCTGGACGTGGACACCGGCAAGCAGCGCTGGATGTTCGACCCCAAGGGCAGCGCGCCGAACTGGCAGCGTTGCCGTGGCCTGGGTTACGCCGAGGTTCCGGCAGCCGCCGCTGCTGGCCCGCAGGCCTGCGCCAAGCGCCTGTTCCTGCCCACCGGCGATGCACGCCTGATTGCGCTCGACGCCGAAACCGGCGAGCCGTGTGCCGACTTCGGCAACAACGGCGTGGTCGACCTGAGCGTCGACATGGGCGAAATCAAGCCGGGTTACTACCAGCAGACCTCCACCCCGCTGGTGGCCGGTGAGGTGGTGATCGTCGGTGGCCGCGTGGCCGACAACTTCTCCACCGGCGAACCGCCGGGCGTGGTGCGTGCCTATGACGTGCGCACGGGCGAGTTGGCGTGGGCCTGGGATCCGGGCAACCCGAACATCACCAAGCGTCCGCCCGAAGGCCAGACCTATACCCGTGGCACGCCCAACGTGTGGTCGGCGATGTCGTATGACGCCAAGCTGGGCCTGGTGTACCTGCCGACCGGCAACGCCACCCCGGACTTCTTTGCCGGCACCCGTACCGAGCTCGACGACAAGTACAGCTCCTCGATCGTGGCGCTGGACGTGAAGACTGGCCAGGTGCGCTGGCACTTCCAGACCACCCACCACGATCTGTGGGACTTCGACCTGCCGGCCCAGCCGCTGCTGTATGACCTGCCGGATGACAAGGGTGGCGTGCAACCGGCGCTGGCCCAGGTGACCAAGCAGGGCGAGATCTTCGTGGTCAACCGCGAAACCGGCGTGCCGATTGCCAAGGTCGAGGAAAAGCCGGTGCCTCAGGGCAACGTGCCAGGCGAGCGTTATTCGCCGACCCAGCCGTTCTCGGTGGAGATGCCTTCGATCGGCAACCAGACCCTGAAAGAGTCGGACATGTGGGGCGCGACCCCGTTCGACCAGCTGCTGTGCCGCATCTCGTTCAAGGGCATGCGCCACGAGGGTGTGTACACCCCGCCGGGCCTGGACCCGTCGCTGCAGTTCCCGGGCTCGCTGGGTGGGATGAACTGGGGGAGCGTGTCGGTCGACCCGACCAGCCACTACATGTTCGTCAACGACATGCGCCTGGGCCTGGCCAACTACATGATCCCGCGCGAGAAGATTCCCAAGAATGCCAGCGGCATTGAAATGGGCGTGGTACCGCAGGAAGGCACGCCGTATGGCGCGATGCGCCAGCGCTTCCTCTCGGCAGCCGGCATTCCGTGCCAGAAGCCACCGTTCGGCACGATGTCGGCGATCGACCTGAAGACCAAGAAGCTGGTGTGGCAGGTGCCGGTGGGTACCGTGCAGGATACCGGTCCCCTGGGTATCCGCATGCACCTGCCGATTCCGATCGGCATGCCGACCCTGGGGGCTTCGCTGTCGACCCAGTCGGGCCTGCTGTTCTTCGCCGGCACTCAGGACTTCTACCTGCGTGCGTTCGACTCGGGCAACGGCAACGAGATCTGGAAGGCTCGCCTGCCCGTGGGCAGCCAGTCGGGTCCGATGACCTATGTGTCGCCCAAGACCGGCAAGCAGTACATCCTGATCAGCGCCGGTGGCGCCCGCCAGTCGCCGGATCGCGGTGACTATGTGATTGCCTACGCCTTGCCGTAGGGCGTAAACCAAGGGCCGCTTTGCGGCCCATTCGCTGGCAAGCCAGCTCCCACAGGTACACCACTGTTCTTGAGGCAAGTGGTGTACCTGTGGGAGCCCGCCAGGTCGCTTCGGTTTGAGCTGCGATCGTTGCGTTACAGCGTCAATCGAGGCTCAATCGAATGCACATTCGGCCGGGTTGGATTGCAAGCAGATGTTGTCTCTCCATGACCCGCTGTCGTTCGCTTTGGCTTCTATCTGGCGGCTCAGCCGAACCCCGGCAAACGGACCCTCGCCTTCATACGAGCAACTGACATAATTCTTCCGAATGGCAGCTGCTGTGAACTTGAAGCTCTTCAGGTCATTTTCCAAACCCTCTTCATTGCTACCTTTCCAGCCCCCGTCGGCGGAATACTCGAAGCCCGTCGAGAGCGGGGTCTGCTCGATACTCGCCACCGTCGGGCAAGTAGCCGCGTAAGCATTGCCCAGCAGCCCGGTGAGCAACACGATTCCTGTCGCAATCTTGATGTGCATGTAGGTAACTCCCTGTACGTTTGGGGAGCGTTCAGCTTGGCGCGTTTGCGTCGGCTGCGAAACTGACAGAAATGCCAGTGCCGCACTGATCGGCGGCTGGAACAAACTGGGGCTATATGAGTCGAAAACCCGTTCACTGACGAGGTTTACCCGATGAAACGCTTTGCCCTGCTCTCCCTGCTGGCACTCGCCACCACCTCGGCCCTGGCCTTCAATCTCAACGATGCCGCCAACGCCGTCTCTGCCATGCAAGGCAACCCACAGCAGGATGCTGCAGTACAGGCGCCGGCCCCCTCGGCCAACCTGCTCAACACCCTGGGCAGCGAACTGAAGGTCACCCCCGAACAAGCCATCGGCGGCACCGGCGCCCTGTTGGGCCTGGCCAGGCACCAACTCAGCGGCAGCGACTATTCGCAACTGAGCAAGGCTGTGCCGGGCCTGGACCTGCTCTCGGGCGACAACGCCCTGGGCGGCCTCAGCGGCCTGGGCGAACTGCTCGGCAAGAGCGGCAACTCATCGGCCCTGAGCAATGCACTGGGGAACGTCAAGGACACCGATGACCTGAACAACGCCTTCAGCGCGCTGGGCATGAACACCGGCATGATCGCCCAGTTCGCCCCGCTGATCCTGCAGTACCTTGGCCAGCAGGGCGTGGCCGGTTCGCTGTTGCAGAACCTGGGCGGTATCTGGGGCAGCCCTGCGATACCGTCTGTGTAATCCGGCGTTTTGTGCGGGCGGGGCAGTGTGGTATATGTCCCGACCCGCTCATGCAAGGAAGTGCGAACCCGATGTTCATGGATGCTCTTGAGATGTTGCTGCCGGTTGACGCCCTGTTGCGTGTGCTGCCATGAAACGCAGCAAAAGCATCCGGCTGATTGCCCTGGGCAGCCTGCCGCTGGCCCTGGCCGCCTGTGACAGCGAGCGCAGCGCTACCAGTGTGGTCAGCGAGGTCAAGCGCTACCCGAGTGTCGACGCCTGTGCCATGACGGGTGTGCCACTGCCGGTGTGCCATGGCGCCTGGAGCGTGGCCAAGGATCACCACGACGCCAACGCGCCCCGCTTCGTGCGCCTGGAAGATTGCCTGGGCAGTTTCGAGCAGTGCGAACCTGTGCAGGGCGCCACGTTCCATGTGCCGCGTATGGAAGGCTTTGCACTGACCACTGAGCGCCAGGTCTACGACGACGGGTACACCCATTCGGGCGGCGGCGGTCAGTACGGCGGTGGTGGCCGTTACGACTACGTCAATGTCGAGCCGCGCTACCTGTCTGAAGCCATCTACCACGAGCGTGAAGGGCGCGATGGCTTCAAGGCCAGCTCCCTCACCGACCAGGTCAACAGTGGCAACCAGTACGCCGGCCTGGTCGAGGACCATGCCCCCTCGTCGCGCTTCAACGCCAGCGGCGACGCACATGCCCAGGTCCTGCCCGCCCGCTTCATGGCCTCGGCGCGGCCCTGGACGGTGGGCAGCCATTCCGGTTTCGCTGCCCATGTGCCGGGCCGTGGCGGCTTTGGCTTCGGTTCCTGAGGAGGCGCGATGAAACGCGTTGCATGCCGCCCGCGCGGCGACTGGAAAGCCACCGCCGAGCGCTACGGCTTCACCTTCCACACCTTTGGCGACGAGCCCTACTGGGACGAGTCGGCGTACTACCAGTTCAGCCTGCGTCAGGTCGAGGACGAGCTGGAGGAACCAACCCGCCAGTTGCACGAGCTGTGCATGGAGCTGGTGGAGCGGGTGGTGGACAGCGAGGAGTTGCTTGAGCGCCTGGCCATCCCGCGTGACTACCGCGACCTGGTCCGCCGTTCGTGGCGCGACGGGCATCCGCACTTCTATGGGCGCATGGACCTGAGCTACGACGGGCGGGGCCCGGCCAAACTGCTGGAGGCCAACTACGACACGCCCACTTCGCTGTACGAGGCGGGCTTTTTCCAGTACCTGTGGCTGGAGCAGCAGATTCGGCGCGGTGTGCTGCCCGCCGGCGCCGACCAGTTCAACAGCCTCGAGGAAAAACTCGGCCAGGTGTTCACCGCCAACACCTTCGCCACGCCGTTCTACTTCGCCTCGGTCAAAGCCTCGCTGGAAGACCGCGGCACCGTGGAATACCTGCGTGACATCGCCACCGCGGCCGGGCTCGACACCCGCCTGGTGGACGTCGAGGACATCGGCCTGAGCCCGGCGGGGCGCTTTATCGACCCCAGCGGCGCACCGATCCCCAGCCTGTTCAAGCTGTACCCGTGGGAAGACCTGTTCCACGACCGTTTCGGCCCGGCCATCGCCGGCAGCGGCACGCTGTTCGTCGAGCCGCCGTGGAAGGCGGTGCTGTCGAACAAGGGCATGCTGGCGTTGCTGTGGGAGCAGCACCATGGGCACCCGAACCTGCTGCCAGCCTTCATGGACACCTCACCCGAGCGTGCCGTGGCCAAGGGCTGGGTGCGCAAGCCGTTTTTCTCCCGCGAGGGCGCCAATGTCGAGATCCATACCCATGACGGCCAGCAGGTGAAAGAGGACGGCCCGTATGGCGGTGGCCCCAACGTGATCCAGCAGTTCCATGCCTTGCCGCAGTTTGCCGGCAGCCACACGGTGATCGGCAGCTGGATGGTCGGCGATCAGCCGGCGGGCATCGGCATTCGCGAAGACCACTCGCGGATCACCAAGGACAGCAGCCGCTTCGTGCCGCATGCGATCATCGACTGAGTGCGCGCAACTGCTCGATGCGCGTGTCCTTGTCGTGCCACAGCTGGTTGACCCAGCCCTGCACGTGCTGGCGAAACACGGGGTCGTTCTCGTAGTCGCCCTGCCACAGGGCCGGGTCCAGTTCGCGCACGCGAATATCGACGATCACCTCGGGTACCGCGCCACTGACCAGGTCCCAGAAGCCTGGCGCCGTGTCGCCGGGGTACACGATGGTCACGTCGAGCAGGGCGTCGAGCTGTTCACCCAGCGCCGCCAGCACAAATGCCACACCACCGGCCTTGGGTTTGAGCAGGTGTCTGAAGGGTGAGCCCTGGGCGGCGCGCTTGGCCTGGGTGAAGCGCGTGCCCTCAAGGTAGTTGACCACCGTTACCGGCTGGCGCTTGAACAGCTCGCAGGCCGCCCTGGTGATGGCCAGGTCCTGGCCCTTGAACTCCGGGTGCCGGTCGAGGAATGCCTTGCTGTAGCGCTTCATGAACGGGTAGTCCAGCGCCCACCAGGCCAGGCCCAGCAGGGGTACCCAGATCAGTTCCTTTTTCAGGAAGAACTTGAAGAATGGAATGCGTCGGTTGAACACCTGGATCAGCGCCGGAATGTCGACCCAGCTCTGATGGTTGCTGACCATCAGGTAGGAGGTGTCCAGGCGCAGTTCGGCGGCGCCGTGCACCACCCAGCGGGTGGGAATGCACAGGGCGAAGATCAGCTTGTCGACCTCGGCCCAGGTTTCGGCGAACCACATCACCGCCCGCGAAGCCAGGTCACGGTAACGGCCGGGCAGCACCAGCTTGAGCAGGGCGAAGGCCAGCAGCGGGCCGATCAGCACCAGGGTATTGAGCAGTAACAGCAGAGTCACAAGACTGCCGGTCAGCAGGCGGCGCATAAGAAAGCTCTGATTTCCAGGTAGGCGGCTGGTCATGATAAGCAGGCTTTTGGCTGAGGCCAAACCTTCGCGCCGGCGTGGGCCCGACAAATGTTTCACATTGTGTTGAATACCCTGTTGCGGCGAACCTATGCTGCTTCGCCAGTCTAAACACTGTCTTTTTTCAAGGAAGCCGAACCGGTGAAACCTGTATTAGCACTGCTTTCCCTGTTGGCCTTGCCGGTGATGGCCGCCGAGCCGACCCTGTATGGCCGTTACGAGTACATTGGCTTGCCCGAGATCGGCCAGACCCTGAAGGCCAAGATGGACACTGGAGCGTTGACCGCCTCGCTGTCGGCCAAGGACATCGAGCGCTTCAAGCGTGACGGTGAGGACTGGGTACGTTTTCGCCTGGCGACCAAGGATGCCGATGGCAAGATGTATGAACACAAGGTCGCGCGTATCAGCAAGATCAAGAGCCGTGCCGATGAGGACGAGGAGGGCGAGGCGCCCGACCCCGCCAAGCGCCCGGTGGTGGACCTGGAGCTGTGCCTGGGCAATGTGAAGCGCACCGTGGAGGTCAACCTGACCGACCGCAGCAGCTTCAACTACCCGTTGCTGATCGGCGCCAAGGCGCTGCGCGAGTTCGATGCGGCGGTGAACCCGGCGCGACGCTTTACCGCCGGCAAGCCTGAATGTTGAGGTGAGGGCAAAAA
>NZ_JAHTBI010000064.1 GCF_019168305.1 Pseudomonas aegrilactucae
GGGGGCCCGTGCTGTCATGGGCGGACAGCACATTCGTATAGATATGGCCGAAGTTAGGTCACTACAGACTGATCCCGCTCGTCTACTTCATCAACGACTCTGCGGCTGGGTCGACTCCGGCAAGTCGGGGCGGATAGCTCTGGATACTCTTTGTGGCTATGTCTGGCCGGAAGAAGTCATTAATGTCAACGCGATTAAAAAGCGCCGCCAGACAGCACGTAAGGCACTCGGCGAGCTTGCCGCTGTGGGCTGGAAGCTATGCGAAGCGAGCTCGAACCAGCTTGTGATCGAACCGTCGGTATGGAAGAGAATTTCATCGGCGTCCGGTTGGAGGCGAATTATCGCTACACTCACACGCGGGCGGACGTGAGGTCTATACTGCTAAGCTGATCATGGTTCGTTACGGAGCCATCTAACGAGTGCTAGGACGCACAGAGGCGCATTCCCACTACATATGGGGCGCTGCGCTAGCGCGATTTTCAAGCCGTTCAAGGTACGTTCTGCGTTTATGAACCTTAACCCTGGTCTCGAATTCCTAGCTTCAGATGAAGCAGCAGTCCCCGCAGGTGTGGGTACTCGATGTGCGGTCGCCAACGTTCGGTGGGAGAAGGCCGTCTCCGATGAGCGTGCGAAAGAGTACAATGTTTATGTCGGAGATGTAGCCACGCACTCAGACTGGAGAGCGGAACACAAAAGCTATCTTGGTTCATTCGTGCATATGCCCCAAGATTTTCCGAGAGCTCCTGAGTGTTTTATGGCTGTAAATAGTCAGGCACATTTGAATGAAAATCTTGATAATACCTACTTGTTGCGCCTGGAGTCGCTAGGTTATTTATTTGAAAATACTTTAATCTCTGAAGTTGCCAACGATTTTTGGCAGCGCTTCTTTCGTTCGCAGAGAGATTTACGTAAGGACAAATTGACCGATAACGATGAGGCTCTCCGCACAGAATTTGTAACTCAATGGAACGCTCAGCGAACGCAAGTTCGTCCATTGTTCGCAACTTTTCTAAACGATTTTGGTGGGGACTTAGATAAATTAGTAAAGGAGGATTGGGCCCACATCCTGCGTGATCGGCTGGGGTTGACTCATTGGCCAAGCACGGTGGGAAAATCACTTCCCGTTGCCTTGATGTGTTACACAATGGACGAGGTGCGCGACGCGCGCTCAGCTGCTAATAGGAAAGGAGCCGTCGCAAGCTTTACCCGCCCTACCGTTTTGGATTCGGAAATGTCCGCAGCATTTATCCCCGCACCGCTGCATCCCGGCGGGAAAAGTTACGGTTATACCCTGGATTTGGCAAGTGATATGGTTATTCCCGATACCTTTACTCCTGAACTGTTAACTTTCCCCATTCAGTATCATCCAAGACATATTAAGGCTCTTGGTTTTATAACTTGTGAGCATGCACTTACGAAGGATGAGGATATTTTCACGGCGCGTAATCTTCATGTGCAGGGGCTTCAGCGCTTATCCGGTTGCAGTGCTTTTGGCGAGGTACTAGCATGACATGGCATCAATGGGCGGAAGACTTGCGCCAATCGCCTCTTCAGGCTGTAACAGACTTGCTGCGTGGTTCCGCAGACATCGTTCCTTTCGAGCGCGCATCGCCACACGACTTCCTGCTGGCAGTATTGCCTCGTAGCAGCCGTATTCTATCGCGTGCATTACTTGGAGAACCTTCTTCGGGTTTAATTGATGCGAAAACTAATGCTGACCTTTCTGCGCATTTAGATATCGGTTTGTCCGCCTGGCTTCGGGTGCAGTGCGAAGCACCATTGCCACCTGCGAGGAAGCTCGGCGCCTATGTAGCTCAGGTATGCGAAGCACTTCAACTGCCGTTGTTTTTCGTGTTACCTAATACCCTTACCGCGTTGCAGGAAAACCGTATCAAGTGGCTGCAGTGGCTGCGCTCGCTCACTATTTCAGCTTTTCGCGATCCAGAGTATGACTATTGGCAAGTTCTAGCCGCCCAGCAGGCGGACGACCAATTGCAGTTTTATTGGCAATCGTTCGTGACAGAGGCCGGTAGAACTCGGTCAGTGCGCTATCTAAATTTGGGTTTATTGGCTTTAGCGAAGTTGCCGCTTTCAGAAGACGATAGTTTGCGCAATATACGTTTGCAAATACAAGCTCTTATCAGCCGCTACCTACGCCGTAGGAGCCTTGGTGTGTGTGCTCTAGAGGAAATGGCGCACGCATTGCGGGGAGTCATAACTCGTAACCCAAGTCTTAGTTCTTCCAGCTATGTTGTATTCTTAACCGAAACTCTTGCTCAGCTTGGTGATGATAAGCTTTTGTCAGTTCTAAGCATGTTGGGAATGTCAAGTTCTTCCAGGTCGCAAAACTATATAAGTCGTATTCCGGCTAATGCTTTCAGACTACAACCGCCTGGCCGACCCGAAGATACTGACGAAAGCATTAGAGCCATTAAGCGATCCACAAGCTTGTCGCAAGCTTGGAGTATTGTCCAGCGAGAGATTAGCTCCCATGAATATTTTCTGCATAAATCGGGTGATGCATACTATTTTGTACGTGTACTAGATAGGTGTGCGCGCGCTTTTTGCGATAAATATTCTATTCGAGATCCGGAAGTTCAGGCTCGCCTTTTCCAGTGGGTTCACTTGGCCTTGCGATTGGATCCTGACGAACCGAGGCGATGGATGTTGTGGGAGTTGGTCTTGCGTAAGGTAGATCAACCACAACGTGCACAGTGGGTGCTTTGGGAAATGACACGACGCTTTCCAGACAATGTGCACTGCCGTCTAGAATTAGCTCGTTTGTTGTTGGTCTCCAGAAATTCTGAGGATCTCATTCAAGCTAATAACCTGTTGCAGCAAGTACTCAAGATGGATCCTAATAATCTTTATGCGTATTCAACTTTATCTCAGTTAGCCATTAGTCGCGAGGACTGGTCTCAAGCACTTCATTTTGCTGAAGAAGGTTTGCGTATTGACTCAGTAGATCCTTCTTGTTCGTTACTGCTGGCTTCAGCCTATGCCAGGCGTAATGGACCGAATGATATACAAACTGCTATTGACCATTTGCAACGTTGTGTTTACCGCGATCCAGAGAATAGTAGATTCGAAGGCTATCTGCGGGAATTGCAACGTCGTCAGAAGTCCGAAATAGAAGGTCTATCACCTATTCTTGAGGATGGCGAAACAGCGAGTATTCAAACGTTCACGCCCGAGATTGACCCTGCTTGGCGCGCATTCGCTGAGTCGCTTCGCTCTTGGGCTGCAGCGTCAGCTATGGAAGGGGTTTATGCTCCCGCCGCTGACGATGCGATATCGGTTGAGCGGGTGTTGCCCCTGCCGCAAGCCTTACAACACGCGATCGCGAGAAATGAGTGGGATGCCGATGTGCTCGACAGTTGTGAATCTTCCGCTCAGCAAGAGTTTCCGCTGGAGACCCGACTCTGGCGCTATTTGCAGACTTTGCAATCAAACTCACCAAGCTCAAGCGAACGTGATCGCGCAAAAAAAAGCTGTGCAGTTATGGATTGAAGCTGAAACTAATGCAGCCGAACAAAATGACTCATCCTGGGTAACTTACCTAAAGAAACAGTGGTGCGTCTTGAACTCAAATATTGATGGGTCGGTGGCATATGGTGTGGATTGGCTTAAGGATTTGCTGGGTCGATATCAGCCCTTACCTGCACCTTTATTCGACTAGGCTCTGTACGAAAAGAGATGTTGCATAAACCGCATAGAACAAGCCAGTGAAACCATGGAGGCATAGCTTTTCGCGAGCTTGTCGAAGTGTGTCATGATTCGACGGTTTTCTTTCATCCAGCCGAGCACGCGCTCGATGATATTGCCCTGCCGGTGTTTACGCCGATCAAATAGCCTCGGTAACCCAGGTTTGGGCATGCGCTTCATCGAGCGCAGCTGGATGACGGGTGCATCGTATGCGATCCACGAACCCCACCTGCCCAGGAGTTCGACTTTGTTTTACCGTGGCATCTCCAGTGAGCAGTTCCACGGCAGCAACGCCTCGTAGTCGACCACCGACTGCGCAAGTGGCAGCCGCTCCAGTACGTGGTGCAGCCACGTATAGGGCTCCTGGCCGTTGACCTTGGCGGTCTCGACCAAGCTATAGATCTGTGCGCTGGCGGTGGCGCCCTTGGGCGTATCGCTGAACAGCCAGGCTTTGCGCCCGATAACAAACGGTTTTATCGCTCTTTCGGCGGCATTGTTGTCGATCGGTAAAAAACCAGCCTCCGTATAACGCTCCAGCCGACTCCAGTTGCTCGCCAGATAATTAACCGCCTTGCCCAGCACGCTTTGCGGCGTCACTTGGGACTGAGTTTTATCCAGCCAACTTTTCAACTGAGCCAGGATCGGCAGGCTTTTTTCCTGACGACCGATAAATCGCTGATCGTCGCTGCCATCCTTCAGTTCACGCTCGACGCCGTACAGCTTGTTGATCATCGTCAGCGCGATATCGGCACGTCCGGTCTTGCCCTTGGGTTGCACTTTCTGTGCTTCGACAAATTTGCGCCGCGCATGGGCCATGCACGCCAGGCGCTCCACGCCCGGTTGCAACGCCAGCGCGTTATAGCCCGCGTAATCATCAGTCATCACATAGCCGCGATAACTTTCCAGCAGGCGCAGCGGCACGTCCTGCGCGCGGCTGGAAGAATAGTCAAACAGCACGACTTTTCGATCCGGTGGCCCGCTGGCCTGCACCCACATCCACGATTGGCTGGTCGGGTCTCGATCCGGTTCTTTAAGCACCTGGACGCGGGTTTCATCACAGTGGATGACCGGGCTTTCCAGCAATCGATCACGCATCAGATTTAACAGCGGCTGCAAATACTCGCCGCACTGGATAATCCAGCGGGCCAACGTTTGGCGCGGGATTTCTATGCCATGTCGGCTTAGCACCGTTTCAAAACGATGGAGCGGCAAGCCGTCGACATACTTGGTGGTGAGCAGCATGGCCAACACGCTCGGGCTGGCCATGCTCTTTTCGATCAACTGCCCAGGTTTGTCGGCAGTGACCGGGGCCGACTCACAACTGCGGCAGCCGTAGACTTTGCGGATATGTTTGATCACCCGAATCTGCATCGGCACGATATCCAGCTGCTCGCTGGTTTCTTCGCTGATGACATGCTTGCGGCAACCGCAGGCACAGGTCAGTTCGTGTTCGGACAGCTCGTGGATGACTTCAATGCGTGGCAGATCAGCCGACAGTGGCTTGCGTTTGCCACGGCGTGGCGCAGGAGTAACGACTTCCTCGTCAGCATCGCCGACCGCAAGCATAGGCTCGCTTTCGGGCTCATTGAACAGCGCCAGTTGCGGCGTGTTGGGCTCTGCGGTCTGTTCAGATTTACGACCGAATATACGGTCACGCAACAGCTTGATCTGTTCTTTCAGATCAACGATGTGAGTCTCGTATGCTTCTGCGGTTACGTCCTGGCGGCTGAATGCCTCAAGCAACATTTTCTTGAGCAGAACAGGGTCATCAGGAAGGTCTTCGGGCAAGGGTCGCATGCCCTGGATTATACCCGTCAGGCAACAAATCTTGGAGTCAAAACCTTGTGCGGACGGTTGCGCCACAGATCAAATCCGTCCAGTAACCAGTTCAGTTCTTGCACCGTCAGCACGATTGCTTCGTTGAGTTCATCGGGTGAAGTTTTGAAACGCTCGGACTCGAGGCGCTTGAGCCAAAGGCAAAAGCCGTTGCGCTCCCAATACAGCACTTTGACGCGATTGCGGTGGCGATTCAGGAAAACAAAAAGTACCGGGTCGAACACAGCTACCTTGATATCCAGTTCGCCCAAGGCCGCCAGGCCGTCAATGGATTTTCGGAAATCGACCGGCTTTGGGTACAGATACACTTTTTCAACACTGGCGTTGGGACGCATCATCGAGTGCGATCCATAAACCC
>NZ_JAHTBI010000065.1 GCF_019168305.1 Pseudomonas aegrilactucae
CTGCGCCTGCAGGTGCTGGACCTGTTTCGCAAGCCGATCTACCACGTGCGCCTGCTCGAGACCCTCGACAACCTGTTTCCCAAACCGCGCCTGCAACTGGTCAACTGACGGCTTCGCTAGCAAGGCTCCCACAGGTTTTGCGGCTGTGGGAGCTGGCTTGCCAGCGAAGGCGGCACTCACGGTGTAACTGTCTCTACCTCGGCAGCCGCTACCCGGTCCGCCACCCCCTTGCGCATCTGCTCGCACCCCCACAGCACCCGCTCCGGCGTTGCCGGTGCATCGATCTGCGGCTGCTCGCGATAGTCCGCCAGGCTCGCCACCGCATCCTTGATCGCGCACCACGGCGCAATCCCCAGCATGAACGGCGGCTCACCCACGGCCTTGGAATGGAACACCGTGTCTTCCGGGTTCTTGCGGTTCTCCACCAGCTTGACCCGCAGGTCCACCGGCATGTCCGCCACGGCCGGGATCTTGTAGCTGGCCGGGCCGTTGGTCATCAGCTTGCCCTTGGCGTTCCACACCAGTTCCTCGGTGGTCAGCCAGCCCATGCCCTGGATGAACCCGCCTTCCACCTGGCCGATGTCGATGGCCGGGTTCAGCGAGGCACCCACGTCATGCAGGATGTCGGTGCGCAGCATCTTGTACTCGCCCGTCAGGGTGTCGACGATCACCTCGGCGCAGGCCGCACCGAAGGCGAAGTAGTAGAACGGACGGCCACGCGCCTGGCTGCGGTCGTAGTAGATTTTCGGGGTCTTGTAGAAGCCGGTGCTGGACAGCGATACCTGGGCGAAATACGCCTGCTGCACCAGCGCCTCGAAGGTGAGGATCTGGTCGCGCACGCGCACGTGCCCATTGCGAAATTCCACGTCCTCCTCGCTGACCTTGAACTGGCGCGCGGCGAATTCGACCAGGCGCTGCTTGAGTATTTCGGCCGCATTCTGCGCGGCCTTGCCGTTCAGGTCGGCGCCGCTGGAGGCGGCGGTCGGCGAGGTGTTGGGCACCTTGTCGGTATTGGTCGCAGTGATCTGGATGCGCGAGAAGTCCACCTGGAACACCTCCGCCACCACTTGCGCCACCTTGGTGTTCAGGCCCTGGCCCATCTCGGTGCCACCGTGGTTCAGGTGGATACTGCCGTCGGTGTAGATGTGCACCAGCGCACCGGCCTGGTTGAGGAAGCTTGCGGTGAACGAGATGCCGAACTTGACCGGGGTAAGCGCCAGGCCCTTTTTCAGCACCGGGCTGTTGGCGTTGAAGCGACGGATCGACTCGCGCCGTTGCTGGTAGTCGCTGCTGGCTTCCAGCTCGGCGGTGATCTCTTCGAGCATGTTGTGCTCGACGGTCTGGTAGTAGTGGGTGACGTTGCGCTCGGTCTTGCCGTAGTAGTTGGCCTTGCGCACTGCCAGCGGGTCGAGCGCCAGGTGGCGGGCGATACGGTCCATCACCTCTTCGATGGCAACCATGCCCTGCGGCCCGCCAAAGCCGCGGTAGGCGGTGTTGGACGCGGTGTTGGTCTTGCAGCGGTGGCCGTTGACGGTGGCATCGCCCAGGTAATAGGCGTTGTCGGAGTGGAACATCGCGCGGTCCACGATCGACGCGGACAGGTCCGGCGAGCAGCCGCAGTTGCCGGCCAGTTCCAGGTTGATGCCGTGCAGCCGGCCGCTGTCGTCGAAGCCCACGTCGTACTCGATGTAGAACGGGTGGCGCTTGCCGGTCATCAGCATGTCCTCGACCCGCGGCAGGCGCATCTTGGTCGGCTGCCCGGTCAGGCGCGCAATCACCGCGCACAGGCAGGCCGGGCTGGCGGCCTGGGTTTCCTTGCCGCCAAAGCCGCCGCCCATGCGACGCATGTCGACCACGATCTTGTTCATCGGCACGTCGAGCACTTCGGCCACCAGCTTCTGCACCTCGGTGGGGTTCTGCGTGGAGCAGAACACGAGCATGCCGCCATCTTCGGTGGGCATCACCGAGGAAATCTGGGTTTCGAGGTAGAAGTGCTCCTGGCCACCGATGTGCAGGGTGCCTTGCACCCGGTGCGGAGCACTGGCCAGGGCGGTGACCGAGTCGCCGCGCTGGTGGGTGTGACTGTCGAGCACGAAGTGCTTCTTGCGCAGCGCCTCGACCACGTCCAGCACCGGCTCCAGGTCTTCGTACGCGATGATTGCGGCCATCGCCGCACGGCGTGCGGTGTCCAGGTCGCAGGCGGCCACGGCGAGCACCGGCTGGCCGACGAACTCCACCGTGTCGATGGCCAGCAGCGGGTCGCCCGGCAGCAGCGGGCCGATGTCCTTCAGGCCCGGGATGTCTTCGTGGGTAATGACGATGCGTACGCCTTCGATGGCGTAGCACGGTGCGGTGTCGATGCTCAGCACCCGCGCGTGGGCGCGGTCGGACAGGCGTGCATACACGTGCAACTGGTTGGGAAACTCCAGGCGGTCATCGATGTACACGGCTTCGCCCGACACATGCTTGTCGGCGCTGTCGTGCCTGACGCTGCGCCCGACCCCGCTGGTCAGGCCCTGGGCGAACAGTTCGGCGAGCTCGGCCTGGCTCTTGGCGACATGAGGATGGTTAGACATAGGCGGTCACCCGGGTTTCGATGTGCGGCGTTTGCAGTTCGATGAAGTACTTGCGCAGCAGGTTCTGCGCACCCAGCAGGCGGTATTCCTTGCTGGCCCTGAAGTCCGACAGCGGTGTGAAGTCCTCGCCCAGCGCCAGGCAGGCGCGTTCGATGGCGGCCTGGTTGAACGGCTTGCCGAGCAGGGCGGTTTCGCACGCCCTGGCACGTTTGGGGATGGCTGCCATGCCGCCGAAGGCGATACGTGCGTCGGCCACCACGCCATTGTCGATGCGCAGGTTGAACGCGGCGCATACCGCCGAAATGTCGTCGTCCAGGCGCTTGGACACCTTGTAGGCGCGGAACGCCCAGGCCAGGTTGGCGCGTGGCACGATGATCTTCTCGATGAACTCGCTCTCCTGGCGCGCGGTGATGCGGTAATCGATGAAGTAGTCTTCCAGGGCCAGGGTGCGGGTGCTCTGGCCCCGGCGCAGCACGATCTGCGCACCGAGCGCGATCAGCAGGGGCGGCGAGTCGCCAATCGGCGAGGCATTGCCGATGTTGCCGCCCAGGGTGCCCTGGTTGCGGATCTGCAGCGAGGCGAAGCGGTGCAGCAACTCGCCGAAATCGGGGTACTCACGGCTCAGCACGTCGTAGCAGTCGGTGAGGGCGGTGGCAGCGCCGATCTCTAGGCGGTCGTCGAAGCTGTCGACGCGCTTCATCTCGGCCACGTTGCCCACGTAGATCATCACCGGCAGGGTCTTGTGGAACTGCGTCACCTCCAGTGCCAGGTCGGTGCCGCCGGCCAGCAGCCGGGCCTCGGGGTGCGACCCGTACAGGTCGGCCAGGTCGGCCACGGTCAGCGGCACCAGGCAGCGCTTGTCACCGCTGTTGAGCTCGCCGGTTTCGGTGGGCGCAATGGCCTTGAGGCGGGCGATGGTCTGCGCCTGGGCCGTATCGAACTGGTCTGGCACCGACTGGCAGCAGGCCTGCTCGGCGGCGGCCAGGATCGGGCGGTAGCCGGTGCAGCGGCACAGGTTGCCGGCCAGGGCTTCCTGGGCCTGGTGCAGGTCGGGCGCATCGCTGTTCTTCTGCAGGGCAAACAGCGACATCACGAAGCCCGGCGTGCAGAACCCGCATTGCGAGCCATGGCAATCGACCATGGCCTGCTGCACGCTGTGCAACTTGCCCTGATGCTTGAGCCCTTCGACGCTGATCAGTTGCTTGCCGTGCAGTGACGAGACGAACGTCAGGCACGAGTTGAGGCTGCGGTAGCGCAGGTGCTCCTGGCCATCCGCGCCCGTGGCGAGTTCGCCGACCACCACGGTGCACGCGCCGCAGTCGCCGCTGGCGCAGCCTTCCTTGGTGCCGGGCTTGCCCAGGTGCTCGCGCAGGTACTCGAGTACCGTCAGGTTGGGGTCCAGGGCATGCTCACTGCGCAGCTCCTGGTTAAGTAGAAACTGGATCACGGAAGGCCTCACAAGCGAATTATTGTTGTTGAGCGGACTGCAAGCGACTGTATGCAGAGTTGACTTTTTGGTCAATGATTTTCTGACCTAAGGGTCAGCTTTTGCCGCGTGTCGATCCCGTCGACTTCACTTCACCTCTCTTTCCAGCATAGAACCCCGTTCAGGTCACGATTGTTTTGCTTCAATCGTGCCAACTTAGCCGCCCCAGCCCCTGCGCGAGGGGCGGGCAAGTGCGCTACAATCGCCGCTTGTACACAGTTCAATGATTTTGAAGGAAAACCATGACGTTCAAGGCGCCGGACAGCCTCTCCGAGCAAATTGCCCACTACCTGGCCGAGCGGATCATCCGCGGTGAGCTCAAACCTGCCGAGCGCATCCAGGAGCAGAAGGTCACCCAGGCACTGAATGTCAGCCGCGGTTCGGTGCGCGAGGCATTGCTGATCCTCGAGCGGCGCCACCTGGTCACCATCCTGCCGCGGCGCGGCGCCCAGGTCACGGCCCTCAACGAGCACAACGTGCGCAGCCTGTGCACACTGATGAGCGAACTGTACATCCTGCTGGGCAACGCCGTGGCTGCCAGCCGCCGCACCGATGCAGAGCTGGCGCCGTTCCTGGTGATCCAGCAGCGCCTGCAGGCGGCCTGCGCGCAACAGGACATCAAGGCATTCGTCGAAGACAGCTTCGCCGTGATGCGCGCGGCGTATCCGTTCGCCAACAATCCGTACCTGCAGGAAACCGTCGAAAACCTGCAACCGGCCATGAGCCGCACCTATTACCTGGCGCTGGACCAGCGCAAGGCCAACATGGAAGACTTCCTGGTGCTGTTTGCGCAGTTGCTCGAAGCCGTCGTGGCGGGCGATCTGCCGCGTATCCGCGAGGTGCTCACGGTGTATTGCGAGCGCAGTTGCACGCTGGTGCTGTCGTCCCTGGTCGCTGACTGAGCATGCGCCTCAAGTGCATTCGCCTGGCGGGGTTCAAGTCGTTCGTCGACCCCACCACCGTCAACTTTCCCAGCAACATGGCGGCCGTGGTCGGCCCCAATGGCTGCGGCAAGTCCAACATCATCGATGCGGTGCGCTGGGTGATGGGCGAAAGCTCGGCCAAGAACCTGCGTGGCGAGTCGATGACCGACGTCATCTTCAACGGTTCCACCAGCCGCAAGCCGGTCAGTCAGGCCAGCATCGAGCTGGTGTTCGACAACAGTGACAACACCCTGGTGGGCGAATATGCCGCCTACGCCGAGATCTCCATACGGCGCAAGGTGACCCGCGACGCGCAGAACACCTATTACCTCAACGGCACCAAGTGCCGGCGACGCGACATCACCGATATCTTCCTCGGCACCGGCCTGGGCCCGCGCAGCTATTCGATCATCGAGCAGGGCATGATCTCCAAGCTGATCGAGGCCAAGCCCGAAGAGCTGCGCAACTTCATCGAAGAGGCTGCGGGCATCTCCAAGTACAAGGAGCGCCGCCGCGAGACCGAGAACCGCATCCGCCGTACCCACGAGAACCTCGAGCGCCTGACCGACCTGCGCGAAGAGCTCGAGCGCCAGCTCGAACGCCTGCATCGCCAGGCCCAGGCCGCCGAGCGGTACAAGGAATACAAGGCCGAGGAGCGCCAGCTCAAGGCGCAGCTGGCGGCGTTGCGCTGGCGTGCCCTGAACGATCAGGTCGGTCAGCGCGAGGCGATCATCGGCGACCAGGAAGTGGCCTTCGAGGCGCTGGTGGCCGAGCAGCGCAATGCCGATGCGAGCATCGAGCGCCTGCGCGACGGGCACCATGAACTGTCAGAGCGCTTCAACCTGGTGCAGGGGCGCTTCTATTCGGTCGGCGGCGATATCGCCCGGGTCGAGCAGAACATCCAGCACGGCCAGCAGCGCCTGCGCCAGCTGCAGGATGACTTCAAGGAGGCCGAGCGCGCGCGGCTGGAAACCGAGTCGCACCTGGGCCACGACCGCACGCTGCTGGCGACGCTGGGCGAAGAGCTGGAGATGATTGCCCCCGAGCAGGAAATGTCGCTGGCCGCCGCCGAGGAGGCCTCGGCGACCCTCGAAGAAGCCGAGACCACCATGCACGGGTGGCAGGAGCAGTGGGACACCTTCAATACACGTTCGGCCGAACCGCGCCGCCAGGCCGAAGTGCAGCAGTCGCGCATCCAGCAACTGGAGCAGAGCCTGGAGCGGGTATCGGAGCGTCAGCGCAAGCTGGGCGAAGAGCGTGATCAGCTGAGCGCCGACCCTGAAGACGCGGCGATCCTGGAACTGAACGAACAACTGGCCAGCAGCGAACGGCTGCTGGACGAGCTGCACCTGGAAGAGCAGCAGGTGGTCGAGCGCCTGGATGCGCTGCGCGAGCAATTGCAGCAGGCCACCCAGGCCCAGCAGCAGGCCCAGGGCGAGTTGCAGCGCCTGGGCGGGCGCCTGGCCTCGCTGGAGGCCTTGCAGCAGGCTGCGCTGGACCCCGGCAGCGGCACCGGTGAGTGGCTGCGTGAACAGGGCCTGGAGCAGCATCCGCGGCTGGCCGAAGGCCTGCGTGTCGAGCCGGGTTGGGAACTGGCGGTAGAGACCGTGCTGGGCGCCGACCTGCAAGCGGTGCTGGTGGACGATTTTGCCGGGTTGGCGCTGTCTGGCTTCACTCAGGGCGAGCTGCGCCTGCTGCAGCCCGCCGGTGGTGGCAAGCGCTTGCCCGGCAGCCTGCTGGACAAGGTGCAGGGCCATGTCGACCTGGCGCCGTGGCTGGGCCAGGTAACACCGGTCGACAGCCTGGAGCAGGCGCTGGCCTTGCGCGCTCAGTTGGCCGATGGCGAAAGCCTGATCAGCCGCGATGGCTACTGGGTGGGCCGGCACTTCTTGCGTGTCAGCCGTGCCAGCGAAGCCCAGGGTGGTGTGCTGGCACGCGGTCAGGAGCTGGAGCGGCTGGGGCTTGAGCGCCTCGAACAGGAAGCTGCGCTGGAACTGTTCGAAGAGCAACTGCTGGCATGGCGTGAGCAGCAGCGCGTGCACGAAGACAGCCGCGAGCAACTGCGCCGTCGTACCCAGGACGAAGCGCGCCAGCAAGGTGAACTCAAGGCCCGGCTCTCGGCCGGCAAGGCCCGTGCCGAACAGCTCACGCTGCGCCGTCAGCGCCTGGAAGAAGAATTGACCGAGCTGTTGGAGCAGCGCGCCATCGAGCATGAAAGCCTCGGCGAGTCGCGCCTGCACCTGCAGGACGCGCTCGACCTGATGGCCCAGGACACCGAGCAGCGCGAGGCCCTGCTGGCCCAGCGCGACAACCTGCGCGAACGCCTCGATCGGGTGCGCCAGGAGGCCCGCCAGCACAAGGATCACGCCCATCAGCTGGCGGTGCGCCTGGGTTCGCTGCGGGCCCAGCACGATTCGACCCGCCAGGCGCTGGAGCGCCTCGAACTGCAGGCCGAGCGCCTGAACGAAAAGCGCGAACAGCTGAACCTGAACCTGGAAGAGGGCGAGGCGCCGCTCGAAGAGCTGCGCCTGATGCTCGAAGCGTTGCTGGAAAAACGCATGAGCGTGGACGAGGAAATGCGCCAGGCGCGCCTGCACATGGACGAGGCCGACCGTGAACTGCGCGAGGCCGAAAAACGTCGCAGCGCCGCCGAGCAGCAGGCGCAGCTGCTGCGCGGCCAACTGGAACAGCACCGCATGGAGTGGCAGGGCCTGAGCGTGCGACGCAAGACCTTGCAGGAGCAGTTGCAGGCCGATGGCTACGACCTGGAGGGCGTGCTGGCGACTCTGCTGTCCGAGGCCAGCGAGCAGGAGGCAGAGCTTGAGCTGGAGCGCATCGATGCACGCATCCAGCGCCTGGGCGCGATCAACCTGGCGGCCATCGACGAATACCAGCAGCAGTCCGAGCGCAAGCAATACCTGGATGCACAGAACGCCGACCTGGTAGAAGCCCTCGACACCCTCGAAAACGTGATTCGCAAGATCGACAAGGAAACCCGCAACCGCTTCAAGGATACCTTTGATCAGATAAATGCCGGATTGCAGGCACTTTTCCCAAAAGTTTTCGGCGGTGGCAGCGCTTATCTGGAACTGACGGGCGAAGATCTACTCGATACAGGGGTGACGATCATGGCGCGCCCGCCGGGCAAGAAGAACAGCACCATTCATTTGCTCTCGGGCGGTGAAAAGGCGCTGACGGCCCTGGCGCTGGTATTTGCCATTTTCAAATTGAACCCGGCGCCGTTCTGCATGCTCGACGAGGTCGATGCACCACTGGACGACGCCAACGTCGGACGCTATGCGCGCTTGGTCAAAGAGATGAGTCAGACCGTACAGTTCATCTATATCACCCACAACAAGATCGCCATGGAAATGGCCGATCAACTGATGGGCGTGACCATGCACGAGCCGGGGTGCTCGCGCCTGGTGGCGGTGGACGTGGAGGAGGCGATGGCCATGGTCGACGCCTGAAAAACGGATATGACGCACGATCTTGCAGCAAAAGCCCCGTCAGTTGCGACAGACGGTGTAAAGTTATCTTTGGTCGTGCTAGCTTAATGTAAATTTTTCTATGCGTGGGTAAAACGCCTGTCAGAACATAGGCTTGGCGCCACGTTTTAAAGGGGTTTAAACCCTTTATTTTTCAGCATTTTTCACAGAGGCACGGGATTACATGGAAATCGGTCTGCGCGAGTGGCTGATCGTCATCGGCATCATAGTCATTGCCGGCATTCTTTTTGACGGCTGGCGTCGTATGCGCGGCGGCAAGGGCAAGTTGAAATTCCGTCTGGACCGCAGCTTCTCCAACCTGCCGGACGAAGAGACCAGCGCCGAAGTGCTGGGCCCGCCGCGGGTGCTTGACGACCACAAGGAGCCGCAGCTCGACGAGCACGACCTGCCGTCGATGAGTGCTGCCCGCGAGCAGCGCGAGCCGAAGGTGGGCAAGGCGTCCAGGCGCAACAAGCGTGGCAGTGAACCGCAGCAGGGCGACCTTAACCTGGCGGCAGAGCCGCGCGAGCCCGACCTGTTCGGCAATGCCGACGATGACTTCCCGGACGAAAGCCCCAAGCATTCCGGTTTTGGCAGCAGCGAAGGCAAAGACCTGCCACCGGTCGAAGAAGTGCTGGTGATCAGTGTCATCTCCCGTGACGAAAGTGGCTTCAAGGGCCCGGCGTTGCTGCAGAACATTCTGGAAAGCGGCCTGCGTTTCGGTGAAATGGACATCTTCCACCGTCACGAAAGCATGGCCGGCAACGGCGAAGTGCTGTTCTCCATGGCCAACGCGGTCAAGCCGGGCGTGTTCGACCTGGACGACATCGACCATTTCAGCACCCGTGCGGTGAGCTTCTTCCTCGGCCTGCCGGGCCCGCGTCATCCCAAGCAGGCGTTCGACGTGATGGTAGCGGCGGCGCGCAAGCTGGCGCATGAACTCAACGGTGAGCTCAAGGATGACCAGCGCAGCGTGATGACCGCGCAGACCATCGAGCACTACCGCCAGCGCATCGTCGAATTCGAGCGCCGCGCGCTGACCCAGAAGCGCTAAGTGCAATGAACACGCCCACAGAGGTTGCCCCGACCCTGTGGGAGCTGGCTTGCCAGCGAAGGCTGCCCAGCAGCCCTGAGGAATAAAACGCCAAGAGCAGCCCCGAGCTGCTCTTTTGCTTTGCAAGAGATGACCTAGATGAACGCCCAAACCCGCCTCCTCGAACTGCGCGCCGAACTCGACCAGCACAACTACCGCTACTACGTGCTCGACGAGCCCAGCGTGCCGGACGCCGAATACGATCGCCTGTTCCGTGAGCTGCAGGCCCTGGAAGCCGAGCACCCCGAGTTGGTCACGCCCGACTCGCCCACCCAGCGCGTGGGGGGCGCAGCACTGTCGGCGTTCAGTCAGGTTCGTCACGAAGTGCCGATGCTCAGCCTGGGCAACGCCTTCGAGGAAACCGACCTGCTCGAGTTCGACCGCCGTGTTGTGGAGGGCCTCGACCTGCCGGCCGGCGACCTGTTCGGTGCGGGCGCCGCCGTGGACTACAGCTGCGAACCCAAGCTCGACGGCCTGGCGGTCAGCCTGCTGTACCGCGGCGGCCTGCTGGTACAGGGCGCCACCCGTGGCGACGGTACCACCGGTGAAGACATCAGCGTCAACGTGCGCACCATTCGCAACGTGCCGCTGAAGTTGCAAGGCACGGGCTGGCCGGCGGTGCTGGAAGTGCGCGGCGAAGTGTTCATGAGCAAGGACGGCTTCGAACGCTTGAATGCCGCCCAGGCCGCGCTCGGCGCCAAGACCTTCGCCAACCCGCGCAATGCCGCGGCCGGCAGCTTGCGCCAACTGGACTCGAAGATCACCGCCAGCCGTCCGCTGGAGTTCTGCTGCTATGGCCTGGGGCAGGTCTCCGAGCCGGTAGGCGACACCCATATCGGCATTCTCGAGAAGCTCAAGGGCTGGGGCATGCCGATCAGCCGCGAGCTGCGCCACGCCGCCGGCATCAAGGAGTGCCTGGACTACTACCGCGATATCGGCGAGCGGCGCAACGCCTTGCCCTACGAGATCGATGGCGTGGTGTTCAAGGTCAACAGCCTGGCGTCGCAACGCGAACTGGGCTTTCGGGCCCGCGAGCCGCGCTGGGCGATCGCGCACAAGTTCCCGGCCATGGAAGAGCTGACCGAAGTGCTCGACGTCGAGTTCCAGGTTGGCCGTACCGGCGCCGTCACCCCCGTGGCGCGGCTCAAGCCGGTCAAGGTGGCCGGCGTTACCGTGGCCAATGCCACCTTGCACAACATGGATGAAGTGGCGCGCCTGGGCGTGATGATCGGCGACACCGTGATCATTCGGCGTGCCGGCGACGTGATCCCGCAGGTGATGCAGGTGGTCACCGAGCGCCGCCCGGCCGACGCCCGCCCGGTGCACATCCCCACCGAATGCCCGGTGTGCGGTTCGCAGGTAGAGCGTACGCAACTGGTCAAGCGCAGCAAGGGCAAGGAGACCGTCAGCGAGGGTGCGGTGTACCGTTGCGTGGGGCGCCTGGCGTGCCGTGCGCAGCTCAAGCAGGCGATCATTCACTACGTCTCGCGGCGTGCCATGGACATCGAAGGGCTGGGCGAGAAGAGCGTCGAGCAGTTGGTCGATGAAGGCCTGATCACCTCGCCGGCAGATTTGTACCGTTTGAAATTCGAAGACATCGTCGACCTGGAAGGTTTTGCCGAGGTTTCCAGCAACAAGCTGCTCGCAGCGATCGACAACAGCAAGCGCCCCAGCCTGGCACGGTTCATCTACGCCCTTGGCATCCCGGATGTAGGCGAGGAGACCGCCAAGGTGCTGGCGCGCTCGCTGGGGTCGCTGCAGCGGGTGATGGTGGCCTTGCCGCAGGTGCTGACCTACCTGCCGGACATCGGCCTGGAAGTGGCGCACGAGATCCACAACTTCTTCGAAGACGACCACAACCGCAAGGTCATCGAGCAGTTGCTCGAGCGTGGCTTGCAGTTGCAGGAGGAGGGCGAGCTGGCGGCCGAATTCGCCGCCAGCACCACGTTGGCGGGCATGCTGGCCAAGCTGGACATTCCTTCGGTGGGCCCGACCGGTGCCGAGAAGCTGGTGGCCAAGCTTGAGACGCTGGAGCGCATCATTGCGGCCGATGGCATCGACTTGCGCCAGGCGCTGGCGGCCAAGCAGGCTGACGCGGTGCGCGAGTTCTTCCTGATCGAGGCCAACCAGCAGCTTGCGCGCGATGTCGAAGCGCAGTTGCGTGCGTTCGGCATGCACTGGGAGAGCGAGAAAAAGGTGGCGCAGGGCTTGCCGCTGGCGGGCCAGACCTGGGTGCTGACCGGCTCGCTGGAGCGCATGAGCCGCGATGTGGCCAAGGACAAGCTGGAGAGCCTGGGCGCCAAGGTGGCGGGCTCGGTGTCCGCCAAGACCCATTGCGTGGTGGCGGGGCCGGGGGCTGGCTCCAAGTTGGCCAAGGCCAACGAGTTGGGGCTCAAGGTGCTGGATGAGGATGCGTTTGTGGCGTTTCTGGCGGAGCAGGGCATCGCGGTCCAGGTATAGCCCCAGCCCTGTCATACACATGGTGTAGTCTAGGCCTCAGCCAGGAGGTGGCCCCATGTACCCATTCTTCGAACAGCTCGTCGCGCGTATCGCCGCGCCGTTTGTCGGCCAGGCGCGACGCAGCACGCGCGTGTGGCAATGCGAGTGCGGGCAGTCCGTGTTCTTTCGCAACAGCCAGTGCCTGGCCTGCCAGGCGTCGCTGGGCTATTGGCCAGACACCCACCACATCGGCACCTTGCTGCCCGCTCCTGTTGCTGGCCAATGGCACCTGGACGGCCAGCCCGAACTTGGCGCGCTCAAGCGCTGCGCCAACCTCGACACGCCTGCCGCCTGCAACTGGCTGCTGAACGCTGACGACCCGCACGCGTTCTGCCTGGCCTGCCGCCTCAACCGCACCATCCCCGACCTGTCGTTCAGCGAAAATCACCTGCGCTGGCGCAAGCTGGAGACTGCCAAGCGGCGCCTGGTGGCGCAACTGCTGCACCTGGGCCTGCCGGTCCAGCCCAAGCAGGTTGCGGGCGGCGAGGGCATCGCCTTCGACTTCATCGGCGTCGACATCGCCGGCAACGCGCCCACCACCGGCCATGCCGGTGGGTTGATCACCCTGGACATCCGCGAAGCCGACGACGACTGGCGCGAGCAAATGCGCGTGCAGTTGCAGGAACCCTACCGCACCGTGCTTGGCCACCTGCGTCACGAGATCGGCCATTACTACTGGGACAGGCTGGTCGCCAACAGCCCCTGGCTGGAAGATTTTCGCCGGCTGTTCGGCGACGAACGCGCCAGCTATGCCCAGGCCATGGAGCGCCACTATCAGCAGGGTGCACCGCTGGACTGGGCCGCTGCCCACGTCAGCGCCTACGCCACCATGCACCCCTGGGAAGACTGGGCCGAGACCTGGGCGCATTACCTGCACATGACCGACGCGGTCGACACCGCGCTGGCGCTGGGCATGGACGGCTCGGCCATGGACCTGGACTACCCACCCTTCGATGCACGCAGCCTGTACCAGCCCGAGCATGCGGGGGCACCGGCGTTCCTGGCGTTCATCAATGCCTGGGTCGAGCTGTCGGCGATGCTCAACGAACTGTCGCGCAGCATGGGCCAGACCGATTTCTACCCCTTCGTGCTGAGTGCGCCGGTGGTGGCCAAGCTGCACTTCATCCACCGCGTGATCCAGGGCGATGGGCTGGAGGAAATCACAAGTCCTTGAGCCCATATGGTTTTTTCATGGCGCAGAGGTTGTAACTTCGCGTCAGACCGGTACAATGGCCCCGCTCGCTGCCAGGCGAGCGTCGTTATGGTGACCCCATCGGTCCCCCCGCAACGATTACCCGTTAACCTGGTCAGGCCCGGAAGGGAGCAGCCACAGCGGGAACATTGTGTGCCGGGGTGTGGCTGGTGGGGTTGCCTCCATAACGCAAGTCCTTGAATTCTCGAGGATCTATCGCTCAAAAATCTCGAAACGTGACAGTGCTTAGGTACACCTGGGTGGTGCGTCCATTGCCGCATTCTAACGCCAGTCTCGACAGTGATACCCCTCAATCCATTCCTACTGCCTCAGTCACTTCGAAGTCGATAAAATCCATGACCAGGAGTGGGGTTATGTTTCTTGAGCGTTAAGTAGCGGGGTTATATGCAACCGGAACATTTTGATCTTTCCACTCCATTGTTCCTGCCCATCGCAGAAGACACCTGTGCACGCTTGCTCGAGGCCTCTAAGGACGCACTGGATGCTTTGACAGATCCGGAGCTGGCCGCACTGCTGGTCATTCAGAACCTTGTACAGGTCGCGGAAAAGGACCTCGCGCCGGCAGCCGTTGAGCGAATTCTTGTCAAACTGCTGGATTGGGCGGCGGACGCCCCTGGCCCGACATCAACAAAGTTGCTGCCCGAAGCAAAGCGCTTGTTCGACCCCGGCAAACTCTACTTCGGCATCGATGCGATCAAGAAGTCGAAGCTACGCTTTCTGCTGGCCGATGAAGTCGCCGCCCAGGAATATCTGTTGCCCAGCGGCAAGTGGGATGTCGAATACAAATATCGCCACGCCCGCCATCATCATCCCTTCCGCCGGCAATTGGTAACCCTGAGCCACGACGAGCGCTGGTTGAGCGGTGCGCAGGATCACCTGATCAGGACGTTCAGAGCCAACCTGGACGAGCACCTGCATGTGCAAGGTTACGCCGGGATCGGTAAAAGCCACCTGATGGGAGCGCTGGTCGAATGCTTGCAACCGGAGAAAACGCTGGTACTGGCCCACACCGAGGAAAAACTCGCCATCCTGCGCAAGCGCATGCAAAGCAATAGCCGCGAGCTGACCTGCAGTACGTTCCGCAAGTTCGCATGGGTACTGCTTCAGCGACGAATCACTCATCCGGCAAATGCAGGAGCGGGGCCGAGTAAACAATTGCTCGCCCAGGAGCTGAACATCATCGGGGTGGGGTCGCACACTGCACTGGCGACGATGGATATCTGCTTGAGAATGCTGGAGCTCTATTGCCGTTCAAGGGATTACACCTTGTCGGCCAAACACATGCCTCGCCTGCACAAACCCCTGTCTGTCGCCGACGAACTGGCGCTGCTGGAGTATTCGAGCCGATTGTGGACTTACCTTCAGGCCAACCCTGTATGGGGTCGCCATACGGGCTTCGAAGTGTTGCTGATGATCAAGCGCGCTAGCCTGGAAGGTTGCGTAGTGTCGCCTCGTTACTCGCATGTGCTGGTCGACGAAAGCCAGGATGTTCCGGCCTCCTTGCTTCAAATTCTGGAGCGTGGGCGTCAGGTACTGGTGACCTTGGGGGACGAGTACCAGCACGGAGACAACGACGTCGCCGCCCGTGCGCGAACGGTCCGAAAGAGCACGGTCGGCTTCTCCGTGCGCTCGGGGCGCAACATCGAGCACCTGATCAACCCTTTGATTTCCAGGCACTCAAGGAAAACCAAGGAACCTTTCGAAGGTACTCGCCATGCCGACGTTGGTATTGAGGAATATCCGCAAGCCTTCACGCCGCCAGAGAATTGCGTCGTACTCACGGCTTCCTTGTGGGACACGATGAAGTGGGCTATTCAGTTGCGCGACCTGAAATGCCCGTTCAGTTTCCACTCCAGCCAGGCACAGAAGAGTCTTTGGCGCTTCATGACCACAGCCGTCGGTTTGTTCAATCCGCGCTTTCACCAACAGGGCAAGGAAACAGCACATCCGTATTTCAGCGAGTGGACGGATTGGGAGCAGGTACGCGCCGCGAACCCGTTCGACGAATCGTTCCTATGGGTGGAGGCCGAGCTGGAAAAAGGGTTCAGGGTGGCAGATATAACTGGGATGAGCACGCTGGTAGGCGAGGTTGGCAAAAGCTGCACGCTGCTGAGGGCCGAAGAGGCCGGAGGTATGGAGTTCGATCATGTGCTCCTTACTCCGGGGTTGCTCACCACGTTGATGTTCAAGGACGTCTATGAATTCGATCAGCGGATCTGCGCCGTCTATATCGCCATTTCCCGCGCCAGGCAGCGGCTTTATGTGCCTTATAAAGTGCTTGACTGGATCGTGCATCACGATAGTCAGAAATTCCGCGAAAATTTTATCCACTGATCGCCTGGGTGGACGACTTCGAGGTCCTGAAAGATAACAGCTGTATCGGTTGGCGACACAGCGATAAAAAGATACCCGGCGTCTGACTGTCTGCTGTTTATATCTGCCAAGTTTAAACATAAAGAATAACCTTGTTTGTCGCATGTGAGTTTCTTCTGAAAATGCCTTCTGGTGCATGAAGGTGGATGGCGTATTAGGGCCGCTCAAAAAGTGGCCCTGTTTATTCACAAGAAGTGATAGTGCCAGGTCGTCATGTAATACTTTTCCTAGGATCACTCATTCGCGATGAATGATTATATGTTTAAGTAAGATCTTGTAGTGTTTTAGTGGTGTGAATGATGGCTAAGTGCGATTGCCATGGTCTGATTCTTTGGCTAGTTTACAAGGGGATAAAAACTACTGTCGAGGGAACTCATCATGACGATCTGCCTGTTGTCGCTTGATCTCTCCAATACCGGTATCGTTCAACGCACTGCCTTTCATAAAGTCTTGAAGGAAGATGGCTGGAGAATGTTTTCCAATGCCAGTGCTATATGGGAAAAGTCATACAAACTGGTGTATGACGCTGCCGTCGAGAAGCGCGTGAAGACGGTTGTCGAAGCGGCCGCTGGCCTGGCAGGTATCGACGCCATGAGCTTCGTGGTGCAAGTCGGTGAGCTTGAAGGCTGGTGCTGCCTGTTGGAGAAGCAGCACGGCATCTACCACTTCACCACCCTGGACTCGGTGCATCACCTCAAGCGCGCCTGAATCCGTGCCGAACGCCCGCTGCGCGTTTTCGCGCAGCGGGCGTTCGGCAGAGTGGCTATCATGGGCGTCCCACGCCGATGACGTCACGATTGACAGGTCCCCATGCCCACCCCTCCAGCAACACCCTTTCGTGAACGGCGCCGGTTTCTGCACCTGGTCGCCTGCGCCCCCGCGCTTGCGTTGTTGCTGCCGCTGACCGCCTGCAGCCGCAAACCCCACATCGACGCCACCTTCCTGCAACTCTGGCAAAGCCACCTGCAGCTCGGCCGCGACGACTGGATGGCGCGCATGGCCGCCATGCACGCGCTGGGCAGCCACGAGCTGGTGTTGCAATGGGTCGGTCTGCACGGTGGCAGCGAACCAGCGTGGCGCCTGCCGGACGCCTCGATGCAGCACCTGCTCGATGCCGCCGGCGCCAACGGCATGCGCGTGCGCATCGGCTTGCCGTGCGACCAGGGCTGGTGGAAGGTGCTCGGCAGTGACGCCGCCGCCCAGGCGGTATTCTTCGAGCGCTCTCTGCAAGACGCCATCCGGTACATCAGTGAGTCGCCGTGGTCACGGCATGCGCAATTCGCCGGCTGGTACATCCCCTACGAAATCGAGCAATACCACTGGGCCGAGCGCACTGCCCAGCAGCGTCTGGCCCAGTGGCTGGCAGCACTGTCCGAGGCATCGCAGCAAGCCGGCCAGGGTGTACCTGCGATCTCTACCTATTTCAGCAAATTGCCTACCGAGGGCGACCTGGTGCAACTGTGGCAGCACCTGCTCGAACAGGCCCGCCTGCGCCCGATGGTGCAGGATGGGGTGGGCGTGGCCGGGTGGGCGAACCTCAAGGCAATCGAGCCGCTGCTGGACATGCTGCGCGGGCAGCGCATGCCCTTCGATGTGATCGTCGAGCTGTTCGAGCAACTGCCGTCCGAAAAGAACGATGGCACCGACTTCAAGGCACGCTCGGCCGACTACCCACGCGTGGCGCAGCAGTTGGAATGGGCGCGCACCACCGGGGCCGAGCAAGTGGTGGCGTTTGCCCTCGACCCCTGGGTGCTGCAGGACGATGCCGCGGCACAGGCGCTGCGCCAGCAATGGCTCAAGGCGCGCGCCTGAGCCAGCGCTTCAGTCCAGGTGCACGTCGCCGGCATACGGTGTTTGCAGGTCGCGCTCGGGGATCTCCCAGATCACCAGTTGCGGCGGGGTCTGCTTGAACGCCGGGCTGTCGAAGTAGGCCTTGGCCGCACCGGAGAACTCGCCGCCATCCTTGGCAAAGTTGCCGATCGGCGCCGCCAGGGCACGTTGCAGGAAGCCGACGAAATTCGAGTTGCGCGAGAACGATGTACCGATCAGCGCCACGTTCGGCAGGTTGTCGTCGCCGAACAGGTCGTCGAGGTTGTCGGCCGACCCGCTGGCGGCTTCCACCCGTTCGGTAATGACGGTGGGTGCAACCTGTTCCTGTGGCGGTTGCAGGGCCACCGGCAGCCAGTCGATGCCGGCCAGCCGCACCAGGTCGCCGGGGCGTGGCGCCAGCGCCTCCTGGTGGGTGTCGAAGGCTTTGTTCGGCGTGGCACTCAAACCCATGCGCTTGACCTGTTCGGCAATCGCCTGGGCCGCCGCCTGCGCGCCGGTCTCGCTCCAGTGGGTGTCGGTACGCAGGAATGCCTCGGCGCCCAGTGGCTGCAAGCTGGCGGTCAGGTCAAGGGTGGTCACGCCCGCGCCCTTGAGCAGCTGCGCCCATTGCTGGATGCGCGCGTTCGATAGGCCGGGGCGGGTCAGCCCGCACAGCTCGCTGGCCGCGATGCGGCTCTTGTCCGGCACCACGCTCACCAGCAGGCGAATGCCGCGTTGCTGCAAGCCCTGTTGCAGCGCGATCACCGCATCGGCCTTGGCCTTGGCATTGTCGGCGGCATGCCGGTTGACCTTCAGCTCATCGGCCAGGAACAGCCACTGCGCACACCCCGGGCGCACGCGCGGGCCGGTATCGCCCAGCACCAGCCAGCTGCCGGCACGTTCCAGGTCGGCGGCCTGGCCCGGCAACGGCGCCTTGGCCAGTTCCTTGGCGATGCGGTGGGTGATTTCGCCGTGCAGCACGTCGCCGTTGGACAGGTGCTTTTCCGGCATCAGTTCGAGCTTGCCGCTGGCCGCCAGCCAACCACACGAGAGCAGGCCGGCACCCAGGAACACCGCCAGGGTGATGCCGGCGATCGGGCTGGTGCGCAAGGCCAGGGCGCTGGGCGGAGTAGGGGCCGTGCTTGGAGGAGGTGTCTTCATCGTCATCAGAACTGGAAGTACAGGAAGGGTACCGAATCGCGGCTGGCGATCAGTGCGAACGACAACAGGAAGCCGGCCACCGGCCACAGCGCAGCAGCCTGCACGAACCAGGTGCGGTGGCCGAAGCGATGCTCTGCACGCACCTGCCAGATCGGCAACACGATACACACTACCCCCAGCAGCGCTGCCAGGCCATGCACCGGCCGTACGGTGGCCGCCAGCGCCTCGCCCAGGGCGAAGCCGTGCAGGCCGAACTGGCCGGCGTACATTGACACCGCGGTAGCGAAGTCCGGTGCGCGGAACAGGGTCCAGGCCAGGCACACGAACAGCAGCGTCAGCGTGTGCGACAGCACCTTGGGCACCGCCGGCAGGCTGGAACGGCTCCAGGCCCGGTCGATGCACAGCGCGATACCGTGCGCCGACCCCCACAGCAGGTAGTTCCAGCTGTCGCCACCGTGCCACAGGCCGGCGATGGCCATGGTCAGGAACAGGTTGCGGTAGGTGTTCCAGGTGCCGTAGCGGTTGCCGCCCAGGGCGATGTACAGGTAGTCGCGCAGCCAGCTCGACAGCGACAGGTGCCAGCGCCGCCAGAAGTCCTGGATGCTGCTGGCCAGGTACGGCCGGTTGAAGTTCTCGGGGAAGTGGAAGCCCAGCATCAGGCCCAGGCCGATGGCCATGCAGCTGTAGCCGGCAAAGTCGAAGAACAGCTGCAGCGAGTACGCCAGGCAGCCCAGCCAGGCATCCAGGAACGACGGGTTGTCCAGGTGGAAGGCCACGTCCACCAGCGGTGACAGGGTGTCGGCCACCAGCACTTTCATGCACATGCCGATCATGAAGCGGCGTGCGCCCAGGGAGAAGTTCTGCCAGTTGAAGTAGCGCTGCTCGAGTTCGCGGCGTACCCAGTCGTAGCGAATGATCGGGCCGGCAATCGAATGGCCGAACATCGAGATATAGGTGGCGAAATTGACGAAGCTGCGCTCCACCGGCACGGTGTGGCGATGCACGTCGACCAGGTAGGAAATCGCCTGCAGCACGATGAACGACAGCCCGGCCGGCAACGCCACGCGCTGCCACTCCATCGGCAGGGCACCGTAGTAGGTGATCAGCTCGTTGTAGTTGGCGGCCAGGATGTTGGCGTACTTGTACCAGCACAGCACCAGGGTGTTGAGCACGATCAGTGCGACCAGCAGGCGCATGCGCCCACGCGAATCCTCATGGCTGCGGTTGACCAGCAGGCCGCCGACCCAGGCGATCACGGTGAGCACCATGTGCAGCAGCAGGAACAGCGGGCTCAGCCAGCCATAGAACAACCAGCTGCCGATCAGCAGCACCCCGTTGCGCCAGGCCGGACGGCTCAGCGCATACACCAGCATGAAGATCGGCAGGAACAGCGTCAGGAACTCGAGTGAGGCGAATACCATGGTGGTGAAGACGTCCGGTCAGTTGGAGAGCGTGTCCGTTGCGGTCAGCAGTTGCGGGCCATTGGCGCTCGGCAACAGCAGCACGCTGTAACGCTCGCCGGCCTTGAGCTCGCCAAGGTCCACGGGGCTGCCGACGTTGGCGTTGGCGCACACCAGTTGCACCGAGAGCTTCACCGGGTTGATCGAGCGGCGCTGCACACTGGCCTCTGGCGCGTCCTTGAACAGGTCGGCGTTACGCCCGGCCGGGCGCAGGCTCGCGCCCTGGCAGGCGGGGTCGAGGTTGACGAAGGCCAGCGAAGCCTTGAGCGCGTTGAAGTCGTCGGGCTGCTCGCGCACCACGCGTTGCTTGATGCCACTGGCATCCTGCAGCGCGAACACCGTGGCGAATTCGCCCGGCGCCACGCTCAGGTCCAGCGCCGAGGTCTTGCCGTCGCGGCTCAGGGTGCCCTTGATCGCCTTGCCGGCCGGTACCGGCAGGTACGCCGACACCGGTTTGGCGGCGTCCAGCTGCAGGCTGGCCTTGGAACCGTCCGCCACCAGTTGCAGCGTGCCGGGTGCGGCGTTGACGAAGCGCAGGAACGCCGAGTCTTCGCTGGGGCCGGTGGGGTACAGCGCGATTTCAGCCTGGGCCAGGCCCGCGCTCAAGGCGATGGGCAGGGCCAGCAGCGCAGCGTGCAGGGCGGTCTTCATTTCTTCACACCCACCACCACCGGCGACTTGACGATCTCTTCGCTGATCTTCTTGCTCCAGGTCAGGTAGCCCGGGGCGGTCAAGTGCTGACCGTCGACCGTGGCCCATTCACCCTGCTTGGAAAACTTCAGCGAGTCGATGTAGTCGCACGGCGCCACGTTGGCGGCGAGGAACTTGGAGGTCAGCTCGACACGGGCGTAGGTCTTGCCGTACTTGCCGCCTTCGGTGCCCCAGTTCGGGCCGACCCACACGCACTTGGCGCCGCTGTTGGCGATTTCCTTGGCAAAGCTGGTGGTCTGCTGCCACAGCCAGGCCTTGGGGAAGGCCGGCTTGGTGTAGCTGGCCATGGTGTCGCCCATGACCACCACCACCACGTCAGGCTTGTCGGCCTTGATCAGGTCGCCGATCGGCTGGGTGGCGGCCTTGGTGCCCAGCACCACCGGCTTGTCGATGCCACGGCGCTCGGCACCGCCGCAGGTGCCGGGGGTGGCTTTGAGCCAGTCGCCGGCGTTGGCGCCGCAGATACCCAGCGAGTGCACCTGGGCGCCTTGTTGCACGAGGTTGTCGTGCAGGCTCTTGATCAGGTAGTCGGGCGTTGCCAGGTGGCTGTCGCCGATCATCAGAATGGTCAGGCCGGCGAGAAGTGAACTAGCCATGGTTGATACTCCTGCAATTTAATTCGAATAAGGGGAACGGTACGGGTTGACGGGCAACGGCATGGCGCCGTGGCCATCGTCGAACAGGTAGCGCAGGTACAGGCCACCGGTCCATTGCTGATAGTCGCGGGCGTTGTCCACGCCCAGCGTGCCGCCGAAGAAGAAACCATCGCCCAGTCGGTACTCGCCGCTGGCACCGAGTGAGTAGCCGATGCCGGACTTGTTTTGCGATGCATAGCGGGTACGGAAGTCCGTGCCATTCTGGGCGAGAATCTGCGAAGCCTGGTCAAACGCTGCTTGCAGGCGCGCGTCTCGGGGGAAATACGGGGCGCCATCCTGCTCGATATGCTGCATGCCGAGCGAGCCATTGACCTGGTAGCTCCAGTCAGGCCCGCGATGCGCCCAGTTGACCGGGATCGCGATCGAGAAGAAGTTCTGCGGGCTGAAATAGCCGCCATGACCGTAGGTGAAGAAGCTCTGGTTTTCATCGTACTGGGTGCCCGTGACGCTCAGGCCGGCGGTCAGGCGCTTGTCCTGGTTGTTCAGCAAGTACCAGTAGATTCCGCTGCCCAGTTCGGTGCGGGTATTGTCGTCGACGTTGTGCCCCACCAGTTTGTGCCAGGAGCCGTAGCCATAGACGCCGTAGCGCTGGTTGTCATAACCCAGCTGCAGGCGGCCACCGTTGGCGGTTACGCCGCCCCATTCAAGGCCACTGCGCGCATCACGTGCACCGGCGAAGGAGGTCAGGCTGTCGGTCACCGAGCGCCGTGACAGGTTAAGGCCATAGCGCCAATTGCTGCCTTCGCTGAAGGAACGATCCAGACTGATGCCGCCGACCGCCGTGCTGTAGAGGAAACCGACCGGGCTTACGCCCAGATCGCTTTTAAGCCCCAGTGATGGATTCTCGTAAGCCACGGCGAAACCGACGCCTGTATCTTTCTGTTTGCCGGTGCTGCCAAAGAACAGATCTGAAGCCGCCTGCGCTATCTGCTCCTGACTGCCTGCATTGCCCAGATTGGCGATCTGTTCGGTGGTGAAGCCGCCGAAGCGGAAGCGGTCAGCCGGCTCGCTGCTCACGCCACCGGCATTCAACGACACCGGCGTAATACGCAACGCCAATCGGTCATCGTTCCACGGCACGCTGATTTCCAGCGGCGCCTCCACATCGGTGATCTTGCCCAGGCCCGACTCGCTGTCGTTGCCACGGAAGGTCACGCCTTGCTTGATCTGCGGGCTGCGGGCTTCACGCAGGGTGTCCAGCTCGGTCTGGATCGCGGCACGCGGGTCGACAGGTGCTGGTGCTGTGCTGCTGGCGGCACCACGGCTGGCCGTGCGCAAGCCAGGCTCGCTGTCGCGGCTGGCCAGCAGCACCGGCGCGTCGAAGCTGTCGCTGTTGCGGGCGCTGACCTGGGTTTGTGCAGGCTCCGGGATCTCGGCCAGGGCGGCTTCGTTCAGGCGCGACTGCTTGCGCTGGCCGGGCTGGCCGACGAAAGGGTTGGCGGCAATCGCCTGGCCGAACGGGTTGAGCACGTGCTGCTCGGGCGGGGCCTGCAAGGCCAGTGCCTGGGCATACAGCTGCTCGGCCTTGGCCAGCTTGCCGCGGCCACGGTAATAGCCGGCAGCGCTGGTCAGGATCTGTGGATTCTGCGGCGCCAGCTGCAAGGCGCTTTGCACTGCCTGCTCGGCCTTGCCGGCATCACCGGCCGCCAGGTAGGCCTGCGCAGCGCCCATCTGCACATCGGCGTTGTCCGGGTACTGGCGCAGCAGCGGGGTGAACAGCTCCACGGCCTTGTCGGGGTTGCGGTTGTCCAGGTACATGCGCGCCAGCGACGACACCGCCTGCGGGTCTTGCGGGCGTTGCGCCAGGGCCGGGGCGAGGGTGTCGTAGGCGGCCACCAGGTCGCCTTTTTCGCGCAGCAGGTCGGCCTGGCGCACGGTGTACTGGAACACCAGGTCGTCATAGCTGCGTTGTTCGGCCGCCTGCAGCGGCTGGCTGCGCAGCTCGCGCAGGATCTGGCTCACCTGCATATCGTCGCCCGCCTTGAGCAGCGCGCCGGCATAGGCCAGGCGCAGCGCCGGCGATGGCGTACTGCTTTGTGCGATGGCGGTGCGCAGCATGGCCAGGGCGTGCTCGGTCTGGCCTATGTCGATGTAGGCCGAGGCCAGGGCCGAGAGCATGTCCGGGTTGTTCGCAGCACCTGGTTCGGCGCGTTGCAGCAGCTTCATCGCCTGCTGGCGCTGGCCTTGCTTGGCAAGGCTCGCGGCCTCGCTGGCGAGCAGGCGCAGTTCGGTTTCTTCGGCCAGCGCCTGCATGGCGGCGGTGCGCTGGGCGACGGGGATCTGCGCCAGGCTGCGCTGCGTCGACTGCCATTCGCCCAGACGGCTGGCAAACAGCGCGCTGGCGTATAGCGCTTCGGCCCGCTGCGGGTTGGCCTTGAGCATGTCATCGATGGTCTGGCGCGCCTTGCCTGGGGCATCGGCCTTCAGGTACAGCTGCGCCAGGTCGTAGCGCGCCCACACGTTCTGCGGGTCGTTGCGCACGGCCTCTTCCAGCGCCTTGCGCGCACCGGCCAGGTCGCCACTGCGCTCCAGGTCCCTGGCCTGGCCCACGGCGATGGCTGCACGCAGTACGCGCAGGTCACCCAGGCGTTGGCGCTGGGCATCGCTGAGGCCGTCGATCAGGCGCTGGCTTTCGCTCAGCTTGCCGTTCTGCGCCAATACGCTGACCAGCCCGCGCAAGGCGTCGGGGTTGCCGGCATCCAGGCTCAGGGCCTGGCGGTAGGTGACTTCGGCGGTGTCGAACTGGCCTTGGGCGGCTTGCAGGTCGGCCAGGCTGATGTGGCCCTGGACCTGGCGCGGGTTCATCGCAATGGCGCGTTGCAGCAGTTCGCGTGCGCTTTGCGGGTTGCCGGCATCGCGCGCGGCATTGGCCTGCTCCAGCAGCACCCAGTAACGGTTGCCTTGCAGCGCGCTCTGCCAGCGGCTGCTGTTGCCGCGGCTGATGGCCTGCCTGAACAGGGCGTCGGCATCGCCCAGGCGGCCCTGGCGCTGGCGCACGATACCCAGCCCGCCGAGTGCGTCGGCGTCCTGCGCCTGTTCGCGCAGGCGGGCCTGGAAGGATTGTTCGGCCTGGTTCAGGTCGTTGGCGTCGAGCGCCTTGAAGCCGCGCAGCAGGTGGGCGTTCTGTTGCGGGGCGGCGCTGGCCTGGGTGGCGCGGGCGCCGCTCTTGAGCTGATTGCGGATCTCTTCGTCGTCGGGGTAGGCCTTGAGGTAGGCATCGAACAGCGGCACCTCGGCCGGGCGCGGCGCACCCAGCCAGGACAGGCCCTGGCGCCAACCCTCGACCGCTTCACTGCCGATTTCCGGGTCGGTGGTGTAGGTCGACAACCGGCCAATGCCCTCGATGCGCGTGCTTTCGTTGCGCAGCAGCAGCTTGGCCAGGTTGAGCTTGATCTTGGCGTTGTTCGGCGCCAGGCCCTGCAGGCGTTCCAGGCCCTGGCGCGCTTCCTGCCAGCCGCCCTGCGTGTAGCCCAGGTAGCTGTAGAACTCCAGGCCCAGTTCACCCTGTGGCAGCTTGCCGTCGAACAGTTGGCGGTACACCGTGACGGCCTGGTCCAGCTCGCCCGACTCGGCGAGTTGGCGGGCCTGCTCCAGTTGCGCGGTGTTGTCACTGTTGTGCAGGGCGATTTCCTGCTCCAGCAGCAGGGTCTGGCGCTCACCGGGGTGCGACTGCTTGAGCTGGTCCAGGTAGCGCTTGGCCCCCTGCGCACGATTGCCGTCCAGCTCCAGCAGGCCCAGGCCGTACAGCGCGTCGGCCTGCTGCGGATCGATCAGCAGCAGCTTGCGCCAGGCTTCGGTGGCGCGGTTCTTGTCTTTGCGGGCCTGCCAGTACTGACCCTGCTCAAGCAGTACCTTGCCGTTCTCGCTGAGCTCGGCAAAGCTGCTGTTGTGGATCAGGGCCGCGAGGACCCCGATGGCTAGGGCTTGGCGGCGCGAGGGCATGAGGCCTCCCAGAGTGGTTGCAACTTCCCGTCGTCGAGGAAGTGGTAGCGATCATCCATGAAGCCCAGGGCGAACAGGCTCAGTACGAAGTCGTAGTAAGGGGGTTGTCTGGCCTGCACCGCTTCGGGGGTCAGGCGCTTGCTCATCAGTTGCTCGACACGCGCGCGCTGCTGCTCTTGCAGCCACGGCTGCTGGCGTGCCTTGAAATACGGCAGCAGGGCGGCGGAGAAACCGAACGGGCCGTCGCCGCTGGTGGTGTTGGCCTGTATCAGGACTTTTTCCGGCGGCACACCATGGGTTGCGACACTGCGCGCCATGCCGTCGAGACTGTCGAGGATCGGCTTGGCCAGCGGATCCTTGCTCGGGATCATGCCGGCCCACATGTAGGTGCGAATGGCATCGTAGCTGCCGGTCTCGCCCTTGACCGGGTCGATCACGAACAGGCCCTTGTCGGGGCCCGTGCCACGGTAGCCGACCCAGTCGGCGACATAGCCGTTGTGGCTGACGCCCTTGATCAGGCTGGCGGTGTTGCGTGCGATCTGGCTCCACGGCCCCTTGGGGTCGACCACGGCCATGCGCCGAAGGAGCGGCACCGGCAGGTAGCTGGGGTTGAGCTGCCAGAAGTGATCGGGCTTGGCGAAACTTTCGGCACCGGGCAGCAGCATCATGCCCAGGCCCGGCAGGTCGGCCACTTCGCGCGCCTTGATATTGGCCAGCAACTGGTTGGCCTGGGCGGTGTAGGCGGAGGTGTTCCACAGGCGTGCGGCCTCGATCAGCGCGTAGGCGAACCACAGGTCGGCGTCCGAGGCCGAGTTGCGGTCCAGCAGGCGCCATTGGCCCTTGTCGTCCAGGCCCCAGAACCAGCCGGGCAGGTTCTGCTTGATGTCGCCGCCGGCGAGGTTGTCGCGGGCCCACAGCCACAGCTTGTCGAAGCTGGCCTGGTCGTTGGCGACCAGGGCAAAGAACATCGCGTACGACTGCCCCTCCGAGGAGCTGTGCTGCTGCGGGGTGCTGGCGTCGAGCACGCGGCCGTCGGGCTGCACGAAGTGCTCGCGAAACACCTGCCACAACGGCCAGGGGTCGGCCTGGCAGCTGTTCGCCTGGCTCAGGCCGGGCAGCAGCAACGTCAGGGCGCTGACCCCGAGCAGCTGGCGCAGCCGCGTTCGCAGGCGATTGGCGGGCAGCAGGGTAGTGTGTCCGGTAGGCAGTGGCATGGGTCTACTCGTCGTTGAGGCGGCGTTTGGCCAGGGCGCGCAGCGAGACAAACGCTACCAGGCTTACCAATGCAACACCCAGGATGGTCAGCAGCAGCAGGGCCAGCACGTGCTGCGAAAGCAGCCACTGAATATACCTGAACGGCCCCAGATGCCCCACGTAGTAGGCCTGTTCGGCCACCAGCGACTCGATGTTCCTGCCGTTGATCACCACCAGGCTGCCTTGCAGCGACTGGGTGTACTGTTCGCCGCCGATCAGCGCGTCGGTCACCTCGGCCAGGTACTGCGGCTGCGGGCTGGACAGCACCACCACGCTGCGCCCGCCCTTGAGCGGCGACTCGAAGCCGGTGACGTACGAACTGCGGTTCTCGCCGGTGAAGGTGAACGCGCCGCGTGCCGCGCGCAGGTTGGCCTGCGGGTCGGGGCTGATCCATTCGCGCAGGCGCATCGGCAGGTCGGAGAACTCCACATACTGCCTGGCGTCCTGGGTCTTGCTCGGCAGGTGGTCGGCCCAGGTCTTGAGCAGCGGCTGGTTGTCGCCGGAGGCCAGTACCAGCAGGTCCTTGTCGGCCAGCGCATCGACCTGTGCGGCCTGGGCCACGGTGACGGCGGTGGCCGGGTAGCCGGTCGACTCGCCAAAGCGCCCGAGCACGGTCAGGTAGGCGCTCCAGTCGGCGTTGCTGGCGTTGTCGGGCAGGATCACTGCCGAGCCGGACAGGTCGGCCAGGCGCGTGAACGGGAAGCCGCTGTCCTTGAACACGCCCAGGTTGGGCATGGCCATGAAGTGGTCATAGCCGCTCAGGTCCAGGGTGGAGTCGGGGTCGATCGCGCCGCGCATGTTGTCGATGATGATGTCGCGGCATTCACCCTGCTTGATGTAGTCGTACATGAAGCGAAACTGCAGGCGCGATTGCAGCGCGACCGAATCCAGCGGCAGCAGCATGCTCACGTTGCGCGCCACGCTGTCGTCTTTTTTCAGCGCCGCCAGCAGGCCTTCGCCGCCGCCCAGGCTCTCGATCGAGGGCAGGTTCATCGACTGGATGAAATTGTCGTTGAAGCTCACCAGCAGCGAGGAGTTGGACGAGGTCTGCTGCGGGGTATAGCGGTACTTGAGGTCGAGTCTGGCGCCACGCTCGCGCCAGTTGAACAGGTCGGGCGGCAGGCGCACCGGCACGGTGATCACGCCGGGGTTGTAGCCCGACACGTTGAGCTGGCGCGGCTCGATCAGCTCGCCCAGGCGTACCGGGCGATCGGTCGGCAGCCAGTTCGGCGCGTCATAGGGCTTGCGCGGCTGCAGTATGTCGAGCGTGTCGATCTGCACGCTGGCGCCAGAGAAGCTGCGGTTGCCGATCACCAGTGCGGTGGCGGCGCGCTTGAGCTGCGCGCTGTCGCGCCCGGCGATGATCAGCAGCTTGCCGTGGTCATCATTCGGGTTGCTCACCAGCGACAGGGTCGGGCCCTTGATCTCAGGCAGCGTCAGGCCTTCGACCTGGCTGCCTTCGGCGGTGTTGACCAGGATCACGGCGTTGCCGGTCGCCGGCAGGCTGCGCAGGCTGGTCGGGAAGTTCGCGCCACGGTAGCTGGCCAGTGCGCCCATCCACGACGACACCGCGCCAGCGGCTTCCAGCGTGGTGTTGTCGGGGGCCGTGGCGAACACGAACGGCAGGTTCAGCGCGCGCGGGTCACGCCGGTCGAACAATGGCAGCGGCAACAGCGACAGGTCGTTGGGCAGTATCACCGGCTTGACCTGCAGGCTCAGTTGGCTGTCGTTGCTGATCTTGGCCCACAGGCTGGTATGCAGCGGGTCTTCGCACTGCATGGTGTAGTGGCCGATCAGTTGCACGCCGAGGCGGTTGAACTCGGTGATCAGGTACGGCGGAATCTCGATGACCTGCTTTTGCAGCGAGCCGGCGTTCTCCTTGGGCAGCGGTATGCTCGCCGCGACCTCGTCGTTGACCATGATGTTGATCTGCGAAAGCTCGCTGAGCAGCGCCGGCGAGTAGGTGTACTGCAGGGTCAGCTGCGCGCCGGTGACCACTTCGTCGGCACGGATATCGAAGTTGACCGTGTCGGTCGACTCCACGCCGCGCAGGCTCATGGTGTAGTTCTTGCCCAGTTGCTTGAGGCTCAGTTGGTAGCCGTCCTTGATCGCGGGCGCCGGGCTTTGGCTGGCCACAGCGGCGGCTGCGGGGACGGCCGGGGCGCTCGCAGCCTCGTCGGCCAGCGCGGGTTGCAACAGGTTGCCCAGGCACAGCAGGGCGCCGGTGAGCAAGGTGCGGGAACGGCGCGACAGGTTCACTTGCTGGCCGGTATGAGACATGACGGTCATTGCGTGTCCAACGAAGGTTCGAGAGGAGGAGGGGCCGACTTGCGCGTGTGACGACGGTGGCGCAGGGCACTCAAGGTCGCCTGGGCCAGGTCGACCATGCCGCGCACGCCGATGCTGCTGACATCGCGCAGGGCACCCAGCGGGGTGTCGGGCCTGCTGGAGCCCCAGGTCGAGGCCCAGGTGTCGGCACGCGAGAAGGTCAGGCGCACGAAATCGCTTTGCTGGCGCAGGGTCAGCGGCTTGAACTGCGCGCCGGCCATGTTGCCCTTGCTGAACACCACGGTGGCCGGCAGCACGCAGGCCTGCTGCTTGCGCATCAGGGTCACCTGGATCTCCTGGCCTTTTTGCAGGCTCTGGCCCTCGGGCAGCTTGAAGCCCACGCCTTTCTGCGAGAAGTCTACGGTGGTGCAGTCGATGGCCGGGCCGTCGGGGGGCTGTACCCGCACCGGCAGCTCGGCGCGCACACGCGGTTCGGAGCGTACCTGGCGGGTTTCACTGGCCACCGCCACGGCGGCGCTGGTGATGATGATGTTGTAGAGCGTCCACGCCAGGTTGATGACGATGGTGATGGCGGCGGCCGGGTCGCCCCAGATCAGCTGGAACACGCCGAAGCCCAGGCCGATCAGGTTGAGCGTCAGCAGGATGATGTACGGCCGCGCCAGCTCCCAGTCGAAGTATTCCTTGTCGATGATGCCGCCCTTGTCGGTCACGTTGAAGCCGCCGAGCTTGGGGTTGACCAGCGCCACCAGCACCGGGCGCATGATGTACCAGGCCAGCACCGACTCGTACACCTCGTTCCAGAACGAATGACGGAAGCGTCCCTGGATGCGCGAGTTGGTCAGGCTGGCGTGGAAGATGTGCGGCAATACGTAGGCAGTGATCATCAGCGCCGAGGCGTGGAAGATCTGCGCGCCGAAGATCAGGTAGGCCAGGGGCGCGGTGAGGAACACCAGGCGCGGCAGGCCATAGAAGAAGTGCAGCATGGCGTTCACGTAGCACACGCGCTGGCCGAAGCTCAGGCCCTTGCCGATGAACGGGTTGTCGGTACGGAAGATCTGCGCCATGCCGCGTGCCCAGCGGATCCGCTGGCTGATGTGGCGTGACAGGCTTTCGGTGGCCAGGCCCGCCGCCTGCGGGATGGCCAGGTAGGCGGTGTTGTAGCCCTTGCGGTTGAGCTTGAGTGCGGTGTGCGCATCCTCGGTCACGGTCTCCACGGCCACACCGCCGACTTCCAGCAGGTGGGTGCGGCGGATCACCGCGCACGAGCCGCAGAAGAAGGTGGCGTTCCACAGGTCGTTGCCGTCCTGCACCAGGCCGTAGAACAGCTCGCCTTCGTTGGGGACCGAGCGGAAGGTGTCGAGGTTCTTCTCGAACGGGTCGGGCGAGAAGAAGAAGTGCGGGGTCTGCAGCAGCGCCAGTTTCGGGTCCTTGAGGAACCAGCCCATGGCCACCTGGAGGAAGGAGCGGGTGGGTACGTGGTCGGCGTCGAAGATCGCGATGTACTCGCCATCAGTGACCTTCAGGGCCTCGTTGAGGTTGCCCGCCTTGGCGTGACGGTTGTTGTCGCGCACGATGTAGTTGACGCCGATCTGCCGGCAAAATTCACGAAATTCGTCGCGGCGGCCGTCATCCAGCACATGCACGCGCAGCTTGTCGCGTGGCCAGTCGATGGCCTGGGCAGCGAAGATGGTCAGCTTCACGATGCTCAGCGCTTCGTTGTAGGTAGGGATGAATACATCCACCGTGGGCCAGTCCCTGGGGTCCTGGGTCAGGATCCTGGGCTTGCGTTGCAGTGGCCAGGCGGTCTGCATATAGCCGAAGGCCAACACCACCAGCGCATAGAATTCGGCCGCCACCAGGCCATAGCCGAACAGCATGTCCAGCCAGTTGTCGAAGCCCAGCGTGTCGGTCAGGCGCCAGTACACATAGCGCAGCGTGGCCACCAGCGACAGCACCACCATGGCCAGCACCGGCAGGCGCCCGGGCAGCTTGCGCAGCATCAGCAGCGCCGCGAAGCACAGGGCGGCGAAGGCAAACTGGCGCTGCAGGTCCAGGGGCGCGGTCACCACGGCCACCAGCAGCAGCACGCCGATCACTGCCGCACCGATCTTCAGGCCACGCAGCACAGGCTGCGGCCATTGCCCGGCGCGTTCGAGCCAGGCGCTCAAGCGCGCAGAGGTTGTGGGCGCCTGCGGTGCAGGCGCCTGGTTAAGGTCGGCGGTCATGAGGCGCTGGATTCTTGGCGATGATGGGCAAGGGTGGCGGCAACGGCATGCACCGCTGCACGCAGGTCCTGGCAGGCAGGGCTGCCGGGGACCTGGGCGAACGGATCGAATTCGAAGGCCTGGGCTTCGTCGAGGCTGTAGTCGAGCCTGACCATGCCCAGCAGCTCACGCCCGATGCGCTGGCGCAGTACCTGGCACATGTCCAGGTTCAGTGCGCGGGTCGGGTCGACCTGGTTGATCAGGTAGCTGCAGCGCGGCGCCGGCGTGCGCTGGTGCAGCGGCGCAAGCCAGGCCTGCAGTTCGTCCAGCACCCGGTACGACGCCGGGTCGGGCAGCGTCACGGCGACCACCTGGTCGGCCATCGCCAGCGTCGGCGCCAGCCACGGGCTGGCACCGCTGGGCAGGTCGATGATCAGCACATCGTCGCTGCTCAGTGCCAGCGACGCCAGTTGCTGCATCAGCCAGGCGGGTTCGTTTGCCAGGTGTTGCTCCAGGCTGCGTACGTGGGCGGCATCGGCGTGGCCGAACGGCAGGCACTCCACGGGCGAGGCGGGCAGCGCCTGGCAATGGCTGCTCCAGGTTTCGTCGCCCTGGCTGGCCTGGCTCAGGCCGGGGGCTGAGCGCGGCAGGCCAAGTTGTGCGCCCAGGCTGTTCTGCGGGTCGAGGTCCAGGGCCAGCACGCGCCCTTGCGGGCGCTCGAGCAGTTTGGCCAGGGCGGCTGCGAAGGTGGTCCTGCCCACGCCGCCCTTGGCCGAAACCACGGCAATAATGTGCGCCTTGGGGCGTATCGGCATGGGTTTGTGCATGGCGTGCTCCAGTGCTCCCTGGTTCAACCCTTGCGCCGTGGCGCGGCGCAGACGTGCAGCGGCCTGCAGTTGCTCGCGCAACGACAGGGGCGCCGACGGTTGGGCAACAGGGTCGGGCGCAAGGTTCAACGGCGTGGGTGCAGGCACCGGTACTGGAGCGGGAACGGCTGCGACCGTGACGGTCGGCGGCAGCTTGAGGGCGGCCAGCGTCTGTGCCACAGGGGCGACGGGCACGGGTATGGCTGCAGTGTCGGGTTCAGCAGCGGTCAGCAGAGGTTCGATAAATTCGAACTCGGTGTCGATTTCCTTGTAACTGTCCGCACTTGCCCCAAATCGGTGGAACAGATTTCCAATATCGTCTGCATGACTCATGTGTGTAATCCCGGCCTACGGCTATCTGAACGACTGTTGGGGCAGATAAGGTCTGTCACACTGCTGTGATGGCGCTAATGTGTGATATCAAAGTAATAGTGTCAATATTTTGTTTGTTTTATCGCTTGTATTTCGCCAGACGGTCAGCATGAAAATATAGCGCCATAAAATTGACTGATCTGCACCCGTTTTGCACGCACACGGATGCCTTACTTCATCCTAATCGGCATAAAACACTAAAAGCTTAGTGCGATTGTAGGAAATGACTGAGGAGTCATCCGTGAGGTATGTCAGCTTGTTTCCACAATGTGTGTAGGTTAACAAGCTTTGCGTTGTGCGTGTCTGGCGGGGTGGGCGAGAGGTGGGTGAAGGGAGGAGTTGTCCGATCAACGGAGCGAGAGGGGCTTGTCTGCGGCGGCTTGCGCGCCTGCCTTGCTGGCGAACTGACGCAGGGCGCCCGCGCAGCCTGCACGCGCGGTGCGCCTTGCGCACCGCGCATTGGCAGGTGAGTTACTGGGTATAAACGTCTGTCTTGCTCAACTCGCCACGCAGCACCGGCTGCGCTGCAGTACCGGTCAGGAACAGCGAGTAGTGGTCGCCGGCCTTGAGCGGTGGCAGGGCCAGCGCCTCGGTCAGCACGGCGCCACAGCCGGCACTCAGGGTCGCGCTCACCGGGTTGATCGCGCGGGCCACATTGCTCTGCCCTGGCACATCGGCAAACAGCGTCGGCCCATTGCCGGCCACCACCAGCCGGCCTTGCGTGCAATCGCTTGCCAGGTTGTAGAAGCGCAACTCGGCCTTGAGCGCGTTTTCACTGCCGGTGAGGTCAGCCTGCACGCTGTAGCTCGCACCCTGCGGCACCAGGGTGTTGAAGCTCCCCGGCGCCACCTGCCACTCACCCGCAGGCTTGCCATCGATGCTCACGCCGAACGGTTTGTCACCCGTGACAATGGCGTAGGTGCTGGCAACGTTGCCTGCACCGATCGACTGGCGGGTGCTCTTGTCGATCTGCACGCTCAGGGTATGTGCCGACGGGTTGAGCAGGCGCACGAAGGCCAGGCCGGCGGGCGGGCGAGGTGCATACAGCTGGGCGAATACACCTTCGGCCTGGGCGACAGCGGGCAGCAACAGGGCCGCGCACAGCGCAAGGCTGTTCATCTGTTTATGCAGGTTGGCCATGGCTCAGCGCCCCAGTGCGGCATGCAGCCGCTTGCGCCAGGTGTCGGCGGTCATGATCGAGGCGTTGTCCCAGTAGCCTTCGGCTTTGGGGCCCTGGTTGTAGGTGGCCTCGAACAGCTGCCACACCAGTACCTGCGGCGGGCTCTGCTTGAACTCGGCCGACTCCAGGTACTCCAGCAGCACGATCCACTGGCCCACGTTGCCCGGCTTCCAGTTCACCGACACCGGGCGGTCGAGCGCGTTGGAGAGTTTCTGCGGGTAGCCGAAGTAGGGCTGTACCATGCTGTGGCCGGTCACATGCACCGGTGCCGGGGCGTCATCGAGCAGGCCGCCGGCGGCCGCCTCGCGGCGTATGGTAAAGGTGTCGCGGCCAATGGCCTTGCGCTCCTCGGGGGTCAGGAACAGTTCGGCCAGGTCGCCGTAGCGGCGCTCCTTGAACTCCTTGCCCAGGGCCAGGCCGGTGCCCGCAGTACCCTTGAGCATCGGTACGTCACGCGTGATCTGCGCGGCGGTCGCCACTGCGCTGGCATCGGCAGCGGCCTGGGTCCAGTGCTGGTCGGTGCGGTAGAACACATCGGTACCGGCCTGCTTGAGCGGGCGTAGCGCGGCGTCGGCATTGACGGTTGCAATGCCGGCCTGGCCGAGCTTGGCCAGGAGGGTCTGATAACGCTGCTGAACCTGCGGGCTGATGGTTTTGCCGGCCGGCAGCTTGTCCTGGTAGAACAGGCTCTTGTCCGGCAGCAGCAGTACCTGCAGCTGGATGTTGCGTGCGGCCAGGGCGGTGCGGGCTTCCTTGATCAGGGTGGTGCTGGCATCGATGCCGGCCGTGTCGACCTCGCTCAGGCTACCCCAGCCCGGCAGCAGCCAGCCGCCCTCGCCGCGGATCACGATGGAGGCGTCCTGCGCCTGCGCAGCGTTCATCGCCAGGCACAGCGAGGCGCCAAGCAGGCCGGCGCCGAGGCGTTTGAAGGTGGGGGCGAACAACAGCGAGAGCGTCATGGTGAAGGGTTCCTTTGGAATATCGGCTCAGTAGGACAGCGTAAGGTTCATGAACAGCCCTTTGGCCTGTTCGGTGTTGCCGCCGCCAATCGGAAAGCGGTATTGCACGGAAGCGTCCAGGTAGGAGCGCGGCGCATTGTAGTGGTCTTCACGGAACCAGTAGCGCAGCGCGACACCGGGGCCTGCGCCGAGCGACCAGGTGCGCGGGTCGCGGGTCAGCGACGCCTTGCCCTCTGACGCCGCTGCCTGGTCTTTCTGCCAGCTCCAGTCGGCGGCACCTACCACATGCGGGAAGGCCACGAGGTTGGGCGATGCTGCCGGCAGTCGAAAGCTGCGACCGAAACGCAATTCATTGCTCAGAAATACCTGCTGACGGCGCAGGCGCCCCTTCTCCTCGCCCACCACTTCGGTTGCCTTGCCGCGTGTGTCGACTTCACGCAGGGTGAAGTCTGCCGCGTTGTCTTCGTAGAGGTAGCCCAGTTGCGAGTAGAGCGAGGTCGTCCACCAGCTCGATTCATCCGGGCGCAACTCGGTGCCGCGGTAGAAACCGTAGGTGATGTAGTGCAGCCAGCTGCCGGCGCTCTTGCCAAGCTTGTAGCTTGCCTGTGTGCCTTGAGCGGCACAGCGGTCGCTGTTGGAGGACGGATAGATGTCCCCTTCACGCGTTGCCGAGCCAATGAAGAAGCGTCGCTCCAGGCCAAACGTCAGCCCCGTATCGGCCAGCAGGTAACGCACCCCGATCGCACCGACAGTGCTGGGGAAGCCGGTGACCGAACGCGAGGTGCTGGTGGCTCCGTTGAACGGCTCGCTGGAGCCCTTGCACGGATCGACGTTGCGGGTGGCGCGGTAGCGGCTGCCCTCGTCATACAGTGTGTTGGTCAGGCGCCCGTATACGTCGAGCATGCCGTGCCGGTTGTTGAGCTGGGTTGGGCGCCAGTAGAGCTCGGAAGTATTGGACAGCGAGTCACCGGCGGTACTTTGTGCGGCGTTTTCGATGCTGGTGGTGGGGCGTGCGCCGCGGTAGCTCAGGGTAGCGCTCGCACCCCATTCACGGTCCAGCCCGGCGATGGTGCTGCGGGTGTTGAAACGTTGATTTTCGTCCAGGTCCAGGGTGCCGGCGTCATCCATGTCGATGGCGTGGCGCAGCCGGCGTACTGCCGATGGATTGTCGCCCATCGCGGCCATGGCGTAGGCTTCGTTCAGTACCACGGTACCGGGCACCTTGCCCGTACGCCGGGCGGAGCGGAAGTCTTGCAGGGCCAGGCCCGGTTGGCGCAGGCGCTGGTAAAGGTAGCCGCGCTGCATCAGCAGGTCGGCGTTTTGCGGGGTTTGCGCAAGCGCGGCGGACAACTGCTGCTCGGCCTCGCGCATCTGGCGCCGATTACCGGCCGACAGTGTGGTGGTCAGCAGGCGTTGCAGCTCGGCATTGCCCGGGTCCTGCTCGGCGGCCAGGCGCGCCTGGGTGATTGCCTCGGCATAATCCTGGCGCGCGTAGGCCGCGTATGCCTGGGTGGCGTTGTCCTGACTGCCAGGCTGGGTATCGGCGGGCAGCAGTTCGCATTGGGTGCCATAAAAACCATCGGTACACGACATGCTTGGCATCGGGTACAGCGTGGTGTTCAGAGGCTGGGGCGCTCGACGCGATGGCTTGAGCTGTTTACGCCGTTTGTTGGCGGCATCGTCATCGGGGGCCAAGGGGGCGAGCAGGCTTGCAGCGCGTTTGCTGTCGTTGTCGGCCAGCGCGGCGTCAATGGCGATCAGGCGCACATTGCGCCGCTGTTCTTCGTCGAGCCAGTCTTGCGCCAACACGGCGTCGAAGTCTTCCCGGGCGGCCTGTGCATGGCCTTGCAACTGTCGCAGGTAGGCACGCCAAACACGCATGATGGTACTTTCATCGTCTTCGGCAAGTGCTTCGGTGGCGACTGTTTCGGCGGCTGTGTAGTCATGGTCCTGAAGCAGGGTGTTCAGCAGCAATAGCCGGTAGGAGGCAACGTCTGGTGCACGTTCAATGGCCTCACGCGCCAGGCGTTGTGCCTCTGCGTTACGCTGCTGCGACAGCGCCAGGTAGGCGCGTTGTGCGCAGTCCACTGCGTGGCGCCGACTATGCGCCTGACGCCGACCTTCCAGGTCGCTGCGGTTGGGTGCGCCCAGGGCGATGGAGGTACTGGCGGCCTGGGACGCTTCGCCCCATTTTTCCTGGGCTTCGAGCGCATCCACCCACAGCAGCGCCCAGGCACCCTGGCTCGGGTCGATGCGAAACGCCTGCTCGGCATCGCGCTGAGCGTCTTGGGGGCGGTCGGCGTTCAGTGCCTCGTAAGCCCTTTTGGCTAGCGGGTAGGCTTTCTGGTACGGCGTCAGTGCCGCGCGTGCCGGGCGGCTGGCGACGCTGGCTGCCGGCGTTCTGGCCTCGGCCTGCAGCGCGGTGTCATTGAGGCCGCTGGCCAGCGCTGCCTGCGCTGCCTTGCGCGCATCGCCAGGGCGACCCAGTTTTTGCAGGGTGTAGACCTTGCGCAGGTGCAGTTCGGGCACGTCCGGGCGCAGTGTCAGGGCAGCGTTGACCTCTTTCAAGGCATCGCCGAAGCGGCTGTTGGCATAGCTGCGTTCGGCCAGGTCGGCCTGGAACCACGCTTCGCCGGTCAACTGGGCCGGGGCCGCCAGGGCCGGCAGCGGCAGCAGGCCACTGCACAGTGCAGCGCGCAACAGCAGGGCGCGGGTGTTGGGGCTCATGCCGGCTCCGCCTGCGCAGGTTCGGTGTTTTCCTGTTGAAACGAGATCGCTTCGTTCAAGGTGTCTTCATCCAGGTAACCGTGTTCGAGCAGGATCTGCCCCAGCGGCTTGTGTTCGATAGCCTGGGCCTCCAGGGCCTTGGCCAGTGATGCTTCGTCGATGGCCCGCCACGACATCAGCAGGTCGCCCAGGCGCAGGCGCTGCTGCACCAGTTGGTCGGCCGAGGGGAAGTCGTGCATGGTCTTGTCCCACGCCAGGCGCTTGCCCAGCAGCAGGTGCCCCAGGTACAGGCGCCAGGCCCGCGCGGCGGCCATGGCGTTGATGAAGTTGCCGATGATCATGCGCGGCGCCGACAGCAGTGCATGCTCCCAGCCGTACAGGCGCCCGGTGAAGTAGGCGCGCTGCACGATGCGCAGGCTGAGCAGGATGCTGTTGAGCCACATCAGCTCCAGCAGGCCGCTGTGCGGGCTGAACGCCGAGGGGTAATACTGCGACCACCAGCCACTGGCACCCAGCAGCATGAACAGCAGGTGCTGGGCCAGCAGCACGTAGGCGATGATCGCCACGAACGAGGTCAGCAGGCTCTTGCGGTCGCGAAACAGCAGGTACTTGGTCGCCAGCGAGCCGGCCCAGCCTACCTGGGTCCAGCCTTGCAGGGCGATGCCCAGGGTCCAGCGGGCTTTTTGCCGGTAGGCGGTATGAAAGGTATCGGGGAAGTACTCGCGCACCCCCAGCGGCATGTGCACCGCCACCATCTTCTCCTGGCCGTGGCCGAACCAGGTGGCCCGTCGCGCCACGTAGTCGACCGGGAACTTGCCGAAAATCTGCTTCATGCCACGCCGGGCCAGGCGCGTGCCGATGTCGTAGTCCTCGGTCAGGGTGTCGGTGTTGAACGGCTGGTTGTCGGTCTCGGCCGACAGCTGCAGCAGCGCGCGCCGCGAGAAACAGGTGCCCACGCCCGCCGACGGTACCATCCTGGACATGCTTTCGCGCACCACCAGGTCCTTGGTGTGCCATTCGGCGAATTCGTCCATGTAGGTGCCAGCCACCAGTTCGTACCAGCCCCGTTCCAGTGAGGTCACCGGCAACTGAATGAAGTCGATGCGCGGCAGCAGGTAGTTGAAGTAGTGCAGCTCCAGGCGGTGCAGCACGTCTTCGCTGTCATGCAGGATCACCCCGGCAAAGGGCTCGGGCAGGTGCTTGTCGTGGGCGAAGATGGCCTGGATGATCCAGTTCAGGCAGTCGGCCTTGCAGGTCGGGCCGTCGTGGGGCACTTCGACGCGGATCAACTGCTTGTAGCGCCGACGCATGCGCTCCACCTCTTCGATGGTGCGCGCGTCGTTGCGGTAGGTGCCGACGAAGATGAAGTAGTTCTTGTACTCCAGCGAGGCCACCATGTTTTCCAGCATGGGTGCGATCACGTCGTACTCCAACCACGCCGGGATCATGATTGCCAGCGGCTGCTGCGCCTGGGCACGCAATTGCTCGGCGGTCAGCGGCGTGTAGCGACGGCGCCTGACCAGCAGCTTGCGATAGACCTGGCGCAGCCAGTACCAGGCATCGATGAACAGGTCATCCAGGCTGGACAGCAGGATCAGTACGCCGACCACTACCGTCGCGATTTCCAGCACGCGATAGTAGTCGGCCAGCAGGTAGGGCAAGTAGAGCGAGGACATGAGCGGATCCCGTAGTCGTTACTTGCCCGTTTTCTTCAGGCGGCTGCGACGTGCAAGCACACCCAGCAGCAACATGCCCAGCACCGCGGTGGCCAGCAGCGGCAGGGTCCAGGCCAGGTACTGGCGCCACTGGTGGAACGGCGTGCCGCTCAGGCCCAGCTTCTGGCTCAGTTCCGGATCGGTGGTGTCGATCCACGTCAGCGGGCCGTCTTCGCCCAGTACCACCGCATTGCCGCGGTTGAGCACGAAGGCTTCGCGCGGGGTCAGCACCTGCTCACCCAGGGCATACCAGACCACGCCTGGCTGGCTGTTGGCGTTGACTACCGACACCGCGCTCAGTGGCTGCGGGCCTTGCAGGTCGAGCAGGCGATTGTTGTCGCCGCCGGCGCGCAGGCGCTGCAGCTCCTTGACGTCGATCAGAGGCTTGGCACCGTCCAGGTTCACGCCCAGCGCCAGGAACGGCCTGGTCGGCTTGAACGCCTGTGCACCGTCGGCCAGGGTGAGTTCGGCATGCACCGGCGACACCGACGCGGCGCTGGCCAGGCGAATCACCTGGCGCAGGTGCGCGGCCGGTGCCTGCAGGGCCGTGCCGGGCACGATGACCTGCGAGTGGCCGGCCAGCAGCGGCAGCAAGCCGACGAAGGTGCCGTCTGCCTCGGCTTCGGCCGAGCGCAGGAAGCTGGTGGGCAACACGTTGACCGGGTAACCCTGCGGGATCTCGGCGCAGTTGGGCGAGACCGGCTGGCGCTGGAAGCGGATCTGCAGGGTGTTGGTCACCCCCAGTGCGTAGCCCGGCACCCGTGCGCTCAGGCGCTCGGGCTTGCCGTCGGCGGTCAGTTGCCTGGCATTGAGCAGGATGCCGTTCCACAGTACCGACGCCACCGGCAGGGTGCTCGATGCGCCCGGCGCGGCCGCCACCTCCAGCACCAGTTCGCCTGGCATGCGGCCATCGGCGGCCACGGCGCTGAGCGGGAACACGGCGTTCCATTCACCACGGGTCACGACATCGAACGCGGTCGGCGAGCCGCCGAGGTCGGTGATGCGCAAGCGCTGTTCATCGGCATCTTCGCCCGCCGCGTGAATGGTCGCCTCGGGCGAGATGAGCACGTTGCGCCACTGCGAATCGAACACCCCCGCGGCTTTGGCGCCGGCATCGCCTGCCACGCCGATCACGGCCTGGTGGCCGAGGCTGGCAAGGCGTACCTGTTGGCTGGCCAGTGGTTTGAGGCTCAGCGTGGCATGGCGGCTGCGCCATTCGTCCAGCGCCTTGAGCGCATCGCTGTCGGCTTGCAGCGCGGTGCGCAGGGCATCCAGTGCGGCGTTTATCTGGCCGATCAGCGCGGCGTCGGCAATCGCCAGGTCGGCGCGCGTGGCCGGGGCATCGAGTACCAGCAGCGCACCCAGCTCGGCGGCGTTGGCCACGGTGTGGCTGGCCTTGCCGGCCAGGGCCGAGAACGGCGCGACGCTGCTCAAGGCCGTGGGGATGTTCAGTTCATCGATGGACACCACATCGCCCACTGCCGGGAAGGCCCGTACCTGGGCCCGCTTGGCCGCCCGCTCCAGCGCCACGCCGAGGCGCCAGGCGCTGTCGAAGCTGGTCTGCTCCAGGCTGCCGGCAGCGATCATGATCACCGGCTGGCCGGGCAGGGTGCTCCAGGCATCGGCCAGGGTGTGCAGGGCCTGCTTCGAGTAGCGGTAGGTCAGTTCGGTATGGGGCGAAAGCGTCAGGATGTTGCTGCTCTGGCGGGTCGGCTCGCACAGGCGCTGGCCGCTGGGCGAGCTCCAGTCGATGGTGAAGTTGACGAAGCCGGAGGTGTGCCCGTAGGTCTCTACCGGCAGTACCTGCTGCAGGGTGCCGCTGGTTTCGGTGACGGGGCGCGCGAACAGCGGGCGGCCGTCTACCGACATCTTCAGCGCTGCATTGGCGGCTTCGCCCTTGAGAAAGCTGCCCTGCACCTTGATCGCCGCATCATGCAGCGGCACGCCCTTGGGCACCGGCAGGAAGAACGCCTGGCGGTTGTCGCTTTCTTCCAGCACCACCGGATTGCTGATGCCAAGATCAGCCAATGAAACGCTGCGCTGCACCCAGTCGTCCTGCGCCAGTGCACGCAATGCCTCGCTGCCAGGCGAGGCCATGGCGAACAGCGGGACGGCGAATGGGGTCAGGAGCAAGGCGCGAGTGAGGGCGGCCGGGCAGTGCAGGCGATTCAACAGTGTCTTCATGGTGGGCGACGGCGGCATCTGAAGGTTTGATAGGCCACGCCGGTCCGATGCGGGCGCACGGTCCGGGCTGGGAAATGACGTGTTTCAGGAGGACGAGGCCATGCGCGTATTCCTTCGCGGCGTAGGATCCTTCCTGTATGGCGGGGCGAACTCTGTGTTATTACCGCGCTGCGTGTCAAGAAACCGTGCACTTTTTATCGTTTTTAATCGCTAAATAGCATGACTATAAAATGTCGCCGTATTTTTGACGTACTGGGTGTCGTGCCGGCGGTGCGCAGGGTACGGTCAATCCCGGGAGCGGGCGTCGCGAAGCCTGGCCCAGAGGATGCTCGGCTTGCCAGCGCGCGGCGGATGCAATTTTGCCCCTGCTCCGCTAGGATTAGCGGTCTTTGGTCTATCTATTCGACGGTTTTCGATGAGTTATCAGGTTCTTGCACGTAAATGGCGTCCGCGCTCGTTCCGCGAAATGGTCGGCCAGACCCATGTGCTCAAGGCCCTGATCAACGCGCTGGACAACCAGCGGCTGCACCATGCCTACCTGTTCACCGGTACCCGCGGCGTGGGCAAGACCACCATCGCGCGCATCATCGCCAAGTGCGTCAACTGCGAAACCGGCATCACCTCGACGCCCTGCGGCACCTGTTCGGTGTGCCGCGAGATCGACGAGGGGCGCTTCGTCGACCTGATCGAGATCGACGCCGCCAGCCGCACCAAGGTCGAGGACACCCGTGAACTGCTCGACAACGTGCAGTACGCGCCGAGCCGCGGGCGCTTCAAGGTCTACCTGATCGACGAAGTGCACATGCTCTCCAGCCACTCGTTCAACGCCTTGCTCAAGACGCTTGAAGAGCCACCGCCCTACGTCAAGTTCATCCTCGCCACCACCGACCCGCAGAAGCTGCCCGCCACCATCCTGTCGCGCTGCCTGCAGTTCTCGCTGAAGAACATGACCCCGGAGCGTGTGGTCGAGCACCTGAGCCATGTGCTCGGGGTCGAGAACGTGCCGTTCGAAGACGATGCCCTGTGGTTGCTGGGCCGCGCCGCCGACGGCTCGATGCGCGATGCCATGAGCCTGACCGACCAGGCGATTGCCTTTGGTGAAGGCAAGGTGCTGGCAGCCGATGTACGCGCGATGCTCGGTACCCTCGACCATGGCCAGGTGTACGGCGTGCTCCAGGCGCTGCTCGAAGGTGATGCGCGGGCCCTGCTTGAAGCGGTGCGGCACCTGGCAGAGCAGGGGCCGGACTGGAACGGCGTGCTGTCCGAAATGCTCAACGTGCTGCACCGTGTGGCCGTCGCCCAGGCGTTGCCCGAGGCGGTGGACAACGGCCAGGGTGATCGCGATCGCGTATTGGCACTGGCCGGCGCACTGCCGGCCGAAGACGTGCAGTTCTATTACCAGATGGGCCTGATCGGGCGGCGCGACCTGCCGCTGGCACCCGACCCGCGCGGCGGTTTCGAGATGGTGCTGCTGCGCATGCTGGCGTTCCGCCCGGCCGACACGCTCGATGCGCCGACACCGACGCTAAAGTCGACGGGGATCAGCCAGGCCACAGCTGACTCCCCGGTGGCAGTGGTCGCCGCCCCGGTGGTGGCTGCGCCCGTTGCACCACAGCCTGCGCCTGCCGTGCAGCGTGAGCCGGAGCCGGAGCCGGAGCCAGAGCCTACACCGCAACCCGAGCCCGTGCCTGTGGTGGAGGCCGCTGTCGAGCCCGCGTCTGAAATCGACCTGCCCTGGAACGAGCCGAGCGCTCCGGTACCCGTCTCGGAACCTGAGCCGGCGCCGGAGCCGGTTGCCGCCCCGGTGCTGCAGGCGTCCGAGCCCGCCATACCGCGTCAGGACGAGCCGCCCGCCGAGGATCACGGCAGTTACAGCCCGGCCGGCATGGAGCGCGATGACGAGCCGCCGCTGGACGAAGATTATTACGATGCCGAGATCGACCCGGTGGGCTACAGCTACCTGGATGAACTGGCCAGCGAAACCGCGCCCGAGCCGGCCCCGGAACCTGAGCCTGAGCCTGCCGCACAGCCGGCCACCGGGCTGGCGCTGCAATGGCTTGAGATGTTCGGGCAGTTGCCGATTTCGGGCATGACCGGCAGTATCGCGGCCAACTGCACGTTGATCGCCGCCGACGGTGACAACTGGTTGCTGCACCTGGACCCGGCGCACAGTGCCTTGTTCAACGCCACCCAGCAGCGGCGCCTGAACGATGCGCTCAACCAGCACCTGGGCCGTACGCTGAACCTGAGCATCGAGCTGATCCGCCCCGAGCAGGAAACCCCGGCCCAGGCCGCGTCGCGCAAGCGCGCCAACCGCCAGCGCGAGGCCGAGGCGTCGATCGAGAACGATCCGTTCATCCAGCAGATGATCAAGCAGTTCGGTGCCACCGTGCGTCACGATACTATTGAACCTGTCGACGCCCTGGTCAGTCAGGGCGACTAACCCTTTACCCCAGCGCCGCGACTGGTTCGCGGTGCGCCAAGTAACTTGATACCGAGGTGATTCCCATGATGAAAGGTGGCATGGCCGGCCTGATGAAGCAGGCGCAGCAGATGCAGGAAAAAATGGCCAAGATGCAGGAAGAGCTGGCCAACGCCGAAGTGACCGGCCAATCGGGCGCAGGCCTGGTCAGCGTGGTGATGACCGGTCGTCACGACGTCAAGCGTATCAGCCTGGACGACAGCCTGATGCAGGAAGACAAGGAGGTGCTCGAAGACCTGATCGCCGCCGCCGTCAATGACGCCGTGCGCAAGGTCGAAGCCAACAGCCAGGAGAAAATGGGTGGCATGACCGCCGGCATGCAACTGCCGCCAGGCTTCAAGATGCCGTTCTAAGCCTTGCCAGCGTTACCCTCGGTGGGAGCACAGCCATGCGGTTGTCGCTCCCATCGTCGTTTTTTCGTTCAACCGATGATTTGCCAGGCCTTTTACCATGAGCTTCAGTCCCCTGATTCGCCAACTGATCGATGCCCTGCGCACGCTGCCCGGTGTCGGCCAGAAAACCGCCCAGCGCATGGCCTTGCAGCTGCTGGAGCGTGACCGCAGTGGTGGTGTGCGCCTGGCCCAGGCGCTGAGCCAGGCCATGGAAGGTGTTGGTCATTGCCGCCAGTGCCGCACCTTGACCGAGCAGGAGCTGTGCCCGCAGTGCGCCGATACGCGCCGCGACGACACCCTGCTGTGTGTGGTGGAGGGGCCGATGGATGTGTATGCGGTGGAGCAGACGGGCTATCGTGGCCGTTACTTCGTGCTCAAGGGGCATTTGTCGCCGCTGGACGGTCTGGGGCCTGAGGCGATCGGCATTCCGCAGTTGCTGGCGCGCATTGCCGAGCAGGGCACGTTCACCGAGGTGATTCTGGCCACCAACCCGACGGTGGAAGGTGAGGCGACGGCGCACTACATCGCGCAGTTGCTGGCCGACAAGGGCTTGATCGCCTCGAGGATCGCCCACGGTGTGCCGTTGGGGGGGGGAGCTGGAGCTGGTGGATGGCGGGACCCTGGCGCACTCGTTCGCGGGGCGCAAGCCGATCGCGTTGTAACCGTGTTGGCCCTTTCGCTGGCAAGCCAGCTCCCACAGGTACTCCAAGGCCCTTGAAGGCAGTGACGACCCTGTGGGAGCTGGCTTGCCAGCGAAGGGTCGCGTAGCGGCCCCGCGCGCGCCTAGCGCTCGTTCAGCGAGAACTCGGTCAGGCAGAACGTCGGGATCCCTGCCGCCTGCAGCTTCTGCGAGCCACCCAGCTCGGGCAGGTCGATGATCGCCGCTGCTTCGAACACCGCCGCGCCCATGCGCCGAACCAGGTTGGCTGCCGCCAGCAAGGTGCCACCGGTGGCAATCAGGTCATCGAAGATCAGCACCGCATCGCCCTCGCACAGGCTGTCGGCATGCACTTCCAGGAAGGCCTCGCCGTACTCGGTCTGATACCCCTCGCACAGCACGTCGGCCGGCAGCTTGCCCTGTTTGCGGAACAGGATCAGCGGCTTGTTGAGCTGGTGGGCAATGATCGAACCGATCAGGAAGCCACGCGCGTCCATTGCGCCGATGTGGCTGAATTCGGCCTCGACATAGCGTTCGATGAACTGGTCGGCAACATGGCGCAAGCCCCGCGGCGACTGGAACAGCGGGGTGATGTCGCGAAAGATCACGCCCGGCTTGGGAAAGTCCGGTACAGGGCGGATCAGGGCTTTGAGGTCGAAGGTTTCGGTGGGCATGGTGCAGGTATCCTGAAAGGCAAACGCCGGCCAGTATACCTGCTGCTGCGCGTTTCAGTTGTCCAGCGAACCACCCGCCAGGGCGCACAGCTGGATCGGGTCGATGATGCGCACTTCCTTGCCTTCGGCTTCGATCAGGCCGTTCTGCTGGAAGCGCGTGAACACCCGCGACACGGTTTCCACCGCCAGGCCCAGGTAGTTGCCGATCTCGTTGCGCGACATGCTCAGGCGGAACTGGTTGGCCGAGTAGCCGCGGGCACGGAAGCGTGCCGACAGGTTGACCAGGAAGGTGGCAATGCGCTCGTCGGCGGTCTTTTTCGACAGCAGCAGCATCATCTGCTGGTCGTCGCGAATCTCGCGGCTCATCACGCGCATCAACTGGCGACGCAGTTGCGGCAGTTGCACCGACAGCTCGTCGAGGCGCTCGAACGGAATTTCACACACCGAGGTGGTTTCCTGGGCCTGGGCCGATACCGGGTAGGCCTCGGTGTCCATGCCCGACAGCCCGACCAGCTCGCTGGGCAGGTGAAAGCCGGTGATCTGCTCTTCGCCGCTGTCGCTCAGGCTGAAGGTCTTGAGTGCGCCGGAGCGTACGGCATACACCGAGCCGAAGTTGTCGCCCTGCCGAAACAGAAACTCGCCTTTTTTCAGCGGACGCCCGCGTTTGACGATGTCATCCAGTGCGTCCATGTCTTCCAGGTTCAGTGAAAGCGGCAGGCACAGAGGCGCCAGGCTGCAATCCTTGCAATGGGCCTGGTTGTGAGCGCGCAGTTTAACTGGCTCGGACATTTCGATCGATCCTTCTGGGAAAGCACACATAAGCCGTAAGGGTAACTCAGACGGCCGGGTTCAGGCCAGCGTGCGCACTTTTGATGCGGGCTGGTCTCACGATCGGCGACGATAGGCCGATAACCTTCAATAGTGTCCCTTGCAAGGAAGCCTGTCCATGCGTTCAATCGATCTCAATGCGCCAAACCTCGCCGCGTCGGCGACGGCACCCGCACCCAGCGACACACCTTCAGCCTCCGGCGTTACCCTTGCAGAGGCCGTGGCGCCTGCTGCAGAGGGGGTGCGGGTGAACCTCTCGGCAGGTGGCATGCGCGCCTCGAAAAGCAGTGGCGACAAGGATATCGAGGAGAGTGGCCTGCCCGATACCATCCAGAAGATGCTCAAGATGATCCGCAAACTGCAAAAGGAGTTGGCGGAGAAAATGGAGCAGCTCAATGCGGTGATGCGCGATGACTCGCTCAGCCCTGAAGAAATGCGACAAAGAGTCTCATCCCTGCAGGGCGAAATCACCACCCTGGCCGGTGCACTGACCACTGCCAATGCGGCCTTGGCCAAGGCCATGAAGCAGCAGAACCTGACCCTCGATCAGGTGGCCAAGGTGCTGGAATTGCTCGCAGCGAAATAAGGCGTGCCCCCGGGCTTCAGATAACCCGGGAAAACCGCTGGCGGTTGTGCAGGTCCAGGTAGGCATCGAACACCATGCACACCGAACGTACCAGCAGGCGGCCGGCGGGCAGCACCTTGATGCCGCGGGCATCCAGGCTGATCAGGCCGTCCCTGGCCATGCCCAGAAGCGCTGGCCACTGCGCGTTGAAGTAACCGCGGAAATCGATGGTGAACGCCCGCTCGATGGCCTCGAAGTCCAGTTCGAAATGGCAGATCAACTGCTGGATCACCGCACGGCGCAGGCGATCGTCCTCGTTGCACATCAGGCCGCGGCGGGTGGGCAGTTGCGCCGTGTCCAGGGTGTTCTGGTACTCGTTCAGATCGCTGCTGTTCTGGCAGTAGAGGTCGCCGATCTGGCTGATGGCCGACACCCCCAGGCCGATCAGGTCGCAATGGCCGTGGGTGGTATAGCCCTGGAAGTTGCGCTGCAGCGTCGACTCTTCCTGGGCGATGGCCAGTTCGTCGTCGGGCAGGGCGAAGTGGTCCATGCCGATGTAGCGGTAGCCGGCCTGGGTCAGTTGTTCGATGGTGTTGTGCAGCATCTCCAGCTTGAGCGCCGGTGCCGGCAGGTCGTTGCCGTCGATGCGCCGCTGCGGCATGAAGCGCTCGGGCAGGTGGGCGTAGTTGAACACCGAGAGGCGGTCGGGCTGCAGCTTGATTACCTCTTCGACAGTGCGCGCAAAGCCTTCGGCGCTCTGCTTGGGCAGGCCGTAGATCAGGTCCAGGTTGATCGAGCGGAACTGCAGGGTGCGCGCCGCCTCGATGATTGCGCGGGTCTGCTCCAGGCTTTGCAGGCGGTTGACCGCCCGTTGCACGACGGGGTCCAGGTCCTGCACGCCAAGGCTGACGCGGTTGAAGCCCAGTTCGCGCAACAGGCCCATGGTCGACCAGTCGGCTTCACGCGGGTCGATCTCGATGCCGTAGTCGCCCGAATCGTCATCCAGCAGGTTGAAGTGCTGGCGCAGGTGCGCCATCAGCTGGCGCAGTTCGACATGGCTGAGAAACGTCGGTGTGCCGCCACCCAGGTGCAGTTGCTCGACGCTCTGCCTGGGGTCCAGGTGGCAGGCGATCAACTGGATCTCGTGTTCTAGGCGCTGCAGGTAGGGCAGGGCGCGGCCGCGATCCTTGGTGATCACCTTGTTGCAGGCGCAGTAGTAGCAGATATTGGCGCAGAACGGCACGTGCACGTACAGCGACAGTGGGCGCGCCGCCCGGCGGCTGTCGCGCAGGGCATGCAGCAGGTCGAAGGAGCCGACCTGGCTGTGCAGTTGCACGGCGGTCGGGTAGGAGGTGTAGCGCGGGCCCGCCAGATCGTAACGGCGAATCAGGTCGGGGTCCCAGTGGAGGGCGTCGAGCATGGTGGCAGTCCCTGGAATGGCGGCAGTGTCCGGAGTCTAGGGAGCGTTGTGACAGAACGTGTTGATTTGTATCAACGGGTGTTCAGTGGCCCATGAGCCAGTGCTGGTGCGGGCCGGGCAGGGTCCACAGGCCGAACAGGATGACCAGCACGCCACCGGTGATGCGTACCCCGCGCTTGCGCAGCAGGGCGTTGGTGCGTTCGGCGGCCAGCCCTGTGGCCAGCAGCACCGGCCAGGTGCCCAGGCCGAAGGCCAGCATCAGCAGCGCGCTGTCGAGCGCGTTGCCCTGGCTGGCGGCCCACAGCAGGGTGCTGTAGACCAGCCCGCAGGGCAGCCAGCCCCACAGTGCGCCCAGCAGCAGCGCGCGCGGCAGGCTCGACACCGGCAGCAGCCGGGTGGCCACGGGCTGGATATGCCGCCACAGGCCACGGCCCAGGCGTTCGATACGGGTCAGGCCGCTCCACCAGCCCGCCAGGTACAGGCCCATGCAGATCAGCAGCAGTGCGGCGAGTACGCGCATGCCGGTGGCCAGCGGGCTGTCGGCCAGGGCCCAGCCGGCCAGGCCGAGCAACAGCCCGGCAGTGGCGTAGCTGAGGATGCGCCCGGCGTTGTAGGCCAGCAGCAGGTTGAAGCGACGGCTGCGTTGTTCCCTGGGAATCGCCAGGGTCAGTGCGCCCATCAGGCCGCCGCACATGCCCAGGCAGTGCCCGCCACCGAGCAGGCCGAGGATCAGTGCCGAACTCAGCAGCGGCAGCAGTTCAAGCACGGGGCGGGGTATCCTGCTGGTCGGCCTTGCGCGGTTCGGCTTCGTCCAGCGCGGCCTGGTGCTTGGGGTCCTGGTCGTCGAACAGGATGCTGTGCGCCGGCCCTTCGAGGTCGTCGTACTGGCCGCTGTCCACCGCCCAGAAGAAGATGTAGACGGCAATCGCAACGATCAGCAGCGCAGCGGGAATCATGACGTAGAGCGCTGGCATGGTGTCTCCGGGTCAGGCCGTCGCGGGGCGTGCGGCGTCGAGGGTGGGTGAGCTGCCGGGCAGCGCGCGTATACGCGTGAGGCGCAGGGCATTGAGTACCACGATCAGCGAGCTGACCGACATGCCCACCGCCGCCCAGATCGGCGTGATCCAGCCCAGCGCGGCGAAGGGCAGCATGAGGCCATTGTACAGGCCTGCCCACAGCAGGTTCTCGATGATGATGCGCCGCGTACGGCGGGCCAGGGCGAAGGCCTGTATCAGCGCCTCCAGACGGTTGGACAACAGCACCGCATCGGCGCTGGTCTTGGCCAGGTCCGTGGCCGAGCCCATGGCGATACTGATGTCGGCCGCCGCCAGCACCGGCACGTCGTTGACCCCGTCACCCAGCATCAGCACCTTGTGCCCCTGCGCCTGCAGGGCCTTGAGCCGCTGCAGCTTGTCGTCCGGGCGCAGGCCGCCGACGGCCTGGTCGATCTGCAGTTCGGCGGCGACACTGGCCACCATCGGCGAGCTGTCACCCGACAGCAGCAGGGTCTGCCAGCCCCGTGCGCGGCACGCCGCGAGCAGGTCGGCGGCGTCATGGCGCAGGCGGTCGTCGAGCACGAACCAGGCCAGCGGTCCGTCGCAGTCGCCCAGCAGCAGCCATTGCCCGGGCTCGTCCGGCATGGCCGGGGCCGGGCTGTTGCTCAGGGCGCAGACGAAGGCGGCCTGGCCGATGCGCAGGCGCTGCTGCCCGACCTGACCTTCAAGGCCCAGCCCCGGCGTGCTCCGTACGTTGTCGGCGTTTGCGATGGTGCGCCCGAAAGCGCGCGCAATCGGGTGCTCGGAGCGGTGTTCGAGCGCGGCGGCGAGGCTCAGGCACTGGTCGGCATCCAGCCCGCCCAGCGGGCGAATGGCACGCAGGGTCAGGCGGCCTTCGGTGAGGGTGCCGGTCTTGTCGAAGATCACCGTGTCGATCTGGTTCAGGCCTTCCAGCACATGGCCGCGGGTCAGTAACAGGCCGAGCGTGTGCAGGGTGCCGGTGGCGGCGGTGAGTGCGGTCGGGGTGGCCAGCGACAGCGCGCACGGGCAGGTGGCGACCAGCATCGCCAGCACGATCCAGAAGGCCCGGGCCGGGTCCAGTTGCCACCACAGCAGGCCGATGGCGGCAGCGGCCACCAGCGAGAACAGCAGGAACCACTGCGAGGCGCGGTCGGCGATCACCGCCAGGCGCGGTTTTTCCGATTGGGCGCGCTCCAGCAGGCGCACGATGGCGGACAGGCGAGTGTCCTGGCCCAGTGCCTGGACTTCAACGGTCAATACGCTTTCGACGTTCAGGGTGCCGGCGGTGACTGCATCGCCACGCTGGCGCGGTTGTGGCAGGTATTCGCCCGTCAGCAGCGACTCGTCGACGCTGGACTGGCCGTCGACGATGCGCCCGTCGGCCGGCAGCACGGCGCCCGGGTGCACCAGCACGTGGTCACCGGTCTGCAGTTCGCGCAGCAGGATGCGCTCGCTGCTGCCGTTGTCGGCCAGGCGCAGGCAGGAAGCCGGCAGCAGGTTGACCAGTTGCGCGGTGGCGGCGGCGGTACGCTCGCGGGCGCGCCGCTCCAGGTAGCGACCGGCCAGCAGGAACAGCGCAAACATGCCCACCGCGTCGAAATACAGCTCGCCGCTGCCGGTGATGGCGGTCCAGATGCCGGCGAAATAGGCCAGGCCGATGGCCAGCGACACCGACACGTCCATGGTCAGGTGGCGCGTGCGCAGGTCGCGCGCCGCGCCCTTGAAGAAGGGGGCACAGCTGTAGAACACGATCGGCGTGGTCAGAAACAGCGCGACCCAGCGCAGGATGGTGTGCAGCTCCGGGCTCAGGTCGATATTGAATTCGGGCCAGGTGGCCATGGTCGCCATCATCGCCTGGAACCACAGCAGGCCGGCCACGCCCAGCTGGCGCAGGGCGGTGCGGTTTTCACTGGCCAGTTGCTCGGCGGCGCGGTCGGCCTGGTACGGATGGGCGGCGTAGCCGATGTGGCGCAGTTCGGCGAGCAGTGCGGACAACGCCAGCTGGCTGTCGGCCCACTGCACGTGCAGGCGGTGGTTGGAGAGGTTCAGGCGCGCTTCGGCGACGCCAGGCAGGTTGCGCAGGTGCTTCTCGATCAGCCAGCCGCACGCCGCGCAACTGATGCCTTCGATCAGCAGGGTGGTTTCGGCCAGTTCGCCTTCATGGCGCACGAAGGGTTTTTGCACATCGGCGCGGTCGTACAGTGCCAGTTCGTCGGCCAGTTGGCGGGGCAGTGCGTCGGGGTTGGCACTGGCTTCGCTGCGGTGCTGGTAATAGCTTTCGAGGTTGCCGGCGACGATGGCCTCGGCCACGGCCTGGCAACCGGGGCAGCAGAACGCACGGGATTCGCCGAGCACCACGGCGGTGAAGTGGCTGGCGGTGGGTACAGGCAGGGCGCAGTGGTAGCAGGGCGTGGGGGTGGTCATTGTTATCTATCGCAGAGTGGTGGTGACCCCTTCGCTGGCAAGC
>NZ_JAHTBI010000066.1 GCF_019168305.1 Pseudomonas aegrilactucae
TTGATCGGAGAATCCGTAGGCATCAGATTCGCATTTGAGGGCTGGCAGCCGCCTTCCCTCATTTCCACTTTTTTAGATTTTCGTACCATATGATAAGGGCGATGGTGTCCACGTATTTTTTAAGTGGAGAACATCGCCCTTATTGCAGGGGTCGGGTAGGTGACTTCGCCGGACGGTTACGCCTGTTCTACCTAAATACCTTGAAAGGGCTGCATCTAACTCGCAGCCAAAAGCTAGGACAAATCAGCGACAGGGCTGACGCTACTGTCTCGTTCTGCGGTGCTCAACACCGCCGGTAGCTGCTGCTCGACAGGTAACTCGGCGGTCTTATCAAGAAGTTCAGCCAAGTCGAAAACGGCCATTTCGACATAGCGTTTTATGCACATCCGCTCATAGGAAACGCTGCGAATACCGTCCAGTACCAGCCAGTTCAAGAACAGTGCGCCCATACCCAGCACCACGATCACCGAGCCCTTGCCCCATGTGAACAAAGGCGTGGCTTTAATAATTTCCGTGCACAACGCGATCATCAGCGCGATCAGAGAGGCGAAACTCAGGTTCTGGGATAAAGCAGGCCTGGCGGGTTTTCCGGTCAGGCCAGCATAAGCTGACAACTCGCGTAGTTTCTCAACCGTGTAGCCCTCCTTGCGCAATCCCTCCAGAAAGAAGGCATAACAAAGGGTGTTTTCCCTTTCTAGGCTCGGCTGGTGGTCAATCGCGTGATCTGCAAACTGCTGCGGGTAAACCATGCGCAATGCTTTAAGGCGCGTGACATAGAGCAGAAGAGCCCAAGGAGCCAGTGCCATGTAGGTGTAAGGAATCAGCGTAAGGTTCTTGATGCCGAACATTGCGAACACAAAAAGCAATGCGGTTGACCCTATCGCTGACCACATTGGCCATAACTTGCGAGCATTGTTGAGTTTAAATATGTGTTTATTGGGTTGTTTACGACTGATTTTATAAAGGGCCTCGAGTTGAGCCCATTCCTTGAGTTTCATTATCCATCCTTATTTTCAAAGTCGTGATAACCGAGCGATACAACGTTGCCCGCAATTGCCACTGCTGACAACCCACAGCCAAAAAAGACGATCGAAAGGCGACAGATTTATTTTTCTATCACTATCCGATTTTGGCCGATATCCGCCCTTCGCGAACGGCCGCAATGGGTCGTAAGCGGCCTTCCAAAGGCCGCATACGACCAGAATCTCTAGCTGCCGCAACAGGCAGCAACGTATTGGTCAGCCTCAAGCACCGGCCACCCTGCACGCCTTAAGCCTTTGAATTCAAAAGCAAGCAAGATCGTCAAAGTGAATGCAATCAGCACTCAGACGGTAACCCTTCATCCTGCCCTCAGCCAGAAACTTGAATCCCCACCCCAACCCCGTTAACCTTGCGCAGTCGCTGTAAATCCAGTGACCGGGTTTAGCAGCCTGTCAAAAAATCAAGGTGCACAAAGCGCCCGTTCCTCGTTCAACTGGCGCTTTTTTATCGCCCGTTGTCTCGTGTTATGGCGGTTGTGCGTGGGGCGCACTCGTGCGCGCCGGGTTCCTTGATCCCTGGTCTGCTAACCCGCGTACAGCTGCCACCCTTTCGTTTAGCAGCGATGAGTGACAGCTCCACCGATCAAGGAGCAGGATGACTTCTACTGGCTGCCCACCAATCCGCCCTTCTCGGTCAAGCGGCCGCCCAATGAGCGCGTGTGCATGATCGAGCAAGCACTCGGTGACGACGACTGGGTGCTGACCGGTTCGTGCAATGGCTGGGGGGAAGCGTTGATTGCCAAGGCCGACCTGATCGTGTTTGTTGAAACGCCAACTACCGTGCGCCTTGAACGGCTGGCCGCCCGTGAGCAGGCACGCTTTGGCGATCGGATCGCCCCCGGTGGCGACATGCATGACATACATGTCGCTTTTCGCGCGTGGGCCTCGGAGTATGACAATCCGGCGTTTTCCGGGCGCAACAGAGCACGACACGAAGTGTGGATATCAGAACAGACCCTGCCGCTGAGAATAATTGACGGAACGCGCAGCATTGAAGAAATGGCCGCGGGTGTCATGCATGCCGTAGTGAAACAGCTAGATTGGTGACCACCTTGACCCCATGATGACGCCCTGCGGCTTGTGGGCCATTGCCGGGGAATCGCCGCTGAGGCTTCATGCCAATCCCTGGGTGCTGGCTTCGCTTGGTCGATCATCAGCAGTTCGCGCCATGCGCGGCCAGGTTGCAATACCGCCCTTTGAAATACAGCAATGGCTGCGCGGTGTCCGCTGCCTGCAGGCTTAACGCTTTCACTTCACCAATCACGATCAGGTGATCGCCTGCGGCGTGTTCTGCGTGAATTTCGCAATCGAGCCAGTGCAGGCTGCCGGCAATGAGCGGATTACCCAGCGGCGAACGCTGCCATTCGACGCCGTGCCACTTGTCTGTGCCTCGCCGGGCGAACTGGTTGGAAATCCCGACCTGCGCACCCGACAGGATGTTGACTGCGAATCGGCCTGCCTGGCGAATTCCGGGATAGCTGGCCGAGTTGCACATCACGCTGAAAGACACCAGCGGCGGGCTCATCGACACGCTATGGAATGACTGGCACGTGAAGCCAATCGGCTCGTCATCACTGAGTGATGTAATGACCGTAATACCGGAGGCGTAGTGCCCGAGCGCCTCGCGAAAGCGCAAAGGCTCGATGGCAGTACCTGGAAGTGACATGGCAAATCCTGACTAATGAGGGCGGCCCGAACGTGTTGGGAACTGTTCAATCTGCTGCGTCCATCGTTCCCATATGCCACTTGCGGGTGGGGCTCGGCACTACTGCTGAAGTTCTCTTCGAACGATGTCTGCGCCTGCACTCAGCGCCTGCAACTTGCCGCTTGCCACACGACGCGGCAAGGGCGCCATGCCACAGTTGGTGCAAGGGTAGAGCTTTTCGGCATCGACGAACTGAAGGGCTTTGCGCAAGGTATTGGCCACTTCCTCTGGCGTTTCGATGCTGTGGCTTGCCACGTCAATGGCCCCTACCATCACTTTCTTGCCGCGAATGAGTTCGAGGAGCTCCATGGGCACGTGAGAGTTGTGACACTCCAGCGAAATGATGTCGATACTGGATTTTTGCAGCGAGGGGAAAGCCTCTTCATACTGCCGCCACTGCGACCCCAGCGTCTTCTTCCAATCGGTATTGGCCTTGATGCCGTAGCCGTAGCAAATATGCACAGCCGTTTCACATTTAAGCCCTTCGACTGCTCTTTCCAGGGCGGCAACGCCCCACTCATTTACCTCATCGAAGAATACGTTGAAGGCCGGCTCATCGAACTGAATGATATCGACACCTGCAGCTTCTAGCTCCCTGGCTTCCTGATTGAGAATCCTGGCGAATTCCCACGCCAGTTTCTCGCGGCTTTTATAGTGTTTGTCAGACAGCGTATCGATCATCGTCATGGGGCCAGGCAGCGCCCATTTGATGGGTTGGCTGGTTTGCTGACGCAGGAACCTGGCGTCTTCAACAAACACCGGTTTCTGGCGCGCCACAGCCCCTACCACCGTCGGTACGCTCGCTTCATAGCGATCACGAATCCTGACGACTTCACGCTTCTCGAAATCAACCCCGCTGAGGTGTTCGATAAACGTGGTGACGAAGTGTTGGCGCGTTTGCTCACCGTCGCTGACAATGTCGATGCCTGCCTGCTGTTGTTCTTGCAACGACAAACGCAATGCATCGTGTTTGCCCTCGATCAACTCATCGCCTTCTAATTTCCATGGCGACCAGAGCGTCTCGGGTTGTGCAAGCCAGGCGGGTTTAGGCAAGCTGCCGGCCGTTGAGGTGGGTAGCAATTTTTTCATGAGGGTTGGCCTTGTGTCGTCGAGTGGTCAAAACGCGTGATTGGCGGACCACTGCTCAAGCATGGCGTGGTAGGGCTTGATGAAGTGCTCTTCGGCAAACTTCCCTTGGTCGATAGCCAGCCGACTACGTTCTTCTCGGTCATAAACAATTCGAGTCAATGAATAGTCCTGATGCTTCAGGCTTGGCTGATAGGACCTTCCTGCGGCAGAGTTCGCGTTGTAGATCTCCGGCCGGTAAATCTTCTGGAAGGTATCCATCGTGCTGATGGTGCTGATGAGTTCAAGGGGGGTGTAGTCACCCAGCAAGTCACCGGCAAAATAGAACGCCAACGGTGCCACACTGTTTGAAGGCATGAAATAACGAACCTTCAACCCCATTTTCCTGAAGTATTCATCGGTGAGCGAATACTCATCCTGCTGGTACTCGACGCCCAATACGGGATGCTGGTTTTCAGTCCGTGTGTACGTCCTGCTGCTCGACACGCTCAGGCAAATCACCGGCGGCTTGTTGAAGTGCTGCTTGTAGGCACTTGAGTTCACGAAGCATTTGAAGAGCTTGCCGTGCAGCTCCCCGAAACCATCGGGCGTGCTGAAGCAGGGCTGGTTCTTGTTGTGCCCGAGCAACAGCACGCTGAAGTCATAATCTCGGACATAAGAAGAGAAATTGTTCCCGACGATACCATCGATGCGCTCGTTGGTTTTGCGGTCAATCACCGTCGTTTTCAATACTTCAATCAAGGGCAGCGCAGTGTCATCGCTGTTGGCATCAATCGCCATCTCGACCGTAATGATTTCAAGCTGTACAGCGTAGCGATCGCCCTTGGGGTTGTCCCAATGCGCCAACGCGTTGAAGCGGTTGTCGATCATGCTCAACGTATTGCGCAAGTTCTCCTGGCGGCGGCTGCCTCTGGCCAGGTTGGCAAAGTTGGTGGTGATGCGCGTAGTGTCCGATGGGCGATAGTGTTCATCGAAACAGATGCGTTTAATCGCAAATGTAAATTCGTTGCTCATTGTGATCTTGCACCCTGATCCTTGAAGTGGACACGCTTCCTGATTTTCTGTTGTAGCGTTTGACTCGTCAGGTTCTTGCACGGTCAGTCAGCAAAGGAAGCGTCAATGAGGGTGATTGTCGGGGTCAGGCGATCATGCGGCAAACTCATTTTTCTTGCGCACAACTGTAATTTTTTTCATGTTGAATGCCGTGGTACGGGCAAAGGCTTCGCCACCATTGCACTGCAGGTCAGACGTGAACGGCTTCCCACTGCGCCTAGGCACTCATCAACTCACGCACCCGCGCCGCCAGCGTATCGACCGCAAAGGGCTTGATCAGCACATGCATACCGGGCTCCAGATGCCCGTCACCGAGTGCTGCGCTTTCGGCATACCCCGTGATGAAGAACGTCTTGAGCCCCGGCCGTAGCTGGCGCGCCGCATCCGCCATCTGCCGGCCATTCATGCCGCCCGGCAAGCCGACGTCGGTAATCAGCAGGTCTATGCGCACATCGGAGCGCAGCACGTTCAGCCCGGCCACGCTGTCGGCCGCCTCGATCACGGCATAGCCCAGGTCGGTCAGCACGTCGCTGAGCAACAGGCGAACCGTAGGCTCGTCATCCACCACCAGAATCGTCTCGCCACCTACGGTACAGGCAGCAGCAAGCTCGTTGCCCTGATCCTCACGCGCAACCGCCTCCCCGTGGTAACGCGGCAGATAGATGCACATCGTCGTGCCACTGCCCTCCTCTGACGCGATGCGCACCTGCCCGCCCGACTGCTTGGCAAACCCGTAGATCATCGACAGGCCCAAACCCGTGCCCTGGCCAATCGGCTTGGTGGTGAAGAACGGATCGAACGCCTTGGCCACCACATCGGCCGGCATGCCGGTGCCGGTGTCCGTCACGCACAGGGTCAGGTACTCGCCCTGCGGCAGGTCAAGGGCACGGGCATCCTGCGCGTTCATGCAGTGGTTGGCGGTCTCGATGGTGATTCGCCCGCCGTCCTGCATGGCATCGCGGGAGTTGATGCACAGGTTCAACAGCGCATTCTCGAGCTGGCTGGTGTCTACCCGCGCCGGCCACAGGTCGGCTGAGGTCACCGTCTGCACGTCGATGCTGGGGCCCACCGTGCGCTGGATCAGCTCGATCATGCCCTCCACCAGCGTGCTGATGTTGGTAGGACGGGGATCGAGTGTCTGGCGTCGGGAAAAGGCCAGCAGGCGGTGCGTCAGAGCCGCCGCACGCTTGGCCGCACCCTGCGCGGTCACCAGGTAGCGGTCGACATCGGCCAGACGGCCCTGGGCAATGCGCGTGGCCATCAACTCGAGCGCGCCCGAGATACCCGCCAGCAGGTTGTTGAAGTCGTGGGCCAGGCCACCGGTGAGTTGGCCGACCGCTTCCATTTTCTGGGATTGGCGCAACTTCTCCTCAGCCTGCATCAGCTCGGCGGTGCGCTCGGCCACGCGCTGCTCCAGGGTCTCGTTGAGCGAGCGCAAGGCGGCGGTGGCACGGTCACGCTGCGCCTCGACCGAGCGCCGTTCCTCCACGTCGATCAACACACCCGGGAAGCTCAACGGGGTGCCGTCTTCGGCGTGGTCGACGCGGCCATTGGCCTCGATCCAGTAGTACTTGCCGTCGGCACGCCGCACCCGGTACTGGTAGGCATAGGCGCCGCCCCGGGCGATCACCTCGTCGATGGCTTGCCTGAGCCCTGCGCGGTCCTCCGGGTGCACGGTGGCGATGATCTGTTCCAGGCTGATGCCTTCATGGCCCAGGGCCGGGTCCAGGCCGAAGGCGCGGGCAAACGCCTCATCGACGGTGAAACTGTCGTTGGGCAGGTCCCAGTGCCAGGTGCCAAAGATCGCGCCGGCAGCAAGCGCCAACTGAACGCGCTCGACGTTTTCGCGGGCAATGGTTTCGCTTTCGCGAAGACGCTCCTCGGCGTTGCGGCGCCCCGTCACGTCGCTGAACAGAATGGCGATCTGGCGCGCGGCAGGGTCGCCTACTCGCAACGCCCGTACGTCAAACCAGCGCTGAAAGCTTTTGGCATAGCTTTCAAAGTTGGCGGGGATGCCGGTCTTGGCCACGCCACCATAGGTCTCGAACCAGAACGGCTCCAGGTCTGGCGCGAACGAGGTGACCCACTTGCCGCGCAGGTCCACGCCGGCCTGGCGTTCGAAGGCGGCGTTGGCCTCGACGAAGCAATAGTCGATGGGCTTGTCATCGGCATCGAATTTCACCTGCACGATGGCGAAGGCCGCCTCCACAGTCTCCAGAATGGTCCTGAAGCGTTCCTCGCTCTGGCGCAATGCGGCTTCAGTGCTGCGCATGCGGGTGAGGTCGAGCATGGCACCGATCATGCGGGTGGCCAGGCCAGTGGCATCACGGATCACATGCCCGCGGTCGAGCACCTCGGCGTAGCTCCCGTCTGCGCGGCGAAACCGGTACTCCTCGGTCCAGGCACTGCCGCTGCCATCGATCACGGCGTGGATCGAGGCGTCGACGCGCGCGCGATCGTCGGGGTGGATCTGCGCCATCCACCAGTCGCCGGTCATTTCTATCGAGGCCAGTGGGTAGCCGTACGCCTCTTCCAGCGCATCGTTCCATTGCACCTGGTTGGCGATCAGGTCCCAGTCCCAGATGGCGTCATTGGTGGCTTTGACCGCCAGCCGGTAGCGCGCCTGGCTGCTGGCCAGTGCCGAGCGGTTGGCGTCCCGTTCCAGGGCTGCACGCAAGTGCATGACCTCGGCTTCAAGCTGTTCGCGGGTGAGATTTTTGAACGTTTCGGCCACTTGCGCACCATCGTGTCGCTTGAGGGAGTCTGCACTCGATCAGGTGAGCTTACGCGTCAAATCGGTGCGGTGAAATACGCCTGCGCAAGCGCCCTCACTCAACAATTCGGGCAATGCGCTCGCGTTTGAGGAGGCCTGCGCCTGCCAAGTTCCGAAGTGTTTGCTGCAACGCTGCGCGCTCGCCCCTGGGCGTCACGGGATCGACAATCCGATACTGGCGATCGCACCACTGCTCGACCTGGCCAAGCCAGAACGCCTGCATCACAGGCTCCGCATCCAGCCGCCCCAGCAGGTACGCCAACTGCTGCCAACCCGGTAGCAGATGCAGTATTGCCTGACGGCGCGCGAGCGACAGTGCATGCCAGTGCTGATCCAGCGTGGCGCGCAACCCAGCGTTGAGCGCTGCCCACGGCTGCGGGTGCAGCCGATCGATCACGGCCGCGAACACGCGCTCCGACGGGTCCTCCAGCGCCTCGAAGAGTGCGGGCAGCCGGTGATCCCCCAGCAGCCGTACGGCGCCATGGCGCACGCTGGGCCAGGACGAGTGCAGCGCTTCGGTCAGCCACTGCTCGGCGAGGCCGACGTTCAGCTCTGCGGCCAGGCCGAGCGTACCGAGCCAATCCTGACGTGTGCCGGGCAGGCCCTGATCCAGCCGCTCGGCCAGCACAGCACGCGCATCGACCTCGTGGCGCGGCGCTGCCCAGCGCGCCAGGCTACGGATCGAAGGCGACGCATCGAGCAAGGCGGTGCGCAACACCGGCCTGGCATCGTCGAGCAACGGCAGCAGCGCGCGCAGCACCGCCACACGCACGTTGGCACCGGGTCGGGACATGGCCTGCATCAGCAGTGGCACCGCCTGCGCAACCGGCAAGGCCTGGCAGGCCGACACGGCGGCCAGGCGAACGGTCAGCTCGCGATGGGCCAGGGCGTCACGCAACAGCGCAGGCTCGCCGACGTGGTTTTCCAGCAACAGCGCAAACAGATAGCGCGCCGCTTTACCCTGGCGTGCAAGAAAATGTGCGTAGACCTGGTCGTGTACTTCGCGAGCCTGCAGTACCCCACGTACGGCCAGCAGCGTAGGGCCATGATCGGCCCGCTGGCGCGCAGCCAGTGCGATGAGCCCGTCCAGCGCAAACAGCAACGCGGGGGCCTGAGCCGGTGTCAGATACTGATCAAGGCCCGCTGCGGCCAGCTCGCGCACCTGCGCCACCCAGTCATTCAAGCGTTCGATCAATGCCACCAGGGCTTCGCAAGATCGCTCGCTGCACAGGGCTCGCACTGCGACCTCTCGAACGAAGCCATTTTCGTGGCGGCTGAGTTCGGCCCAGGCTATGTCCTCCCCTGCCCCTGACAGCAGTGCCAGCGCCTTGTTACGCCGATACTCTGCCAATGTGGGCGCAGGCCCGTGGCTCCTGAGCCTGTCCAGCCAGTCTTGCATTGCGTTCACGCTTCAATCCTTCTGTGCGTGGAAGGGTTCACTGTCCAAACATGAGAACACGAAGTGCGCCCGTGCGCCTTTCTCCGACCGCGAAAAACCCGCACAATTGCCGGCTTTTTCCCGACAGGAAGTCCTCCATGCAGCGGATCGTGATTCTGGGCAACGCCGGCAGCGGCAAATCCACGCTCGCCCGCGCGCTGGGCAAGCGCCTGGGTTTGCCCGTGGTGCGCCTGGCCAAGGGGCCGCAGGTGCCGGTGCTGCATCTGCGCGGCAGACGGCAGGTCGATGCGTTTCTTTCGCAGCCCCAACTGCCCCCTGTAGACGTGGTGACCTGCGACGTTAGCCGGTAGCATGGCCACTCAAGAAACGCACAACGGTACCCTTATGCTAACCGTGCAGGACCTGATCGATATCGAGCTGCTCAAGCTGCAGGCAGTGGCAGGCCTGGCCGGTACCAGCCGGCAAATCACCTGGGCGCATACCGTCGATTTGCCCGACCCGTGGCGCTGGGTATCGCCCGGCGACCTGGTGATGACCACAGGGCTGGGCATCCCGCGTGCTGCAAAGGCGCAGACCACCTGGCTCGAACAACTGGTGCAGAGCAATGCCAGCGCCCTGGTGGTTGCCCCCAGGCCAGACGCGCCGCCCCTTTCGCGCAACTTCCTGGAGGCGGCTGATCGCCTGATGTTCCCGGTGCTGCAAGCCAGCTTCGAGCTGGAGTTCGTGAAGCTTTCCCACTACGTGATCGAAAGCGTTCTGCAGGCCCAGCGCGAACGCTTCAATGCCAGCGAGCGCCTGTTCCAGACCTACGCCGAAGCACTGCGCAAAGCCCCCGAAATGGCCGGGCGACTGTCGATCCTGGCGAGCACGCTGAAGCTGAACCTGGCCATCGAGGATGCGGTCAGTGGTGCCTGCATCGTCGACACTGCCCTGACCGATGACAAGGCGCACGAAGGCGTCGAACGCATACCGATTGGTGGCCGTACGCGGGCCAACCTGGTGATGGTGCGCACCGGCAAGCGCACGCAGGATGACGCGATTCTGGTGCGCTCGCTGGTTGGGCTGCTGGGGGTGGAACTGGAACGGCTGCTGATTCACCGCGATCAGCAGCGTGAAGAAGGCGCCGCACTGCTGCGCAGCCTGCTCGACAGTGAGACCGAGCTCACCCTCGCCCGCCCCCTGCTGGAGCGTCGGGGCCTGGTCGGCCCACTGGTGAGCCTGGCGATCCTGCCCGGTTGCAACGGGCCTTGGCCTGCCCAGGAGATACACCAGTCACCCGCCCTGCATCGCGCCAGCCCGCTGTTGCTCAACGACACGCCCCTGCTGTTGGCACTCAGCCAGGATGACAGCGAAACCTTCGCTGCCCTGCGGGGCAATCTGGGGGCTGGCACCGTGATCGGCATCAGCGGCCCCATTGCGGCGGCCACCGGGTTTCGTGAAAGCGTCAGGCAAGCGCGCCTGGCGCTGACCCAGGCCCGGGAAACCGGCGCGCCGCTACTGCGCTACGCAGAAGCCGAGACCGGGCTGATCATGGCCCCCAAATCCCTGGAGGAGGCCCGCGCACTGGTGGGGCGTTACCTGGGCCCGTTGATCGAGCACGACCGCAGCCAGGGCGCCGCCTTGCTGCAGACCCTGATGACGTTCCTCGACAATGACGGCAACTGGAAAGCCGCCGCCTCGGACCTGGGCATACACCGCCAGACGCTGGTCTACCGCCTCAAGCTGGTGGAGCAACTGACCGGGATCAAGCCCACCACCACCCAGGGCATCGCGCGCTTCTGGATTGCGCTGCAGGCCGGCAAGAACACCGAACTGCTGGAGGGCAAACGCTGAATGCACAACGGCCCCGCTGCGTGGGCGGGGCCGTTGTGCGTTCAACTGACCGACGGCGTCAGTTGCTGGTCGGCATGGCGAACTCCGCGCCCTTGGCAATCGACTGCGGCCAGCGCTGCATGATGCTCTTCTGCTTGGTGTAGAAGCGTACGCCCTCTTCGCCATAAGCGTGCATGTCGCCGAACAGGCTCTTCTTCCAGCCGCCAAAACCATGCCAGGCCATCGGCACCGGAATCGGCACGTTGATGCCCACCATGCCGACCTGGATACGACGGCCGAACTCGCGCGCGATGTGACCGTCGCGCGTATAGCAGCTCACGCCGTTGCCGAACTCGTGGTCATTGATCAGTTGCACGGCTTCGGCGAAATCCTTGACGCGGATGCAGGCCAGCACCGGGCCGAAGATTTCCTCCTTGTAGATGCGCATGTCGGGGGTGACGTCGTCGAACAGCGTGCCGCCCATCCAGAAGCCGTCGCCGCAGCCTTCACCGGCCGCCTCACCATTGAACCCACGGCCGTCGACCAACAGCGTCGCCCCTTCCTTGACGCCCTGCTCGATGTAGCCGGTGATGCGCTCATGGGCTGCACGGGTCACGATCGGCCCCATCTCGGCATCGAGGTTGGTGCCATTGAGCACCTTCAGTGCCCGCGTGCGCTCGATCAGTTTCGGCATGACCTTTTCGGCGGTTTCATCCCCCACGAAGACCGCCACGCTGATGGCCATGCAACGCTCGCCTGCCGAGCCGTAGGCTGCACCGATCAACGCATCGACGACCTGGTCGATATCGGCATCGGGCATCACCACCAGATGGTTCTTGGCGCCACCCAGGGCCTGGACGCGCTTGCCGTGGCGCGCGCCGGTTTCGTAGATGTGGTTGGCGATGGGCGTGGAGCCGACAAACGAAATCGCCTGCACATCGGGGTGTTCGAGCAGCGCGCTGACCGCCTCCTTGTCACCCTGCACGACGTTGAACACGCCGTCCGGCAGGCCCGCCTGCTTGAGCAGCTCGGCAATGTACAGGCTCGGGCTGGGGTCCAGGGGGCTGGGCTTGAGCACGAAGGTGTTACCGGTGGCCAATGCCACCGGGAACATCCACATCGGCACCATCACCGGGAAGTTGAACGGCGTCACGCCCGCCACCACGCCCAGCGGCTGACGCAAGGTCCAGTTGTCTATATTGGTGCTGACCTGATCGGTGAAATCGGTCTTGAGCAGTTGCGGCGCGCCACAGGCGAACTCGACCACCTCGATGCCACGCATCACCTCGCCCTGCGCATCGGTGAACACCTTGCCATGCTCGGCGGTGATCAGCCGGGCCAGGTCGTCACGGTGCTCGTTGAGCAGCGCCAGGAAACGGTTGAGCACGCGCGAACGGCGCAGCGGCGACAGGTTGCTCCAGGCCGGGAACGCGGCCTTGGCAGACGCCACGGCGGCGTCCACGTCTGCATGGCTGGCCAGTTGCACCTGGCCGGTGACCACACCGGTGGCCGGGTTGTACACCGGCAGTTGCTGGCCGCTGGTAGCCTGCGTCGCAGCGCCAGAGATCCAGTTTACGATGGTAGTTGTCATTGGAATCTTCTCGTTCATGGGTAGCTTGATGATGAGTCGTACGGTGGCTGCCAGGCGTGGCTCAGTAGATCGCGTAGACCTTCCTGACCTTCTCCAGCACATCCCAGCGCCCGGTCCAGCCGGGTGGCAGGATGATCAGGTCACCCCCTGTGACGTCCACCGCTTCACCGGTCGCGTCATCGGTCAGCACAGCGCGGCCACTGATGATGTAGGTGAACTCGGTGTCGGGCCGGTTGACCACCGGCCAGCCGCCGGGCTCGCACTCCCAGACCCCCAGGTTGCCCGTCGCACCCGGTGCCAGTGTCTGGATCGCGATCTGTGGATCGCCTTTGTCAGCGCCGGCACGTTGGCCGGCAGGGTTCAACGGCAGCGACGCGATGGCGGCGGCCTTGATAATCGTGAATGTTGTCACGGCATACTCCTGTTAATGCGCACCGGTCAGTTTCTCGAGCAGCATCGCGGTGCGAGAGGGACGATGGGTGATGCGCTCTTCGATATCACTCAGCGAAGCGGCTGCAAGGCCACTGTTCACGCCGAGCCAGCGCAGCGGCTCCGGCTCCCACGGCGGGGAGCGATGATTGACGAAGGGCAGCGCGTTGATGTCTTCGTCCTGTTCAAGGATCAGGTTGCGCAGCAGGCGGCCCGCCAGGTTGCTGGTGGCGACACCGTCACCGACATAGTTGCCGGCCCAGGCGATACGGTTCTTGCGATCGATGCTCACGGTCGGGCACCAGTCACGCGAAACCCCCAGTGCGCCACCCCAGCGGTGGGTGATACGTGCGTCGGCCAGGGCGGGGAAAAACTCCACCATCGCTGCGTGAATCTTGTGGTGCACGTTGTCCACCAGGTCGGCTTGCTCGGATATGCGCGAGCCCCACTGATAGGGTGCACCGCGGCCGCCGAACACCAGCCGGCCTTCTGCAGTGACCTGCCCGTACACGCGCAGGTGGCGCATGTCGTTGAACGCCAGGCGATGATCGAGTTTGAGCCGGGTGAGCAGCTCGCGCGGTAGCGGCTCGGTGGCCAGCACCAGCGAATACAGCGGGATGACGAAGCGCGAATAACCGGGCTGCTGCGAGGTGAAGGCCTCGGTGGCGCGCACCGTGAACTCGGCGCGCACCGAACCGTGCGCCGTTTGCACGTGCCCCGGTACATGCTCGGTCACTGCCGACTGCTCGTAGATTCTGGCGCCCATCTGCTCGACCAGCCGGGCCAGACCACGCACCAGCTTGCCGGGGTGAATCAGCGCGCAATGCTCGGTGTACAGCCCGCCCACTGCACCCTGTGCGCCCACCCTGGCGCTGGCCTGGGCTGCATCCAGGGCCTGCCACTGCTGCGGCAGCCCAAAACGCGCCGACGCCTCCACTGTGGCCCGAACCCGCGCCAGTTGCGGTGCGCTGCGGGCCAGCGAAAGAAAGCCCTGCTTGGCGTAGTCCGCCTCGACGCCCTCCAGCGCGAGCACCCGACCGATTTCATCGACCGTGTCGTTCATCGCAGCCTGCAGGTGCAAGGCGGCGTTGTGCGAGTACATCTGCGCCACCCTGGGCAGGGAAATCGGGAAGATGGCCGACGCCCAGCCACCATTGCGCCCCGAGGCGCCGAAGCCGACCTGATGCTTCTCGAGCAATACCACGCGCAGTGACGGGTCTTGCTTGAGCAGGTAGTACGCGGTCCACAGGCCCGTGTACCCCGCGCCGATGATCACCACATCGGCCTGCACGCTCGCCTGCAGGCGCTCGCGCGGTGGGCCGGGTTCGAACCACAGCGGCCTGTTGGGTAACTGAGTCAATTCACGTTTTGCTGACATGCTGATGGCTTCCCATTGACGACCCTGAACAGGGGTTGTGTCTGATACGGCGCGGCGGGCTAGGTGCTGCTCGCAGGCCCGGTCTTGACCTCGGTGCGGCGACCCGCGCGGGATACGCGCAGCAGCACGTAGGAGGCGGCGATCACGGCAATGGCGAGCAGGCATTGCACAAGGCTGACCTGCATGGTGGGGTCGAAGGCCATGCTGACGAGTACCGCCAGGATCGAGGCCGTGACCAGCAGCGGCAGCCACGGGTGGCCCCACATGGCGAACTTCAGCGACCCCTCCTGCACCCACTTGCGGCGCAATTTGATTTGCGACAGGCAGATCACCAGATAGACGAACAGGAACACCGTGCCGGATGAATTGATCAGGAACTGGAACACCGTATCGGGCCATACCGCGGCAATGACCACGCAGCCGTAGCCCACCAGCGTCGAGGCAATCACCCCACGCACCGGCACGCCCCTGCTGCTGACCGCGGCGATCCAGCGTGGCGCCTCATCGTTGGAGGCCAGCACGTAGAGCAGTCGCGACGAGGTGTACAGCCCTGCGTTCAATACCGACAGCACCGCCACCAGGATCACCAGGGTGAGCATGTCGCCCGCACCGGGGATGCCCATATGTTCCAGCGTGGTCACGAAAGGCGACTTGCCGGGGGTGATCTCGGTCCAGGGCTGGGCGATCACGATGAAAAAGGTCGCCAGCACGAAGAACACCAGGATGCGCACCATCACGGTGTTGACGGCCTTGCGGATGTTGCGCGAAGGGTCCTCGGACTCGGCCGCCGCCAGGGTGGCCACCTCCACGCCGGTCATGGAGAAGATCACCACCACCACACCGGTGAACAGCGACGACACGCCATGGGGCAGGAAGCCGCCATGCGCGGTCAGGTTGCTGAAGCTTGCGTTCGAGCCGGGCCAGAGGTTGAAGACATAGGCGCCGGTCACCAGCAGAAACACCACGATGGCGACGACCTTGATGCCGGCAAACCAGTACTCGGCCTCGCCGAAGGAGTGCACCGACATCAGGTTGAGCAAGGTCATGCCCACCATCAGCCCCAGGGCGATGACCCACACCGGCAGGTCCGGGAACCAGCCATTGATGATCTGGCCGCCCACCACCGCTTCGAAGCCGACCACGATGACCCAGAAGTACCAGTACAGCCAACCGGTCATGTAGCCTGCCGGGCGACCGAACGCCATGCGCGCGTAATCGACGAACGAGCCCTTGGCCGGGTGCGCGGCGGCCATCTCGCCGAGCATGCGCATCACCAGCGCGACGATCAGGCCGGTGATGGCGTAGGTAATGAAAGCGCCGGGGCCGGTAGAGGCGATCACGGCACTGGAGCCGACGAACAGCCCCGCACCGATGACACCGCCCAGGGCCAGCATACTGATGTGTCGCGTCTTGAGTGCACGCTTCAAGCGCGGATCGTGCTCCGTCTGAACAGGCATGGCTGTCTCCTCTTGTTTTAGTAATCAACACCGCCTTTCAGAAGGTTATGCACGTGAGGTGCGGGAGAACATCGTCAAAAAACACGCTGCGGGCGCATGGGTTGTACAAATGTATGAAGGCCGCGCATTAAAGTTTGCGCCGCGTGCGCCGTTAAGTGCCTCAATGGAATGCACGTGGCAGCGCAACGCGCACGCGCTGTTTTCGCCCGATCGAAACGGAGAAAATCATGGATGGTGTCAACGGCGCAGGTACGCCCTACAGAACAACCTTGCGAGCGCCACAAGGCGTCGCACAAACGGCGCAGAGCAACGCTGGCAACGGCCCGATTCCCGCTATCGAAGGCCAGGCCACGGTCGGCATCTCGTCACTGGCACACATGCTCAGCGACGCAGCCGCACGCGCGGCGCAGCGGGACGCCAGCACGAGCCGAAATGAGCGGGTAGCCATTGGCGACCGGGCCACCCAAGCGATTCAGAGCCCTGTGTATGAGCAATCCAAGGAAATGCGCGATGCGCAGGTGCCTGACTCGGACGACCCTCAACGGCTGAAGCAGGCTAGCCAGGCAACCGCCTCGCTCAACGGCAAAGGCGAAAATCCGTTCAAGGGCCTGTCCCTGGAGCAACTGGCGTTGATCGAATACGACGAAAGCGGTGCCTTCACCCTCAACGAACGACGCGCCGCCCGAGTGGCCTCACACCAGGCGCAGTCTGACTGGTCCAGGGACGTGTCCAACCAGCTGATGCAGGAATACAACCGCGACGGGCACTTCTCGCCCAAGACCCTGCAGGGCATTCTGGACTACTACAAGAACCTGCCACCGATTCTCGAAGCCCGCCTGGGCGACGACTACGAAGCCAACCTGAACATGCACATCAAGAGCGCGCAATTCGAGGCGTATCAGCACCGCGACCCGTCGCAGTCGGCCGAGGGCAAGGGGCAATTGCCGACGCTGCTCGATCTGTTGTTCGCGCAACTGCGGCGCGACATGCAAGCAGCGGCTCAGACCGAGGCCAAGGCTACGGTGCAACAGTGACCTCAGCCTGACCACTCTGGGCCAGCGCCGCATGAATGAAGCCCTCGGCTTTCTTGCGTTCGACAAACGCGCGTACGTACTGCGCCCCCGCGTCACGCCCGCGTGGCACCGCCATCGCCTGGCGGATCGAGGTGAAGGCATCCTCCAGCACCCGATACCGCAGGTCGGCAGCGGCCACCTGCTGCAACGGTTGGCGTACGCCGGCCGCGGCATCCAGATGGCGCAGCAGAAACAGCTCGACGGCCCCAGCCGAGGTCTCGGCGCGTTCCAGCTGAGCGTGGCGCAAGGTCCGGGACAGGAACAGGTCGTACGCGGCACCCTTGCCCACCGCCAGTTTCAAGCCGGGCTGATCGAGGTCGGCCACCACCCGATAAGGGGCATCACGCTCCACCATGTAGGTGCCCTCGATGATCACATAGGGTTCACTGAAGGCGATCTGTGCTTCGCGCACCGGCTCGATGGCCAGGAACGCGATGTTCCAGGCGCCTTCGTCCAGCGCAGCAAAGACCTTGCCGGCCGCATCGTAAGCACGCATCTGCAACGGTACTCCCAGCTCCTGAGCCAAGGCGTTGGCCAGGGCAACCGATACGCCCTGCAAGCGGCCATCGGCCCCCTGCTGCGCAAGCACCGGGTTGCCAAGATTGATTGCAGCATGCAATACGCCCGCTGGCGCAAGGTCGGCGAGTACCGCCGGCAAGAGACTCGTCATCAGTAACTCCACTTCACGGTTGGGCCTGCTTGATCGGCAGGGTACAGGAAACGCTCGACAACCTTCGTCACTGTCACAGCGTCAGCATCAGCTCCTTGCCGAAATACTCCACCGAAACACGATGCCCTGTGCCCACCAGGTCGAAGGGCTCGCACATGGCACCGGTGGTCACGATATCCCCTGCATGCAGTACCTCGCCGCGCTCGGCGGCGTGGGCGTACAACGCGGCCAGTGACGCCAGCGGGTCCGTTGCGCCATCGCCACTCAGGCCACGGGCGCGCGGCACACCGTCCACGCCTACCACCGCGGTGGCGGCCAGCCTTTCCAGCAACGGCGCATCGATGCCGGCGCACACGTGCTCGCCGATCACCAGCGCTTCAAAGCCGACGTTGTCGGCCACAAAGCTCGGCCAGCCGACACTTTTGCGATCGACAAAGCGCGAGCGCACCACCTCGAAGGTTACGCAGGTAGCGCGAATGTCCTCAGGCCTTGGGCTGCGCCCCGGTTCAGGCTGCACGTCATGCGCGAGCACGAAGGCAACTTCACACTCCAGGGTCACCGGCGTCGGCGCCGGCAGCTGTATGTGCACCCCGCTGCCATGGCAACGTGCGGCGTCCAACTGCCCCACCAGCGCTCGCGACAGCCTGCCGGCGCGCAAGGCAGCCGGGCTGCCGACGCCGAGCTTCCAGCCAACGCGCCGGCCACCGGCCGCCGCGAACAACTGGTCCTGGGCGTCATAGCCCTGGCTCAGGGTTTCGGGTTTGAGGGCCGCAGGCAACGCCTGCAGACGCTCGCCGCTGTGCCAGTGTTGCAGCAGCAAGGCGGCAGTGGATTGAGCGGTGAACAGTGGAAGGGTCATCTGAACCTCAGGTCAAAGGGTGGCTGCAAGCGGGTCCGTCGGCAGCAGGCGTGCTGCGAAACTGTACACCCAGCAGCGCTTCGAACACCTTGATCATGGCGCCCTTGTCCTGGCTGCCATGGCCCTGCAAGAGCGCCGTCTGGTAGGTGGCAGTGGCGGCGGCCAGCACGGGCAGCGGCACGCCCAGCTCGGCACTCAGGTGTGCCGCGTGGCGCATGTCCTTGTAGGCAGCGTGCAAGGGATAGCTGCTGTCGAAGCGGCCGGCCAGGATCTGGGGCAAGAAGTACGTCGAGGCATGGCTGCACCCGGTGCCACTGTTGACCACCGTGGCGATGGCTTGCGCCTCCAGGCCGAGCTTGCACGCCAGGGGCATGATCTCGGCGAGCGCGGCGATGTTGATGTTGTAGAGCATCTGGTTGATCAGCTTGGCCAACTGGCCGGTGCCGACGGGGCCCATGTGAACGATGTTCGACGCCATGGCCTGCAGGTAAGGTCGCATGTCGTCGATCACCTGCTGCGCCCCGCCGCACATGACCGTCAGCGTACCGTCGACGGCGCGCTGCACCATGCCCGAGACAGGTGCATCCATGAAGCGCACGCCCAGCGCAGCCAGCCGGCGCTCGATCGCCAGCGTCTGGGTGTAACCGAGCGTGCTGGTGTCGACCACCGTGCTGCCGGGGCGCATCCACTGGGCCAGGCCTTGCGCGCAAAACAGCACCTGCTCGACCACCTGGTCGTCGGGCAGGCACAGGAACACCGTGTCGCACGCGGCCAACGCCTTGCGGTCGTCGGTGGGGCGAGCCCCCAGGCCCTCGAGCGCCGCATAGGCCCGACCGCTGGCAGAACTCACCTGCAATCCCGGGTACGCAGTGAGCAAGCGGGTGGCCATGGGCAAGCCCATCCGGCCCAGGCCGATAAAGGCAATCGTCATGTGGCGTTCCTTGGCAAATAGGTGTGCGACCTATCCTAGGCACGCCGAGTGATCATTAAAAATACTTTGTTATGATGCGCCGCATCACAAATTGTTATGGAGCGACCCGGCAATGAACCTCAAAGCGCTGCGCTGCTGCGTCGAAATCATTCGCCAGGGCAGCTTTACCAAGGCGGCGCAAAGCCTGCATATCGCCCAGCCGGCGTTGAGCATGGCGGTCACGCGCCTGGAGGAAGAGCTGGGCGTGATGCTGTTCAACCGCATCGGCCGGCGCGTGACCACAACCGCCGAAGGTGAGCGCTACCTGGCACGCGTCGAGTCGGCGCTGCGCGAGCTGGACACTGCCCGCCAGGAGCTGCGCGACATGGTGGACCTGCAGAGCGGTGAGGTTCGGCTGGGCATCCCCCCGATGTTCGGCCTGTACTACCTGCCTACGTTGTTGAGCGCGTTCCGCCAGGCTTACCCCGGCGTTATCATGAGCGTGGCCGAGGGCAGTGCCGACGACATCAGCCAGCGCCTGGAGCGGCGCGAGATCGACCTGGCACTGCTGGAGTCGCGCCGTGTCACCTCCACCTGGGATTCGGTGCTGCTGGGGGAGGACGAAATGGTGCTGTGCATGCACCCGGATCACCCCCTGGCCACCCGCCCTCACCTTGAGGCTGCCGACCTGCACGAGGTCGACATGGCAGTCTTCGACCAGACCTTCCTGCAACGTCACCTGCTGGACGATTTCGTCGCGGCGCGCGGCATCGCCTACCGAACGGCGCTGCAGAGCAACTTCGTCTCGCTGGTGATCCAGGCGGCGCGGGACAAGGTCGGCATCGCCACCTTGCTGCGCTCGGTGCAGCAGTGCACACCGGGCCTGGTGGCCGTGCCTTTTCAGCCCGCGCAGCCGATGAGCTTTCGGCTTTGCTGGCGGCAAGCCGAATACCTGCCACTGGCGACCCGACGCTTCATCGATTTCGTGCAGGCGCGCGGGGCCCTGGGAATGGATACATCGCTGGCCTAGAGCTGCATTTCGGCAAGGGCCCTGCGCAGCGGCTGATCGGAGATCTGTATGGGGCCGTGGAACGGCACATTCATGTCCAGCACCAGATAGACCGAAGCTGCGATCAGCAAGGACGACACGCTGAACATGCCGATGACCATCGGGTTGCGGGGCGCACGGTAGCCGAAGCTTGCGAAGATCAGCGTCATCCAGGCGACCAAATGGAGCCTTCCGACTGCTCGACCGGGGAGTGATACTGCTGGCGGATATCCTGTGTGGCTTCGCCGTAGGCCCGCAGCGACCGATCGAAAATGATGAGGCTGGTGGCGTAGGCGTGCACGCTGGCATCGATGGATTCGAAGGTGTTCTTGGCGGAGTTGATCATCAGGCCGAAGACCAGCGAGGTCATGACGACGAAGATATTGGCCACCAGCCGCACCACGGTATTGGTGTCTTCATCTCGATGGCGTGCGGCGAGTTTGGGGTACCAGTGCATCATCACAAGCGAGGCCGACAGCAGGCATCCGAAAATGGCCAGCACGATCCAGATTGAACCCATTGGCTTGACTCCTGGTGCAGATGCCTGGGGCGAACGTCGCCTGGTTTGTCATGCAGAATAGACGACGCTGCGCGTGCGCCGCGCCTTGCCGGCTACCACCTGTACTACCCCAACCGCCGTGAACACTCCTCGGCGTTCGGGGTCGTGGTGGATGCGTTGCGTTACAGCCGCTGAAACGTTGGCTGGCAACTTTCCAGCAGCCCCGCGACCCTTTATCCTGCGCCCCCTTGCCCGCTGCACTCTTTGAGGTCGAGACGCCCATGATTCACGAACTCTGGCTGGCACCCGACGATTGCCAGACGTTCTGCCTGGCTGGCCCTCGCGGTGATAGCGCCCGGGCGCTGCTGCACGCTGATGCGAAACGCGTCTGGCAGGTCCAAGCCTCGAGCTATTTTGATGCAATGACCCAGTACTACGCGTACATGGGGTGGGGCGTCTACCGGTCGGCTTTTGCGGAGCAAGACCGGCAGCCCTATACAGATACAGACGTGAGGTGACCGGTGAAAAACAACTATTCCTTCAAGCTGCTTGCCAACCGGGAACACTGTTCGCAACCCCACAAGAGCGCGCTGTTTCTTGCAATGCTCAACGTCACTGACCAGGCACAATCCACTCACCCAATCGCAACGCTCGACGAACTGGAACACCAGCTACCTGCCGGCCAATACTGTATCGCCCACAACGTTGTTTCGCGCAAAGGGAAGACGGTTTACCTTGACGGCGAAATGGTTATCGCGCCGAAAGATGACCTGATCATGTTCTTGAAAAAATCATCTGACATCAATGATCTCAGGGACTTTTTGATCGCCCCGACATTTTGTGACGCGCCAACATTCGTCGTGTCGCTCTACGAGGAATCACTCCATCTCTATCGGTAGTTGGCGTATCGTCCATGGCGCACCTGCCCGTCGAAATGGCGCAGAAGATTGCCCCCCTTCCCGACCTGGGCAGCGACGATGCGTTCAACCGCTTTCCTGCAACTTGACCAGACTTTATCCTGTGCCGCTTCACATGCTGGCCTAGGAAGTTCCAATGTACATAGACGTACCCCGCCGCCTGGTGTTCCTTGACAAGAAAGACACCGCTCGCCCACCCTGCCTGGTCCAGTACCACCCGGACACAGGTGTTCTGAGCCGACCCGCCTTCGCCCAACCCGATGATCGAATCTGGGACATCGCCCACGACGGCCACCGCATGGCCCTGAGCGCGGTAGAGTGGCTGGTGGTCCGTGGCGCCAGCCGCTCGCGGCTGAGTTTCCTCCAGGGTGACAACGCGCTGCATGCAACCCATAAGTACCTGTCGTTCTGGTCGCGCTTCGATCGCAGTGGTCGCTATGCGCTGGTCAGTGTGTTCAATGGAAAAAAACGCCCCGTCATCATCGACCTGCAAACCGGCGAGCACAGCGAGCCGATCGCACGTGACCTGGATGCGCGCTTCGGCTGCATCGATCCGTTGGATGGCAAGCTATGGGTCCCCGACGAACGTGCCCGCAACCGAGTGCTTACGGTTGATTGCGCCAGCGGGGAAATCAACAGGCTGACGGTGCCAATCGACGCCAAAGTCCAACGCCTGCGGTTTTCCCGTGACGGCCAGCATGTGTTTGTCGCAGGGAAAAACAACCGGCTGATATGCTGCGATCGCGACGGCGCAACGGTGTGGTCCAAGGACATAAGCGAACATGGTCACGTGGGTGCAGGCACGATGCTGTTCAATGAATCGGGCAGTCACTTGTGCCTGCCGATATCGCAGACGCAGCGCTGCAACTGGGGTGAGGACATGATCATTGCGGCGGACACCGGGCGAACCGAGAACATGATTCTGCGCCACAAAGGCCCGCCTGGTCGCCTGGCCGCCGACTGGTTTGGCGATCATCTGTTGACCTATAGCGCCGAGATAGTGGATTTTTTCACCGGCGCCGTGGTGGACCGGTTGGACCTGCGCAGTGTAATGCCTGCCGAAGAGCACAAGACCGTCAGCTAAGCTGGAAAGAAACCTCGTCTGCCCCACTCCCTTGAAACACCAGGAACTCAAGCGTTGTCGGCACGCCATGCTACCGGCTTTCAGAGTAACGGTCCGGCCAGTACGGCCACACATTCTGATCCTGGTGAACATGGCGCAGCGACAGACGCTGGCCAGTGTGGAAGTGATCGTCCGGGTACTGGCCTGACAGGATGACCGTCTGCGTTTTTGCCTTCAACGCATGGCAGTAGTCCCGCGTGGCGCTCTTGTTGTCCAGCGCTTTGCTCTCGGCAATGAAAAAGCCAAACGCCATCATCGGGTGCCCGTCGTTTTTCAGCTTGGTATAGATATTGGTCGGTCTCGGATACTCGTCAATGGGCACAATCTCGCCGCTGAGCTGGCAGGCAAACTTAGCCGCGAACAGGGGGGGTGAGAACAACAGCAAGCAGAGCAACGGTAGCTTCAGGGTCATTTCATGGGGCATCCAGCAGTAGGTCTATGCGCCAGCAGGCGCAGCGGCAGTTCTTTGCCTGGTGTCGTGGCCATGGTAATCGCCCGCCGCACGGTTACGAAAGGCGGTTGTTCATATGATAAATTGATGAAGCCCCCCGCCTGACCAGCCGAGTATTCACTCCATGGATGAACTGCGCAGAATCGACCTCAACATGCTGGTGACGCTGCATGCGTTGCTGGCCGAGAAACATGTCACGCGGGCCGCCATACGGCTGCACAAGAGCCAGCCCGCCGTCAGCCATGCGCTTGCCTTGCTCAGAGCCCATTTCGATGACCCGCTGCTGATACGACGCAACGGCGCCATGGTGTTGACGGCCAGGGCACACGCGCTGGCTCAGCCGCTGCAGGACGCCTTGGGCAACCTGAACGCGTTGCTGGGCGCGGCGTCATTTGAACCGTCAACGGCCAAGGGCCGTTTCAGATTGTCGCTATCGGACTATGCGGCGCGCATTTTTCTGCCTGCGCTTACACGCAAAGTGCGTCACGAAGCGCCCGGTATTGATCTGGCGATCAGCCAGGCAAGCCGAGAAATGATGATCTCCCAGCTTCTGGACGGTGAGCTGGACCTTGCACTGGGCATCTTTCCCGAGGTTCCGGCCGCCATCGCGATTCAAGACCTTTTTTCAGAAGGCTTCGTCAGCGTCGCGAACAAAGAAGTATTGCCTGCCAAGGGCGGTCTTTCGCTCAGCGACTGGCTCTCTCGCCCGCATGTAATGCTCGCGCTTCGTCCGGATGCGAACGATGAGATCGAACAGGCGCTGGCCGCCCGAGGCTTGAAACGCCGCATTGCGCTGGCGCTGCCCCACTGGAGCGCCGCGGTCGAAGTGCTTGCCGGTACCGACCTGATCCTGACGGTCGCCAGCCGTGCGGTCGGCCCCCTGCGCCACCACAGATCCCTGCGACAGTTCGAGCCGCCCCTTGAGATACCCCGGTTCGCCTATCAGCAGGCCTGGCACATCAGGAAGGAAGGCGATGCGGCCCATCGCTGGCTGCGCGAAGCCGTGTTCAGTTGCGCCCAGCCAAACTGACGTCAGAACCGCGCCGACAGCTTGCGCTCCATCACCACCAGTTCGATATCCTCGCAGGCGTCCACCTCACCGGTTGGCAGGAACTGGTTCTTGAGCCAGAACGCTCTGGCGCCCGGGTCAGTGCTGGCGTGACTCAACAGGGCAACGTTGAAGCCGCATCCGGCATAGTCGGCAAGCACCAAGTTGATGATTGCAGACCCCAGCCCGCCGCGCTGCATTGTCTTGTCGAGGATGAAAAACCCTATAAGGACATGATCACTTTCCGGAAAAGACTCGATCAATTCCAAATAGCCAATCAGCCTGCCTTGCTGGCGAAAACCGATGTTTTTCTTGTGGTTCGGGTCGGCACCTGGCGGGAGTGCCGTGAGTAGCCTTGCCAGCTTTCCCCTGCTCAGGGTTTCACGCATGTGCGCGAAATAGTCCGAGTTATCAGAGCAGATACGGTAAATTTCTTCGATGTTCTGTTCATTGAGCTCAGAACGTTCAGTGTAGAACGGTTCGACTGTCATCATTTCTATTCCTGCCCATTTGCCCACCGACCTGATGGGACCCATCAGGCTTGCAGTGCAGGGCCTTTCAACTCGACCTGATTATCATCAGGGTCATTGAGGTAGATCGACAGGCCTGTGCCTTCTGCGCCATAGCGCATCATCGCCTTTTCAGCCGATACACCCGCCGCCGCCAGGTGGGCAAGAATGGTCTGTTCATCAAACGGCTCGACGCGAAGGCAGAAGTGATCGACGTTGTGCCGTTGCTTGCCGGCCGCCGCCCCGCCCTCGCGGCCGAGGGGCCCGTTGACATCCACCAGATCAATCATAGATGTGCCCGCGGCCAGGTGAATCATGCCCAGGTCGTCGCGGCGCTTTTTGACATCACATCCCAGTACGCAGGTGTAGAACGCCAGGCTGCGCTCGAGGTCCTGCACCCGCAACACGACATGGTCTATTCGCTGAACTGAAAAACTGCGCATGACGATCACTCCTCTGGTTCGGTTCGCGGGCCTAGCCGACCTTGGAAAACAGTTGAGGCACCTCTCCCGAAAAGTCGACCCAAGGGTTGCTGTTGAGCAGCTCGGCATGCGCCACGCTGGGCTCGTCGAAGCGAATGGTGAAGCTTTGCGGTCCATGAGCGTAGGCCACAATAACCCCCTGGTGCGGGTCCATGTAACCGGCGTGCATGCCAAACCCCGGATAGCTGAGGCGCACGGCAGGCCCGTCGGGCTGGATCTCATGCACGGTCAGACGTGCCAGGACACCATCAGGCAGCACGAACATCCAGGTAAAAGCACCTCCGGATACCACAGTCATCACTTCATCGATGCCCGCGCCGTCGTCTGAAGTATTGACATGCAGACGACCATAACGATTCAGTGCCCATGTGCGCATTTGCGGGGTCATGGCCTTCATGTCATAGACCTTGGGATAGGGGGCGGTATCACCCTCGCGGGTCCCCAGGTAGCCACCACGGTGTACTTCTGGCGTGCGACCGGCAAGGTGGATTTGCTCCAGCAGCTCGGCCCGGTCGAGGCTGAAGATCGCAAGCAGTGTGCTGTGATCGTCTTCGCTCAGGGCGTTGATCAGCGAGGCGCCGAGAATCGGCTTTGCCGCTTCGGGGATGGCGACGGTGCTGGCGCGCACGCCGACACTGCGCAATACCGCATTGACGCTTTCGATGCCTTCGACGTCGGAACGCCCATCGCTGAACTGAAGTTTTACGAAGTTCATGTTTTTTTCCTGTCGTGAGTCGCAACGTTGTGTTGCGCATGTGCAGCAAACGGGTAGCGAGGGTTACTGACTGACCTGGGCAGTGCTGGGCTCAACCGTTGAAGTAGCAACGCCCTGCACCAGCAACACACCCGCGAAAATGAGCACGACCCCTGCCAGCCGAGCGAAGGTGATCGGCTTGCTGGCAAGCCCCATCAAGCCGAAATGGTCAACCAGCACCGATGCCACAATCTGGCCGGCCACGACCAGCAGCAGAAAGCCGCTTGCCCCCAGCTGAGGCGTGATGGCCGCGGCGCTGCCCACATACAAAGCCCCCAGTACGCCGCCGATCCATAGCCACCAGGACCCTTGCAGCGCCCTGCCGATTTCAGGTGCAGAAACACGCAGGACCAACAGCGCAATCACCACCACCACGGCGCTGACCATCAGCGATGTCAACGCACCCCAGAGCGGGTGCCCCAGTAACCTGCCGAGGGCGGCATTGCTGGCAGCCTGGAAAGGCAGGACGGCCCCAGCCAGCAAGGCGGTCCCTGCCGGGATGAGTGCAAGCGCGGCGGCTTTGCTGAACATGGGATTCTCCTTTTGAGCGGGCAGGTTTCGATGGGCAGATACTCACCGATCCATGCCAGCGATGGAAATCACATATTTGCACTCGCATTATTCATCTGATGGATGATTGCGCACGAACGGAATGACGGGGCCATCAGCCCCGCGATGACTCACTTACGACTGGACAGGCAACGATGCCGTCATGCGGGCGTGGCAGACCTCAAGAATTTCATCCGCAAGCGCGGCGTCATCCGGGCACGCACGCGATAACACAATCGCACCCACGGCCTGCGCAAGCAGCTCGATCACCTTTTCCCTGGCCTGCCCCGGCGGTGCATCAGGCCCCAGCGGGTACTTCTCCCCCAGGGTCTGCAGCGTGCGCTCTATGCCTTGGGCGAACGCGTCCTTCAGGGTGTCGGACTGGCGCGCGGCATCGCCGCTCAAGGCAGCCATGGTGCAACCAGTTCCCCGCCCGTCCCGGTGATCCCTGGACACGTACACATCGATGAAGCCCTGTACATCAATCGCCTCGGCACGGGCCAGCGAGCGGGCAAGGCTGTTGGCTGAGGCCTCGGCCATCAGGTCGGCCTTCGAACCGAAATGCTTGTAGAACCCGCCGTGGGTAAACCCGGCGGCCGCCATCAGATCGGCCACGCCCACACCGTCATAACCGCGCTCGCGAAACACCGCTGAGGCCGTTTCGACGATGTGCTCCCGATTTGCCTGGGCCTGAGCCTTGGTCACTCTCACGTGCAACACCTCATGTGCGCTCAAAACAATGCGCCAATGATACATAGATGTTGAGCGTAATCAAATTTGTTGACAGTTTAGATTTCGATCATCATCCTAATCACACGCAACACGACGCCCCCTCAACAGACACGGAATATCCACCCATGAGCGATCTATTTACCCCCTACACGCTTGGCACCTTGACGCTGTCCAACCGCCTGGTGCTCGCGCCACTGACCCGCAACCGCGCAGCGCCAGGCGGCGTGCCGAGTGAGTTGGCGCCGGTGTATTACAGCCAGCGCGCCAGCGCAGGCCTGCTGATCAGCGAAGCCTCGCAAATTTCGCAGCAGGGCCAGGGCTATCAGGACACACCGGGCATCTACACCCGGGCGCAGATCGAGGGATGGCGCAAAGTGACCGACGCCGTCCATGCAAAGGGCGGGAAAATCTTCCTGCAGCTTTGGCATGTGGGCCGCGTGTCCCATGTAGACCTGCAAAAGGATGGCGCCGCACCGGTCGCCCCTTCTGCGCTGCGCCCGGCGACCAAAGTGTTCGTCAACAACAGTTTTGAAGACGTCTCCGAGCCGCGAGCGCTTGAGGTCAGCGAGCTGCCAGGCATCGTCGACGATTTCCGCCAGGCGGCGGCAAATGCCATTGCAGCAGGCTTCGATGGCGTGGAAGTGCATGCGGCCAACGGCTACCTGCTGGATCAGTTCATCAAGGACGGTGCCAACGTGCGTACCGATGCCTACGGCGGCTCGATCGAGAATCGCGCGCGCCTGCTGCTGGAAGTGACCGCTGCGGTGATCAACGAGATCGGCGCAGATCGCACCGGTGTGCGCATTTCGCCCGTGTCACCGGCCAACGGTGTTTCGAGCAGCGATCCGCAGACGCAGTTCGATTACATCGTCGATCAACTCAACGCGCTGGACATCGTCTATCTGCACGTGGTCGAGGGCGCAACCGGCGGGCCACGCGATGTGGCGCCGTTCAACTTCGACGGCCTGCGCCAGCGTTTCCAGAACACCTACATCGCCAACAACGGCTATGACCGTGACCTGGCCACCTCGCGACTCGCGGCAGACAAGGCCGACCTCATCGCTTTCGGCAAGCCCTTTATCGGCAATCCGGACCTGGTGGAGCGCTTCAAGGCCGGCGCGCCCTTGTCCCCGTTCAACCCGGCCACCCTCTACGGCGGCGGTGCGGCGGGCTACACCGACTACCCGACCATGGCTCAGGCCAGCGCTGCGGCCAACTAGGCACAGCGTGATCGAACCCTGCGTTTTCACACACACCTCAGTGCACCTGATCAAGAGATGACACCATGACCACTCGCCCCACCGTTCTCATCACTGGCGCTTCCACCGGTATCGGCGCCGTCTACGCCGAACGTTTCGCCCAACGCGGGCATGACCTGGTGCTGGTCGCCCGGGACCAGGCGCGCCTGCAGGCGCTCGCCACCCGGTTGCACAGCGAACACGGCGTTGCCGTGGATGTACTGCCAGCAGACCTGACCCAACTGGGCGATCTGGCAGCCGTCGAAACGCGCCTGCGCGATGACGCCAGCATTGGCATCCTCATCAACAACGCCGGCGCCGCGCAGTCCGGCAGTTTCATCGAACAGAGCACCGACAGCGTGGCGCAGCTGGTGGCCCTGAACACCACCGCACTGGTGCGCCTGGCCAGTGCCATCGCGCCTCGCCTGGCCAAGGCGGGCAACGGTGCGATCGTCAACATAGGCTCGGTGGTCGGCCTGGCGCCGGAGTACGGCATGTCCGTGTACGGGGCCACCAAGGCCTTTGTGCTGTTCCTATCCCAGGGCCTGGGCCTGGAGCTCACACCTCTGGGTGTGTATGTGCAGGCCGTACTGCCGGCGGCCACCCGCACCGAGATCTGGGACCGCGCCGGTTACGATATCAATGCCATAAACGAGATCATGGAGGTGGGTGATCTGGTCGATGCCGCGCTGCTCGGTTTCGACCGTCGCGAGCCGGTCACCATCCCGCCGCTGCAGGAAGGCGAGCGCTGGGATGAACTGCAGGCAGCGCGTCAGGGCCTGTTGTCGCAGATCAAGCAGTCCGCTGTTGCACCACGCTACCTCGCTCAAGCCTGACCCTTCAGGTACACCGGCCTGGCCCGACAATCAACGTTGTCGGGCCTGCGCCCCAATTCTCATTCCAACTGACGAGGGCTGCAGCCGCATGAAAGCATTTTTCATCGACCGCTACGGCAAGCAGAACGGCGCGATAGGCGACCTGCCCGACCCTGCCGTAGGCCTCCACGACGTACTGATTCAAGTGCATGCCAGCAGCGTGAACCCGCTGGACGCGAAGATCAGAACGGGCGAATTCAAACTGATCCTGCCCTATGGCTTGCCCTTGGTACTGGGCAACGACCTGGCCGGGGTGGTGGTCAGCGTTGGCTCGGCGGTCACGCACTTCAAGCCTGGCGACGAAGTCTATGCACGCCCTCCCGAGGACCGTATCGGCACCTTTGCCGAACGGATTGCCGTGAACGAAAACGCGCTTGCGCTCAAACCCGCCAACCTCGGCATGGCCGAAGCCGCCTGCGTACCCCTGGTCGCATTGACGGCCTGGCAGGCGCTGGTTGAAATCGCCCACGTGAAAGAAGGTCAGAAGGTATTGATTCACGCAGGGTCGGGCGGTGTCGGCACGCTTGCCATCCAGCTCGCCAGACACCTGGGTGCGGTGGTTGCGACCACCACCAGCACGGCGAACGTGGAGTGGGTGAAAGCACTCGGGGCGGACGTGGTCATCGACTACACCCAGCAGGATTTTGCAGACGTACTGCACGGCTACGACGTGGTGCTGAACAGCCTGGGCACCGATGTGCTGGAAAAATCGCTCAAGGTGCTCAAGCCAGGCGGCCAGCTCATTTCCATTTCGGGGCCGCCAACACCGCAGTTCGCGCAAGCGCGCGGTCTGGCCTGGCCGCTGAGGCAGGTCATGCGCCTGTTGAGCAGCCGAATACGCAGAAAGGCGCGCAAGCACGGGGTCAGCTACGCATTCCTGTTCATGCAAGCAAGTGGCGCCCAACTCAAGGAAATCACCGCCCTCATCGAAGCGGGCGTGATCAGACCGGTCGTGGACCGCTCCTTCCCTTTTGAATCGACGGCAGAGGCATTGAGATATGTCGAGCAAGGCAGAGCGAAGGGCAAAGTCTCCATCGTCATCCAGTGAGTGCACTGCACCATGCGCTGTCGAAACTCAGGCTGGCGAACCTGAGCCCGACACGCAGCACTCGCAGACACAAGCGCAACGGCAACTGGAAGCCGAACTGGCAAAACAGCCGATCATCTTTGGGCGTGGCCTGATGCTTGAGCAGTAGCAACCGGAACACTCGGTAGCGCCTCAATTGCAGTGGCGAGGAAGTCGACGAACACCCGCACTTTCTGCGACACATGCCTGTGGCTCGCGTAAAGCGCATAGATCGAGCGTCGAGGCATCGACTGCTCCGGGAGCACCTGCAACAACTGGCCGCTGTCGAGCAAAGGCTGGGCAATGAACGAGGGCAATGCGCCGATGCCCAGGCCGGCCTGCAGCATGTCGCTGAGCATCAGGCTGTTGTCCACCGCAAAGCGTACAGGCAGCTCCAGGCGGCTACTGCCTTGCGGGCCTTGCAAGTGCCAGCTGCCAGGATGTTCGGCCAGGCGATAGGCCAGGCAGTTGTGCTGACGCAGGTCCTCTACGCTTTGCGGCGTGCCGTTGGCCTGCAGATACGCCGCAGAGGCGCAGATCACCTGTTCGACCTGGCCCAGGCGTCGGGCGACCAGCGAGGAATCGGGCAGGTGGCTGCGGATCCTGAGCGAAACGTCAAAGCCCTCGCTGACTACGTCCAGCAGGCGGTCATCGAGGGTGAGCTCGACCTTGAGCTGCGGATAACGCTGCATGAACGCCACCAGGATCGGTGACAGTACCTTCAGGCCAAACGACAGCGGCGCGTTGACGCGCAAACGGCCAGTGGGTTCGCGGGCGCCGACCTGGGTTGCACGCTCCAGGGCATCCAGCTCGTCGAGCAGGTGGCAGCACTCGCTGTAGTACGCCTGACCGGCCTGCGACAGGCTCATGCGGCGGGTGGTGCGCACCAGCAGCAGGCTGCCCAGGCGCTGCTCCAACTGCCGTACCTGCTTGCTCACCGCGGCCGTGGATTGCCCGAGGTCGACGGCGGCCAGGCTGAAGCTGTCGCGTTCAACCACACGACGAAAGGTGCGCATGGCCACCAACACGTCCATATTTTTTCTCCAGGGTTGAATATCAATCAACTAGATGGCTGATTATCCATGATCCATCAGCCAATAACATGGCCACCTACCCTTACAGGAGTCATGTCATGTTGCAGTGTTCGTGGATCAGAAACCTTGCTGGACTGGTCACCTTGTCGGTGTTCAGTTCATTGTGCAGTGCAGGCGCGGTGGCCAAGCCTGAAGTGGGTATCAGCCCGTGGGGGCCGAAGGACGAAATCGGGCGCCTGAACCTGATGACCCCTCAGTCGCAGGCTGCAATCATGGGGCGGGTCAGTGGAGGCCAGGCCTACGACCTCGCGGTGGAGTACTTTGTCGGCATGCCCAGTTGGCAAGCGGCGGGAGATCCGCCCTACCAGATGTGGATGACCCATACCCCGCACGGCAATGTGATCGCCGACCCGATGCAGGTTGGCGAGCCGATGAACGAGCACGTCAGCTACAGCGGCTCGGCGGTGTCCATGTATGCCCACATGGGCACTCATATCGACGCCCTCAACCACTTTGGCCTCGACGGCAAGATCTGGAACGGCTTCAGTGCCGAGCAGCACCTGGGCGACCGTGGCTGGAATGTCACGGGCGCAGAAAAGCTGCCACCGATCATTGCCCGAGGGGTGATGATCGATGTGGCTGCGGCCAAGGGTGTGGATCAACTGGCCGACAGCTACCGCATTACCCGCAGCGATCTGCAGCAGGCCCTGGCCAAGCAGCACGTGGCACTGGAGCAAGGCGATGTGGTACTGATCCGTACCGGGCGCATGCGTGACTACGAGAACGCCCAGGCCTACATGGCCAACCCGCCGGGCCTGAGCCTGGATGCAGCGAAATTTCTGGTAGAGGTCAGCGGCGCCATGGTGGTCGGTGCCGACAACCTGAGCTTTGAAACCTTCCCTTCCGAGGTCGAGGGCAACTACTTGCCGCTGCACACCTATCTGTTGGCCATGCAGGGTGCGCCGATCATTGAACTGGTGAATCTGGAAGGCTTGTCCCGCGACCGCGTTTACCAATTCGCCTTCGTGGGTGCTTCGTTGAAGTTGCGCGGCGCGGATGCGGCGCCGATTCGTCCGATAGCGTTGCCTTTGCGATGAGGGCGCGGTACCTCGGGTGCCCGCTGGGCAACGGACCGTTTCGAGACCAACAACTACACCTTCGGCATCGAGCAGCAACTGGCCGATGAACCTGCGGTACGACTTCTAGCCAGCAGCGTCCTGCGCGAACGGGCACTGCCATCGGCACGCACTCTTCTGCGTGCCGTCGGCAGCCCTGGTCAGAAGCCCAGGCTGAAGCTCGCTGTGACCGCATGGTCGCGGCTGTCGCTGGACAACTGGCCCGAGTAGCCCAGGCCCAGCTTGCCGGCCTTGCCGACGCTCACATCGAACCCTGCTTCCACCACCGCAGCATCCTTGGCGATCGGTACACCCTGGGTGCTGAAACCGGCGCCACCGTCGATGAAGCGCAGGTCGGCATCCGGCGTGGTGTCGCCGAAGGCATGGCGCCAGCCGAGGCTGCCGCGCGGGGTCACGGTGGTGCCGTTGTCCAGGGCGATGGCCTTGCCCATGCGCAGGCCGACAGTGCTGAAGGTCACGTCCTGCTTGGCACTCGCCTCCAGACGCCCTGCCCCGCCTTTTTCACGACCGTTGTCGCTGTCGTAGTTGACGTAGGCCAGCCCGGCGAACGGTTCCAGCGCCACGCCGGCCGCCTGGAAGGTGTAGCCCACTTCACCGAACACCTGTGCGGTCCCGGCCTTGTACTTGGCTTTGAGCTCGTCGCTGTAGCCACCCGCCGCCACATGGCGCTTGGTGTCGATGCTGTGCCAGCTGTAGCCGGCGCCCAGGCGTGCAGCCAGCGCGTCGGCCTGGTAGTTCAGGTACGTGGCCAGGTGGTAGCTGTCGACGGAGGCGTCCGAGTTGCGCTGCTTGGCGTCGATGCTGGTGTTGGTGTAGCCGGCGGCAATACCGGCGCGCCAGTCTTCGTTGAGGGCATTGTCGAAGCCGAGCATGAAGCCCGACAGGTCGCGGTCGACGCTGGCCGCGGCGTGCGTGGCGTCGTGGTTGCTCCAGCCTCCCACTGCAGTCATCCAGCCCACGCCCTGGCCCTGGCAGCCCGAACTGCTCTGCTGCGCGCTGCTTGGCGCCAGAACGCTGCGCGGGTCGCCATTGCCGCAGTCGGACTGGCGCATGCGGTCGTTGACGGTGTTGCGCAGGTAACGCGAATCCTCCAGCAACACGCTGGTGGTGCTGGCGTGAATCTCGCCCGACAGGCTGTCGAACGCGGCCACGGCTGCGGCACGGTCCAGGCTGGTGATTTCGCTGCGCAGGCTGGCCGGCGCGCTGGCCGAATCCAGTGCCGCCGCCACGCCGCGCTGGTTGCCGGTGAGGGCGACATCGCTGAAGGCCACGCCGTTGCGCGCCACCGACAGCGTCACGTCGTTGCTACCGTAGGTCAGTGAAGTGTCGAGGAACGCCAGCGGGCTGGCGGCGCTCACGTTGTCCTGGGCGAAGGTGCCGGTGATGCCGCCCGCTGCGCTGAGCAGGGTGTAAGTGGTGTCGCCGGTGTAAGGCGCCAGCGCCAGCACCTTGAGCCGCCCGGCCAGGCTGGCGCTGCCGCCCACGCTCAGTTGGCTGGAGGGCAGCGGCGTGAGCGCGATACTCAGGGTACCGTCGCTGGCGTTGGTGAAGTTGCCGGTCACGCTCAGGTTGCCGTTGGCGCCAGGCAGCACGCTGCCGTGGTTGACCAGGCTGGCGACACTGCCGGTACCGGTCAGGCCGGCGCCCTGGGCGACGACGACGTTGGCGTTGAGCACGTCGCCGACCGGAGCCAGTGACATGAGGCTGAAGGCCCGCGCAAACGAGGGTGGCGCAACCGGAGCCGTGACCGCGTTTTCGCCGATCTGCAGCACGCCTTCTTCGACGGTGAAGTCGCCGCTGAAGCCGTGGCTGCCGGTCAGCAGCAGCGTGCCAGCACCGCGTTTGAAGGCCGCGCCGGTGCCGCTGAGCGTACCGTTGAACTGCCCGTTGGCGGCTTGCTGGAAGACCAGGCTGGCGTTGTCGAGGATGTCGCCCTGCAGGCTGGCGGTGTCGCCCACCAGGGTGCCGCCGGTAATGGTGGTGCCACCGGTGTAGGTGTTCTGGCCGCTGAGTACCAGGGTGCCGGTGTCGAGCTTCTGGATACCGCCGCTGCCGACCAGCGGCGCGTCGATGAAGGCTGTCATGCCGGCGTCCACGCGCACGGCCGCCAGGCTGCCGTCGGCGGCGTTGATGGCGCTCAGGTTGTCGCCGCCTGCGCCGACGACCCGATAGCCATCGCTGAGGAACTGCATGCCCGAGAACGCACGCGCACCCTGCAGGGTGACCGTACCGCTCTGCCCGCCGAACACCGCGAACTGGTCAGCCCAGGCGTTGGTGTCGCTGCCGGTGGAGTTGGTCCAGTTGGTGGTCGCGCCCCACACGCCGCTGCCGCCGGCGATGCTGCCGTCGGCATTGGTCTTGCTGCCGTTCCAGAACGCCAGGTCGCCGCCTTTCTCACCCACCACCAGGTTGACCTGGTTGGCGATGCTGGTTTGTACCTGCAACTGCGACGAGACAGTGCCCGAGGGCAACGCGCCAATGTTCAGGCCGTTGTCGGTCAGCGCGCCGCCGTAGTTGAACAGGCGGTACACGCCCAGGCCGAAGCCCCCGGCATTGTTGATGTTGAGCTTGCCGTCCAGGGTCAGGTCGCCCAGCACGTTCACCATGCCTGGCGCACCGGTCACGGCGGCACCGAGCCAGGCATCCACGTTGGAGTCCTGGCTAAGGGTGAGCGAGCCGAGGGTCAGCACATTGCCGCTGCGCAGCTGCAGATGGCCGCCGTCGGCGATCGTGACCGAACCGCCCAGCGAGCCGCTGCCGGTGAGGGTAGCGCCATTGGCGACCGCAACGTTGGCGCTGGCCAAGCTACCGTCAACCTGCAGGGTACCGGCGTTCAGCGCAAGGTTGCCCAGGAAGGTGTTGACGCCACCCAACGTGAGGGTAGCGCCGCCATTCTTGATCAGCCCGCCAGCGCCGGTGATCTGCCCATCGAGGGTCAGGTCGTTGCTACCGGCAACCGTGACGTCACCCGCCAGGGTGATGTCGTTGATCACCGAGCGCGCTGCATCGCTGTCCAGCATGGTGCCTGCTGCGGCCGCCAGTACACCGCTGCCCAGGGCGCTGTCGTTGCCGATGATCAGCCGGCCGGCCTGCAGGTCAACGCCGCCGCTGAAGGCGTTGATGCCGCTCAGGGTCAGGTCGGAGCTACCGTGCTTCACCAGGGCGCCCGAGCCAATGATGCTACCGGACAGCGTGGTCGATTGGGTGCCAGGCAAGGTCAGGGTGTGAGTCGACAGGGCAATGTTGTTGTTCAGATCGACGCGGCTGGTTGCGTCCAATTGGGCGTCTCCGACGAGGCTCAGGGTGCCCATGCCCAGCGCAGAGTTGTTGCCGACGGCGAGGGTGCCACCGCCCAAGGTGATACCGCCAATGAAGGCATTGGCGCTATTGAGGGTCAGCGTGCGGTTGCCCGTGGTGACCAGGCGGCCACTGCCGAACAGCACGCCGTTCAGCGTGAGGTCGTTGTTGCCACTGAGGGTGAGGGCACCATTGAGGTTCAGGTTGTTGCTCAGGGTTTCGCTGGAGGACGTCTCGAGCGTGGTACCGCCCTCGGCAGTGATCGTGCCAAAGCCGAGTGCGTTGGCATTACCCAGGGTCACCTTGCCGGCGTTGAGGTTGAAGCCGCCAGTGAAGGAATTGGCACCGTTCAGCGTCAGGTCGCCCGAACCGTTCTTGCTCAGACTGCCGGTACCCGTTACCCCACCGCTCAGGGTCAGCGCGCTGCTGCCGTCCAGGGTCAACCCGGCATCGAGCTGAATCGCGTTGGCGAGCGTCATCGCCCCGACGTTTTCCAGTGTGGCGTCGGCGCCGACGGTCAGCGCGCCGCTGCCCAACGCAGCAGCGTTGCTCAATTGCAGGCGCCCGCCCGAGAGCACGGTGCTGGCGTGAGTGTTCGCCGTATCGAGTCGCAGGGTGCCGTTGCCGGTCTTGGTCAGCACGCCGGGCCCCGTCACCCCGCCGGTCAAGGCCAGGCTATTGTCGCCCAATACCGTCAGCCCCCCCACACCGATGGAGATGCTGTTGGCCAGGTTCAGGCCGGAAACCGCCGCCTGCAGGTTACCGCCGTTGCCGGTGATCACACCGCTGCCAAAGGCTCCGCTGTTGTTGAACCGCAGGACGCCGCCGTTGAGCGAGGTGGTGCTGGCGGCGCCCAGCATGGGACCGAGCAAGGTCCAGGTACCGCTGTGCACTATGAGGTTGCTGAAGTTGATGAACGTGTCGCTGGACACCGTGCCGCTGCCGGCCGTTCCGGTGCCATTGCCTGTCGCTGAATTCTTCAGCACCAGGTTGTTGCTGCCGCCAACGCCGCCGTCGACGATGCCCGTTGCAGCGAAGGTCAGCAAAGGCTGGCCGGTGACCGACTGCTGCCCGGCCTGACCGTCACCTTTGAGCACTGATGATCCGGTGACCGCATTGAACGTGTTGGCCCCGCCGCCGCTGCCCATGGACACACTGCCCGTCAAGGCACCGGCGTTGGTGAAGGTGTTACCTCGTGCCGAGCCTTGCAGCGCGACGCGACCGATGATGGTACCGGAGATGCCGTTGGTCAGTTTGACCTCGCCGCCGCCGGTGACCGCAATCACCGGGATATCGGACGCTGCAATTGGATAACCGAGTATCGCTTCCCCGTCGAGGGTCCCGTTGTTGTTGATAGTGGTGGTACCGCCGGCGCCGTTATGCACGTTCAGTGCAACGCCGGTCACGCTAGCCAGCGGCTCGTTGAAGTCTGAAAGCGCGGACGCCCCCCTGAGGATGCCGTTGTTGGTGACATTCACAATGCTGGTGTTGGTGTTGCCAATGCGCACGCCCGAGGTCTGAAACGCCAGCCCGATCAGCAACGTAGGGTCGACCCTGCCGTTGTTGATGAACGTCGTGTGGTTGCCGGTGAGTGTGACCACGCTGCCCGTGTTGACGACCGCTGGCTCAATCATCGCCCCGCTGGCGATGGTGACCTGCAGGTTGTTGATCGCCGAAGTGATCCCGAGCATTGACCCGGAACACGTCACGGAGGCACCTGCCGAAAATGCTGGGGAGCAGGCCGCTTGTACTACGGGGCTGACCAGACTCGCCGTGGCCAGGCTGATCGCCAGGGGTAAGGGGGCGAAGCAGACAACCAGAGTATTGGCGAGTTTCTTGTTGCGCATGGTCATTCCTTTTCACATGTTCGGGGCAGCGGGGCTAGGCAGATCAGACAGGTCAAGCGCGTAGTCGAAGCGTCGGGCACGTCAATACACACACAAACAAGGTGGCGTTTTACATCAAAATGACATCACGGAGTAGGTGTTGTCCTACGAAAAAATGCGACAACGGCCAGGGGTGACGTCACGCGCCGCATTAGCAAAATGCCACCACAGCTATTATGAAGAAACGGACTGGAACGCCGCGCTGTCATAACGTGCCAGATCGCTGTCTTCGACAGAAAGAGGAGACTTGCGGGGTACAGGTGCGCGCCGCAAGCGAGGCTGCGGCGCGTGTGGAGGGTTACAGGTCGTAGCGCAGTGCCACGCCGAAGGTGCGCGGGGCACCAGCGTCGATGATGTCGTCGGCGCGGTTGTTGGTGAGGTACTGCTTGTCGAAAGCGTTTTTCACGAACCCGGAAACGGCAATACTGCGGGTAAGCTTGTACTCGGCATTGAAGTTGGCCAGCCAGTAATTGTCGCTGCGGCGCTCCCCTGTCACCTGGCCGGCGGCGTCGAACAGGTACTCGGACGGCGTGGTGCTCTGGTAGACCAGGTCGGTGTTAAGGGTCAGGCGCTCGTCCCAGCGGTAGGTGGCGCCTAGCGAAAACTTGTAGCGTGGCGCGTAGAGGAAGTCCTGGCCCCCCATGTCGCGGCCGTCACCGGTGACGAAGTCCTTGTACTTGCCCACCGTGATCGCACCGCCAGCGTTCAAGGTCAGTTGCTCGCCGAGGTCTTTTTCGACGAACACTTCCAGGCCCTTGATATCGCTACTGCCGGCATTGAACACGTGGGCAAAGTCGGTCGTGCGGTCCAGCACACTGACCTGCTGGTCTTTCCAGTCGGTGTAGTACAGGTTGGCGCGGGTGCGCAGGGTCTGGTCGAAGAACGAACCACGGTACGACAACTCGTAGTTAGTGGTGTACTCGGGGTCATAGGCTTCGTGCCCGCCACCGGCGCGCATGTTCACGCCCCCGCCGCGGTAGCCCTTTTGCACCATGAAGCCAAGGTACTGTCCTTCGGCCAGCTGATAATCGATGCCGAGCTTGGGCAGCACAGCGTCGAACGACTTGCTGATATCCGCGGGGCTGGAGAAATCGTCGATGTCGATGTCGGTGTCGTTGCTCTCGTGGTCGTAGCGCAGGCCGGTGATCAGCGTCCATTGCGGGGCGAAGGTCCAGTTGACCTCGCCGAACACCGCCTTGTTCTCGATGCGGGTATCGCCCTTGGCAGTGCCGGCCAGCACGTTGTCGAACAACAGCCGGTCGTGAAATTCATTGGTGTTGTGGCCGTAATACACGCCCATGAAGCTCTTCACGGTGTCGGAGGCGTAGTTCAGGCGCAACTCCTGGCTGAACAGGTTGCCTTCCTGCGTGCGCAGCACCACCCGGTTGCGGTCGGCCGACTGGTCGAAGTCCAGGCGGGCGTCGTAATCGGAGCCGGTGTTGGCCGTGAGGCTGGTGATCGACCAGGCGTCGTCAAGGCGGTAATCGACCTTGGCGCTGACGGTGTCCTGGTCGAGCTTGTCGAACGCCCGGGTGTTGGAGGTCATCTTGTAGTAACGCGGCCGACCGTTGTCGCGCATGATCGTGTTGTCGCCCTTGCGGCTTTCGCCGTGGGCATAGGTCAACAGCACATCGAGGTCTTCGTTGGGCAGTACCAGCAGCTTGGCGCGGGCATTGCTGGTGCGGCCGGGGTTGGCGTCGTCATGCAGGAAGGTGTTGTCGATGTAACCGTCGCCTTCCTGATAGTCCACGGCGATACGGCCGGCGACCTTGTTGTCGATGATCGCGCCGCCGCCGGCCACGGCCGCGCCGCGCTCGCCGTAACTGCCTGCGTTGGTCTGGGCGGAGAACGTGGGGTCAAAGGTCGGATTGCGGGTCTGTATCACCACCGCGCCGGCCAGCGAGTTGCGCCCCTGGGTGGTGGACTGTGGCCCCATGAACACTTCGACCTGCTCGGCATCCCACAGCGGCATGGGGCTCAGGGTCAGGGAGCGATTGGGCTGCACGGCACCGTCGACGAACACCGACACGGCACCGTTGAGGGTGGCTGGGCCCTGGTCGTCGAAGCCGGAGACCGGCACGCCGCGAATGCCCCAGTTCTCGTTGCCTGCCTGGCTGTAGACACCTGGCGTGCGAGCGAACACATCGACCAGGTTGCTGTCGGCTTTTTCGCGCAATTGCCGTTCGGTCATGACCACCACGCTGGACTGGGTCTGCTCCAGCGTGCGGTTGATCTTCTCGCCAGTCACCGTGATGGGCGAAAGCTCCATCGTGGCGGCTGGCTCGGTGGCCCCTGCACCATTGGCCAGGCAGAAGGCCGACCCCACAGCCAGCGCAATCGCATTTTTCCTGAAGTCCACGCCCCGCTCCCCTACGACAGATTATTGGTTTTTTTGTAACGCCTGGAACACTGCGCATCGCGCAGTTGCGGGAGTCTAATTGAAGCGAAATGCTTTTGTTAACAATTATCATTTGTGACTATTGTGCCAATACCAGGGACAGGGCAAGTCGCCCATAGCCCTGTGGCTCCCTGCTCGTGGTCCGAATGAAATCCCCAGGGCCCGCACCTCCCCCACGTTTGGATCTGCTACAGAGCGGGCCACTGTAGGGTTTCGCGGGCCCGCCTCAGTCAGAACTTCGCCCGCAACGCCACATTGAAATTGCGCGGCTCACCGTAGAAATTCCAGTAATTGGTATTTCCCAAGGTCTGGTAATACTGCTTGTCGAACACGTTATCCAGGTTGTACTGCAACTCCAGGTTGCGGCTGATCTCGTAGATGACGTGCAGATTGGTCAGGTGGTAGGCATCCTGCCGGATCTTGTAATCCTTGCCGACCTCGGTCTGGGTCATCTTGCTCTGGGCGTAGAAGCTGCCACCTACACGCAGTTGGTTGAGCGTACCTGGCAGGCGGTAGTCGGTTGCCACCTTGAACAAATGGCGTGGCGAGGCGCCATTGAAGTCTTCGCCTTTCTGCTCGCCACCGATGTACCTGGACTGGGTGTAGGTGTACCCCGCCGATACGTTCCAGTTCGCCAGTACCTCACCGGTCAGCTCCAGCTCGATACCTTTGTTGCGCACTTTGTCGGACGCCCGGTAGCAAGCCCAGGTCTGCGCACAGGTCACTCGCTCGGCACGGCCGGTCTGGTCCGCCTGGAACAGCGCGATAGCGGTTTGCAGGCGCTTATCGAGGAACTCTCCCTTCAAGCCGATCTCGTAGTTGCTGCCTGTCATCGGCAAAAGCGTTGTGCCATCCACACCCTGCGCGCTCTGCGGCTTGAAGATTTCGGTGTAGCTGGCGTAGGCCGACCAGTTTTCGTTCAGGTCCTGCACCAGGCCCGCATAAGGTGTGACTTCGCCACTCTTGGAGAAGTGCTTATGGTCTGTGGGTTCACGCACGCCATTGGTGTCATCCAGCGAATCGTGGCTGTACCAGCTCAGGCGGCTGCCGAGAATGAACGTGGTGCTGTCGGTGAGACTGAACCGGCTGGCCACATACACGCCCTTTTGCTCCTGGGTGCGGTTGTATTGCCATTGGTTGACATTGAGGGCGGTCGGTGTGGGTGGGTCAAACGCTGCCAGGTTGTTCATGTCGACGATGTAGCGGTAGCTAGCATCGCGCCCGCCATGGTAGTCGAAGTCGTCCTTGTTCCAGTTGCCACCCACAATCAGCTCATGCTGGCGGCCCAGCAGCTGGAACGGGCCCGTGAAGTAGCCATCGATGCTGGTCTGGGTGTCATCGAAGCGAAAGTGGCGCGGATTGAGGGTGAACAGGTCGGTGCCACCGCCCGGGTAGGTGTAGTTACCCAGGAAATCCGACTTTGCCCACATCTGGTTGACTGCCACCACGCCCTTCCAGCCGTTGGCAAACGTGTGCTGGAGGTCGGCGAACAGGGTGGTATTGCGCTTGTCCAGGTGGTTCCAGTCACCGGTCAGCGAGGTAGAGCGCGACATCGGGTAGAACGCGCCGCTCTCCTTGCTGGGCAGGCCCGACCAGTCATAACCGGAGTTGCGTTCCTTCTGGTAGGTAAAACCGACAGTGGCCACGGTCGACTCATCCAGGTCGGCCTCGATGATGCCGTAGAACAGCTGGTTTTCTTTCTGGGCCGTGTCCAGGTAGCTGTTGGCATTGTTGTAGGTAATGACCGAGCGGCCGCGCAGGGTGCCGGCTTCGTTCAGCGGCGCCGACAGGTCGAGCATGGTCTTGTAGTCGTCCCAGGAGCCGACCGAGGTTTCGATCAATGCCTGAGGCTCGGCCGTAGGCCGCTTTCGGACCAGGTTGATCGAGGCCGACGGGTTACCCGCACCTTCCATCAGGCCGGTGGCGCCCCGCACCACTTCTACGCGGTCGTAGATGTCGGTGTTGGGCTTGGAAATGGTGTCCATCGAGTACGGGTTGCCGATGTTGGTCGGCACGCCATCGATCTGCAGGTTTTCGACCGTCTGCCCGCGGGCCTGGTACAGCGAGCGCTCGCTGCCGTTCTTGATGATGGTGACGCCGGTGGCATTACGCATGACATCGTCGAGGTTTTGCATGTTCTGGTCATCCATGCGCTGGCGGGTGACCACGGTGACCGACTGCGGCGTTTCGCGCAGGCTCATCGGCAGTTTGGTGGCGGTGGACGAACGCCCCGTCGCATAGGCACCGGTGCCCTCGGTCAAGTCGCCCAATCCCTGACTGAAGATGGTGGTGCTGCCCAGGGTCACGGCACTGGCAGCGTTTTCAACTTGACGCACCAGCTGGAATTCCCGCTCGCCGGTACCCACCGCCTCCACGCCGCTGCCCGCCAGCATCTGCGCCAGCGCCTGCTCGACACCGGTGGCGTGCACCACCTGGCTCTGCTTATTGGCGGTGAGCATGGCATCACCGCCAATCAACAACCCGGCCTGGTTGGCCAGCAGGTTCAGTTGCCGTGCCAGCGGCCCGGCCGGAATGTCGAACATCGCGCGTTGCACTGCTGCGCCGTTGCTTTCGGCCTGGGTGGTGGCAGCGTGACTGCCAAGGGCAAGGAGGATGGCCAAAGCCAGCGGATGACGGCGCGAAAAAGCAGGATCGCGAAGCAGCATGAAAGGGTCCTTCCGGAAGTAGGATGAAGTAGCGTCATCCCACCAAGCGCATGAGCCTCGCAAAACCAGAAAAAGAATGTTGAAAATTTTTCAGCGCGCCTCGATGGAGACCCACCAAGGCAAGGTGCGCACGACCCGAATGGGTAACGCACGCTCGAGCATGGCCAAGGCGCGGTCGGTGTCCAGCAGCGGGAAGGTACCCACCACACGCACGTTGCTCAGCACAGGGTCGATGCCCAGGTGGCCGTGACGGTAGTCGCGCAGAACGTCGACTACCTGGCCCAACGGCATGTCCTCCGCCACCAGCACGCCACGGCTCCAATCCTTGCGCAGAGCCTGCGCATCTGTTGATGCGCCTGCCTGTTTCGCATCGAACACCAGCATCTGCCCGGCGCCCAGCGTAGTGTGCACACCACTGCCGGAGCAGGTTGCCTGCACCGAGCCTGCAAACACACTCAAGGTCGTTGCCGGCCCCTGATCCCGTACGCTGAACCGCGTGCCGAGTGGCCGCATCCGCCCTGCCCGCGTCTCGACGAACAGTGGTCGTGAGTCCTTGCCGGTCTCGATCAGGATTTCGCCGCGGTACAGACGCAGTTGCCGCACGCCTTCATCGAACTGCACATCCAGTGCCGTCCCGCCGTTCAGCCACAACTGGCTGCCATCGGCCAGTGTAAGCGGCCGCACGTCCCCCAGGCCGGTGCGATAAGTGGCGAACCAGGCGCGTGGCGAGTCCACCCAACCGCGTTGCCAGCCGCCCCACCCCAACACGCCAGCCGCGCCCGCCACGCAAAGGCTGCCGAGCACGGCACGACGCGATTGCCGGTGACTGCGAGCGGTGTCGAACACCTGCCGGGCCTGTTCTGCCTGGCCATCGAGGTTACCGAAGCGCTGGTTGATGTTCTCCACATAGGACCACGCCAGGCGATGCCGCGCATCCTCGGTCAGCCAGGCCTGCCATTGCGCCTGTGTTGCGGCGTCATGCCCTGCCGCGTGCAGCCGCGCGAACCACCCTGCCGCCGCTTGCAGCACGCCATGGTCGAGTTGCCTCCGGCTCATGCCAGCGAATCATCCAGTTCGGCTTCCAGCAACAGGCACTGGTACATCGCCTGAGCCAGGTAGCTGTTCACACTGCGCTCGCTCACGCCCAACTGCTCAGCGATCTCGCGTTGCTTCATGCCCTGCAGTTGCGCCATGGAAAACGCGTCGGCCACGCGCTTGGGCATGCGTTCGAACATCGCCTGCAGTTGTTCCAGTGTTTCGAGGATGACCGCCTGCTGCTCCAGCGAGGGTGCACGTTGCTCGGGCTGGGCGGCCAACACGTCCAGATAAGCCTGCTCCACCCGCCGCCGCCGCCAGAAGTCGACACACGCATTGCGCGACATGCGCCCCAGATACGCGCGGGCATGCTCGTGGTCATTGAACGCCCGGGGTTTGGTCAGCAACCGCACGAACACATCCTGCGCCAACTCCGCAGCATCGTGGGCATTGCCGAGCTTGCGCTGCAGCCACTGGCGGATCCAGCCGTGGTGGGCGCGGTAGAGGTTCTCCAGGTCGGAGCCAGCAGTGCCGGGAGAAGCGGTCATGGGAACAGCGCCTAGGTTGCTAATGCGAATAATTAGCAATTCTAGCGTTGATGCGGATTTCGGGCAATTGGCCAAGTCGCAGGCCACGTGCATGGCCGTTTTCGGCCAATAGCTGCCTGTCATGAGCGTCCACAATCAACAGAAGACCGCAAACGTCGTTGGCTAATTGGCTTCTTCGGCAAATACGCCATGGCGCTCAAGAACGTTAAAAATAATTCTCAGTTGGTAACTGTTCCTATTTGATTGCGAATTCTTTATCCTGCCGCAGCCACCAATTTCGTGTGGCGTGCACGGATGTTGCGGTGGCAATGAACTGGAATCGAATCGACCTGCGCTGGGCCTATACAGACTTGCTGTTGAGTCTGGGCCGCCGTACAGGTTGCATTCAGCTGGCTCAGGATGTGCTGCACGACGCTTTTATCCGCTATCTGCTGGCTGACCGGCAGACGCGCATCGAGCAGCCCAATGCGTACTTGAGGCGGGTTGCCCAGTCCGTCTTGATTGACCACTTTCGCCAAACCGGTCGTTTCTGCTCGCTGGACGAGCCGGAAGGTCTGGCTATTGCCAATGATTCGCTGGGCGAACACTTCACACCTTCGCCTGAACATCTGCTGGATATGCGTCAGCGCCTGGAAGCGCTGCAACGCATCATCGATTTTCTGCCGCCGCGTTGCCGCGAGGTGTTCTGGCTGGCGCGCATCGAGGGGCATAAGCAGTTGGACATCGCACGTATCCTGGGGATCAGCCTGAGTGCGGTGGAGCGTCATCTGATCCGTGCATTGCTGGATCTGCGTAGCGCCAAGGAGATGCTCACGCCATGAGTTCAGTGCGCGAGCAAGCGGCCAGTTGGTTTACCCGGCTGATGCATGTCCCCCCAGACCATCCCGATCACGAGCAGTTGCGTCTATGGCTTTCGGCCAACCCGCTACATGCGCGCGAGTACCAGGCGTTTTGTGAGTTGTGGGGCGACTTTTCATCTACAGCCAACACGCAGGCGTTGGCGCAAGCGCTGGAACGACGCCATGGCCGTCGTACGTTCATGCGCGGTGGCGTGCTTGGGTTGGCGGGGTTGTTGGCCGTTGGGCTGATATGGCGGTATCGCCAACCACTGGAGTTTGAAGCGCAATATGCCACTGCTATCGGCGAGCGTCACCACGTCAGCCTTCCTGATGGCAGCGAGCTTTACCTGGCAGCTGATACCCGCCTGCACGTACGTTTTGATCAGGGCCAGCGTCAGGTCTACCTGTTGCAGGGGCAGGCCATTTTCGATGTTGCCCATGAGGCAAGCCGTGCGTTCCAGGTGGAGGGTGGCTTGGCTCAGGTAACCGTACTGGGCACGCGGTTTGTGGTGGAGCGCGACAAGCTCGAACTGCGCGTCAGTGTGGCGCGTGGCGCGGTGCGGGTGGAAAACGATAAAGGCAGTCTGGTACTGGCGGCCGGCGACGTCAGCAGCAGTAACAGCCACACAGCGCCACAGCGGCTTGGTGTTGCCGCCGACAATGCTTTTGCGTTCGAACAAGGGCGCTTGGTACTGGAGCAGGCCGGGCTGGAGGAAGTTGCCAAAAGCCTGTCGCGCTACCGGCGCCAACCCGTGCGCGTCTTACCGGGAAAAGGCAAACCAACGATCAATGCCGTGGTGCAGTTGGACAACGTTGAAGGCTTCATCCAGGCCTTGCCATCCATTGCGCCGATCGAGGTCAGCAACAGCAGCGGTGTCACCTATTTGCGTGGTCTTTGAGCCGTTGATAATTATTTTCCTTGGCGCACGTCAGGGTTTTGTTGCGGTGGCCCGTCAGTAGGTAACTCCACCTCAGATGAGACCTTCCATGTCGTCCCTGAACGTTCTCAAACCTCTTGCTCTGGCCGTTGCGCTGAGCGTTTCCAGCCCAGCCTGGGCTGCGCCGATTGATCTCGACCTGCCAAGCCAACCTTTGGCCACATCGTTGCGTCAGTTGGCTGAAGCGGCGCACCTGACATTGGCGGTAGACCACAGCATTGTCCCTGAGCGCCTGGCGCCAGCTGTGCGCGGCCAACTGGAATCTACCGCTGCGCTTGCCCAATTGCTCCAAGGAAGTGGCCTTACCTACAGCCAACAAGGCAATACGCTGGTGATTTCGCGCCTGCAAAGTGGCGCGCTGGAATTGGGTGCCACCGACATCAATGCTGCGGCATTGTCTGCCACTACCGAGGGTAGCGGCTCATACACAACCGGCGGTGTCACCATCGGTAAGGGGCAGCATTCGCTGCGTGAAACCCCGCAGTCGGTGACTGTTCTGACGCGCCAGCTCCTGGATGACCTGAACCTCAACACTATAGAAGAGGTGATGAAAAAGACGCCCGGCATCACCGTGTATGACTCGCCGATGGGCGGCAAGTATTTCTACTCCCGTGGCTTCCAGATGATGGGCCAGTACCAGTACGACGGCGTGCCGCTGGATATGGGCAACAATTACGTGCAGGCCGACAGCTTTAGTAGCGACATGGCCTTCTACGACCGCGTTGAAGTACAGCGTGGCGCCGCCGGTATGATGAAAGGCTCGGGAGGCACCGTGGGTGCGGTGAACTTTGTGCGTAAGCGCGGCACCACCACGCCGCACACCGAAATTACCTTGTCAGCCGGTAGCTGGGATAACTACCGGGGCCAGGTCGATACCGGCGGCCCGTTGAATGACAGCGGCACGTTGCGTGGTCGGGCCGTGGCAGCCCAGCAAGATCGCCAATATTTTTACGACCAGGCTGAGCGCCAGGATCAGGTGTTTTACGGGGCTCTGGATTACGACCTGACACCAACCACCACCCTGGGTCTGGGCGTAGCCTATGAAGATATTGACGCCAACCCCTGCTGGCATGGTCTGCCACGCTATAACGATGGCAGCGATCCGAAGCTCAGCCGTTCCACCTGCCTGGGCGCAGCCTGGAACGATTGGCAAAGCCACCGAACCACGGTGTTCACCGACCTGAAACATCAGTTCAATGATGACTGGGCATTGAAGGTCGCAGGTGTGTACAGCAAGAACACGCAAGACATGAAGTATGCGTTCTCTGAAGGCACCATCACCCCCGGAACGACACCCGCTATGCGCATGTACTCGGGCTTGTTCGACTATGACCAGGTGGATTACGGCTTCGATGCTTATGTCGACGGTCACTTCGATGCGTTCGGCCAACAACATGAACTTACTGTGGGTGCCAATGCCAGCCGTTCGCGCAAGGACGACAGCTACCTACTGACCATGCTGCCGCAGAGGCAGAACCCCTTTGCGCCCAACGCCCATATTCCTGAGCCAGCGGACAGCGACTACGCGTCGAACTCATACAGTGGTGGGCCGGTGGATTCCACCACCAAGCAATACGGTGCCTATTCCACCCTTCGTTTGAAATTAGCCGACCCGTTGACACTGGTGCTGGGCAGCCGGGTGAGTTGGTACAAGTCCGAAAGTGACTCCTACACCGTTGCCTGGGATTACCCCGAGCACAGCAAAAGCACTGAAACCGGCGAAGTTACTCCGTTCGCTGGCCTACTCTACGATCTCAGCGACAACCTCACCGCATATGCCAGCTACTCCGGTATCTTCACCCCACAAGGGCAGTTCCGGGCCGAAGGCGGCAGCTCGCTGAAACCCATGGTTGGCGACTCGTACGAGCTCGGCATCAAAGGGGAATGGCTGCAGGGCCGGCTCAACACATCCTTCAACCTGTTCCGCACCATTCAGAAAGATCAGGCGCAGACAGACTACAGCTCCAGTTGTGCATCGCCAGATGGCTACTGCTACGTCAACGCTGGCAAGGTGCGCGCACAAGGCTTCGAAACAGAGATCAGCGGTGAGGTCATCGACCGTCTGCAAATTCTGGCCGGCTACACCTATACCCAGACCAAAACCTTGGACAACATCAATGCAGCTAGCGAAGGCGCAGTGTTCAACAGTTATGTGCCGCGCCATCTGATGCGGGTGTGGGGAGATTATGAGCTGAGTGGGCTGCTTGAGCGCTTCAGCGCAGGTGCAGGGGTTGAAGCGCAAAGCGATAACTACCGCCTGAACAACACCGGAACCATCAAAAGTACGCAGTCGGGCTACGCCATATGGAATGGCCGTATCGGGTACCGAATCGACGACACTTGGTCACTGGCACTCAATGGCAATAACCTTTTCGACCGTCGTTACTACCAAAGCATCGGTAGGGAGAGCTTCGGTAACTATTACGGCGAGCCGCGTAATTTCATGCTGACGGTAAAGGCAGATTTGTAGCGCAGGACTTAAGGCAGCAATCGACCCAAAGCGGCCGCATGACCGTTCCTGATTGAAATGCGAATCCAGGCGTCCATGGCTGTGGCAGTTCAGAAAATCCCGCCCATGCTACCGGTGCTGCAGCATGGGTTAAGCCGTTTGGAAGCGGATCGGCGCCGCTTGGAGAGCCAGATCATAAGTGGAGTGCCGACCCGTTCAGCACAGCGCCATCTACCGAAGGAACTCGCACACGCAGTGCAATCAGCAACGCGGCCAGCAGCATCAGCACGGCCGCCGCCACGAATACGCCTGCGCTGCCACCGAGGCTGAACATTGCCCCACCCGCGGCTGCGCCTGTGGCGATGGCCGACTGTACAGACGCTACCACCATGCCCCCGGCGCTTTCCGCCTGGTCAGGGACCGCGTTGGCGACCCAGTTCGACCACGCCACCGGCACACCCCCAAAGGCCAGGCCCCAGACCGCCAGCAGTACGGCCTGCCCTGGCACCGACGCCGGCAACAGGACCAGCGCCAGTGCCGCAACGCCCACCAGCGCGGGCATCAATACCAGGGTGGCCAACGGGTGACGAGTAAGCATCCACCCGGCCACCAATGTGCCGACAAAGTTCGCCACACCAAAACCCAGCAACATCAGCGACAGCCCCTGCGGGCCAATGCCGGTCGTACCTTCGAGGAATGGCCGAATATACGTGAACATCGCGAAGTGGCCGCTGTGCACCAGCACACAACCGAACATCCCCATAGCAATGCCTGGGCGCTGCAGCACTTCAAGCACCGTGCGCAGGCGTGCCGGCCGACGCGGCGCAAGGCTCGGCAGCGTAAGTGACTGGAACGCCAGGGTCACCACCCCCACCGCCGCCGCTGCAAAGAACGCGCTGCGCCACCCATATAGCCCGCCCAGATAACTACCCAGCGGGACCGCAACCACCGTCCCGATGGCGATGCCGCTGAAAATGATCGAGAGCGCGCGCGGCAACAAAGCCCCCGGCACCAAGCGCATCGCCACCGCCGCCGCCATGCTCCAAAACCCGCCAAGCGCGATGCCCAGCAAGATACGCATCAACAACAGCACCGCGAAACTGGAGGAAACGGCGACCAACAGATTGGAAGCGATCATCAACGTGGAAAAACCCAGCAACACCCAGCGCCGATCGATACTGCGAGTCAGGCCTGGCACCAACAGGCCGGCGAACAGCGCCACCACGGCTGTCACCGTTACCGCTTGGCCAGCCAGCGCTTCGGATACCCCCAGTTCGGTCGCCATCGGCGTCAACAGGCTGGCCGGAAGGTACTCAGCGGTCAGCAAGCCAAACACGCCCATGGCCAACGAGAATACGGCCATCCACGCGGGGGTTGCAGGTTCTGCATCCGGCCCGGCGCCGGGGTGGCTGTCGGGTACGGCATTGCAAACAAGGTCAGTCATTGCACGGATCTCCAATCTTCAAATGCGACCCGTAGTCTAGGCGCGAGAATTCGGATGATCTATGATCAAAAAACTCAAACTTTTGACCAAAACGCCTGAATAATGCCGACAGACGAATTTGCCCTCTCTTCCGATCTCATCAATGAGCTGTTGCGCGGCATGCGCCTGCGCGGTGTCGACTACCGGCGTATCCAGGCGGGCCCGGCCTTCGGCTTGGGCTTCGCTGCCAAACCCGGGCATGCCTGGTTCCACTTCCTGGCGGTCGGCAACGCGGTGCTGCGTATGGAAGACGGGACAACCTATGCGCTGTCCGCCGGTAACGCCGTCTTCATCTCCCATGGCGCGGCCCATCAATTGCTCTCGCATACGCACGTGCCTGTGCAGGACATCGACCTTCTGGGCGGCGAGCCTCTGGGCGACACCGTCAGCGCGGTGACCACCGGAACCGATGCCGGCCCCCTGCCGACTACGCTTTTGTTCAGTGGGTGCATGGAATTCGAATTGGGCAGCCTCCATGGCCTTGGCAAGCTGATGCCGGGCCTGATGCTGATTGATGCCGGCGGCCAGCGTTACCCCGGGCTGGTGCCTATTCTCACCACCATGGAGCGCGAGGTCAGCGCCGCACGCGTCGGTTTCGCCGGCATCCTGGCGCGATTGGCCGACGTGGTCGCTGCCATGGTCGTTCGAGGTTGGGTCGAGTGCGCCTGTGGCAACGCCTCCGGCCTGGTTGCCGCCCTGCGCGATCCGCGGCTGGCAGGTGCACTTCTGGCACTGCATCAACAACCGGGCCGCGCCTGGACCGTCGAGCAGTTGGCGGAGCAATGCAATACGTCCCGCTCGGTCTTTGCGCAGCGTTTTCAATTGACGATTGGCATGACCCCGCTGCGCTACGTCACCGAAGTGCGAATGCGGCTTGCCAGCCAGTGGCTGACGCTGGAAAGGGTGCCGATTGAAGAGGTCGCGCAGCGTTTGGGCTATACGTCCCAGGCCGCGTTCAGCCGGGCGTTCAAGCGTGTTACGGGCAAGACGCCTGGGTTGAGTCGCAGGTTGAGACAGCCGGCTGCCACCTGACGCTGAGTGGCATTAGGGGATGGGCCATACTGACGATGGAGTGTTATACGACATTCATCCACAGATTATGCGACAGTACAGGTCGCTTACTTAATACTTGGGAGTAAGGATTGAAACGCCACATTCTCGCACTGCTAGTGTCTGTTTCGTCACTCACCGCTGCAGCCAATGACACGGTGACAATGCCAGGCCCAGCCATTTACTCGTGCACACAATGGAGCGACTCAGCCGGAACTTCATTAAGGCTACCACTCGCCATGTGGCTATTGGGTTTTGCCAGTGGTAGCAACATACGCACAGCGCCAAATAACCTTCAGGCAGAAATCTATGATAACGATCAGGCACTTGCATTTGCCGACAGCTACTGCAAAAGCAATCCTGATCACCACATGAGCCAGTTAGCACTGGCATTAGTAGAGAAATTTGGCGGCCCTGAAGCCAAGCATGAGTGGTCGGAGTAATTCCTGATAGTTACGTCAAATCGTTCACTGCACCAGTTACGCTTTCGCCCCAAAGCTGCCGGTCATTTTGGAAGCGACGGTGAGCCTGCGCGGGCTTTCAGACCAGGCTGAAAATGCTCGCTTCTCCAGACGTTACATCGTACGCAACTAATGCCTCTTGAAAGGCGTTGGCGCTGCAAACGAGTTCACCGTGACTGTTCCAGATGGCAGAACAACCTGCTGCTACAAAGTCGTCGGCGCTGCCTATACAGTTCGCCATCATCACCGTCATGGAATGCTTTTCAGCAATCATCGGATAATGACTGTTTGCCGATGCAATACCCCTCTCAGACTTGGCCACGCTTGCCAGATACACCTGAGCGCCTGACTCTGCCGCTTGTGCGGCGTGGCTTGGTTGCAGTGACTCGTAGCAAATGGCGGGGGCAAGGACAAAATTTGCCTGACTCAGCACAAGCTTCTCGGTGCCCGGCGTGAAAAAAGGTAATTCGTCGAAATGTAGATGCTGTTTTGAATAGCTGGTGCGCTCCAGGCCGGGCTGGAAGATGATCATGCTGATCTCGGTGCCTTTGGCTCCCTTTGTTGGCGCGCCAACAGCGATGGTCATCCCATATAGCTCGCTTAATCTCTGGAACTCATCAAAACGGCCGTCACTCGGATGCACCGCCAGGACCTCAGCCCGGCTCGGTTCGTAACCGGTGAGGGAAAGCTCGGGAAAAAGCACGAGATCGGCGCCATGGCTGGCAGCCAGGTGGATGACATCAATGTGTCTGGTGATGTTTTTCTCATATTCCCCGGGTACAGGGAGGATCTGCGCAGCGATTAGCTTCATTTCCCGTCTCGCTTCCATGTGTAGGGTTAGCTTGGAGAGTGACTGAACGGGTGTTCAGCCTCTGATTAAAAGTCAATGCATGCTGCACGGACGTTGCCAGTTTGGAAAGTGCGTACGGAGGCGTTTGCACGAACGCTAATGGCCGCTCCTGACCGAAAGAGGTCACTCGCGGTCGGCAGCTATCGACCCATCGCTGCCCGTCGTAAAGCGCAGAGACCGGCCAACAGCGGACGTTCGCGAATGCCTGTCACGCCATAGCGCAGGCACAAGAATCAGGCGTCACTACGCTCTATCCCCTCAGAACAAGAGACATGTCTGAAAATTTTTCACACACGAAGTCGACGAATGCGCGAACCTTTGGCGCCGCGAGCCGCCTGGAGGTGTGCAACACCCAAAGCGCTGGCTCCCCACCTGACACCGTGCCCCACTCTACCAATTCACCGCGCGCGAGCTGACCCCAGGCGATGGACTGGGGGACAAGGGCTGCGCCGCCACCTGCGATCGCTGCATCGCGGACCATCAACAGCGAAGAAAACTGCATTTTCGGGGTCGGTTCCAAGACCAGCTGCCCGTCATCAAGACTCCAGTGCGTGGGCTGGAAAGTCGACGTCACGATAGCGGGAACGGATCTGATCGCACCGGGCAACGGCCTGGGTACTTCAGGCGCCGCCACCACGATCAGCCGGTCCTTGGCGAAACACCGTCCGACCAGGCTGCTGTCCGGGCGTGGGTTGATTCGAATGGCAACGTCAAATTGCTCATCCACCAGATCCACCATGCGATCTTCCGACACGACCTCGATGAAAACCTGCGGATAGGCCGCACAGAACTCGGCGCCGATACGCCCCATCGCGAGCTGCGAGAACAGAACGGGGGCAGCGACTCGAAGACGTCCACGCGGCGTTGAAACGCCTTCACGTGCGGCGGTCATGGCTTCTGTCACTTCGCTCAGTGGCCCTTCTGCTCGAGACATCAGTAGCTCACCTGCCTCGGTGAGCTTCAAGCCCCGCGCGCTGCGCTCGACCAGCCTGACGCCCAGTTGTTCTTCAAGGTCGCAGATTCGTCGCGACAAGGTGGCTTTGGAAACACCGCTCGCACGGCTTGCCTTTCCCAACCCGGAATGGGTGGCGACGAGAATGAAATCGATCAGCGCGTTGATATTCATGGTGTTCCATATTTGAAACGAGGTGTATGGATTTTGTGGTCTTCGTTTTGCAAGTGCAACGGAATACTTTCATGTCATCGGGACATGACATGAGGAACGCCAATGAACACCCCCCAACGCGCTGTGCTGATCCGTGCCTATGGCGGTGCAGACGCCGCACAGGTTGCCGAGATCGAGAAGCCTGCCCCCGGGCAAGGCCAGGTTCTGGTTCGGGTTAGAGCAGTTGGCGTGAACGGCATCGACTGGAAGGTTCGTGAAGGTCATGTGCGCAATGTCTTCGCCCTTCCATTGCCCATCGTGCTCGGCGCCGAGATGGCCGGAGTGATCGATGCGGTGGGCCCCGGAGCCTCTCGCTTCAGTGTGGGCGAGCGTGTCATGGGGGCCATGGGCGGGCTGGGCGCATACGCAGAATGTGTGACCGTCAGCGAAGCCAGTCTTTCCCCCACGCCTGAGGCCCTGGACGACGTGCAGGCAGCTGCCATGCCTGTAGCAGCCGTTGCAGCCTGGAACAGTCTTCATCACGCAGGGCCGATTGTTGCAGGCCAACGCGTCCTGATTCATGGCGCAGCAGGTGCGTTAGGTGCCTATGCCGTGCAGTTTGCCAGGCAGGCGGGCGCCGAGGTCTTCGCAACGGCGGGTACTGCCGACCTGGATTACGTGCGCAGCCTCGGCGCCGACGAGGTCTTTGACTACCAATCTCAACGCTTCGAAAACCTCGTCTGCAACATTGACCTGGTGCTCGACTACGTCGGCGGCGAGGTACTGGACCGCTCATGGGAAGTGTTGGCGAAGGACGGCGTGGTGGTCGGCACCTCATCACCCGACATCATCGCCCGAACCCCCGCGAATCGCCGAAGCCTGTGGTTCATGAACAAACCTGATCCCCAATTGCTGGAGAGGCTGGCCAGGTCAGTCGCCAATGGCACGCTCCAGTCTAGGGTCGGCGGCGTCGTTGGCTTCTCGGATATCCCTAGCGCAATCGAACGCAACCGCACCGTTGCCGGTACAGGCAAAGTCGTTGCGGACTTCACTCGTTGATCCCCCCAAAAAATCCCCTGCAGGAGTTTCAAACATGAGCATTCTGGTTATTGGCGCCACGGGCACCATCGGTTCACTGATCACGCAAGGCCTTGCTGGCGCGGGTGCCGACGTCAAAGCGCTGGTGCGCCAAGCGGGCAAGCGGGAATTCCCGGCGGGCGTCACTGAAGTTGTCGCAGACCTCACTGACGTAGCGTCGATGCGCACAGCGCTTTCGTCGGTGCGCACGCTATTTCTGCTCAATGCCGTGACGCCTGATGAGGTCACCCAGGCCCTCATCACCCTGAACCTGGCGCGCGAGGCGGGTATCGAGCGCATCGTCTACCTGTCGGTGATTCATGCCGACAAATTCACCAATGTCCCGCACTTCACGGGCAAGCACACGGTTGAACGCATGATCGAGAGCCTCGACATGCCTGCCACTGTCCTGCGCCCGGCCTATTTCATGCAAAACGACCGCATGGTCCAACAGACTATTGAAAACCACTCGGTATACCCGATGCCGATCGGCGCGGCAGGCGTATCGATGATTGACGCGCGTGATATCGCTGATGTCGCGGTTGCAGAGCTGCTGCGACGCGACAAAGCACCCTCTGCGCAGGGCCGGCTAACGCTGGAACTGGTTGGGCCGCACGCGCTCACCGGTGCGGGCGTGGCGAAAATCTGGAGTGCTGCTCTGGGGCGTGAGATTGCCTACGGGGGGGATGACGTAGCTGCTTTTGAAGGGCAGCTGGCTTCGTATGGCCCCAGCTGGCTGGCTTATGACATGCGCCTGATGATGGCGGGTATCCAGACCTTCGGCATGCACTCAACTCAAGGCACGGTAGAAAAGCTTCAGACCCTCATCGGACACCCGCTGCGCACCTACGAAGACTTCGTGCGCGAGGCTGTTGCAGAGGTTTAAGCCGCCAACACGAGCAGGCAGCGGCACCCTGAACGATGGGTTGGCTGGCTGCTCGGTGCTCAGTACACGACCCTGCACGGGGTCGTCTCGCGGGGCCGCCTGCGGGAGCTACATGTTGGCGACGTGATCGTCAGCATCCAGGCGCAGGTCCATGGTGGGATTGGCCCGCAGCGCCCTTTCGAATCCCTGATCATCAAAACCTGAGTGGAGCTGCACATGCCCGAAATTACCCAAACGGTCATCGTGGTGGCGCTGGCTTTTCTGCTTGATCGGTTTCTCAGGTCATACCTGCTGCGCAAATGGCTAGGAGTGACACTGGTGGTAGCCGGCGCAATCGGCTGCGTTGCAGTGAGCCACGTCCAGTTGCTGGGCGTGGACATGGGGTTGATGTCTGTACTTGCGGTGCCCGTGGGCGCGGGATTGTTCGTGACCAGGCGCAGGTTTGTGGCGGTTGGTTGAAGGTTTTGTAGACAACATCATGTGGTGAACCGAGCGCTTTTGCGCAGCAACGTCCGAAAGAGCTTGGCCAAGCTCACGGTTACGCGCTCGGCGGCCTCCCTTTCCAACGTCAAGGCCGCCCCAACCTTCGCGCGGCAGGCGCGCATCGACACAGCTGTAGCCCCTAGGCTACTCTTAACGCATGACCGAAAACAATAAACCCATGTACGCAATCGATACCACGCCAGAATTCACTGGTTGGCTGGCCGGGATCAAGGACGTCCAGGGAAAAGCAGCCGTAACCGTCAGGATGTTGCGGGCACAAAACGGTAACTTTGGTGATACAGAGCCCGTCGGCGACGGTCTGAGTGAAATGCGCGTTTTCGTGGGTCCTGGCTACCGGGTGTACTACGTCCGATCAGGCCAGACCAGCTACCTGATGCTTTACGGTAGCGATAAGACGGATCAAAAACGGGGTATCAAACGCGCCAAAGAAATTCTAGACGCACTGCGAGGTGCATGATTATGAGTAACCAAAACAAACCCGAAGACATGCCCATTCTCAACCTGAATCTGGGCAATACAAGCCGCTTCGAGGCCTCCCGCTTCCTGGACACGCCCGAAACTATCAGTGCGTTCCTCGCCGAAGCGATGAAAGAGCACGACCCCGAAGTCATGATGCAGGCGATCGCCGAAGTGGCCAAAGCCCAAGGCGTGAACAGGCTGGCGCAGAACGCCGGGGTGAACCGTGAGAGCCTTTACAAAGCACTGAAGGGCGGAACCCACGTTCGCTACGACACAGTGATGCGCCTCATGCTCGCTGTTGGAGTCGAACTAACTGTGAAACCATCACAAGCGCCTCGACCGGATGACCTTGTTGATGCAGAGGCCTACGAACACCTCTGCCGCAGCGCAAATCTGCGCACACGCAAAGGGCTGGTGAAACTACGATCAGGCTTGCGCCCTGCAGCCGCGAAAGCTGCTGCTAAGCCAGTTGCGAAACCAGCTGCGAAACCAGCAGCGAAAGCGCCTGCGAAACCCGCCGTAAAACCGGCTGCAAAGCCAGCTGCTAGGCCCGCAGCGAAAGCTCCAGTGAAACCTGCAGTGAAACCCTCGGACGTTCGCACCAGCGCCTAATCACGCCAGATCTAGCCCGGCCAGGCTGGACGTGATGCGCGCGGCGATCTCCCCCATGGTAGTAGCTTCAGTGATCGGGAGGCATTGCACTGCACGTAGGTGACGCACCGTGCACACGGTATCGAACAAGCCAGGCAACGGGATGCCTTCGTGCTGCACCTCGCCTATTCCGACGATATGCCCTTTGCCGTTGTATTCCTTCTTGTAGGGGATACGACTGCCATGGTCGAGCAGCTCGGGCAGTAGGCGTCGGTAAAACTGACCCGGCCGTCCTTGATCACCTCTTTTGCGTGCACTTGTTGTAAATCCGCTCCTTGTAGCACTTAGAGAAGTTCTTGCCGCAGGACCGAACCACGTTCGCCACGCCTATCTCTTCCGCTCGCTTGGCGAACTGGGCGCCCGTGCCGTGGGCATCGACCACGACGGTGCAGTTCGAGAGCCGGGCGGTGTAGTCGACGATCAGGCGCGCCGCTGGCGCCCAGTTCATGCCGCTGCTGAAAATCGGGATGGCCACGCTCTCGATCCGACGCAGCTCTGCGTCCATCCGAACACCACGATAAGAGCGCGCGTCCGCTTTGGGTCGTAAGCGGCCTTCCACCAAAGGCCGCATACAACCAGAATCTCTAGGGATGCTCCGATCAA
>NZ_JAHTBI010000067.1 GCF_019168305.1 Pseudomonas aegrilactucae
ATGGAGAGACAACATCTGCTTGCAATCCAACCCGGCCGAATGTGCATTCGATTGAGCCTCGATTGACGCTGTAACGCAACGATCGCAGCTCAAACCGAAGCGACCTGGCGGGCTCCCACAGGTACACCACTTGCCTCAAGAACAGTGGTGTACCTGTGGGAGCTGGCTTGCCAGCGAATGGGCCGCATAGCGGCCCCAAAGGCCCTAGAGGGCGCCGAAGACCTTCTTGGCCAGGCTCGTTGCCGCAGCCGCCGGGTTCTCGCGGATCGTCGCTTCCTGCTTGCCGATCATCTCGAACAGGCCGTTGAGCGCCTGCTCGGTCACATACCCCTCGACGTTGGCATTCTTGCTGTCCAGCAAGCCCATCGACGATGCCTGACCGGCAAAGCTGTTGTACTGCTTGGCCAGCCCGACCTGGTCGGTGGCCTGCTTGACGATCGGCAGGAACTTGGCGCGGATCTGCTCGCGGCTGGTCTTGCTCAGGTACTGGGTGGCGGAGTCATCGCCGCCGCTCAGGATGCTCTTGGCATCGGCCACGGTCATCTTCTTCACCGCATCCACCAGCAGCGCCTGGGCCTGCGGTACCGCCGCCTCGGCAGCCTTGTTCATGCTCGCTTCCAGCTGGTCGACCTGCGCGCCCATGCCGAATTTCTTCATGGCCTTGGCCGCCTTGCCGAGGTTGCCCGGCAATTCGATGCGCACGTCCGGGTTATTGCTGAAGCCCCCCGGGGTACCCAGTTGCTTGACTGCAATCTGCGCACCCTGGGTCAGGGCGTCTTTCAGGCCGCCCGAGGCGTCTTTCTGCGACAGGTCACTCAACGACAGGGCCAGTGCACTGGCCGACAACAGCAGGCCGGCACACAGGCCGGTAAAGGTTAGAGCAGGGCGCAACATGGCAGCATCCTTATCCAGGGGCAAAAAAACAGGTTCAGCGAACCGCGTCGAGCTTGATCCGCACAGGTTGCGTATCGGTGCCGTCGAGCTGCACGCCGTGGTGCTCGGTAGTGATGAACAATAGCTCGCCGTCCAGTTCGATGCGTGCGCTCACGGCATAGCGATGGCCCGGCTTGACCTGCGCCGGGTCGTAGCTGAGGTGGAAGGCCAGCGGCACCTGGCCCTTGACCGGGCCACGCTGGTTGGCCAGGGTCACGGCCGGGGCATCGGCCAGCGACACGTCCTGCAGGCTCACACTCAAGGTGGCCGCCGGTGGCAGGGCGATGCGTTGCAGGTAGTACACTTCGCCGTCCAGGCTGGCCTTGGACGGTGCCGGGATGCTGCTGCAGGCAGCCAGCAGGCTGCCCAGCACAGCCAGGGTCAATGTTTTCATCAGCTTCTCCAATCAGGCCTCTTCTGAAGCGTGTTCAATGATTTCTTCGCTGCGCTGCAGGGCCACCTGGCGAATCGACAGGCGCACCTCCGCCGAAAGCACGCGCTTGGCGGCGCCCTCGGCCAGCTCGCTCAGTTTTTCATGGTAGCCGAGCTTGCCGGCCGCATCCGGGCGCAATACGCCCTGCTCGATCTGGGTCTGGATAAAGTGGCGGAACAGGCTCTTGTCGAAGAACTCCGGGGCATTCAGGCCATGCAGGATCGACAGGCGCTGGGCCATGACCACACACAGGTCTTCCAGCTCTTCGGCGCTCAGGGTGTGCTGGCCGCTGTTGAGCAGCAGGGCGGTGGCCATGTAGAAGCGCTGCAGGGTCTGGGTGATGGCCCGCGCCAGCAGGGTCAACAGCACGAACTGGCGCGAACTCGGTGCCGGGCGCAGGTACACGCCGTTCTCGTAACGCAGCAGGCCCTGTTCGACGAACGCCTCCAGCCATTGGTCGATCACGCCATCCAGCTCGTTCGCGTCCCAGCGTATGAACAGTTCCGACTGCAGGTACGGGTACAGCGCATGGGTGTACTTGCCGATCAGGTCGCGGCTGATCCGCGAACTGCTCTGGAAGAAGCTTGCCAGCAACGCCGGCAGGGCGAAGATGTGCAATACGTTGTTGCGGTAGTAGGTCATCAGTACCGCGTTGTTTTCGTCCAGGTACAGGATGCGCCCCAGTGCGTCCTGTTGCTCGGCCAGCAGGTCCATGCCGCGCACATGGCTGATCAGGGCCAGGCCGTCGCCTTCGGGCAGTGTGGTGTGCGCCGAGTAAGGCACATGGCGCAGCAGCGCCAGGTACAGGTCCAGCACCCGCGCCAGCGCGCGTTCGTCCAGCGCCAGGCGGCTGGTGGACAGCAGCGCCAGGGCCACCAGGTTGACCGGGTTGATCGCTGCCGCTTCGTTCAGGTGCCGGGCGACCTTTGCACCCAGGCGCGAGGTGGTTTCGTTGAGCCAGGCCGGGCGGAACTGCGGGCCGTGCTCCTGTTCGCGCCAGCCCGGTTGCTGCTGGTCGAGGAAGCTGGCCAGGCGGATCGGTTCGCCGAAGTTCACCGCGACCTGGCCGAAGCGCTGCTTGAGCGCGCCAATGACCTTGAAGATGTCGAAGATCGATTCCTTTTTCTTGCTCGCCCCGCGCAGTTCGCCCAGGTAGGTGCGGCCCTCGAGCACGCGCTCGTAGCCGATGTACACCGGCACGAACACGATCGGGGTGCGCGAGGAGCGCAGAAAACTGCGCAGGGTGATCGCCAGCATGCCGGTCTTGGGCTGCAGCATGCGCCCGGTGCGTGAGCGCCCGCCCTCGACGAAGTACTCCACGGGGAAACCCTTGGTGAACAGGGTGTGCAGGTACTCGTTGAACACTGCGGTGTACAGCGGGTTGCCCTTGAAGGTACGGCGCATGAAGAATGCACCGCCCCTGCGCAGCAGGCTGCCGATCACCGGCATGTTGAGGTTGATCCCGGCGGCGATGTGCGGCGGCGTCAGGCCGTTGCGAAACAGCAGGTAGGACAGCAGCAGGTAGTCGATGTGGCTGCGATGGCACGGCACGTAGATCACTTCGTGGCCGGGGGCGATGCCTTGCACCTGTTCGATATGGTTGACCTTGATGCCGTCGTAGATCTTGTTCCAGAACCAGCTCAGCACCACTTCCAGGAAGCGGATGGCGGTGTAGGTGTAGTCCGAGGCGATCTCGTTGCCGTAGCGCAGGGCCAGGGCTTCGGCCTTGGCCAGCGGGATCTTCTCGCGCTCGGCTTCGTCGCTGATGGCCTGGCGTACCAGCGGGTCGTGGACCAGGCCCTTGACCAGGTTGCGTCGGTGCGAGATGTCGGGGCCGATGACGGCGGTCTTGAGGTTGCGAAAGTGCACCCGCAGCAGGCGCTGGGCCATGCGCACGGTGCGCTCGTGGCCCTTGTTGTGGTCGACCAGCTCGCGCAGGTGGATGGGCGCCGAGAACTGCACGCGGGTCTTGCGCCCCAGGATCAGCACGGTGAGCAGGCGTCGCAGGCGCCCGGTGACGGCCCAGCTGTCGGCGAACAGCAGCTTCCACGGGCTGGACTCGCTGGCCGGCGACTGGCCCCAGAACACGCTGACCGGAATGATCTGCGCGTCCTGCTCGGCATGCTGGCTGATCAGGTCGACCAGGCGCGTCAACGTCGGCGGCGCACCGCGCTTGTCGTGGCGGCCAAGCCAGTCGGGCTCGGGGGTGAGGTAGAAGAACGCCGCAGGCTCCATCAGTGGGCCCACCGAAACGGGCAGCACCGGGCGTGGCAGCCCGGCTTTGGTGCATTCGCGATCGAGCACGGCCAGGTCTGTGAGCGCGGGCGACTGCAGCACATAGAACACCGGACGGCTGCGGTCCAGGTTCAGCGAAAAGGAGGACGGGTTGATGGTCTCGGAGCGCACCCACAGGTACAGCAGACGACGCAGGGCGCCGAAGATCAGGCGGCGCAAGGGGGATCGGGTCATTCGGTAGGTGCCCTGGGTGATGAGAGGCGAGTACTGGCTCGGACGGTTAGTGTGCCGTATCCGCGCAAGTTCAGCAAAAAGCGGCCGGGTCATAAAAATTAATGAATGGCTGCGTTATAGTCGGTCCGCCGCTTGCAGGATAAATCCGCAAGCGGCGTAGGCAGGTGCCTGGTGAGGCCCTGTCGACAAGGCGATTCCAAAATAAAAATCCGGAGTAGTTCAGATGTCGTCTCGTGAGACTGGAAGTGTGAAGTGGTTCAATGACGCCAAGGGCTATGGCTTCATTCAGCGTGAAGGCGGGGCTGACGTGTTCGTGCATTACCGCGCAATCCGCGGTGAAGGGCATCGCACCCTGCTTGAGGGGCAACAGGTTGAATACAACCTGACCGAGGGGCAGAAGGGCTTGCAGGCTGAAGATGTAGTGGGGCTCTAAAGCGGCAAGCTATCAGCTGCAAGCTGCAAGTTGACCGTGCTCACTTGCAGCTTGCAGCCAGCGCCGTCTATTGCGTGCGCCAGGTGATCTCTTCCTCGCCGTCGGCACTGACGCGAATCCAGCGGTCGGCGTCTTCCTCGCCTTCCTCTTCCACCCAGCTGCCCGGGGCGCAACGCACTTCGACGTTGAGCGCGGCAAACGCGGCGCGGGCGCAGGCGATGTCGTCTTCCCATGGGGTCTGGTCGCTCTCCAGGTACAGGCTGTTCCACTTGCCTACGGCCTTGGGCAACCAGGTAACAGGCACGCTACCGGCGGTGCACTTGTAGGTCTGGCCTTTCTGCTGCCAGTCGCTGCACGGGCCAAGGGCCTCGCCCAGCCAGGCGGCGATCTGCTTGTGATCGACGTCGGCGTCCTTCAGGTAAATCTCGATATCGGGTTGGCGCATGGGGCTCTCCGGGTGCGGCTCAGTCTTGCAGCACAAAGTAATCGTAACGCATGGACACCGTGACCTCTAAAGGTTCGGCCTGGTCGATGACGGCAGCGCGCTTGTCGGCGCTGGCCCGCCAGCCATGTGGGGTCATGGCCAGCAGGTTGGCCCGGTCGGCCGGGGCCGCCAGGCTCAGGCCAAAGCTCAGCACTTCGCTGTGGGCGTGTTGCATGCCTTCGGGCACCAGGGCCAGGTGCTTGTCATCGGCATAGTCGCGCACTTCATCATAGAGCTGCTCGCGCAGCTCCATCAGGTGGCCGCGGGTGGGGCCGACGCGCATCAGGCCGCCGCCAGGGCTGAGCAGGCGCCTGGCCTCCTGCCAGTCGAGCGGGCTGAACACGCTGGCCAGGAATTGGCAGCTGGCATCGGCCAGCGGTACGCGCGCCATGCTCGCCACCAGCCAGGTCAGCGCCGGGTTGCGTCGGCACGCACGCTTGACCGCCTCGCGCGAGATGTCCAGCGCATAGCCGTCAGCCTCGGGCAGCGCGTCGGCCAGTTGCGCGGTGTAGTAACCCTCGCCGCAGCCGATGTCGAGCCAGCGTGCGGCGGCGCGTTCGGCGGCAAGCTCGGCCAGGCGGCGTGCCACCGGAGCATAGTGCCCGGCGTTGAGAAAGTCGCGGCGCGCCTCGACCATCGCCTGGTTGTCACCGGGGTCGCGGCTGTTCTTGTGTTGCACCGGCAACAGGTTCAGGTAACCCTGGCGCGCACGGTCGAAACGGTGCCCGGCCGGGCAGCCGACACCGTTGTCCAGGGTGCTGAGTGCAGCGCTGCAGATCGGGCAGATGAGCATCAGGCAAGCAGCCGGGTCAGGGTCTGGTAGTAGATCTCGGTCAGCACGTCGAGGTCGCTGGCCAGCACCCGCTCGTTGACCTGGTGAATCGTGGCATTGACCGGGCCCAGCTCGACCACCTGGGTACCCAGGGTGGCGATGAAGCGCCCGTCCGAGGTGCCGCCGCTGGTGGAGGCCTGGGTGTCGCGACCGGTCACCGCCTTGATGCTGGCCGAGACGGCGTCGAGCAGTTCGCCCGGCTCGGTGAGGAACGGCAGGCCCGACAGTGCCCAGTCTACCTGCCAGTCCAGCCCATGCTTGTCGAGGATGGTCGCCACGCGTGCCTGCAGGCCTTCAACGGTCGATTCAGTGGAGAAGCGGAAGTTGAACAGCGCGCTCAGCTCGCCCGGTACCACGTTGGTGGCGCCGGTGCCGGAATTGAGATTGGAGATCTGGAAGCTGGTCGGCGGGAAGAATGCGTTGCCTTCGTCCCAGTGCTCGGCAGCCAGTTCGGCCAGGGCCGGGGCGGCCAGGTGGATCGGGTTCTTCGCCAGGTGCGGGTAGGCCACGTGGCCCTGCACGCCGCGTACGGTGAGCCTGGCACCGAGCGAGCCGCGTCGGCCGTTCTTGACCACGTCACCGACCAGGGTAGTGCTCGACGGCTCGCCGACGATGCACCAGTCCAGGCGCTCGTTGCGCGCGGCCAGGCGCTCGATCACGGCCTTGGTGCCGTGGTGGGCCGGGCCTTCCTCGTCACTGGTGATCAGGTAGGCGACCTTGCCCTTGTGGTTGGGGTAGTCGGCGACGAAGCGTTCGGTGGCCACCACCATGGCGGCCAGGCTGCCCTTCATGTCGGCCGCGCCGCGCCCGCAGAGCATGCCGTCGGCATCGATCAGGGCATCGAACGGGTCGTTGGCCCAGGCCTGCACGGGGCCGGTGGGCACCACGTCGGTGTGGCCGGCGAAGCACAGCACGGGGCCGTCGTCGCTGCCGTGGGTGGCCCAGAAGTTGTCGACGTCTTCGATGCGCATGGGTTCGAGCATGAAGCCGGCATCGCCCAGGCGCTGCATCATCTGTTTCTGGCAGTCGAAGTCGAGCGGCGTCACCGAAGGACGACGGATCAGGTCGCAGGCCAGTTCAAGGGTAGGCGAGAGGTCGGCTGGGGCCGTCATGAAAGACTCCGGGGTACAAGGCTGGGGTGCAAAAAGAAGGGGCGTTATCTTATAGCAAAAGTGCGGGGAAGGGACTGTGGATCTGTGCTGTCTGTCCGGGCCTCTTCGCTGGCAAGCCAGCTCCCACAGGGATTCGGGTACGCCGAGGACCCCGTGGGAGCTGGCTTGCCAGCGAAGCGTTTAATCAGGCCGCAGGCGCAGGCTGCGTGGCATCCGCAGGCTTGGGCAGCGACGACAGCAGCGCCATGATCAGCGCCGCCAGGTAAGGCAGCGACTGCACCAGCAGCATCGCCACCCAGAAACGCATGTCATTGCTCGGCAGGCCCTGCACCAGGAAGATCCCCAGCGCCGCGCCCCACAGCAGCAACATGATGAACAGTTCCTCGCGCGCCTCCGACAGCGCCACCAGCACGCCATGGCTGTCGGCGTTCTTGGGGGTGCGGAAGAACGGAATGCTGCTGGTGAAGAAGCCGTACAGCACCGCCTTGGCGATGGTGTGCGACAACGCCAGCCCCGCCAGCGCCGCCGAGAAGGCATCCTTGAGGTTGACCCCCACCGCGCGGCGGTACAGGAACACGATCTTGCCTACCTTGAACACGAACAGTGCCAGCGGCGGGATTGCGAAGATCAGCAGCGGCGGATCGACCCGCTGCGGCACGATGATCATCGCCGCCGACCACAGCAGCGCACCCACGGTGAAGAAGATGTTCATGCCGTCGGCCACCCACGGCAGCCAGCCCGCCAGGAAGTGGTAACGCTGGCCACGGGTCAGTTCGGTGTCCTTGCCGCGCAGCAGGCTGGCGGTGTGGCGCTTGATGATCTGGATCGCGCCATAGGCCCAGCGAAAGCGCTGCTTCTTGAAGTCGATGAAGGTGTCGGGCATCAGGCCCTTGCCATAGCTCTCGTGGGAGTAGGCGGCCGACAGCCCCTTCTCGAACACGCGCAGGCCAAGCTCGGCGTCCTCGCAGATGCACCAGTCGGCCCAGCCCAGCTCTTCGAGCACCGAGCGCCGGGTCATGGTCATGGTGCCGTGCTGGATGATCGCGTCACGGTCGTTGCGGGTGACCATGCCGATGTGGAAGAAGCCCTTGTACTCGGCGTAGCAGAGCTTCTTGAAGGTGCTCTCGTTCTGGTCGCGGTAGTCCTGCGGCGACTGCACCACGGCGATCTTCGGGTCGGCGAAGTGCGGCACCATGTGCTTGAGCCAGTTGCGATCGACGCAGTAGTCCGAGTCGATCACCGCAATCACTTCGGCATCCTTGGCGGTGTGCGGGATCAGGTAGTTCAGCGCGCCGCCCTTGAAGCCGGCCAATGGCGCGACGTGGAAGAACTTGAAGCGCTCGCCCAGCAGTTCGCAGTGCGCCTTGATCGGCTCCCACACCGCCGGGTCCTTGGTGTTGTTGTCGATGATCAGCACTTCGTAGTCGGGGTAGTCCAGTGCTGCCAGCGCATTGAGCGTCTGTTTGACCATTTCCGGCGGTTCGTTGTAGCACGGCACATGCACCGACACTTTCGGTCGGTATGCGCTGTCGGCCTCCACCGGCAGGAACAGCCGTCGGCGCTTGTGCGTCCACACGGCCTCGGCCAGTTCATGGGCTTCGGTGAGCAGCACGATGAACACCCCGAGTGCACCCAGCGCCAGCAGGCAGCCCACCGTCAGGCTGAACCAGGTGCTGTATTGCTGGCTGTAGTCATAGCCGATCCATACCAGCACCGAGCCGCACAGGAACGCGATGAACGTGAGGAAGGTGCGCCCGCGCTGTCGCAGCGCCGAGCCGTCGATCAGCAGCAGGGTCAGCGAGAGCATCGCCAGCACCACCGAGCCGACCGCCAGCACCCGCCATTGCGGGATGGCTACCACCGGGCCCTCGAAGTTGAACTTCTGCTGGCGGCTGGCGTTGAACACGCCCCAGTAGGCACCGGCCGAACCTTCGTCGCTGGCCTTCCAGGGCTGGTCGTAGGCTTCGATCACGAAGTAGTTGTAGCCACGCCGGTTGAGTGTGTTGACCAGCGTGCGCAGGTAGATGGCCTGGTCGGCCTGGGAGGCATCGGCGCCACCGCGCTCGCGCGCGTCGTTGCTGGAGTTGATGTCCGAACGGCGTCGACCATTGCTCGGCCAGCCGACCTCCGAGAGCAGCAACGGCTTGCGCGGGAACAGTTGCTTGAGGTCGCGGGCACGGTCGAGCACGAACTGTCCGGCGTCCTTCATGGGGATGAACTCCCAGTACGGCAGGATGTGCGCGGCGATCAGGTCGGCATGCCTGGCCAGTTCCGGGTTTTCTTTCCAGATATGCCACTGCTCGCTGGTGGTCACCGGCACCTTGACGGCGGCGCGCACCCGGTCCATGTACTCGATCAGTGCCTGAGGGGTAACGTCATCGCGAAACAGCGCCTCGTTGCCGACCATCACCCGCACGACGCTGCGCGAGGTGTTGGCCAGTTGGATGGCGGTTTCGATTTCGCGCTCGTTGCGCTCAAGGTCGGGGCTGATCCATACGCCCAGGGTCACGCGCAGGCCGAACTCTTCGGCCAGGCGCGGGATCAGTGCCTGTGTGCCCTCCACGGTGTAGATACGGATGCTGTCGGTGAGCTTGCTCATCTGCTCGAGGTCTTCGCGCAGTTCAGCCTCGCTCGGGTACTGGGCCTTTTGCGGGCTTTGTCCCAGGCGGAACGGCGAATACGAGAAGCCTGAGATCTGCTCCGGCCAGTTGGGGGCGGACACCGGGCGGTTGATCAGCGCCCAGAACCCGGTGAACAGCGCAGCAATCGCCATGACTACCACCAGGTTGATACCAAATTTACGCGATGACATAGATAGTTCGGGTTCCGAAGGGGGGAACAGGCGGGGATGACCTCACACATTAAAGCAGGGTTGGCGCCGATCTGGCCAATCGGCGCCGTACGGTCTGTCTATTGCAGGCTGTCATCCTGCGCTGTGGGGCCTATAATGCGCGCCGGTTTTTTCAGGGTTCGGCCATGACTACAGAAGATCCACGCTTTGCCGGTGTTGCCCGGTTGTACGGCCAGCAGGGCTTGCAGCGCCTGCGCACGGCGCATGTGGCGGTTGTCGGTATCGGCGGTGTCGGCTCGTGGGCGGCCGAGGCCATGGCGCGCAGTGGGGTTGGCGAAATCTCGCTGTTCGACCTGGATGACGTTTGCGTCAGCAATACCAATCGTCAGTTGCATGCCATGCAGGGCAACATCGGTAAATCCAAGGTCGAGGTGATGGCCGAGCGCCTGCGTGCGATCAACCCCGCGTGCACGGTGCACGCGGTGGTGGATTTCGTCACGCGTGAAAACCTGGCCCAGACCATTACCGACCATATCGATTGCGTGATCGACTGCATCGACAGCGTGATGGCCAAGGCCGCACTGATCGCCTGGTGCAAGCGGCGCAAGATCCAGGTGATCAGCACCGGCGGGGCCGGCGGGCAACTGGACCCCACGCAGATCCAGGTGGCGGACCTGAACCGTACGGTGAATGACCCGCTGGCGTCCAAGGTGCGTTCCACGCTGCGTCGCGACCACGGATTCTCGCGCAATGTCAGCCGCAACTACGGCGTGCCTTGTGTGTTCTCCACCGAACAGTTGCGCTACCCGCTGCCTGACGGCGGTATCTGCCTGCAGAAGAGCTTTGTCGGGGATGGCGTCAAGCTCGACTGCTCGGGGGGCTTTGGCGCGGTGATGATGGTCACCGCGACCTTCGGCATGGTCGCGGCGAGCAAGGCGGTGGAAAAACTGGTGGGCGGCAAGCGTCGCCCGGCCGACCGTGCGCTGGCTCAGGCGCCTGCAGCGAGCTGAGCCATGCGTTGCAGCACGGCGTTCAGGCCGTTGCTGCGTGAAGGCGAAAGCTGACGGCCCAGGCCCAGCTGGGTGAACCAGGCGGGCAGGTCGAGTTGCTGAAGGTCGGTACTGCTCAGCCCTTCGACGCGCACCAGCAGCAAGGCCAGCAGGCCGCGGATCAGGCGCGCGTCACTGGCGGCATTGAAGTGCCAGCACCCCTCGTGCAGCTCGGCCACCAGCCACACCTGGCTCTCGCAGCCGTGTACCCGGTTAGCCTCGCACTGTTGCGCCGGGCTCAGCGGCGCCAGGCGCTCGCCCCACTGCATCAGCAGGCGCGCGCGCTGTTCCCAGCCGGCAGCCTGCTCGAACGCGCTCAGCGCTTGCTGTGCAGCGCTCGGCAGGCTCATCGCAGCAGATCCAGGGCCTGGTCCAGGGCGCCGAATAGGCGCTCCAGGTCGTCGGAATCGTTGTACAACCCCAGCGAAACACGCAAGGCCCCGTCCAGGCCGAGGCTGTTGACCAGCGGCATGGCGCAGTGGTGCCCGGCGCGCACGGCGATTCCCTGCTCGGTGAGCAGGTGGGCGAGGTCGGCGTTGTGCACGCCCTCGACGACGAAACTGGCCAGCGCCAGTTCCGGCGCGCCCAGCACGCGCACCCCTTCACGGTCGTGCAGGCCGCGCAGCAGATGGCGGTGCAGGGCGGCTTCGTGGTCGAGCACGGCCGCACCGTCCAGGCTGGCCAGGTAGTCCAGGCTCGCACCCAGGCCGATCACACTGGCAATCGGCGGCGTTCCGGCTTCAAAACCCAGCGGGGCGGGGCGAAAGCTCGACTGCTGGTAGCCGGCCAGTTGCACCATCTCGCCACCGAACTGCCAGTGGCGCAGCAGGCTCAGCGCCTCGCTGCGCCCATAGAGCACACCAAGGCCATCCGGGCCATACAGCTTGTGGCTGGAGAACACGTAGAAGTCGCAGCCCAGTTGCTGCACGTCATGCCGGCCGTGCACCACGCCCTGGGCGCCATCGACCACGCTCAGGGCGCCCTGGGCGCGGGCATGTTCGAGCAGTGGCTGCAGCGGCTGCCAGGTACCCAGCACGTTCGACAACTGGCTCACGGCCAGCACCCGGGTACGCGGGCCGATCAGTTGCAGCGCCGCGTCCAGGTCGATATGGCCCTGTGCATCGATCGGCAGGATCACCAGCTTCAGGCTGCGGCGCTGGGCCAACTGCTGCCAGGGCAGCAGGTTGGCGTGGTGCTCCAGGGCGCTCACGGCGATCTCGTCGCCGGCCTCCAGGCGCCATTCCAGGCCGTAGGCCAGCAGGTTCAGCGCCGAAGTGGCGCCGTGGGTGAAGACGATCTGCTGCGCGTCGGCGGCATTCAGCCACGCAGCGACCTTCTCGCGACTGGCTTCGAACGCCTGGGTGGCGAGGGCACCGGGCAGGTGCTGGGCACGGTGCACATTGGCGGCACCATGGGTGTAATAGTGGCTCAGGGCATCGAGCAGGGCTTGGGGTTTCTGCGTGGTGGCCGCGTTGTCCAGGTAGGTCTGGTGCTGGCGTTGCAGGGCGGCGATGGCAGGGAAGTCTGCGCGCCAGGGAGAGGGCTGGAACATGATGTATAGGGCCTGATATCGGGTCTGGCAGAGGGCCAGACCCGATCGTACCACTTAGTTGTGGGCGTGCAGCGCTTCGTTCAGTTCGATGGCCGACTTGTGAGTCTTGCACTCGACAGCGCCGTTGAGCGAATTGCGGCGGAACAGCAGGTCGGTCTGGCCAGCCAGGTCACGGGCCTTGACCACCTTGACCAGCTCGTTGTTCTCGTCGAGCAGGTTTACCTTGGTGCCCGCGGTGATGTACAGGCCGGCCTCGACGGTGTTGCGGTCGCCCAGCGGGATGCCGATGCCGGCGTTGGCGCCGATCAGGCAGCCTTCGCCGACCTTGATGATGATGTTGCCGCCGCCCGACAGGGTGCCCATGGTCGAGCAGCCGCCGCCCAGGTCCGAGCCCTTGCCGACGAATACGCCGGCCGACACGCGGCCTTCGATCATGCCCGGGCCTTCGGTGCCGGCGTTAAAGTTGACGAAGCCTTCGTGCATGATGGTGGTGCCTTCGCCGATGTAGGCACCCAGGCGCACGCGGGCGCTGTCGGCGATACGCACACCGGTCGGCACCACGTAGTCGGTCATTTTCGGGAACTTGTCCACCGAGAACACTTCCAGCAGCTCGCCCTTGAGGCGGGCTTCGAGTTGCTGTTCGGCGAGTTCGACCAGGTCGATGGCGCCCTGGCTGGTCCAGGCCACGTTCGGCAGCAGCGGGAAGATGCCGGCCAGGCTCAGGCCGTGCGGCTTGACCAGGCGGTGCGACAGCAGGTGCAGCTTCAGGTAGGCCTCTGGCGTGGAGCTCAGGGTAGCGTCTTCGGCGAGCAGGGTGGCGACCAGCGGCTTGTTGCTTTCGGCCAGGCGGGTCAGCAGGGCAGCCTGGGCAGCGTCGACGCCCTTGAGGGCCTCGGCCAGTTGCGCGGCTTGCGCGTTGCTGAAGGCGATGGCCTGGTTGCCACCTTCGTAGCCCAGGATCGGGGCGACGGCCGCGACCAGCTCGGCGGTCGGGTTGAGCAGTGGCTGCGCGTAGAAGACTTCCAGCCAGGCGCCTTGACGGTTTTGAGTGCCGACGCCGAAGGCCAGGCTGAACAGGGAAGTGGACATGCAGATACCTCTTGCGAAATTAAGTGAAAGCGACGCGGCTCAGCGCACGGCTGCCGCGTACAGGTCCGGTTTGAAGCCGACCAGGGTCTTGTCGCCCAGGTCGAGTACCGGGCGCTTGATCATCGAGGGTTGCGCCAGCATCAGCTCGACGGCCTTGGCCTGGTCGAGGTTGGCCTTCTGCGCGTCATCGAGCTTGCGGAAGGTGGTGCCCGCACGGTTCAGGACCACGTCCCAGCCGTGCTCGTCGCACCAGCGATCGAGGTGCTCCCGGTCGATGCCCTGGGTCTTGTAATCGTGAAAGTCGTACTGGATGTGCTGTTCTTCAAGCCAGGTACGGGCTTTCTTCATGGTGTCACAGGCTTTGATGCCAAAAAGAATATAAGCCATTGAACGTCAAGGGCGTACGGGTAATCCCGCAGCAGCCCCGAAACTCCTCGAAGAATGGGTGGGCTGGATTATGCGACATCATCGGGCAGGGCGCCACGGCTGCTGGCGCCCAGTTGCTGCGCCTGGATGAACTGCACCCCGGCGGCCTGCATCTGCGCCAGGGCGCTGGCCTGCGAGCCGTCGGTATCGATGGCGCGGCAGGCATCGAGCACCACGAAGGTGGTGAAGCCCTCGCGGCGCGCGTGCAGGGCCGACCAGGCTACACAGAAGTCCAGCGCCAGGCCGCACAGGTACAGGGTGTCGACGCCCTGCTCGCGCAGGTAGCCGGCCAGGCCCGTAGGGGTTTGCTGGTCGGCCTCGGTGAACGCCGAATAGCTGTCGACCCTTGGGTTACCGCCCTTGCGCACGATCAATTGCGCGTGGGCAATGTCCAGTTGCGGGTGGAACTGCGCGCCCTGACTGCCTTGTAGGCAGTGGTCGGGCCAGAGTGTCTGCGCGCCGTATGACAGTTCGATGACCTCGAACGGTTTTTTGCCCAAGTGGCTCGAGGCGAACGAGGCATGCCCGGCCGGGTGCCAGTCCTGGGCCAGTACCACACGCTGGAACTGGCGGCCGAGCTGGTTGATCAACGGCACGATCTGGTCACCGCCAGGCACCGCCAACGCGCCGCCCGGAATGAAATCGTTCTGTACATCGATGACCAGCAGGGCGCGGGTACGGCTATCGTGGTGGGAGGCATCGGTCATGGTGCACGGGTTCCTTGAAGTATCGTGTTACAGATTGCCGGGCCCTCTGCGACTTAGGTGCAGCGGCCGGCGACGCCCCGTAACCGGTAACATGTTGTTTCAATGGCGCATCTGCCAGCCCTTGAGCGTATGTGAAAACGAAAAGGAAAAACACGCCGTATGCAGTCAGCCTATACCGTCCTCATCCTGTTGATGCTGGTCAGTGTCTCGAAACTGGTCGGGCGGGTGGTCCCGCTACCGTTGCCGCTGGTGCAGATCGCTGCCGGCGCGTTGCTGGCCTGGCCGACCCTGGGCCTGCACGTGGCACTGGACCCGGAGCTGTTCCTGTTTCTGTTCCTGCCGCCGCTGCTGTTCTCCGATGGCTGGCGCATGCCCAAGCGCGCGCTGTGGCGCCTGCGCGGGCCGATCCTGACCCTGGCGGTGGGGCTGGTGCTGTTCACCGTGGTCGGTGCCGGTTACTTCATCCACTGGATACTGCCCAGCGTTCCCTTGCCGGTGGCTTTTGCGCTGGCGGCGGTGCTGTCGCCCACCGATGCCGTGGCGGTGTCGGCAATCACTCAGGACCGCCTGCCCACGCCACTGATGCACATGTTGCAGGGTGAGGCATTGATGAACGATGCGTCGGGCCTGGTGACGTTCAAGTTCGCCCTGGCAGCGGCCATCACCGGGGTGTTCTCGCTGACCGAGGCCAGCCTGACCTTCGTGCTGGTGGCCCTGGGCGGCCTGGCGATCGGCGTGGCGCTGAGCTGGCTGGTGGGGCGCGGGCGCATGTGGATGATCGCGCGCGGCTGGGACGACCCGGCCACCCATGTGGTGTTCATGCTGCTGTTGCCGTTTGCCGCGTATGTGCTGGCCGAGCGCCTTGGCGCTTCAGGCATTCTCTCGGCGGTGGCCGCTGGGATGATGCAGAGCTGGCTCGACCTGTTGCCGCGCCAGACCAGCACGCGACTGCTCAACCGCAGCGTGTGGTCGCTGCTGGAGTTCGCCTTCAACGGCCTGATCTTCCTGCTGCTGGGCCTGCAGTTGCCGGACATCATCAAGGCGGTGACCAGTCATGAGGTCTCGCTGTGGCCGACCTTGTTCTACCGTTGTCTGGATGTGGTAGCGATCTTTCTGGTGTTGCTGGCGCTGCGGTTCATCTGGGTGCAGAGCATCTGGCGGCTGATCGGGGTGATCCGGCGCTGGCGCGGCAAGGAAGACCTGGTGCTGGTGCCCAACGCACGGTCTTGCTGGCTGCTGACCGTGGGCGGCGTGCGCGGGGCGGTGACCCTGGCGGGCGTGATGTCGGTGCCGCTGCTGATCGGCGCCGGCCAGGCGTTTCCCGAGCGCGACCTGCTGATCTTCATTGCGGCGGGGGTGATCCTGCTGTCGCTGGTATCGGCCTGTATCGCGTTGCCGTTGCTGCTGCGCGGGGTGCAGAAGAGCCCGGACGACGCAGTGCTGCACGAGGCCCAGGAGGCCTGGCGGCGCACGGCCGAGGCGGCGATCCATGCGCTGGAGGCCGAGGAACTGGTGGAGCCGGGGGCGCCACAGGATGCAGCCCAGGCGGCATTGGCCGCGGAATTGAAGGCACGCCTGATGGCCGAATACCGGCAGCAGTTGGACGCCTTCAACGACAGTGCCGAGGCCCAGGCGCTGGCGGCGCAGATGGATCAGCTGGAGCGGCGCCTGCGCCTGCGTGCGCTGCGGGCGCAGCGCCTGGAATTGTACAAGCTGCACCGTCAGCACCAGATCGGCGATGACGTGGTGCGTCAGGTGCTGGGCGAGCTGGACATGAGCGAGGCCAACCTGGGCCCGGTCAGGTAAACCGTCGGGGCCGCGTGGCGGCCCCGTCGTATCCCATGAGTGGCGTGGCCCGGTGGCTGGAGGATCTGCACCGGCGTGAGGTCGGTTCGCCTGGTCAGTCGTGCGGGTAGGCCAGGCGCATGAATTCGCAGTCTTTCTCGCTGAGTGCGTTGTTGATTCCGCATTCCCAGTCGCCGACCGTGAACCGCTGCTCGACGGGGTAGTGCATTACCGAGCTGGTGTCATAGTCGGTTTTGATCAGCCCGACGTCCTCGCGTTTATCAAGAAAATTGCTGCGCACGTCTTGCTCGGTGGTGCTCCACTCGGCCATGTAGGTACTGATAACCATGGCTTCGTCCCAGGGGATGTCGGCGTCAGGGTGCAGGTGCTCGTGGTCGGCACCGAACACGTGACCGAACTCGTGCAGCGCGTTGTATTGGTACAGTTCGTGTTCACTGGTCAGGCCAAGGCTCACGTTCGGGAGGTTGGCGTGTTCAGGGCTCAGGGCATCGGTGCCGCAGGCCGCCCAGCTGTAATAGGCTCCCGGATTCGTCGCCACCCGCAGGTCGGCCTGCATGTCGTCATCGTCCACCAGCTCCAGGTTCAGGTTGGCGTTGGACAGATCGATCCATTGGCGAGCCAAGGCATAGAAGTCCGACTTCAGTGACGGGGTTTTGACCTTCAGGAACGACACCGTCAGCGTACGCCCTGGCAGCCAGAGCTTGCCAGTGGCGCCCAGTGAGCGCTTGCGACGACCACCACTGCCTGTGCTGCCGGCGTTGCGAGGGTTTTCAGTGACTGCCAGCTCGTAGGATGCGTGCGGGTCGATTGCGATGGCTGGTCGGGGAAGGTAGAGGCTGAACATGCGAAACTCCTTTGGTTGGAAGCCTGGAGTCTGCGGGTGGGGCACTGCGTGCGGGCGGTAGTTATGTAGTGCTGGCCGGCCTGAGGCTGCCCCTTTGCAAGGCAGCCCCAGGTCTGGAGGTGTGGGTGTGACAGCGCTGCGAGTCTATCCGCTGGCTGTCTGGGCGCTGGCCTCAGCCTTCGACGAATGCACGGATGCGCTGCGCCGCTTCGACACATTCGGCCAGCGGTGCAACCAGTGCCAGGCGCACGCGCCCGGCCCCCGGATTCACACCGTCGACTTCACGTGACAGGTAGGAGCCCGGCACCACGGTCACGTGCTGCTGCTCGAACAGGTCGCGGCAGAACTGTGCATCGTCACCCTTCACCTTGGGCCACAGGTAGAAACCGCCGTCAGGCTTTTGCACGTCCAGCACCGGCCCGAGGATCTCCAGCACGGCGTCGAATTTCTCGCGATACAGGTCGCGGTTCTGCAGCACGTGGGCTTCGTCGTTCCAGGCCGCGATGCTCGCCAGCTGGGTCTGCACGGGCATGGCGCAGCCATGGTAGGTGCGGTACAGCAGGAACGCCTTGAGCACATCGGCGTCACCGGCCACGAAGCCCGAGCGCAGGCCCGGCAGGTTGGAGCGCTTGGACAAACTATGGAACACCACGCAGCGCTTGAAGTCGCTGCGGCCCAGTTCGACGCAGGCACTGAGCAGGCCGGGCGGCGGGGTTTGCTCGTCGAAGTACAGCTCGCTGTAGCACTCGTCGGCCGCAATCACGAAATCGTGTTGGTCGGCCAGGGCGATGAGTTTTTTCAAAGTGTCCAGCGGCACCAGCGCGCCGGTCGGGTTGCCTGGCGAGCACAGGAACAGGATCTGGCAGCGCTGCCAGATCTGGGCCGGCACCGCGTCGAAGTCCGGGTTGAAGCCGTTGCTGTCCAGGCACGGCAGGTAGTGCGGCTGGGCGCCGGCCAGAAACGCTGCGCCCTCGTAGATCTGGTAGAACGGGTTGGGGCTGACGATCAGTGCGTCTTCAGCGCGATTGACCACGGCCTGGGTAAAGGCGAACAGCGCTTCGCGGGTGCCATTGACCGGCAGCACATGGCGCGCGGCGTCGAGCCAGCCGCCTGGTACGCCAAAACGCCGCTCGCACCAGTGCGCGATGCTCTCGCGCAGCGCGGGCAGGCCCAGGGTGGTCGGGTACACCGCCATCTTGTCGAGGTTGTCGGCCAGCGCCTTGGCCACGAACGCCGGCGAGGCGTGCTTGGGCTCGCCGATCGACAGGGCGATGGCGCGCTTGTCCGCGGCCGGCGTCACGCTACCCAGCAGGGCACGCAGTTTCTCGAACGGGTAGGGCTGGAGCTGGTTCAAAGCGTTGTTCATTGGCGCTGGGTCTCGTCAATCGTTCAAAGGGTGAGGCGGGTCATCTCGACGCCGCTGGCCTGGTCGACGCGCAATTGCTCGACGATCGCGGCCTGCAGGCGACGGCACAGTTCGGGGTCGGACAGCGGCTGGTTGTCGGCGTCGGTGATGAAGAACACGTCTTCCACCCGTTCGCCCAGGGTCGCGATCTTGGCGTTCTGCAGCGACAGGTCGAACTCCAGGAAGATCTTGCCGATACGCGCCAGCAGGCCCGGTCGATCGGGGGCGCTGAGCTCCAGGATGGTCACCGGGCGGTGCGCATCGTTGAGGATGGTCACCTGCGGCGCGAAGGTGAAGTGCTTGAGCTGGCGCGGTACCCGGCGCTGGATGATGGTCGGGTAGTCGTCGGGGTTGCGCAGCGCCTCGGTCAGGCCCTCGCGGATCTGCTTGATGCGCTGGGGGTTGTCACCGATCGAGCCGCCATCATTGTCGAGCACGATATAGGTGTCGAGGGTGAACTGGCTGCTGGAGGTGATGATGCGTGCATCGTGGATGTTCAGGTTGAGCTGGTCCATCGCGGCCACGGTCACGGCGAAGAAATCGTGCTGGTCGGGGGCATAGATGAAGATCTGCGTGCCGCCCTCGAATTCGCGCTGGGTGGTCTCCTTGATCAGCACCAGCGGGCCGCCATCGGCGGGCTGCTGCAGGATCGCGTCGGAGTGCCAGGCAACGTCCGCGGCGGTGTGGCGCAGGAAATAGTCATCGCCCAGTTGCGACCACAGCTGTTCGACGTCGTCCGGGTCGGTGCCCTCGCGCACCAGGATGTCGAGTGCGGCGCTCTGGGTCTGGCGGATCTGCTCTTCGCGCTCCAGCGGGTTTTCCAGGCCGCGGCGCAGCGCGCGCTTGGTCTCGGTGTAGAGTTGGCGCAGCAGGCTGGCACGCCAGGAGTTCCACAGGCTCGGGTTGGTTGCGTTGATATCGGCCACGGTGAGCACGTAGAGGTAGTCCAGGTGCACCAGGTCGCCCACCAACTGGGCGAAGTCATGGATCACCTGCGGGTCGGACAGGTCCTTGCGCTGGGCGGTGGTCGACATCACCAGGTGGTTCTGCACCAGCCACACGATCAGCCGGCTGTCCCAGGCCGGCAGTTGATGCCGGTCGCAGAACACCTGCGCATCGACCGCGCCCAGTTCAGAGTGATCGCCCTGGCGGCCCTTGCCGATGTCGTGGTACAGGCCGGCCAGGTAGATCAGCTCGGGCTTGGGCAGGCGGCCCATGAGCTTGCTGGCCAGCGGGAATTTCTCCGACACCGGGGTGTACTGCAGTTTGCGCAGGTGCTTGATCAGGTTCAGGGTGTGCGCATCGACCGTATAGATGTGGAACAGGTCGTGCTGCATCTGCCCGATGATCAGGCCGAACTCCGGCAGGTAGCGCCCCAGGATGCCGTAGCGGTTCATGCGACGCAGGTTGCGATGGATGCCGATCTCGCACTTGAACAGCTCGATGAACAGGCTGGTGTTGCGAATGTCGTTGCGAAACGCTTCGTCGATCAGGTGCCGGTGCTCGCGCAGCAGGCGGATGGTATCGGCGCGCACCCCCTTGATCTCCGGATGCTGGGCCATCAGCACGAAGATCTCCAGCATCGCGAACGGGGTGCGCTTGAACACGTTGCTGCGCACCGCCTCGATGTAACCGTCATGCAGCTGGAAGCGCGGGTTCAGCGGTTGCGTGCTGCTGGAGCTGTCATCGGCGAGGATCACTTCCTCGAAGTGCTGGATGATCAGGTCACTGAGCTCGGCAATGCTCATCACCACCCGGTAGTACTGCTGCATGAACTGTTCGATGGCGCGCTTGGGGTTCTCGTCGGCAAAGCCCAGCAGCGCGGCGATGCTGCGCTGGTGGTCGAACAGCAAGCGGTCTTCGGCACGCCCGGCCAGCATGTGCAGGGCGTAGCGCACCTTCCACAGGAATTCCTGGGACGAGGCCAGCAGGTTGTTTTCGCTCTCGAGCAGAAAGCCTTCGCCGGCCAGCGCGTGCAGGTTGAGCGTGCCGTACTGGCGGCGGGCCACCCACAGCACGGTCTGGATGTCGCGCAGGCCGCCCGGCGAGCCCTTGACGTTGGGCTCCAGGTTGTATTCGGTGTCGTTGTACTTGTGGTGCCGGGCCTTCTGCTCGGCGCGCTTGGCCAGGAAGAATTCCTTGCTTGGCCACATGTGGGCAGTGCTGGTGACCTCGAGCATGCGCTGGCGCAGGCGCTCGGGGCCGCAAATGGTGCGACTTTCCATCAGGTTGGTGACAACCGTGAGGTCGGCCCGCGCCTGCTCGGCGCATTCATCTACCGAGCGCACGCTCTGGCCGACTTCCAGGCCGATGTCCCAGAGCAGGGTCAGGAAACGCTCGATGGAGTCGCGAAACACCTCGTGGTCGGCGCTGTCGAGCAGGATCAGCAGGTCGATGTCGGAGTAGGGGTGCAGTTCGCCGCGCCCGTAGCCGCCGACCGCGATCAGGGCGATATCGGCCTCGTCGCTCCAGTCGAACTGATGCCAGGCCTGGTGCAGGATGTTGTCGACGAACCAGGCGCGGTCCTCGATCAGCCGGCGGATCTCGCGGCCGCTGCGAAAGCGCCCGTCGAGCACCTCGCCGGCCTGGCGGATGGCTTTCTTGAAGGCCGCGATAGGGCTGGCCTTGAGAGCCAGTTCCGCCTGGAACTGGCCGCGGTCGAACAGCTCGGGATCCACCTGGGGCATCGATTAGCGTTCCTGTCGGGTCAGGCCGAAGTGCGAGGGATGGTGTCGTCTTTGCGCAGGGTGAAGATCTCGTAGCCGCTGGCAGTGACCACCAGGGTGTGTTCCCACTGTGCCGAGAGCTTGCGGTCCTTGGTGATGGCAGTCCAGCCGTCGCCCAGTACCTTGGTGTCGGCCTTGCCCTGGTTGATCATCGGCTCGATGGTGAAGGTCATGCCTTCCTTGAGTTCCATGCCGGTGCCGGCGCGGCCGTAGTGCAGGATCTGCGGCTCTTCGTGGAACACCTTGCCGATGCCGTGGCCGCAGAACTCGCGCACCACCGAAAAGCCGTTCTTTTCGGCATGCTTCTGGATCACTTCGCCGATGTCGCCCAGGCGGCAGCCCGGCTTGACCAGCTCGATGGCCTTGTACATGCATTCCTGGGTGACCTGCGACAGGCGCTCGGCCCAGACCGGCACGTTGCCGACGTGGAACATGCGGCTGGTGTCGCCGTGGTAGCCGTCCTTGATCACGGTCACGTCGATGTTCAGGGTGTCGCCATCCTTGAGCGGCTTGTCGCCGGGGATGCCGTGGCACACCACGTGGTTGACCGAGGTGCAGATCGACTTGGGGAAGCCCTTGTAGTTGAGCGGCGCCGGGATCGCGCCCTGCACGTTGACGATATAGTCGTGGCACAGGCGGTCGAGGGTTTCGGTGGTCACGCCGGGTTTGACGTGCTCTTCGATCATCTCCAGGACTTCAGCGGCCAGGCGGCCGGCGACGCGCATCTTTTCGATGTCTTCGGCGGTTTTGATGTTGACGGTCATTGCAGGCTCTCTACACGGCGCGCGCAGGCGCAGATAAACGGGAAAGTCGCGATTCTAGCAGAGCGCGGCGGCTGGCTGGGGCTTGGGCTGGCGGGCTTTGCCTCTTTTTATGTTCACGGGCCTGGGCCCCTCGCGCGCAAGTCTCTGGGCTCGATTGTTTTTTCCGGTTTCTCTCGGCCCACTTGTGTGGTATAAAATGCGCCGCTTTCGGGGATAGCCCCGTCAGCTCAAACCCACACACGTGTCGACACGATGGCCTGGGTGCTCCTGATTCTCGAATCCGGGGTTGGTCATTGGGATACGTGGAGGCCCAACCCGACTTATCAAGGAACTATCATGTCCCAAGTCAACATGCGCGATATGCTGAAGGCCGGTGTGCACTTCGGTCACCAAACCCGTTACTGGAATCCGAAAATGGGTAAATACATTTTCGGCGCGCGCAACAAGATTCACATCATCAACCTTGAAAAAACCCTGCCAATGTTCAACGAGGCACTGACCTTCGTAGAGCGTCTGGCCCAGGGCAAAAACAAGATTCTGTTCGTCGGCACCAAGCGTTCCGCTGGCAAGATCGTTGCTGAAGAAGCAGCACGTTGCGGTTCGCCGTACGTCGATCACCGCTGGTTGGGCGGCATGCTGACCAACTACAAGACCATCCGTGCTTCGATCAAGCGTCTGCGCGACCTGGAAACCCAGGCCGAAGATGGTACTTTCACCAAGCTGACCAAGAAAGAAGCGCTGATGCGCAGCCGCGATCTGGAAAAACTGGATCGCAGCCTGGGTGGTATCAAGGACATGGGCGGCCTGCCTGATGCCCTGTTCGTGATCGACGTTGACCACGAGCGCATCGCTATCACCGAAGCCAACAAGCTGGGCATCCCGGTCATCGGCGTTGTCGATACCAACAGCAGCCCGGAAGGCGTTGACTACATCATCCCAGGCAACGATGACGCCATTCGCGCCATCCAGCTGTACATGGGTTCGATGGCTGACGCCGTTATCCGTGGTCGCAACAATGTTGCCGGCGGCACCGAAGTGTTCGCAGAAGAAGCAGCTGCACCGGCTGCTGAAGCCTGAGTAACTGACGCTTAGCGTCGACTCGGCACGCAAAAAGGGGGCTTGGCCCCCTTTTTGCCACCTTGAAATCCTCTTGTCAGCGTCGCCGTTGCATCATTGCTGACTGCATGTGCTCTGGCAGTGGATTTCCAGAATTGAACGCCCGTCAAGTATCGGGTGGAATGGTTGAAAACCTATCCAAGAGGAATTTGAAATGGCAGCAATTACTGCAGCGCTGGTCAAAGAACTGCGTGAGCGTACCGGCGAAGGCATGATGGATTGCAAGAAAGCCCTGGAAAAGGCTGACGGCGACATCGAAAAAGCCATTGATGACATGCGTGCTTCGGGCGCCATCAAGGCTGCTAAAAAGGCTGGCAACGTTGCCGCCGAAGGCGCCATCGCCATCAAGGCCGACGACAAGTCCGCCGTCCTGCTGGAAGTCAACTCGCAGACCGACTTCCTGGCCCTGCAAGACGACTTCAAGAACTTCGTCGCTGAAAGCGTTGAAGCGGCTTTCGCTGAAAAACTGACCGACGCCGCGCCGCTGATCGCTTCGCGCGAAGCAGCCCGTGAAGCCCTGGTCGCCAAGGTTGGCGAGAACGTCAACATCCGTCGCCTGGTGCGCGTTGAGGGTGACGTTGTCGGTACCTACCTGCACGGCAACAAGATCGGTGTTGCTGTTGTCCTGAAGGGCGGCGACGTCCAGCTGGCCAAAGAAATCGCCATGCACGTGGCTGCAAGCAACCCTGAGTTCCTGCTGCCGTCGGAAGTTTCGGCTGAAGCGATCGAACGCGAAAAAGCGGTGTTCCTGCAGCTGAACGAAGAGAAGATCAAAGGCAAGCCTGAGAACATCGTCGAGAACATGGTCAAGGGCCGTATCTCGAAGTTCCTGGCCGAAGCCAGCCTGGTCGAGCAAGCGTTCGTCATGAACCCGGAAATCAAGGTCGGCGAACTGGCCAAGAAAGCCGGTGCTGAAATCGTTTCCTTCACCTACTTCAAGGTAGGCGAAGGCATCGAGAAGCCAGTCGACAACTTCGCTGAAGAAGTTGCCGCACAGCTGGCTGCTGCCAAGCAGTAAGACAGAGTCACCTCTGTCGCCCCAAAGAGGCTGCCCGCTCACGCGCGCAGCCTCTTTGTCAAAGCGGGGGCGGTTTACAAGATCGCCCCATGCTGGCGCAGTCGCTGCGCCACGCTACAGTTAGCAGGCTGAAAACAGCCCGCCAGATTTTTTTCAAAACGCCGCAGGAGAGATTCGCAATGGCTCAGCAGGGCAGTGGTTATCAAGCTCGCTATAAACGCATTCTACTCAAGCTTAGCGGCGAGGCCCTGATGGGCTCGGAAGAGTTCGGCATCGATCCCAAGGTGCTGGACCGCATGGCGCTGGAAGTCGGCCAACTGGTCGGTATCGGTGTTCAGGTCGGCCTGGTCATCGGCGGTGGCAACCTGTTCCGTGGCGCCGCGCTCAGCGCAGCGGGCATGGACCGCGTTACCGGCGACCACATGGGCATGCTGGCCACGGTGATGAATGCACTGGCCATGCGTGACGCGCTGGAACGGGCCAACATTACCGCCATCGTCATGTCGGCGATCTCCATGGTGGGCGTGACCGATCACTACGATCGGCGCAAGGCCATGCGCCACTTGAACTCGAAAGAAGTTGTGATTTTCGCTGCGGGTACCGGCAACCCGTTCTTCACCACCGACTCCGCCGCTTGCCTGCGCGCCATCGAAATCGATGCCGACGTGGTATTGAAGGCAACCAAGGTCGATGGTGTATACACTGCAGACCCATTCAAGGACCCGCATGCCGAGAAGTTCGATCATCTGACCTACGATGAAGTGCTGGATCGCAAGCTGGGGGTAATGGACCTGACGGCAATCTGCCTGTGCCGCGACCACAAGATGCCGTTGCGCGTCTTCAACATGAACAAGCCTGGCGCCCTGCTGAACATCGTGCACGGTGGCGCTGAAGGAACCCTGATCGAGGAAGTTCAAAAATGATCAACGAAATCAAGAAAGACGCCCAAGAGCGCATGCACAAATCGCTGGAATCGCTGGCCCACGCGTTCAGCCGCATCCGTACCGGTCAGGCGCACCCCAGCGTCCTGGAAGGCGTCATGGTGCCTTACTACGGTACCGACACGCCGATCAAGCAAGTGGCCAACATCACCGTGAAAGATGCCCGTACCCTGCAGGTCGTGGCGTTCGAGCGCAACATGCTCGGTGCTGTCGACAAGGCCATCGGCAGTGCCGGCCTGAACCTCAACCCGACCAACCTGGGCGAGTTGCTGCTGATCACCATGCCGGCCCTGACCGAAGAGACCCGCAAGGGCTTCACCAAGCAGGCCCGTGAAGCGGCTGAAGATGCTCGCGTTGCCGTGCGCAACATCCGTCGCGACGCCATCAGCCAGTTCAAGGACCTGGTCAAGGAAAAGGAAATCAGCGAAGACGACGAGCGTCGTGCCGCTGACGACATCCAGAAGCTGACCGACAAATTCGTGGCCGACATCGAAGTGGCCGTGAAGCAGAAAGAAAAGGACCTGATGGCCGTTTAAGGGCCGGGACTTTTTTCAATGGAAAAGACCAAGCAGGGTGTGCCGTCCGTGGTGCCGCGCCATGTCGCGATCATCATGGACGGAAATAATCGCTGGGCGAAAAAACGCCTGTTGCCGGGCGTTGCCGGGCACAAGGCGGGTGTCGACGCGGTGCGCGCGGTCATCGAGGTGTGCGCCGAGGCCAAGGTCGAGGTGCTGACCCTGTTCGCCTTCTCCAGCGAAAACTGGCAGCGCCCGGCCGAAGAGGTCGGCGCGCTGATGGAGCTGTTCTTCACGGCGCTGCGCCGTGAGGCCAGGCGGCTCAATGAAAACAACATCAGCCTGCGTATCATCGGTGATCGCTCGCGCTTTCATCCCGAGTTGCAGGCTGCCATGCGCGAAGCCGAGGCGCTGACCGCCGGCAGCAACCGCTTCATCCTGCAGATCGCCGCCAACTATGGGGGGCAGTGGGATATCGCCCAGGCCGCCCAGCGCCTGGCGCGTGAAGTACAGGCCGGGCATCTGCGCCCGGAAGACATCACCCCCGAATTGCTGCAGCCGTGCCTGGCCACGGGCGACCTGCCGTTGCCGGACCTGTGCATTCGCACCGGTGGCGAGCACCGCATCAGCAATTTCCTGCTGTGGCAGCTGGCGTACGCCGAGCTGTACTTCTCCGACCTGTTCTGGCCGGACTTCAAACACGAGGCCATGCGCACTGCATTGGCCGATTTCGCTTCGCGCCAGCGCCGCTTCGGTAAAACCAGCGAGCAGGTCGAAGCTGGAGCCCGTGCTTAATGCTTAAACAACGCATCATCACTGCGCTGATCCTGTTGCCGATTGCCCTGTGCGGGTTCTTTTTGCTGGATGGGGCGAGCTTCGCCCTGTTCATCGGCCTGGTGGTTACCCTGGGCGCCTGGGAATGGGCACGCCTGGCCGGGCTTGTCGCCCAGGGCCTGCGTGTGGCCTATGCGGCCGTGGTCGCCGGGCTGCTGATGCTGCTGCACCTGATGCCCGACCTTGCGCCCTGGGTGCTGGGGGCGTCGGTACTGTGGTGGGGGCTGGCCACCTGGCTGGTGCTCACTTACCCGCGCAGCAGTGAACTCTGGGCGAGTGCGGCGTGCCGCCTGCTGATCGGCCTGCTGGTGTTGCTGCCGGCCTGGCAGGGGCTGGTGCTGATCAAACACTGGCCAATGGGCAACTGGCTGATCCTGGCGGTCATGGTGCTGGTGTGGGGCGCCGACATCGGTGCGTATTTCTCGGGCCGGGCCTTCGGCAAGCGCAAGCTGGCACCACAGGTCAGCCCGGGCAAGAGCTGGGAAGGGGTCTACGGTGGCCTGGCGCTGAGCCTGGTGATCACGGCGGTGGTCGGTGTGAGCCGCGACTGGAGTGCCGGTGAACTGATCCTTGGCCTGATCGGCGCTGCCGTGGTGGTGCTGGTGTCAGTGGTGGGCGACCTGACCGAAAGCATGTTCAAGCGTCGCTCCGGGATCAAGGACAGCAGCAATCTGTTGCCGGGCCATGGCGGCGTTCTGGACCGTATCGACAGCCTGACGGCGGCGATCCCGGTGTTTGCGGTGCTGTTGTGGGCTGCCAATTGGGGCGCACTGTGAGCCGTGCTCAGCGTATTACCGTGCTGGGCGCTACAGGCTCGATCGGCTTGAGTACGCTGGACGTCATTGCGCGCCATCCCGAGCGCTACCAGGTGTTTGCCTTGAGCGGCTATTCGCGCCTGGCCGAGCTGTTGGCCTTGTGCCTGCGTCATGCGCCGGCGTTTGCCGTGGTGCCTGGCGCGGCGGCGGCGCAACAGCTGCAGGCCGATCTGCGTGCCGCCGGCTCGCGCACCGAGGTGCTGGTGGGCGAAGCAGGCTTGTGTCAGGTGGCGGCCGACCCGCAGGTGGATGCGGTGATGGCGGCCATCGTCGGTGCGGCGGGCCTGCGCCCGACCCTGGCGGCGGTGGAGGCCGGCAAGAAGGTGTTGCTGGCCAACAAGGAAGCGCTGGTGATGTCCGGTGCGCTGTTCATGCAGGCGGTCCAGCGCAGTGGCGCGGTGCTGCTGCCGATCGACAGCGAGCACAATGCGATCTTCCAGTGCCTGCCTGGCGATTATGCCCGTGGCCTGGCCCAGGTGGGCGTGCGCCGTATCCTGCTGACGGCCTCGGGCGGGCCATTTCGCCAGACCCCGCTGGAGCAGTTGGCGCACGTCACGCCCGAGCAGGCCTGTGCTCACCCGAACTGGTCGATGGGGCGCAAGATTTCCGTCGACTCGGCGAGCATGATGAACAAGGGCCTGGAGCTGATCGAAGCGTGCTGGCTGTTCGATGCGAAGCCGGCCCAGGTCGAGGTGGTGATCCACCCGCAAAGCGTCATCCACTCGCTGGTCGACTATGTCGACGGCTCGGTGCTGGCGCAGTTGGGCAACCCGGACATGCGCACGCCGATCGCCAACGCGCTGGCCTGGCCCGAGCGGATCGACTCGGGCGTGGCGCCGCTGGATCTGTTCGCCATTGCCCGGCTGGACTTCGAGGCGCCGGATGAGCAGCGCTTCCCGTGCCTGCGTCTGACACGCGAAGCGGCCGAGGCGGGCAATAGCGCGCCGGCGATGCTCAATGCTGCCAACGAAGTGGCAGTCGAGGCATTTCTTCAGGGGCGCATCCGCTTTGTGCAGATCGCGAGTATCATCGAACACGTGCTCGATCAGGAGCCGGTCGTTGCAGTGCCTACGCTGGGCGCGGTGTTTGCCGCCGACCAATGTGCGCGCCGCCTGGCCGGGCACTGGTTGGAGCGTCACGGGTGCTGACGTGAAACGCCGCCATGGGTTGCGCCAGCACCTGCTGAACGTCATTCGGAGAAAGACATGAGTGCGCTCTACATGATTATCGGCACCCTGGTGGCATTGGGTGTGCTGGTCACCTTTCACGAGTTCGGTCACTTCTGGGTGGCGCGGCGCTGTGGCGTCAAGGTATTGCGGTTTTCCGTAGGCTTCGGCATGCCGCTGGTGCGCTGGCATGACCGTCACGGCACCGAATTCGTGGTCGCGGCCATCCCGCTGGGCGGCTACGTGAAGATGCTCGACGAGCGTGAGGGCGAGGTGCCTGCGCACCAGCTCGACCAGTCGTTCAACCGCAAGAGCGTGCGCCAGCGCATCGCGATCGTGGCTGCCGGCCCGATCGCCAACTTCCTGCTCGCCATCGTGTTCTTCTGGGCCCTGGCGATGCTCGGCAACCAGCAGGCGCGTCCGGTCATCGGCGATGTCGAGGTCGGTAGCCTGGCCGCCGTGGCAGGCCTTGGGGCAGGGCAGGAGATCGTTGCGGTCGATGGCAAGCCGACCAATGGCTGGGCGGCAGTCAATCTGCAACTGGTGCGCCGTCTGGGTGAGAGCGGTGCGTTGCAGGTCAGCGTGCGCCAGGAGGGCGCCAGCGCCGACAGCAGCCACACGATCAAGCTTGATGATTGGCTCAAGGGCGCCGACGAGCCCGACCCGATCCGCTCCCTGGGCATTCGCCCGTGGCGCCCGGCGCTGGCACCTGTGCTCGCCGAGCTGGATCCAAAAGGCCCGGCGCAGGCCGCCGGTCTGAAAACCGGTGATCGCCTGCTGGCCCTCGACGGCCAGGCATTGACCGATTGGCAGCAAGTGGTCGACCGTGTGCGTGGCCTGGCAGGCAGCCGTATCCTGCTGAGCGTCGAGCGCGACGGTGCGCCGCTGGAACTGCCGGTGACCCTGGCCAGCCGCGGCGAGGGCAAGAGTGCCAGTGGTTATCTGGGGGCTGGCGTCGCCCCGGTGGAATGGCCGCCGGCCATGTTGCGCGAGGTTACCTATGGCCCGCTCGAAGCCTTTGGCGAAGGGGTTTCACGTACCTGGAACATGAGCGTACTGACCCTGGATTCGCTGAAGAAAATGCTGTTCGGCGAGCTCTCGGTAAAAAACTTGAGCGGACCGATAACCATTGCTAAAGTGGCGGGCGCTTCAGCCCAGTCCGGTGTTGGGGATTTCCTGAATTTCCTCGCCTACCTGAGCATTAGCCTGGGGGTTCTTAATTTGCTGCCCATTCCTGTACTGGATGGGGGGCATTTGCTGTTTTACCTGATCGAATGGGCGCGTGGTCGTCCGTTGTCGGATCGGGTGCAAGGTTGGGGGGTCCAGATCGGTATCAGTTTGGTAGTCGGGGTGATGTTGCTGGCCCTGATAAACGATTTGGGTCGACTGTAACGCTTCGCTCAATTGCGAACCTGCCGCACTCCTGCGGCGGGTCGTTTATTGCCAGTTGGAATAAGAAAGGACTTCATGAAACGTCTGCTGCTAACTGCGGTTCTCGCCGTACTGATGATCGCTGAAGTTCACGCCGAGTCCTTCACCATCTCCGATATTCGTGTCAATGGTCTGCAGCGGGTTTCCGCGGGCAGCGTGTTCGGCGCTTTGCCATTGAACGTTGGGGACGAGGCCGATGATCGGCGCCTGGTGGATTCCACCCGCGCGCTGTTCAAGACCGGTTTCTTCCAGGACATCCAACTGGGTCGCGACGGCAACGTCCTGATCATCACTGTGGTCGAACGTCCCTCGGTGTCGAGCATCGAGATCGAAGGCAACAAGGCGATCAGTACCGAAGACCTGATGAAGGGCCTGAAACAGTCGGGCCTGGCCGAAGGTGAAATCTTCCAGCGCGCCACCCTTGAAGGTGTGCGTAACGAGCTGCAACGCCAGTACGTCGCCCAGGGCCGCTACTCGGCCGAGGTCGACGCCGAGGTGGTGCCGCAGCCGCGCAACCGCGTGAGCCTGAAGATCAAGATCAACGAAGGCACGGTCGCGGCCATCCAGCACATCAACGTCGTGGGCAACACCAAGTTCAGCGACGACGAGCTGGCCAGCCTGTTCGAGCTCAAGACCACCAACTGGCTGTCGTTCTTCAAGAATGACGACAAGTACGCCCGCGAAAAACTCTCCGGTGACCTGGAGCGTCTGCGTTCCTACTACCTGGACCGCGGCTACATCAACATGGACATCGCCTCCACCCAGGTGTCGATCACCCCGGACAAGAAGCACGTCTACATCACGGTCAACGTCAACGAAGGCGAGAAGTACACCGTTCGTGACGTCAAGCTGTCCGGCGACCTGAAGGTACCGGAAGACCAGGTCAAGGCGCTGATGCTGGTGCAGCCTGGCCAGGTGTTCTCGCGCAAGGTGATGACCACCACGTCCGAGCTGATCACCCGTCGCCTGGGCAACGAAGGCTATACCTTCGCCAACGTCAACGGCGTGCCACAGCCTCACGATGATGACCATACCGTCGACATCACCTTCGTGGTCGACCCGGGCAAGCGCGCCTACGTCAACCGCATCAACTTCCGTGGCAACACCAAGTCCGAAGACGAAGTGCTGCGTCGCGAAATGCGTCAGATGGAAGGTGGCTGGGCGTCGACCTACCTGATCGACCAGTCCAAGACCCGTCTGGAGCGTCTGGGCTTCTTCAAGGAAGCCAACGTCGAGACCCCGGCCGTACCGGGCACCGACGACCAGGTCGACGTCAACTACAGCGTCGAAGAACAAGCCTCCGGTTCCATCACCGCCAGTGTCGGTTTCGCCCAGAGCGCGGGCCTGATCCTGGGTGGTTCGATCAGCCAGAACAACTTCCTGGGTACCGGTAACAAGGTCTCCATCGGCCTGACCCGTTCGGAATACCAGAGCCGCTACAACTTCGGCTTCGTGGACCCCTACTGGACTGCCGACGGCGTCAGCCTGGGTTACAACGCCTTCTACCGCACCACCGACTACGATGACCTCGACGTCGACGTGGCCAGCTATGCGGTGGACAGCCTGGGTGCGGGCGTCAGCGTCGGCTACCCGATCAGCGAGACCTCGCGCCTGACCTTCGGCCTGACTGCCCAGCAGGACAAGATCAAGACCGGCCGCTACACCGTTGACGAGATCTTCGACTTCGTCAAAGAGGAAGGCGACAACTACCTGAACTTCAAGGCCTCGGCCGGCTGGTCCGAATCGACCCTGAACAAGGGCGTGCTGGCCACCCGTGGCCACTCGCAGAGCCTGGTGCTTGAAGCGACCACGCCGGGCAGCGACCTGTCGTTCTTCAAGCTCGACTACCGTGGCCAGCTGTTCAAGCCGATCAACAACGACTACACCCTGCGTCTGCACACCGAGCTGGGTTATGGTGATGGCTTCGGCGGTACCTCGGGCCTGCCGTTCTACGAGAACTACTACGCCGGTGGCTTCAACTCGGTACGTGGCTTCAAGGACAGCAGCCTGGGGCCGCGCAGCACGCCAAGTACCGGCAAGAACCCTGGCACCGCGCTCGACCCGGACCAGGATCCCCTGCCGTTCGGCGGCAACGTGCTGGTACAGGGTGGTATGGAACTGCTGTTCCCGCTGCCGTTCGTCAAGGACCAGCGCTCGCTGCGCACCTCGGTCTTCTGGGATGTGGGTAACGTGTTCGACACCAACTGCGGTTCCAAGCCTGATTGCGAGAAGGTCGGCCTGGGTGGCCTGGCCAGCTCGGTCGGTCTGGGCGTGACCTGGATTACCGCACTGGGCCCGCTGAGCTTCAGCCTGGCGATGCCGGTGAAGAAACCGGACGAAGCCGATACCCAGGTGTTCCAATTCTCTCTGGGTCAGACCTTCTAAGGGTCTGCCCCGCGTAAACGACAACGGATTCTGTAGGAGTGCATCGTGCGTAAGTTGACTCAACTGGCTGTACTGGCTGCGACCCTGATCGCGACCCCGGCATTTGCCGAGATGAAAATCGCCGTTCTGAACTATCAGATGGCCCTGCTGGAATCGGACGCGGCAAAGAAGTACGCAGTCGATGCCGAGAAGAAATTCGGCCCGCAACTGACCAAGTTGAAAAACCTGGAAAGCAGCGCCAAGGGCATCCAGGACCGTCTGGTCAAGGGTGGCGACAAGATGGCCCAGGGCGAGCGTGAGCGTCTGGAGCTTGAATTCAAGCAAAAGGCTCGTGACTTCCAGTTCCAGTCCAAGGAGCTGAACGAAGCCAAGGCCGTGGCCGACCGCGAGATGCTCAAGCAGCTCAAGCCCAAGCTCGACGGTGCCGTGGAAGAAGTGATCAAGAAAGGTGCCTTCGACCTGGTGCTCGAGCGTGGCGCGGTCATTGATGTCAAGCCTCAGTTCGACATCACCCGCCAAGTCATCGAGCGCATGAACCAGTCCCGTTGAACATGACGGCGACCATGAAACTCGGCCAGTTGGCCGAGTTCCTCGGGGCCACCCTCAGTGGCCCGGCGGAACTCGACATCACCGGCCTTGCGACGCTGCAGGAAGCAGGCCCGGGGCAATTGAGCTTCCTGGCCAACCCGCAGTACCGCAAATTTCTGCCTGAGAGCAAGGCCGCTGCGGTCCTGCTCAAGGCTGCCGATGCCGAAGGGTTTGCCGGTCATGCATTGATCGTGGCCGACCCGTACCTGGCCTACGCACGTGTTTCTCACCTGTTCGATCCAAAGCCCAGGGCTGTGGCGGGAATTCATCCCAGCGCCGTGGTAGCGGCGGACGCTCAGGTCGATGCCAGCGCCAGTGTCGGTGCTTGTGCGGTGGTCGAAAGCGGTGCCCGTATCGGCGCCGGCGTCAGCATCGGTGCGCACTGCTTTATCGGCGCCCGCTGTGAAATCGGCGAGGGCGGCTGGCTGGCTCCGCGCGTCACGCTGTACCACGATGTGCGCATCGGCAAGCGCGTGGTGATTCAGTCCGGCGCGGTGCTGGGTGGTGAAGGCTTCGGTTTTGCCAATGAGAAGGGCGTGTGGCAGAAAATCGCCCAGATCGGTGGGGTGAGCATTGGTGACGACGTCGAGATCGGGGTCAATACCGCTATCGATCGCGGCGCTCTGGCCGATACCCGTATCGGTAATGGGGTCAAGCTCGACAACCAGATCCAGATCGCCCATAACGTACAGATCGGCGACCACACCGCAATGGCTGCGTGTGTCGGTATTTCCGGCAGTACCAGGATCGGCAAGCATTGCACCATTGCCGGCGGTGTTGGCATGGTCGGACACATTGACGTGTGTGATGGCGTTTTCGTTTCGGGGATGACCATGGTCACCCGTTCCATCACCGAACCAGGTGCCTATTCGTCAGGTACCGCCATGCAGCCGTTGGGCGAATGGCGCAAGAGTGCTGCTCGCATTCGCCAGCTGGACGAGATGGCCAAACGTCTTCAGCAGGTGGAAAAGCGACTCGAGGCCGTGACCTCGGGCGACAAAGCTTCATCAGAAGGCTGATACCATTTCCTGATCAAGGGCGCCCAGCCGCTAGACTGCGCTCCTGATTTGCTAAAGGAGCGCTGCCCGAATGTGCGCGCTCCCTATCTTTACTACAGGCTTCCCCCAGAAATGATGGACATCAACGAGATTCGCGAATACCTGCCTCACCGTTACCCGTTCCTGCTGGTGGACCGTGTGGTGGACCTGGACGTCGAGGCCCAGCGCATTCGTGCCTACAAGAATGTCAGCATCAACGAGCCTTTCTTCAACGGTCACTTCCCGGCGCACCCGATCATGCCCGGCGTGCTGATCATCGAAGCGATGGCCCAGGCGGCCGGCATCCTTGGCTTCAAGATGCTCGACGTCAAGCCGGCCGACGGCACCCTGTACTACTTCGTCGGTTCCGACAAGCTGCGCTTCCGCCAGCCCGTGCTGCCGGGTGATCAACTGATCCTCGAAGCCAAGTTCATCAGTTGCAAGCGCCAGATCTGGAAGTTCGAGTGCAATGCTTCGGTTGACGGCAAGCCGGTATGCTCGGCCGAGATCATCTGCGCGGAACGCAAACTATGAGTTTGATTGACCCTCGGGCAATCATCGACCCCTCGGCGAAGCTTGCCGACGGCGTCGAGGTCGGCCCATGGTCGATCGTCGGTGCCGGGGTCGAGATCGGGGAAGGGACCGTGATTGGTCCGCATGTGATTCTCAAAGGGCCGACCCGCATCGGCAAGCACAACCGTATCTATCAGTTTTCCTCGATCGGTGAAGACACCCCTGACCTGAAGTACAAGGGTGAGCCGACGCGGCTGGTGATTGGCGATCACAACGTGATTCGCGAAGGCGTGACCATTCACCGCGGCACCGTGCAGGACCGTTCCGAAACCACTCTGGGTGATCACAACCTGATCATGGCCTATGCCCACATCGGGCATGACAGCGTGATCGGCAACCACTGCATCCTGGTCAACAACACTGCGTTGGCCGGGCATGTGCACGTCGGCGACTGGGCGATCCTGTCCGGCTTTACCCTGGTGCACCAGTTCTGCCATATCGGCGCCCACAGTTTTTCCGGCATGGGCACCGCGATCGGCAAGGATGTCCCGGCGTTCGTCACCGTGTTCGGCAACCCCGCCGAGGCACGCAGCATGAACTTCGAAGGCATGCGCCGTCGTGGTTTCAGCGAAGATGCCATCCATGCCCTGCGCCGCGCCTACAAGGTGGTGTACCGCCAGAGCCTGACCGTCGAGCAGGCTCTGGCCGAACTGGCCGAACCTGCCCAGCAGTTCCCCGAAGTCGACCTGTTCCTCAAGTCGATCCAGGACTCTGCTCGCGGCATTACGCGCTGATATGACCGAACTTTGCGTAGCGCTGGTGGCCGGCGAGGCCAGCGGCGACATTCTGGGCGCGGGCCTGATGCGTGCGCTCAAGGCACGTCACCCGCACGTTCGCTTTATCGGCGTCGGCGGCCCGCTGATGGAAGCCGAGGGGTTGAGCTCCTATTTCCCCATGGAGCGTCTGGCGGTGATGGGCCTGGTCGAAGTGCTGGGCCGCCTGCGTGAGCTGCTCAAGCGCCGCAAGCTGCTGATCCAGACGCTGATCGAGCAGAAGCCGGACGTGTTCATCGGTATCGATGCGCCGGACTTCACCCTCAACATCGAACTCAAATTGCGTCAGGCCGGGATCAAGACCGTGCACTACGTCAGCCCCTCCGTATGGGCGTGGCGGCAGAAGCGTGTGTTGAAGATCCGCGAAGGTTGCGACCTGATGCTGACGCTGTTTCCGTTCGAGGCGAAGTTCTACGAAGAACAGGGCGTACCGGTGCGTTTCGTTGGCCACCCGCTGGCCGATACCATCCCGCTGGATGCCGACCGTGCTGCCGCGCGCAGCGCTCTGGGCCTGCCCGAGGGGCCGCTGGTGGCCTTGATGCCCGGCAGCCGTGGCGGCGAGGTCGGGCGCCTGGGCGAGCTGTTCCTGGACACCGCGCAACGCTTGTGCGCCCTGGTGCCGGGGGTGCGCTTCGTGTCGCCCTGTGCCAACCCGACGCGCCGCGCCCAGCTCGAACAGATGCTGGCCGGTCGCGACCTGCCGCTGACGCTGCTCGATGGCCAGTCGCACCAGGCCCTGGCGGCCTGTGATGCGGTGCTGATCGCCTCGGGCACGGCCACGCTGGAGGCGCTGCTGTTCAAGCGCCCGATGGTGGTGGCCTACCGAGTGGCGCCGTTGACGTACTGGATTCTCAAACGTCTGGTCAAAAGCCCTTATGTGTCGTTGCCCAACCTGCTGGCGCAGCGCCTGCTGGTGCCGGAGTTGCTGCAGGAGGCCGCCACCAGCGAGGCCCTGGCACAAACCCTGGCCCCGCTGGTAACCGGTGGCGCGCAACAGACCGAGAGCTTCGACCAGATTCACCGCACCCTGCGCCGCGACGCCTCCAACCAGGCGGCCGAGGCGGTGCTGGCCTTGCTGGAACACAGATAGATGCAAATCGGATTGGACTTCAACCTGGTCGAAGACCTGGTCGCCGGGGTTGACGAAGTCGGCCGTGGCCCGCTGTGCGGCGCGGTGGTCACCGCGGCCGTGATTCTGGACCCGAACCGGCCGATCCTGGGCTTGAACGATTCGAAGAAACTCACCGAGGCGCGCCGCGAGAAACTCTTCGACGAGATCTGCGAAAAGGCCCTGAGCTTTCACATTGCCCGTGCCGAAGTCGAAGAAATCGACGAGCTGAACATTCTGCACGCCACCATGCTGGCCATGCAGCGCGCGGTCGAAGGCCTGCACATCACGCCCAAACTGGCGCTGATCGACGGTAATCGTTGCCCCAAGCTCAATGTGCCCTCGGCGCCGGTGGTCAAGGGTGATAGCCAGGTGCCGGCGATCGCTGCTGCCTCGATCCTGGCCAAGGTCACCCGTGACCGCGAAATGGCCGCGTTCGAGCTGATCTATCCGGGCTACGGCATCGGCGGGCACAAGGGCTACCCGACGCCGGTGCACCTGGAAGCCCTGGCGCGCCTGGGCCCCACGCCGATTCACCGGCGCTCGTTCGCCCCGGTGCGTGCGGCCTTCGAAGCCCGTGGCCTGCAGGGTGACAGCCTGCTGATGGTGTAGGCGCCACCTCCGCTGGGCCGGTGTCACCCCGCACTGGCTGTAGTTTTGATCGAGGCCCGGTACAATCCGGGCCTTGTTGTTTTGTGCTGCTATAGGATCATCATGTCGGCTTCTTTCGTTCATCTTCGCCTGCACACCGAATTCTCGCTGGTCGATGGCCTGGTGCGGATCAAGCCGCTGGTCAAGGCCCTGGCCGGGATGAACATGCCGGCGGTGGCCGTCACCGACCAGAGCAACATGTGCTCGCTGGTCAAGTTCTACAAGACCGCCATGGGCAGCGGGATCAAGCCGATCTGCGGTGCCGACCTGTGGCTGTCCAACGCCGACCCCGACCTGCCGCTGTCGCGTATCTGCCTGCTGGCCATGGATGCGCAGGGTTACCGCAACCTTACCGAGCTGATTTCGCGGGGCTGGATGGACGGCCAGCGCAACGGCGTGGTGGTGATCGAGCGTGAATGGATCGCGCCGGCCAGCGAAGGCCTGATCGCGCTGTCGGCAGCCCGCGAGGGTGACATCGGCATGGCGCTGCTGGGCAACAACCCGCTCGAAGCCGAAGCCTTGCTGCGCAACTGGATGGCGATGTTCCCCGAGCGCTTCTACGTCGAAGTGCAGCGCACCAACCGTAACGGCGACGAAGAGTACCTGCATGCTGCGGTGGCCCTGGCCGACCGGCTGGGTGCGCCGCTGGTGGCCACCAACGATGTGCGCTTCATCAAGCAGACCGACTACGACGCCCACGAAACCCGCGTGTGCATCGGCGAAGGCCGCGCACTCGACGACCCGCGCCGCTCGCGCAACTACAGCGACCAGCAGTACCTCAAAAGCCCGGAAGAAATGGCCGAGCTGTTCAGCGACCTGCCCGATGCCCTGGCCAACACGGTCGAGATCGCCAAGCGCTGCAATATCCAGGTGCAGTTGGGCAAGCACTTCCTGCCCGACTTCCCGACGCCCAACGGCATGGGCATCGACGACTACCTGCGTCACGTGTCCCATGAAGGCCTGGAAGAGCGCCTGGCGGTGCTGTGGCCCAAGGACACCACGCCCAACTATGAAGAGAAGCGCCAGGTCTACCTCGACCGCCTGAAGTTCGAACTGGACATCATCATCCAGATGGGCTTCCCCGGTTACTTCCTGATCGTTATGGACTTCATCAAGTGGGCCAAGAACAACGGCGTGCCGGTGGGCCCGGGCCGGGGCTCGGGTGCCGGCTCGCTGGTGGCCTACGTGCTGAAGATCACCGACCTCGACCCGCTGGCCTACGACCTGCTGTTCGAACGCTTCCTGAACCCGGAGCGGGTCTCGATGCCCGACTTCGACGTCGACTTCTGCATGGACGGTCGCGACCGCGTGATCGAGTACGTGGCCGACGCCTACGGGCGTAATGCGGTGAGCCAGATCATCACCTTCGGCACCATGGCGGCCAAGGCCGTGGTGCGCGACGTGGCGCGGGTGCAGGGCAAGTCCTACGGCCTGGCCGACCGTCTGTCGAAGATGATTCCGTTCGAAGTCGGCATGACCCTGGAGAAGGCCTACGAGCAGGAGGAAATGCTGCGCGACTTCCTCAAGACCGACGAGGACGCCAAGGAAATCTGGGACATGGCCCTCAAGCTCGAGGGCGTCACCCGCGGTACCGGCAAGCACGCCGGCGGCGTGGTCATCGCACCGACCAAGCTCACCGACTTCTCGCCGATTGCCTGCGATGAAGAGGGCGGCGGTCTGGTCACCCAGTTCGACAAGGATGACGTCGAGGCGGCGGGCCTGGTGAAGTTCGACTTCCTCGGCCTGCGCACCCTGACCATCATCAAGTGGGCGATGGAGACGATCAACCGCGAGCAGGCCAAGGTCGGCCTGCCGGACCTGAACATCGACTTCATCCCGCTGGACGACAAGAAAACCTACGACCTGCTGCAGAAGGCCGAAACCACGGCCGTGTTCCAGCTTGAATCGCGGGGCATGAAGGAGCTGATCAAGAAGCTCAAGCCCGACTGCCTCGAAGACCTGATCGCACTGGTGGCGCTGTTCCGTCCCGGCCCGCTGCAGTCGGGCATGGTGGACGACTTCATCAACCGCAAGCACGGCCGCGCCGAGCTGGCCTACCCGCACTCCGATTACCAGTACGAAGGTCTCAAGCCGGTACTGGCGCCCACCTACGGCATCATCCTGTACCAGGAACAGGTGATGCAGATCGCCCAGGTGATGGCCGGCTACACCCTTGGCGGTGCGGACATGCTGCGTCGCGCCATGGGCAAGAAGAAGCCCGAGGAAATGGCCAAGCAGCGTGGCGGTTTCATCGAAGGTTGCGCCAGCAACAACATCGACCCGGACCTTGCGGGCAACATTTTCGACCTGGTGGAGAAATTCGCCGGTTACGGCTTCAACAAGTCCCACTCCGCCGCCTACGGCCTGGTGTCGTACCAGACCGCCTGGCTCAAGACCCACCACCCGGCTGCGTTCATGGCCGCGGTACTGTCGGCGGACATGCACAACACCGACAAGGTCGTGACCCTGATCGAGGAAGTGCGCAGCATGAAGCTGCGCCTCGATGCGCCGGATGTGAACACCTCCGACTTCAAGTTCACGGTCAACGATGACGGTCGTATCGTGTACGGGCTGGGCGCGATCAAGGGCGTGGGCGAGGGGCCGGTCGAGGCCATCGTCGAGGCGCGCAGCAGTGCCCCGTTCAAGGACCTGTTCGATTTCTGCGAGCGGGTCGACCTCAAACGCATCAACAAGCGCACCCTCGATGCGCTGATCCGCAGTGGTGCGCTGGACCGTCTGGGGCCATTCTTCCATGACGAGATCAAGGCCTACCAGGCCAACATCGACCGCAACCGTGCAGTGCTGCTGGGCGCGATGGAAGAGGCGATCAAGTCGGCCGAACAGACCGCGCGCACCCATGACAGCGGGCACTCGGACCTGTTCGGCGGCCTGTTCGTCGAGGCCGACGCCGATGTCTACGCCAACCATCGCAACGCCCGCGAGCTGACCCTCAAGGAACGCCTGCGCGGCGAGAAGGACACCCTGGGCCTGTACCTGACCGGTCACCCGATCGACGAGTACGAGGGCGAGATACGCCGTTTCGCGCGCCAGCGCATCATCGACCTCAAGCCTGCGCGCGATACCCAGACCGTGGCCGGCATGATCATTGCGTTGCGCGTGATGAAGAACAAGAAGGGCGACAAGATGGGCTTCGTGACCCTCGACGACCGCTCGGGGCGGATCGAGGCGTCGCTGTTCGCCGATGCCTTCATGGCGGCGCAGTCGTTGCTGCAGACCGATGCGATGGTGGTGGTGGAAGGGGAGGTGAGCAACGACGATTTCTCCGGCGGCCTGCGTCTGCGGGTCAAGCGCGTGATGAGCATGGAGGATGCGCGGACCAACCTGGCCGAAAGCCTGCGCCTGAAGATTCACGCCGACGCGCTCAAGGGCGATCGGCTGGCCTGGCTCGGCGAGCTGTTCAAGCGCCACCGTGGTGCGTGCCCGATCAGCATGGAATACACCGGCAGCGACGCCCGCGCCTTGCTGCAATTTGGCGAGAGCTGGCGTATCGACCCGGCGGATGGACTGATTCAGGCCCTGCGTGACCAGTTCGGGCGTGAGAACGTCTTCCTGCAATATCGATGAATTGATGAATTTTTAATCTCGACCTGAATGCGCCTGATCCCTTAAGGTAGGGCGCCAAACGGATCAACCGGCCGGCCGCCTGGCCGTCGACCCAAGACGGATGCCTATGAACCCGAATTTTCTGGATTTCGAACAGCCGATTGCTGACCTGCAAGCCAAGATCGAAGAGCTGCGCCTGGTCGGCAATGACAACTCGCTGAACATCGGCGATGAAATCGCCCGTCTGCAAGACAAGAGCAGCACGCTGACCGAAAGCATTTTCGGCAACCTGACCAGTTGGCAGATCGCGCGTCTGGCGCGTCACCCGCGTCGCCCGTATACCCTGGACTACATCGATCACATCTTCACCGAGTTCGACGAGCTGCATGGCGACCGTCACTTCTCCGACGACGCCGCGATCGTGGGCGGCATTGCGCGCCTGGACGACCAGCCGGTGATGGTGATCGGTCACCAGAAAGGCCGTGAAGTGCGCGAGAAGGTGCGCCGCAACTTCGGCATGCCGCGTCCTGAGGGCTACCGCAAGGCGTGCCGCCTGATGGAAATGGCCGAGCGCTTCAAGATGCCGATCCTGACCTTCATCGATACCCCGGGTGCTTACCCAGGCATCGATGCCGAAGAGCGCAACCAGAGCGAAGCGATCGCCTGGAACCTGCGCGTCATGGCGCGCCTGAAAACCCCGATCATCGCCACCGTGATCGGTGAAGGTGGTTCGGGCGGTGCGCTGGCGATCGGCGTGTGCGACCAGTTGAACATGCTGCAGTACTCCACCTACGCGGTGATCTCGCCGGAAGGCTGCGCCTCGATCCTGTGGAAAACCGCAGAGAAGGCAGCGGACGCGGCCGAAGCCATGGGCATCACTGCCGAGCGCCTGAAGGGCCTGGGTATCGTGGACCAGGTGATTGCCGAGCCGTTGGGCGGCGCGCACCGTGATCCGGCCAAGACCTCGGCCAATATCCGTGCCTCGCTGACCGAGCAGTTGGACATGCTCAAGGGCTTCGACAGCGATGCGCTGCTCAAGCGTCGTTACGATCGCCTGATGAGCTACGGGCTCTGATCTGACATCACCGCTGGCCCTTTCGCTGGCAAGCCAGCTCCCACAGGTAAATCGCCTGGCCTGAAGGCGGCGCGGTCCCTGTGGGAGCTGGCTTGCCAGCGAAGGGCTGCACAGCAGCCCCCGCGTGTGAGGTGCCACCGATGATCGACCTGCGCACCACGCTCTGCCCCTGGCACCAAGCCCCCGGCTGGTGCGTCGCCCTCTCCGGCGGCCTCGACTCCACTGTTCTGCTGCACCTGCTGGCCCAGAACCCGGCCATGCCCCTTCGCGCCATCCACATCCATCACGGCCTGCAAGCTGCGGCTGATGCGTGGCCAGCCCACTGCCAGCGCCTGTGCGACAGCCTGGGCGTGCCGCTGCAGGTCATCCACGTGCAGGTGCCCCCCGGCGCCAGCCTGGAACAGGGCGCGCGCGATGCGCGCTACGCAGCGTTCGTCCAGGCCTTGCGCCCCGGCGAGCTGCTGCTGACCGGCCAGCACCGCGACGACCAGGCCGAAACCCTGCTCTTTCGCCTGCTGCGTGGCGCCGGTTTGCGAGGGCTGGCGAGCATGCCGGTGCAGCGCCCGTTAGGGGCGGGCACCTTGCTGCGCCCGCTGCTGGACACCTCCCGCGATGAACTGCTGGCCTATGCCCAGGCGCACGGTTTGCAGTGGATCGACGACCCGTCCAATGACGACACCCGGTTCTCGCGCAACTACTTGCGCCATCAGATGCTGCCGATGCTGGCCCAGCGTTGGCCCCAGGCCGCTCGCAGCCTGGCACGCAGTGCCGCGCACCTTGGCGAGGCGCAGGGCCTGCTGGATGAGCTGGCGCAACAGGACCTGGCCCAGGCTGCGACGCCTGACCCGTTCGACTGGCTCGGTTGCCCCTCGCTCGACCTGCAGGTGCTGCGCCAGCTGTCGCCGGCGCGTCAGCGCAACGCCCTGCAATACTGGCTGGCCGCACGCACCCGTTTGCCCGACACGCGCCACTGGTCGGGCTGGGAGGACCTGCGCGATGCCGGCGGGCAAGGGCGGCCGCTATGGCGCCTGGCTGACGGTGAAGTGCATCGCAGCGCCGAACGCATCTACTGGCTGAGCGCCGAGTGGCTGGCGCCGCTGCAGGCTCCGGTGGCGTGGGTCGACCCGAGCCGGCCGCTGGACCTGCCCGGCAATGGCAGCCTGTCGCTCAGCGGCCGATTGCCGCAGGGGCCGTTGCAGGTGCGCTACCGTCAGGGCGGTGAGCTGTTCGAGCTGGAGGGCCGAGGCCGGCGCGACCTCAAGCGCCTGCTCAACGAGCGCCAGCTGCCACGGTTTGCCCGTGCGCGCCTGCCGCTGCTGTTCCTGGACGAGCGGCTGGTGGCGGTGGCAAACCTGTCGGGGCTGGGCCAGGCTGCCTGGCAATTGCACTGGCGCGTGCCGACAAGCGCGCAAGGTTTGAGATGAAAGGGACATTCCGGTAGACTACGCTCCCTTCTTGATACAACTTCTGTGGTTTGCTCTGAATCACGGTTGTTGCCGATTACCAAGCAGTTTTTTGCTGGGCGATTCTAAAAATGTTTAGCGAGCTTCATGCCGGGTTCTCAACCCCCGGTCTGTCCATGCGCGGCAGTTTTTTAAGATGCACTGTAATTGACGCAGGTGATCGGGGGCTTCGGCCTTCCTTCGCTTTCCCCGGCGGCACAGACCGCTTTAACGCAGACTTCTAGGGTTTTTCATGACGCGCTACATATTCGTCACGGGCGGTGTTGTTTCTTCATTGGGGAAAGGCATTGCCTCGGCTTCATTGGCGGCCATCCTGGAGGCGCGGGGGCTCAAGGTCACCATGCTCAAGCTCGACCCGTACATCAACGTCGACCCGGGCACCATGAGCCCGTTCCAGCACGGTGAAGTGTTCGTCACCCACGACGGCGCCGAGACCGACCTGGACCTGGGCCACTACGAGCGGTTCATCCGCACGACCATGACCCAGAACAACAACTTCACCACCGGCCGTGTCTACGAGCACGTGCTGCGCAAAGAGCGCCGTGGTGACTACCTGGGCGCCACCATCCAGGTGATCCCGCACATCACCGACGAAATCAAGCGCCGCATCATCAAGGGCGCAGGCGATGCGGACGTTGCCATGGTCGAGATCGGTGGCACGGTGGGTGACATCGAGTCGCAACCGTTCCTCGAGGCCATTCGTCAGCTGCGTTTCGAAGTCGGCGCCAAGCGCGCGATGCTGATGCACCTGACGCTGGTGCCGTACATCGCCACCGCCGGCGAGACCAAGACCAAGCCTACCCAGCATTCGGTCAAGGAACTGCGCTCCATCGGCCTGCAGCCTGACGTGCTGGTGTGCCGCTCCGATCACCCGATCGACAGCTCGTCGCGTCGCAAGATCGCCCAGTTCACCAACGTTGAAGAACGTGCGGTGATCGCGCTGGAAGACGCCGACACCATCTACAAGATCCCGGGCATCCTGCACTCCCAGGGCCTGGACGACTTCGTCGTCGAGCGCTTCGGCCTGCAGTGCGGCAGCGCCGACCTGTCCGAGTGGGACGCGGTGGTCGACGCCAAGCTCAACCCCGAGCACGAAGTCACCATCGCCATGGTCGGCAAGTACATGGAACTGCTCGATGCCTACAAGTCGCTGATCGAAGCGATGAGCCATGCCGGCATCAGCAACCGCACCAAGGTCAACCTGCGCTACATCGACTCCGAAGACATCGAGAACCAGGGCACTGGCCTGCTTGAAGGCGTCGACGCGATCCTGGTACCCGGCGGTTTCGGCCTGCGCGGTGTCGAAGGCAAGATCACTGCCGTGCAGTACGCCCGTGAAAACAAGGTGCCGTACCTGGGGATCTGCCTGGGCATGCAAGTGGCGGTCATCGAGTTCGCCCGTAACGTGATGGGCTGGAAAGACGCCAACTCCACCGAGTTCGATCGCGCCAGCGCTCACCCGGTCGTGGGCCTGATCACCGAGTGGGAAGACGCCACCGGCGCGGTCGAAACCCGTACCGAAGCCTCCGACCTCGGCGGCACCATGCGTCTGGGCGCCCAGGAGTGCCAGCTGCAGAGCGGCTCCAAGGTGCACGACTGCTACGCCAAGGACGTGATCGTCGAGCGTCACCGTCACCGTTACGAGGTCAACAACAACCTGCTGCCGCAGCTGGTTGAAGCTGGCCTGGTGGTGTCCGGTCGTTCCGGCGACGGCGCGCTGGTCGAAGTGGTCGAGTCCAAGGATCATCCATGGTTCGTGGCCTGCCAGTTCCACCCGGAGTTCACCTCCACCCCGCGTGACGGCCACCCGCTGTTCAGTGGCTTCGTCAAAGCTGCATTGGCTCAAAAGAACAAGGCCTGATCCATGACCCAGAAGATCATCCGCGTCGGCAGCATCGAGATCGCCAACGACAAGCCGTTCGTCCTGTTCGGCGGCATGAACGTGCTGGAGTCCCGTGACCTGGCCCTGAAGGTCTGTGAAGAGTACGTGCGGGTTACCGAGAAGCTCGGTATCCCCTACGTGTTCAAGGCCAGCTTCGACAAGGCAAACCGTTCGTCGATCAACTCCTACCGCGGCCCAGGCCTGGAAGAGGGGATGAAGATCTTCGAAGAGATCAAGCGCACCTTCAACGTGCCCGTGATCACCGACGTGCACGAGCCGCACCAGGCGCAAGCCGTGGCCGACGTGTGCGACATCATCCAGTTGCCGGCCTTCCTGTCGCGTCAGACCGACCTGGTGGTGGCCATGGCCAAGACCGGCGCGGTGATCAACATCAAGAAAGCCCAGTTCCTCGCACCCCAGGAGATGCAGCACATCCTGACCAAGTGCGAAGAGGCCGGCAATGATCAGTTGATCCTCTGCGAGCGCGGTTCGAGCTTCGGCTACAACAACCTGGTAGTGGACATGCTCGGCTTCGGCATCATGAAGCAGTTCGAGTACCCGGTGTTCTTCGACGTGACCCACGCCCTGCAGATGCCGGGGGGGCGCGCCGATTCCGCCGGTGGGCGGCGTGCCCAGGTCACCGACCTGGCCAAGGCCGGCCTCAGCCAGGGCCTGGCGGGCCTGTTCCTCGAGGCTCACCCAGACCCGGACAACGCCAGGTGCGACGGCCCGTGCGCCCTGCGCCTGGACAAGCTGGAGCCATTCCTGGCCCAGCTCAAGCAACTGGACGAACTGGTTAAGGGTTTTCCGACGGTAGAAACCGCGTAACACTCGATTCTCCGGTAAAGTACCGCCCGTTCATCCCCTGACCCTCGGGTCAGGGGCTTGTCCGCGTCAGGCCTGCCCGTGTGCCAACCGCCTGTGACGGACCCGGTTTTTTCTCAGCTGCGTTGTTTTCGTCAATTCTGGAGTGCTTACAACAATGGCAAAGATCGTCGACATCAAAGGTCGTGAAGTTCTCGATTCGCGCGGTAACCCTACCGTCGAAGCGGACGTACTGCTCGACAACGGCATCATCGGCAGCGCCTGTGCGCCGTCGGGTGCTTCCACTGGCTCGCGCGAAGCGCTGGAGCTGCGTGATGGCGACAAGAGCCGTTACATGGGCAAGGGCGTACTCAAGGCAGTCGCCAACATCAATGGTCCGATCCGCGACCTGCTGCTGGGCAAGGACCCGGTCGAGCAGAAAGCCCTCGACCTGGCGATGATCAAGCTCGACGGTACCGAGAACAAGGGCAACCTGGGCGCCAATGCCATCCTCGCCGTGTCCCTGGCCGCTGCCAAGGCTGCTGCACAGGACCAGGACCTGCCGCTGTACGCACACATTGCCAACCTCAATGGCACCCCTGGCCAATACTCCATGCCGGTCCCGATGATGAACATCATCAACGGTGGCGAGCATGCCGATAACAACGTCGACATCCAGGAGTTCATGGTTCAGCCGGTTGGCGCCAAGACCTTCTCCGACGCGCTGCGCATGGGCACCGAGATTTTCCATCACCTCAAGGCCGTACTGAAGGCCCGTGGCCTGAACACTGCCGTGGGTGACGAAGGTGGTTTCGCGCCGAACCTGGCGTCCAACGAAGACGCGCTGTCGGCCATCGCCGAAGCCATCGCCAACGCCGGTTACACCCTGGGCACCGACGTGACCCTGGCCCTGGACTGCGCCGCGAGCGAGTTCTACGAAGACGGCAAGTACAACCTGTCCGGTGAAGGCAAGTCGTTCGACGCCGAAGGTTTTGCCGACTACCTCAAGGGCCTGACCGAGCGCTTCCCGATCATCTCCATCGAAGATGGCCTGGATGAGTCCGACTGGGCTGGCTGGAAGATCCTCACCGACAAGATCGGCGAGAAGGTACAACTGGTCGGTGACGATCTGTTCGTGACCAACACCAAGATCCTGAAGGAAGGCATCGACAAGCGCATCGCCAACTCGATCCTGATCAAGTTCAACCAGATCGGCACCCTGACCGAAACCCTGGAAGCCATCCAGATGGCCAAGGCTGCCGGTTACACCGCGGTGATCTCGCACCGTTCGGGCGAAACCGAAGATTCGACCATTGCCGACCTTGCCGTAGGGACTGCTGCTGGCCAGATCAAGACCGGTTCGCTGTGCCGTTCCGACCGCGTTTCCAAGTACAACCAACTGCTGCGTATCGAAGAGCAACTGGGCAGCAAGGCTGTATACCGTGGCCGCTCCGAGTTTCGCGGCTAAGCGAGAAATGGTAAAAAGGCCGCAGGGCGTGGCTGAAAGAGGCGACTGATCTTTCTGCAACCCTTTGCTGCAAGTGCTTGTCCCACAAAGCCTGGCTTCGGCCAGGCTTCGTGCCATCAGCGTCTTGCGCAATGGCGGCTTTTTCCAGTGGATACCCTGATGCGTAGTCCCTATTGGTTGTTCCTCGTCTTGCTCCTGTTGCTCGGTGGCCTGCAGTATCGCCTGTGGGTCGGCAACGGCAGCCTGGCCCAGGTCACCGACCTCAAGCAGCAAATTGCAGAACAGCACGCTGAAAACGAGCGTTTGCTGGAGCGTAATCGCGTGCTTGATGCAGAAGTGCTGGAGTTGAAGAAAGGTATGGAAACCGTTGAAGAACGGGCGCGTCACGAGCTGGGCATGGTCAAGGAGGGTGAAACCCTCTACCAGTTGGCCCAATGACAGATGCCCTGCCTGCCTTCTGGGCAGTGATTCCCGCTGCGGGCGTAGGTGCCCGCATGGCTGCCGACCGCCCCAAGCAGTACCTGCAACTGGGCGGGCGGACGATTCTGGAACATAGCCTCGACTGTTTTCTTGGCCACCCGTGCCTGAAGGGCGTGGTGGTCAGCATTGCCGCGCACGATCCCTACTGGCCGGGCCTGGCGTGTGCCGGGGATGCGCGAATCCAGCGCGCCGCGGGTGGGCGCGAGCGTGCCGATTCGGTGCTCAATGCCTTGTTGCTGCTGCACGCCCAGGGCGCGGCCGATGGCGACTGGGTGCTGGTGCATGACGCGGCGCGACCGAACCTTGCGCGTGCCGACCTTGACCGCTTGCTGAGTGAGTTGGCGGATGACCCGGTGGGTGGCCTGCTGGCGGTGCCGGCGCGCGACACGCTCAAGCGTGCCGATGCGAATGGCCGGGTGAGCGCTACCATCGATCGCAGTACGGTGTGGCAGGCGTACACCCCGCAGATGTTTCGCCTGGGGGCGTTGCACCGGGCGTTGGCGGACAGCCTGGTGGCGGGCGTGGCGATTACCGATGAAGCGTCGGCCATCGAATGGTCGGGGCAGGCGCCGCGGCTGATCGAAGGGCGCAACGACAACATCAAGGTGACGCGCCCCGAAGACTTGGAGTGGTTGCGCCAACGCTGGGCCAATCGCGGCAATTGATCGAGTTGGCCCATTCGCTGGCAAGCCAGCTCCCACAAGGTACTACGGTGCTTTCAAGGATTGCGCATTTCCCTGTGGGCGCTGGCTTGCCAGCGAAGCTTTTCTAGACGCTGCGGTACTCGGGCAGTTGCCCCAACCCCACGCGCAGGTAGTCCACCAGCTTGCGCACCTTGGGCGATAGATGCCGCTGCTGCGGATACAGTGCCCACACCGCTGTGTTCGGCGGCTGATGCGCCTCCAGCAGCGATACCAGCGCGCCGCTGCCCAGGTGCTCCAGCACGTAGTAGTCGGGCAACTGGCACAACCCCACACCCTGCAACGCCGCATCCAGCACGGCCTGACCGCTGTTGCAGCGCCAGTTGCCCTGTACCCGTTGCGTCAGCTCGCGCCCGTCCTGCTGCAAGGCCCAGATATCGGTACTGCCAATCAGGCAGTTGTGCCGCGCCAGCTCCGAAAGGCTGTGCGGGCGGCCATAGCGCTCCAGGTACTCGGGCGAAGCGCACAGGTACATGCGCCGCGGCGCCAGCCGCGCGGCCACCAGCCGCGACTCCTGCAGGCGGCCCAGCCGGATCGCCATGTCCATGCCCTCATGCAGCAGGTCCAGGGTGCGGTTGCTCAGCTCGATGTCCACCCGCAGTTGCGGGTACTGCGCCATGAAGCGCGTCACCAGCGGCACGATGAAGCGTTCGCCATAGGCCACCGCGCAGGTCATGCGCAGCAGGCCCTTGGGTTCGCTGGTCAAATCGCCCATGGCGCGCAGCGCTTCCTCGCGCCCGTCCTGCAAGCGCTGGCAATGCTGCAGAAAGGTCTGCCCGGCCTCGCTCAAGGTCACCTTGCGCGTGCTGCGGTACAGCAGGCGTGTCTGCAAACGGTCCTCCAGGCGCGCCACCGCGCGACTCACGTGCGAGGACGATACGCCCAGGCGTTCGGCCGCCGCCGTGAACTGGCCCGACTCGGCCACGGCGACAAACTCGTCGATGCCTTCCCAGCGGCTGTTCATCGATTATCCCTGTGTGGCAATAATGTTTTGTGTTTGGTCGGATTATTCATCAAAAGACGATGAATTACACTGCAGGCCTGAATTTGAATTCCTGTGGAGAACCCTGATGATCAAGTCCCGTGCCGCCGTCGCCTTCGAGGCCAAGAAACCGCTGGAGATCGTCGAAGTCGACGTGGCCATGCCCAAGGCCGGTGAAGTGCTGCTGCGCGTGGTGGCCAGCGGCGTCTGCCATACCGACGCCTACACCCTGTCCGGTGCCGACCCGGAAGGCATCTTCCCCTCGATCCTGGGCCATGAAGGCGGCGCCATCGTCGAAGCCGTCGGCGAGGGCGTGACCTCGGTGGCCGTGGGTGACCACGTGATCCCGCTGTACACCCCCGAATGCGGGCAGTGCAAGTTCTGCAAATCCGGCAAGACCAACCTGTGCCAGGCCATCCGCGCCACCCAGGGCAAGGGCCTGATGCCGGACGGCACCACGCGTTTCTCCTACAAGGGCCAGCAGTTGTTCCACTACATGGGCACCTCGACCTTCTCCGAGTACACCGTGCTGCCGGAAATTTCCGTGGCCAAGATCCAGAAAGAAGCGCCACTGGAGAAGGTCTGCCTGCTCGGTTGCGGCGTCACCACCGGTATCGGTGCGGTGCTCAACACCGCCAAGGTCAAGCCGGGTGATACCGTGGCCATCTTCGGCCTGGGCGGCATCGGCCTGTCGGCGGTGATCGGGGCGGTCAAGGCCAAGGCCAGCCGCATCATCGCCATCGACATCAACCCGGCCAAGTTCGAGATCGCCCGTCAACTGGGCGCTACCGACTGCATCAACCCGAAAGACTACGGCCGCCCGATCCAGGAAGTGATCGTGGACCTGACCGATGGCGGCGTGGACTTCTCGTTCGAGTGCATCGGCAACGTGCAACTGATGCGCGCCGCGCTGGAATGCTGCCACAAGGGCTGGGGCGAGTCGGTGATCATCGGTGTCGCCGGTGCCGGCCAGGAAATCGCCACGCGCCCGTTCCAGCTGGTGACCGGTCGCGTCTGGCGTGGTTCGGCATTCGGCGGCGTACGCGGTCGCAGCGAGCTGCCGAGCTACGTCGACATGGCCGAGAAAGGCGAGATTCCACTGGACACCTTCATCACCCACACCATGGGCCTGGAAGACATCAACAAGGCCTTCGACCTGATGCATGAAGGCAAGAGCATCCGCAGCGTCATCCACTTCTGAGGTCTGTCATGAGCCTGGAAAACATCTCCTGCCAGAAAAGCTTCGGCGGCTGGCACAAGCGCTACCGGCACCGATCGACGGTGCTGGGCTGCGACATGGTGTTTGCCGTGTACCTGCCGCCACAGGCCGAGCAGGGCGCCAAACTGCCGGTGCTGTACTGGCTGAGCGGCCTGACCTGCACCGACGAGAACTTCATGCACAAGGCCGGCGCGCACAAGCTCGCCGCCGAGCTGGGGTTGATCATCGTGGCGCCCGACACCAGCCCGCGCGGGCCGCAGGTGCCGGGTGACCCGGATGGCGCGTGGGACTTCGGCCTGGGCGCAGGCTTCTACCTCAATGCCACCGAGCAGCCGTGGGCCAGGCACTACCGCATGCATGACTACGTGGTGCAGGAGCTGCCGGCGTTGGTGGAGGCGCATTTTCCGGCCTCCGACGCGCGCAGCATCAGCGGCCACTCCATGGGCGGGCATGGCGCGCTGGTGTGCGCGTTGCGCAACCCCGGGCGCTATGCCTCGGTCTCGGCGTTCTCGCCCATCAGCAACCCGATGGATTGCCCGTGGGGCCAGAAGGCGTTCAGCCGCTACCTGGGTGAAGACCGTTCGTGCTGGCGCCAGTGGGATGCCAGTGTGCTGATCGGCCAGGCGCAAGAGCAGTTGCCACTGCTGGTCGACCAGGGTGATCGCGATGATTTCCTGGAAAGCCAGCTCAAGCCCGAAGTGCTCGCCCAGGCGGCACAGGCGGCGGGCTACCCGCTTACGCTGCGCTTGCAGCCAGGTTACGACCACAGCTACTACTTCATCGCCAGCTTCATCGATGACCACCTGCGCCATCATGCGATGGCACTGCACCCCCTGTAGGTACGGTCCTACAAATAAGCCAAACCCCCTGCAAAGCAGGTAGAATCACGCCCTGACTCAATCAGGGCGTTTTTTTATGCGTATTGGCCACGGCTACGATGTGCACCGCTTCGCGGACGGCGATTTCATCACCTTGGGCGGCGTGCGCATTGCGCACAAGTTCGGCCTGCTCGCGCACTCCGATGGCGATGTCGTGCTGCACGCCGTGAGCGATGCCCTGCTGGGCGCTGCCGCGCTGGGCGACATCGGCAAGCACTTCCCCGATACCGACCCCCAGTTCAAGGGGGCTGACAGCCGTGTGCTGCTGCGCCACGTGGTGTCGATCATCCATGCCAAGGGCTGGAAGGTGGGCAACGTCGACGCCACCATCGTCGCCCAGGCGCCGAAGATGGCACCGCACATCGAGAGCATGCGCGCCCACATCGCCCAGGACCTGCAGGTCGAACTCGACCAGGTCAACGTCAAGGCCACCACCGAAGAGAAGCTCGGTTTCACCGGCCGTGAAGAAGGCATTGCCGTTCACGCCGTCGCCTTGTTGCTGCGCGCATGACCGAACTCGAACTGCTCGGCCCGCGCGCATCCGGCCCGGCACTGGGAACGGCCATCCTCAAGGCCACGGCGGACGATTTCCAGGTCGACGAAGTGCTCGACATTCCATTGTCCGGCGAAGGCGAGCACCTGTGGCTGTGGGTCGAGAAGCGCGACCTCAATACCGAAGAGGCGGCACGTCGCCTGGCCCGTGCCGCCGGCGTACCGCTGCGCACGGTCAGCTATGCCGGCCTCAAGGACCGTCAGGCGCTGACCCGTCAGTGGTTCAGCCTGCACCTGCCGGGCAAGGCCGACCCGGACCTGAGCGCGGCCGAAAACGAAACCCTGAGCATCCTCAAGGGCACACGCCACTCGCGCAAGTTGCAGCGTGGTGCGCACTCGGCCAATGGCTTCACCCTGCGCCTGACCGCGTTGAAGGGTGATCACGCCGCGCTGGACGCGCGCCTGCAGCACCTGCGTGCCCAAGGCGTGCCGAACTACTTCGGCAGCCAGCGCTTTGGCTTCGATGGCGGCAACGTCCACGACGCCCGCCAGTGGGCCGAGCGCAAGGCATTGCCCGAGCAGCGCAACGTGCGTTCGCGGCTGCTGTCCACGGCCCGCAGCTACGTGTTCAACCAGGTGCTGGCCGAGCGCGTCGCCGACGGCAGTTGGCAACACGCCCAGGTCGGCGACCTGCTGGCGTTTACCGACAGCCGCAGTTTTTTCCCCGCCGGTGAAGCCGACTGCAGTGACCCGCGCCTGGCGATTCTCGACCTGCACCCCACCGGGCCGCTATGGGGCGAAGGCGAGCCGGCTACGGTCGGCGCCGCTGGTGCCATCGAGCAGCGTGTGGCCGAGCAGCACGCTGCGCTGTGCCACTGGCTGGCCAACGCCAACCTCAAGCAGGAACGGCGCATTCTGCGGCTGCCCATTGGCGGCTTGACGTGGCATTATCCCGAGCCTGATATCCTGCAACTGGAATTCGTCCTTCCGGCCGGATGCTTCGCCACCGTCGTGGTGCGCGAACTCGTCGATCTGGTGCCGGCAGGGCAGACGGACAGCCCATGCGTATTCTGATTTCGAACGACGACGGGGTCACCGCCCCAGGCCTCGCCGCGCTGCATGCCGCGCTGGCGGACTATGCCGAGTGTGTGGTGATCGCACCTGACCAGGACAAAAGCGGCGCCAGCAGCTCGCTGACGCTCGACCGTCCCTTGCACCCGCACACCCTGGCCAACGGTTTCATCAGCCTCAATGGCACGCCGACCGACTGCGTGCACCTGGGCCTGAACGGGTTGCTGGAGCCGACGCCGGACATGGTGGTCTCGGGGATCAACCTGGGCGCGAACCTGGGCGATGACGTGCTGTACTCGGGTACGGTCGCGGCCGCGCTTGAGGGGCGCTTCCTGGGGGGGACCTCCTTCGCCTTTTCGCTGCTCTCGCGCTTGCCCGACAACCTGCCCACCGCCGCGTATTTCGCGCGCAAGCTGGTCGAGGCGCATTCAACCCTGCAGTTGCCACCACGGACGGTGCTAAACGTGAACATTCCCAACCTGCCGCTGGAGCATATCCGCGGCATCCAGCTCACGCGCCTGGGGCATCGGGCACGGGCTGCCGCGCCGACCAGGGTGGTCAACCCGCGTGGCAAGGAAGGCTATTGGATCGCCGTGGCCGGGGATGCCGAGGACGGTGGCCCGGGTACCGATTTTCACGCGGTGATGCAGGGCTATGTCTCGATCACCCCGTTGCAGCTTGACCGCACCTTCAACGACGCCTTCGAACGCCTTGATGGCTGGTTGGAGGGGTTGCTCTGATGCGAGAGCCGGAGGATCTGATGCGCCATGGTATCGGTTTTACTTCGCAACGAACCCGTGAACGGCTGATCCAGCGCCTGATCGAGGAGGGCATCAAGGACCAGAAGGTGCTTGAGGTGCTACGCAACACCCCGCGCCACCTGTTCGTCGATGAAGCCTTGTCGCATCGTGCGTATGAAGACACCGCCTTGCCGATCGGCAGCAACCAGACCATCTCGCAGCCGTTCATGGTGGCGTACATGAGTGAAGTGCTGCTCGAGGACGGCCCGCTGGACAAGGTGCTGGAGATCGGCACAGGTTCCGGATACCAGACCGCGGTGCTGGCGCAACTGGTGGAGCGGGTGTTCTCGGTCGAGCGCATCAAGGTGCTGCAGGACCGGGCCAAGGAGCGCATGGTCGAGCTCAACCTGCGCAACCTGGTGTTTCGCTGGGGTGATGGTTTCGAAGGTTGGCCTGCCTTGGCGCCCTACAATGGCATCATCGTCACCGCCGGCGCACCGCAGGTACCGCAGGCATTGCTTGATCAACTGGCGCCGGGCGGTCGCCTGGTCATCCCGGTAGGGGCGAGCGGCGAAACCCAGCAGTTGCTGCTGATCGTGCGTGAAGAGCACGGGTTCTCCCGACGCAAGCTGTGCGACGTACGTTTCGTGCCGTTGCTCAACGGTACGTTGAACTGAGCCGAAGTTTTTTCACCGGCGCCGAATTCCCGGAGCATTGACGGGTCTATGAGGCGTGCGGTTTCTTGAGCTGACGCACGCTGTGCGCGAGCAGTTGATCTGCATTGCGCGTGCGCTCGGTTATAATTGCAACACTATTGCATTCTTGTATCGTCACCACATAAGGGAGCGGCGGGTGAGTCACACAGTCATTCGGCAGCGCATGGGTCTATCGAGCTTCAAGCTTCTGGTGATTGCACTCGCCTTGGGTACGCTGGTTTCAGGGTGTTCCAGTACATCGTCAAGCAGCGTGGGGGTGGTCGATCGCAACAACGCCGCGCCCAAGCGCCCCGTGGTCACTACCGGGCAGTACGTGGTGCGCCCCGGCGACACGCTGTTTTCCATCGCCTTTCGTTATGGCTGGGACTACAAGGAACTGGCAGCCCGTAACGGGATTGCTGCGCCTTACACCATCCGCCCCGGCCAGGCGATCCGCTTCGGCTCCGCCACCGGTACCAGTAGCGGCTCACGCGTGGTGACCTCGACCTCGCCGTCGAGCAAGACCACGGTCACCCGGCGTCCGGCGGGTACCCCGCCACCGGCGAAAACAACGCCGACGAGCGGTTCCACTGCGCCGGCTGTCGTCGCCACCACCCCGGTTCAGGTACCGGCTTCGGAGCGTTCAGCCGGTGGCTGGGCGTGGCCGGCAAACGGTGTGCTGATTGGAAAATTTGCTTCAAACGGTAGTTTGAATAAAGGCATTGATATCGCGGGTGATTTGGGACAGCCTGTTTTTGCTGCGTCAGATGGTTCCGTTGTATACGCCGGAAGTGGCTTGCGGGGCTACGGCGAATTGGTAATCATCAAACACAGCGATACCTACGTAAGTGCCTACGGTCACAACCGCAGGCTTTTGGTTCGGGAGGGTCAGCAGGTCAAGGTTGGGCAGACAATTGCCGAAATGGGGTCCACGGGCACCGACCGGGTGAAGCTTCATTTCGAGATTCGCCGTCAGGGCAAACCAGTTGATCCGTTGCAGTTTCTGCCACGTCGTTGATAAGCATGTACCCGGCCTGTTCCTTCGCGTAGTGGGGACAGGCTCCAGCGTTGCCAAGGATATAGGCGCCGCTTGAGTCTGAGTTCGAACTCAGCAAAGGACTATAACAATGGCTCTCAGTAAAGAAGTGCCGGAGTTTGACATCGACGATGAGGTTCTCCTCATGGAGACCGGCATCGTTTTGGAAACGGATGTGGTGTCAGACGAACCTGCTGTATCTCCGGTTCGGACCAGGGCTAAACAAGGCTCAGCGCTCAAACAGCACAAGTATATCGATTACACTCGAGCGCTTGATGCAACTCAGTTATATCTTAACGAAATCGGCTTTTCGCCCCTGCTTTCCCCGGAGGAAGAAGTCCATTTTGCGCGTCTGTCGCAAAGTGGTGACCCCGCCGGGCGTAAACGCATGATCGAAAGCAACCTGCGCCTGGTGGTGAAGATTGCACGCCGATACGTCAACCGTGGGCTGTCGTTGCTGGACCTGATCGAGGAGGGCAACCTGGGCCTGATTCGAGCGGTCGAGAAGTTCGACCCCGAGCGTGGTTTCCGTTTTTCCACCTACGCAACGTGGTGGATCCGGCAAACCATCGAACGCGCCATCATGAACCAGACGCGCACCATCCGACTGCCGATTCATGTGGTCAAGGAGCTGAACGTGTACCTGCGTGCAGCGCGCGAACTGACCCAGAAGCTCGATCACGAACCCTCCCCGGAAGAGATCGCCAACCTGCTGGAAAAACCGGTGGGCGAGGTCAAACGCATGCTGGGCCTGAACGAACGGGTCTCTTCGGTGGATGTTTCACTGGGGCCTGACTCGGACAAGACCCTGCTCGATACCCTCACCGACGATCGGCCCACTGATCCGTGCGAGCTGTTGCAAGATGATGATCTGTCACAGAGCATCGACCAGTGGCTGGGCGAATTGACCGACAAGCAACGCGAGGTGGTGATTCGCCGCTTCGGCTTGCGCGGCCATGAGAGCAGCACCTTGGAAGATGTTGGCCTGGAGATCGGCCTTACCCGTGAACGGGTGCGCCAGATCCAGGTTGAGGGGCTCAAGCGTCTGCGCGAGATCCTCGAGAAGAATGGTCTGTCCAGCGAGTCGTTGTTCCAGTAACCGCGATGGCTGTGAAAGGCGCCTCGACTTGTCGAGGCGTTTTTGTCTGTGCCGGATTTGAGCGTGGCAATATTTCCGGGTTGAAATTGTTATTACCGTTGTAGGCTATCGCTTACAGAATGCGTAAGCCTTTGCTATGTAGGCAAGTAAAACGTCGTTGATTTATACATCCTACTTTTTCTATCTAATTGATTTATATGTAATTTATTTTAAGGGTCGGCCACTCGTTTGACTTTTTTTGAGAGCTTTTACCCGTTGCGCTGCCAGCTGCAAAGGATAGTATCTGAACTGTGTCTACGGACTGACACAGGTTCTCAAGGATGAGCGCCAAGGACATCGCGGGATGCGATTCATCAGGACGATGACAGGGAATACAGGGACTACGGAAAAAAATGTGGGCGGGTCATACCGCCCCTTTTTTTGCCTGTAATAAAGTGCCTCGGCTTCTGCGTCAGAACGCCGGCGAAAAAAAAAGGCCCCGAAGGGCCTTTTTCAGTGATCCAGTAGCGCTTAGCGCTCCAGATCTGCAATCTTGCCGCTCTTGCCATCCCACTCTTCAGCGTCTGGCAGGGCATCTTTCTTCTCGGTGATATTTGGCCAGATTTCAGCCAGCTCCGCGTTGAGCTCGATGAAGTTCTCCATGCCGCTGGGCACTTCGTCTTCAGAGAAGATCGCTTGGGCGGGGCACTCAGGCTCGCACAGTGCACAGTCGATGCACTCATCCGGGTGAATGACCAGGAAGTTCGGGCCTTCGTAGAAGCAGTCCACCGGACAGACTTCTACACAGTCGGTGTACTTGCACTTGATGCAGTTGTCGGTGACGACGAAGGTCATTTCTAATTTTCTCCTCAGGCGACGGCAGCGTTCCCTTCCAGACAGGGCCGCTCGGTTCGGTAGATCGGCGGCGAGCCAGGCTAATAACTCGCCACCCCGCCGAACCGCGCGGGATTCTATCAGTTTGTGAGGTCGCGCGTTATAACAGAGTCTTCAGTGCATAGAGCATTTCGATAGCTTGGCGTGGGGTCATGTTGTCCACGTCGAGCTTGCCGATCTTCTCGATGGCCGGGTGCGGCAGGCTGGCGAACAGGTCGCTCTGGTGTGGCGTGGCGGCCGCACCCTTGCTCGCCGGGGCCGGTTCGTGCGGCAGGCTGCTGGTTTCCAGGCGGCCCAGGTGCTCTCGGGCACGCTGGATCACCGGTGCCGGCACGCCGGCCAGCTGCGCCACCGCCAGGCCATAGCTCTGGCTGGCAGGCCCGGGCAGCACGTGGTGCAGGAACACGATGCGCTCGTTGTGCTCGGTGGCATTGAGGTGCACGTTGGCGACCAGTGGCTCGCTGTCGGGCAGCACGGTCAGCTCGAAGTAGTGTGTGGCGAACAGCGTGTAGGCGCGCAGTTGGGCCAGGCGCTCGGCGGCAGCCCAGGCCAGCGACAGGCCGTCGAAGGTGCTGGTGCCGCGGCCGACTTCATCCATCAGCACCAGGCTGCGCTCGGTGGCGTTGTGCAGGATGTTGGCGGTTTCGCTCATCTCGACCATGAAGGTCGAGCGCCCGCCGGCCAGGTCGTCGCTGGAGCCGATACGGGTGAAGATGCGGTCCACCAGCGACAGCTCGCAGCTGGCGGCCGGCACGAAGCTGCCGATATGGGCCAGCAGCACGATCAGCGCGGTCTGGCGCATATAGGTGGATTTACCACCCATGTTGGGACCCGTGATCACCAGCATGCGGGTGTTGTCGTCCAGGGACAGGTCGTTGGCCACGAACGGGGTGGTCAACACCTGCTCCACTACCGGATGGCGAGCCTGGGTGATGCGCATGCACGGTTCGTCGACGAAACTCGGGCAGTTGAGATCAAGGTTCAGCGCGCGCTCCGCCAGGTTGCTGACCACGTCCAGTTCACCCAGCGCAGCGGCAGTGTCCTGCAGCGGCGCGAGGTGGCCGATGAGGGTTTCGAGCAACGCATCGTAGAGCATCTTTTCGCGGGCCAGGGCACGGCTTTTGGCCGACAGTGCCTTGTCTTCGAAGGTCTTGAGCTCGGGGGTGATGAAGCGCTCGGCGCCCTTGAGGGTCTGGCGACGGATATAGTCGGCCGGGGCCTGCTCGGCCTGCTTGCTCGGCAGTTCGATGAAGTAGCCGTGCACACGGTTGTAGCCGACCTTGAGGTTGGCAAGGCCGGTGCGGGCCTTTTCACGCGCCTCCAGGTCGATCAGGAACTGCCCGGCGTTCTCGCTCATCGACAGCAGCTCGTCCAGTTCGGCGTCGTAGCCGACCTTGAGCACGCCGCCATCGCGGATGACCGCTGGGGGGTTGTCGATGATCGCCTTTTGCAGCAGGTCGGCCAGCTCCGGATAGGTACCGGCAATGGCGGCCAGGCGTGCCAGGTGCGGCGCTTCCAGCTCAGCCATGGCGTTCTGCAGCTCGGGCAGGGCGCCGAGGGCGTCACGCAGGCGTGCCAGGTCGCGCGGGCGGGCATTGCGCAGGCCGATACGGGCGAGAATCCGCTCGATATCGCCAATGTCCTTGAGTTGCGGTTGCAGCTTTTCGAAGCGATAGCCGTCGAGCAGGCAGCGGATCGAGCTCTGGCGCGCCTGCAGGACCTTGAGGTCACGCAGCGGGCGGTTCAGCCAGCGGGTCAGCAGGCGGCTGCCCATGGCGGTCTGGCAGCGATCGATCACCGATTGCAGGGTGTTGTCGCGGCCACCGGCCAGGTTCACGTCCAGTTCGAGGTTGCGCCGGCTGGCGCCGTCGAGCACCACGGTATCGTCCAGGCGTTCATGCTTGAGGCTGCGCAGGTGCGGCAGCGCGGTGCGCTGGGTTTCCTTGGCGTAGCCGAGCAGGCAGCCGGCAGCGCCGATGGCCAGGGTCAGCTTCTCGCAGCCGAAGCCCTTGAGGTCCTGGGTCGCGAACTGCTGGCACAGGCTCTTGCGTGCCGAATCGCGGTCGAAGTCCCAGGGCGCACGGCGGCGTGAGCCGCGGCGCTTCTCCGCAGGCAGGCCCTGGGGCCAGTCGTCGGGGATCAGCAGCTCGACCGGGTTGACCCGCTCCAGCTCCGCGAGCAGGTTCTCCCAGCCCTTGAATTCCTGCACGGTGAAGTTGCCGCTGGTGATGTCCAGCACAGCCAGGCCGAACAGGCGCTCGTCACCGAGCACGGCGGCGATCAGGTTGTCGCGGCGCTCATCGAGCAAGGCCTCGTCGCTGACCGTGCCCGGGGTGATGATGCGCACCACCTGGCGTTCGACCGGGCCCTTGCTGGTGGCCGGGTCGCCGATCTGCTCGCAGATCACCACCGACTCGCCCAGCTTGACCAGCTTGGCCAGGTAGCCTTCGGCGGCGTGATAGGGGATACCGCACATGGGGATCGACTGGCCCGCCGACTGGCCGCGGGCGGTCAGGGTGATATCCAGGAGTTTTGCGGCCTTCTTCGCATCTTCGTAGAAGATCTCGTAGAAGTCGCCCATGCGGTAGAACATCAGCTGGTCCGGGTGCTGGTTTTTCAGCTTCCAGTACTGCTGGCATCATCGGAGTGTTGTCGCGGAGAGATCAGAAATTGCTTTATTCATCAGGTAGTTAGCTGACTTTT